>JAZKIR010000067.1:0-72162 GCA_040384785.1 Pseudomonadota bacterium
TGTGCTGGATGTCGTCCAGGTACAGCATCACATTGCTGCCCATGGCCAGGCCCAGGTTGAGTTTTTCCAGCTCCTGGCGCGCGGCGCTGTTGACGGCCGAGGCCGGGTCTAGCGCGGTGACGTCATGGCCCAGCGCCGGGCAGTTGATACGCACAAACACCAAGCCCAGGCGGTCGGCCACGTATTCCATCAACGTGGTCTTGCCATAACCCGGTGGCGAGATCAGCAGCAGCAGGCCCATGCGGTCGGTGCGGCTGCCCACGCCGGTGGTGCCGATTTGTTTGGCCAGGTTGTCGCCAATCAGCGGCAGGTAGACCTCGTCGATCAGGCGGTTGCGCACAAAGGTCGGCAGGGGTTTGGCCTGGAACTGGGCCAGGCTCAGGCGGGCCTTCTCTGCTGTCAGCAGGCTATGGTGCAGGCGTTGCAAGGCCTGGAAGCCGGGCACCACGCGGTCGCGGTGGAACGTGAAGCGGCGCCAGAAGTCATTCAGGTTCAACGCCATGCGGCCGTTTTCGACGCGCGCATGTTCGCTGCGCAGGCCTTCGACCGTGCTGTCCAGCGCGGCATTCACACGCCTGCGCTGCACCGGCACGGCCAACAGACTGGCCGCATCGTCCACCCAGGCGTGGGTGGCTGCGTCTTGCGTGCCGGCAAATGCCTTGACCCAGCTGCGCGCCTGCTCCCAGCGCTCTGCCGGGGCCGATGCCTCCAGGCTGCGCTGCCAGTCGGGCCATTGGCCACCGCGCTCCAGTTCGCGCTGCAGGGCGGCGGCCAGGTCTTCGCCCGCGCCGCTGATGACCCATATTTCGGCGCCACTCTCGTTGGCCACTTCGCGCACCAAGTAAGCCGCGGCCTGTGCGCACAGGGAGGCCAGGCGTTCGGCATCATCGGTCCCGTCGGTAGAAGCGGGCAGTTCAAAACCAACGGCCTTGGCAAACACGGCCAGCGCTTGCGCGCATTCCTGTTCCAGCAATACCAGGCTCTCACGTGCGCCAAACAGTTGTTGCACTTGCAATGCAGAGCGTGCGCGGCGGTGCAAGGATTCGCGTTCGGCGCCAAAACGACCGTCCTGCCAGTACAGCAAGGCCAAGGCCCGCTCAGTGGGGCTCCAGGCCAGCAGGCCGGCTGCGTCCTGCATGGCGGCCAGCGCGCTAAAGATGCGTGTGGCGTCCTCGTCGTGCACGCCTTTTTCGTAGCCATCCTGGTAACGCTCGGCGGCAAACTGCCGCACATGGTCCAGCAGCGCGGCGTGGCCCTCCGGCCCCAGTGCAATCAACTCGGTGATACGCGCCCAGGGCAGCGGTGTGGTGGCTTGCAGCGTGGCGTCCAACAGGCAACCTGCCAGGTATTCGGCGCGGCTGATGGCGGCGGTCTCAGACGGCAGGGCCTGCTGCCAGTAGGGCTTGTAGGTGTCCAGTGCGGCATCCACTACGGGCACCTGGTAGTCCGTGCCGGTCAGGTGGTAGGCCAGGCCGTCACCGTTGGGCACCAGGGTCAGTTCCAGTGGATGCCGGCTGATCGTGAAAACGTGCTGGCCCAGGCGCAGGTTGTTGCCACCCTCGGTCACCAGCTCACGCTGGTCGCGCACGCCGCGCAGGGCCTGGTCGCGGCTGGTCTTGAGTCGGGTCTCGATATCGTCGGCGGCCACCTGCGCACCCAATGCGCGCATATCGTCCACCAGCTTGCGCAGCTTGGTGATCAACAGGTCGGCGGCGAAGTAGCTGTGCACCTCTTCCAGGCTGGCCAGTTGCGCCACGCGGCGTTGTGTGCCGTCCAGAATACGGCCGGCCGCGGCTATCAAGCCTTGCACACGCTGCTGGCGCGCCTGGGTCAGGGTCTGCTTGCGTGCGGTCAGTGCTTCGTAGACGGATTCGCGTTTGGTGGTGATGTCGGCCAAAAAATTTTCTTGTTCGGCAAAGCGGCCTTCCAGCTCTTCCAGTTGGGCCAGTAGGCGGGTCAAGGCCTCGTCGCATTTCTCGGGGCTGTCGGCAAAGTCCAGTGCGTTTTCCACCGCCTGGCCAAACAGTTTGAACTGCGCCAGAAACTCCGCCGCCGCCTCGTGTGAGCCCAGTGCCTTGCGCCGGCTGCGGGCGTCGGCGCGCAGGCGGTTGATGTCGGTGTAGAGCGCGGAGATGCGCTCCAGAATGGTGGTGCGCTGCACCGCGTCGCCACCGGGCAGGCCGCCCAGTTGTTCGGTCAACAGGTCCAGTCCGGCGGCAGTTTCATCCAGACCATCCAGGATGATTTGCAGGCCCTGGCTGGTGGACGCCTGCACCAGGTCGGCGCTGAGCTTGCTCAGGTTCTGCCGGTGGCTGGCAAAGGCCTGCTCATCGGCCAGGAAGACCATGGCCCGCTCACCCACCCGCTGCTGCTCGGCCACCAGCTCGGTGCCCATGGCCTCGATGCGGGGCAGGTCGGTGTAGCGTAGTTCCTTCAGTGTCTCCAGGTGGCCACGGCGTTCGCGCAAGCGGCCCAGCGCGTGGATAAAGTCCTCGGGCTTGCGCCATAACGTGCTGGCAATGTCGACCAGCAGTGTCTTCTGCTTGGTCTGCGCCTCGTCCAACGCACGCGCGGTCTCGCGGCGGATCTGCTCCACTTTTTCAAACTCGGCCAGCGTGGTGCGTGCGGCTTCGCTGATGCGCTGCAGGTCTTGCAGCGCAGCGCCGGCCTCGGCGTCGGCCAGCCAGAAGTAGGCGTCAATCACGCGGGCGCATTGGCGTATCAGATCGTCATAAGCGGCGCGGGTCGGCGCCTGCTCTTGAACGGCGCGTGCAATGCCCATCAGGTCGGCCACACCGCGCACCAGGTCCGCATTGCCGATGCGGCCGAAGAAGCCCGTGCCCAGCGTGGCGGCGCCTGCATGTTCGTCACTGGTAAACGGGGTTTGCCACAGCTGCATGGGGTGCACACGCGTGGGTTCACCCGGCCCCACCTGGAACACCAGCACCTTGCCATCGGCATATAACGCATAACCATTGGCAACGATGGGCGCAGCCAGGCTTTTGTCGATCAGGTTGTAGGTGAACAGCGCGTAGTGGCCGCTGACCGCCTGGTAGAACACATACAACACGTCTTCGCCATTCGGCGAGCGCAGCATGCGTTTGAAGCGCAGGCTTGTGACCACTTCGCTCGGCAAATCAAAGTGCTTGAATTCGCCCGACTGCAGGTAATAACCGCCGGGGAACACAATGCCGTGGTCCTCGGGCAACTGTACACAGGACAAGCCCAGCGCGTCGATGCGTGTTACCTGTTGTGTGCGCTGGTTGAACACCAGGTAACGGGTGGCCTGCTCGCGGTAGGGCCGTATGCGCAGCAGTATCAACTGGCCCAGCTTGGCGTAGGCCACTTCGGCGTCGGTCAGCGACTGGTTCCTGTCCTCCACCGGTTCGCTGTAGATCCCCAGGCCGCTTTCGGTATTGTTCTCGATCTTGACCGTCAGGTCGCCGCCCACGGTTTCCACAAACACCGTGTCCAGAATGCTGATGTGCGGGTGGCGGCCTTCGACATGGTCTTCGCGCGTTGTGGGGGTCCACTCAAAGTCGTGGCTGGGTGGCAGCGCAATGTCGCGCTCGCCGCGGTTGTCGATGTACTGGATGGCGCCATCCGCGGCCAGCTGCCAGCGGAACACCCGCACATCCTGCACCTGCTGCCCGATCTGGAACGAGGCCAGCAGCTTGCCCTGTGTGACGCGCAGTTGCAGCAACTGGGCGTTTTTGTAGTAAGCGTACAGCTCCTTGAAGTCGGACGCAAAACGTGCGTCTTCCAAAAAACTGCCGGCCAGCGGCAGGGCCTCCAGCTCGGGTTCCCCCTGTTGGTCCGCCAGGCGGTACAGGCCAAACACATCGCTGACGCTGGTCTCCTTGCGCAGGCCTATGAACACGTTGTAGCCAAACAGCAGCTGGTCGCCAATACGCACAATGTCGCGCGCCACACAGTTGTTCTCCGTGCGGGCACGGGTGCGCAGCACCAGCGATTGTTCGGATTTTCCGAACTCGGCCACGCGTGCCGCGTTCAAGGTCTGCGCCTTGTTGCGCAGTTCTTCACCGTGCGCGCTGAGGCGTTTCTTCAGCAGCTCGTAGCTGCCGCTGGCGGCTACGAGGTTTTCGGTCTGCTCGGCTGGCGCGGGATCGATGTCAGCGGATTCCATGGCGCCGGTTAGTGAAATGATGAAGTCGTCATGCCCGGGGTCCTGGCCTTAGACGGCCTTGCCGCCACCTTTGCCATCCTTACCTGTCTTGGACAGCAGGGAGGCAATCGCCAGGTCCTTCAGTTCGCTGGATGAGTCGCCCAAGGAACCGACCAGACGGCCCACGTCGTCGACCATGTTGCGGTCGCCGTTCAAGTGGTCCTTGAGTGCAATCTTCAACGTGTCGCTCTTGGCGATGGCACCGTCTATGCCCTTGCCAACTGCCAGTGCGCTGACGAAACTGTCGAAGTAGCTGCCGTCGCCGCCCACCATTTCAATCTTGGCATTGGCCAGCGCCTTGCCCAGCACCTCGGCCTGTTCCTTGGCAATGGCCATTTGTGCTTCGATGCCCTTCAGGGTTTCGGTGTGCAGCATTTCCAGGCGCATGCGGAATTCTTCGTGGTCTCGTGTTTCCGGGCTCATGGCCTTCATGGCTTCGAACTTCTCGCGCAGGCCCTTGGCCTCGGCAGAGAAGCGAGCCTGCACGGTTTGCGCATCCGCGTCGCCGACCTTGATGGTGGCTTCGGCACCAGCGGTGCGCACCTGGACCTCGGCCAGGCCCAGTTTTTCCTTGCCCTGCGCCTCGGCGTCAAACTTGGCTTTCATGCCATTGGCTTCGGCCAACGACGTGGCCTCTATGACCTGGGCTTCGGCCATGCCTTGCTTTTGTTTGGCGTCGGCGGTGACGGTCATGACCCGCGCCGCTGCCAGGCCGGGCGCGGCATTGATGGCCTCCATTCCTTCGGCTTCGCGTTTCTTCGACTCGGCGTTTTTCTCGGAGACCTTGAGGTGGGCGTCAGCCAGCGTGATATCTTCCGTGGCCTTGTGGCGCGCACGGCGCTCCTGCGCCTCGGCCGACTTCACCTCGGTGATCAGCTTTTGCTCGGCCTCGCCTTCGGCCAGGATGATGGTGGATTTTTTGTTGCGCTCGGCCTCGGAGACCATGCGTAATTCCTTGATGGCTTCTTCCTGTTCGGCCACGGTGCGGTCCACCACGATGCGCTCGCGTATCACGTCGGCAATGGCCTTCTTCTGCACCTCCAGCGCGCGTTCCTTGTCGATTTTTTGCAGGGCCACTTCTTTCTCGCGGTCCACCACTTCGAGGTCACGTGCGCGGGTGACCTTTTCTTCTTCAATCGCGACGGCGCGTTTGCGGTTGTTCTCGGCGACTTCTTTCTCGCGCTGCGAGTTTTCGCTTTGCACCGCCACCAACTGCTCGCCTTGCAGGCGGGCCATTTCAGACTTGGTTCTTTCCTCGGCCTGCACCTTCGCGGTTTCGGATTCTTCACGGGCACGCACCGATGCGACCTCGCGGCCTTGGCGGGCCTGGGCGTCGGCCGCTTGGCGGTCCAGCTCCAGCATGGTCTCTTGTGTCTCTACATTCTTTTTCTTGATCTGCATCTCTTCGTTGCGGCGCAGCTCGTTGGTGCGCACACTTTCCACTGCCGTCAGCTCGGTGATTTTCTTGATGCCTTGGGCGTCCAGGATATTGCTGCCGTCCAGCTTGGACAGCGGGGTTTGTTCCAGGTAATCGATGGCCGCATCTTCCAGCACGTAGCCCGACAGGTCGTCGCCAATCTGGCGGATGATCTCGTCGCGGAAATGGTCGCGCGCCTGGTACAGGTCGACAAACTCCATGGATTTGCCGACCGTCTTCAGCGCCTCGGAGAACTTGGCGGAGAACAGGTCTTCCAGCGCGTCCTGGTTGGAGGCGCGTTCACAACCCACGCCCTGGGCCACCTTCAAAACGTCCTCGGCCGTCTTGTTGACGCGCACAAAAAACTTGACCTTGATGTCGGCGCGAATATTGTCCTTGCAGATCAGACCCTCGCGGCCGGATCGGTCAATCTCAATCGTCTTGACCGAAATCTCCATCAGCTCGGCCTTGTGGATGACGGGGTAAACCATACAACCCGTGAAGGTGACCGTGGGCTCGGCACGCATGGTGTTGACGATCAGGGCATGGCCCTGCTGGATCTTGCGGTAGAACTTTGCGAACATCGCAAACAGTACGAAGACCAGGACGATAAGCGCAGCGGCCGATATGAGGATTGGCTCCATGAGAACTCCCTAACGTGAGAAAAACGATTGACTGGGTGATGAAGAAAGAGCGGCGTGGAGAATCAGGCCGCGCGCGGCGGATGGGTCGTCATCCGTCGGCCTCGATGCGGTAGCGCGCGGTCTTTTCTTCGTAAGCGACGACGCGGGCACTGGCACCGCGCGCCAGCGGGTTGGGTGTATGGGCCCAGACCCGGATGTTGATGTTGGCACCGCGCTGCGACACCTCGGCCCGGCCGCTTTTTTCATCCACGGTTTGTGTCAACACCTTGCAGTGCTGGCCAACCAGTGAGGAATTACTGATGGCCGCGTGTGTGACGAACAGGCCCCGCAATGGCTTGACGAGGCGAGCGGCAATCGGCACGGCGAGCGACACGCTGGCCAGCGCCAGCAACGTGCCACCCACGTAGACGGGAATGGAGCCGGGCAGCAACGCCAGCAGCCACATGGCGCCCAAACAGCTCAGCGTCCACGACAGCAGCACCAGCAGGCTGAAGACGATGGACAGCGGCACGCCCTGCAGACCAAAGGCCACGATGATGCCGGCCAGGCTGCCCAAATCAGGATCGGTCATGGCGGGATCAACATCAATGTCCGCGTCACTGGAGTCAAAATCCACCAGACCCAGCAATGCCAGCACCCAGTAGAAGGCCGCAACCCCCAGCAGGGTGGTGAAGATCGCCGTGGGGAATGCAACTGCGGCATCCAGAAAGCTAACCATGACTGTCCCTTTTTAAAAACCCAGCATGGGGTCTTGGCGCGATATTAGCTGATCGTGAAAATGGGTCGGAACGTGCAAGTCAACGTGTCTTGCGGGGACTTTTGTAGAGATGCCTTTTATAATGGCCCAGTTCAATCCAGGTAGGTACGCAGTTTCCATTGAGGAATTGCCCCATCCGTTTACAGCGCCTTTTATTGCAACCGCCAACCCAAGGACCATCTGACTATGAAAACTACAAAAATTGCTTTTGTGTGTGTGATGGTGTTATGGGCTTCCGCGTCACAGGCACAGTTGAGAAAGTGCGTGGGAGCGGATGGAAAGGTGACCTACAGCGACACGGGCTGTGCAACCGAGAAAAAGGAAGCCAGCGTGCGCGGCGGTACGGTCACCACCATGGAGTCGTCGGGCTTGCGGCAGTACGCGTCTCAGTCACACGTACAGGTCGCTTCGCGGAATTCCGTGCAAACCGTTGGTAGCAGCTCAAAAAGCTCCTCGCAGAGTAGCCAGTCTGGTTACTGGAAGTGCGATTAGCATAACGATAGAGCGATGTAAACCACTGCAGGTAGCGGGTGTGTTTAATGGAAAACAGCCTGTAGCCCTCGTAAAATATAAGAACTACGCTACTAAATTAATAGTAATTGTGTTCGGCGAGAAACACAACAACTGACGACACGGCGACCGATTCGCCCACTACTGCAGGGTCTCTGTCAACCTATCCTCGGCGGATTGAATTTCTCCTGCAGAAACTGCGAATGGTTCAAGAAGGCCTGCGCATCCTGCGTCGCCAGGTCTTCGCTGAGTTGCAGGACCTTGGCGTTGAGGTCGTCCAGTGTCGCGGTGAAGGTCTCCTGTGCGGTGTGGCCATTGGTCAGGCGTTTGGTCATCGCGAACTGCTGTGGGATGGACAGATACGTCTTCAGCGCATCGGGCAGATAGGTCAGCGCGATGTGGCGGGCATGGAAGCTCTCTTCCAGCGATAGTTGGCCCTTGCTGCGCTCCCACTGGTCCAACAACCCGGTCAGTTGTTTGCACAAATCCAGCACTTTGCTTTGCAGGCTGGCAGGCAGGCGGTTCTGCGGGTTGTGGTCCACCAGTTGGCGCACCGCATTCAAGGCCGTCAGCATGCTGGTGCGGGCGTCGCCCTGGTCTTCAAACTCCAACGCATCCCACGGTGTGCCGGAAAAATTCGGGAAACCAAACCACATGCCGCCCACGCCAAAACCCGCCGCGTAGCCCAGCACCGCCAGCGCGCCGGCGCCCACCTGCGTCAGGCCGACGCTGCTCAGTACCAGCGCCAAGGTTGCCAGGCCAATGCCACCCCAGTTGGCGGGGGATTGCAAAAAATTACTGATCTTGTTCATGCGGTCCTGTGCAGGCGACTATTGGTAAGCCCGTATGTCCTTGAACACGCTGTACAGCGAGGCCTTGCGTGCATCGAACACGCGCCCGCCGGTGGTGGCGACCAGGTCCTTCAACGCGGCCTCATTGGCCTCGCCGAACAGCACCATGAAGACGGGAATGGCGCGCACGTCTTCGGGCAGGGCGGCGTAGGCGGCCTTGAACTGGGCCATGTCGCGGCCCTTGTTGACCTCGCCGTCGGTGAACGCCACCACCGAATATTGGTAGCCCGGGTTCTTCTGGCGCTCTTCGTTCATGTTGACCAGGGCCTGCAGTACCGCGTCGTACAGTGCGGTGCCGCCGTTCATCTGCAGGCCCTCGGCAAAGTCGCGCACCTGGCCCAGCACCTTTTGTTTGCCTTCGGAGTCGGCCTGTGCGGCCAGGCCCTTGCCGGTGGTTGCGCTTTTGGGCATGCCGGGCAACTGGAAGAACACCGGTGCATAAACCTGCTCGGAGAAGGGCAGCATCCAGACCTTTTCTCGGCTGGTCAGGCGGGCGATGCGGCCGGTCAGTGAGGCATCGTCGCCGGCGATGTATTGCAAGGCCTCCACCAGTTGCTGACGCCGTCCTCCTTGGTTCATGCTGCCGCTGACGTCGAGCACAAAGGTGGATGCAATCGGTGTGCGGAATTCGTTGAGGTAGGCATTGATCAGGCCATCGGCCAGCGCGCGGTCGGTGGAGAAGGGCAGTTCCACCAGCATGCTGTCTTGCGGGAACAGGCTGGCCTGGGCCTTGGCCACTTCGCTGTTCACCGGACGGCGCAGCGTGGTTTTGGCCAGCCAGGTCTGGGCCGCCTCACCCTTGAGATAGGCCACCACTTTGAGGTATTGCTCACGCTTGGTATCGTCCAGCAGCATCAGCGGATAGTCGGCGGTGGCCACGCCTTCAAACGGGTAGATCAGCGTCAGCTTTTCCTTCAGCTTGCCGGACTGGTTCAGCGACAGCAACCAACTTTCGTAGTTGATGAAGGCGTTGACGCGGGTGTTCTGCTGCTCAATGAATTTTTCGCTGAGGTAGCTGCTGTTGTCACCCACGAGTTTGTAGCCCTTGATAAAGCCACTGATGGCGGCGCGGTCCACATCGGCCGCCGTCAGCGCCTCGGACTTTTGCGCGGCCGAGGCCACCACACCCATCAAGGCCATGAAACCCTGGTTGCTGGTGGCGGGGTTGGACAGCGCGTATTTGAGCTGGCCGCTTTGTGCGGCCTTGGCGATGGTGTTCCAGGTCACCTTGCGGGCCACCTCCGGCTGGTCCCAGCCCAGTACCTTGGCCTGGCTTTCGCTGACACCCACCACCACGGGCGACAGCATGATTTTTTCCTGCAGCTTGACGCGGGCCTGGCCCTGCGGGTCCGATAACAAATACTTGGCATTGGCAAACCAGGCGGCATCGGCCTTGGCCTGGCCGGTCTGCACGGCCTCGGTGCTCTCCATGGTGCCGCCGTACTTGAAGCGCAGCTTGACGCCGGTGGCGTCTTCCACCATCTTCTCCAGCGGTTGGGCATCCTTCAGGTCACTGGTGGCCAGCACGGTGAAGGTGTCGACTGCGGCAGCGGCCGGTGTCGCGGTGGTCTTGGCGGGCTCCGTTGGTTTGTTGCAGGCCAGCAGGCCCAGGCTCAGCAGCAGTACCAGGGCCCAGCGTGTCGTGCGGTGTGCTTGTTGTTGTCGTTGCATTGCGTATCCCTTTTTTATCGATTGCTACTGCGCCATCTCGCGGGTGATGACGTCAATCATCTCGGCCATCATGTCGAAACTGGGTGGGTCTATCACCTGGGTCAGGCGCTCTTCCACGGCCAGATTGGTGGCCTTGGCAGCCTGCACAAAGTAGGCGCTGTCGGAGATACGAAAGCCAAAGTCCACCGCCAGTTGCTGCAGCTCGGTGTTGGTGGACAACAGTTCGCCCAGTTTCTTGGCCCGCGCACTGGCGGCCACAAACACCACCTTGTTGAACAGCGTGGGTTGGGGGTAGACCAGCACCATGCCAGGGCTCAGCCCCTTTTTCGCCATCGCGTAGCTGACGATCTGGTTCTCGTAGATGAAGGCCATGGGCGTTTTGCCAATGCCTATGGACACGTAGTCATCAAAATTGCCGTTGACGTAATTTTCCTGGTAGCCCTGGCGCTTGAACAGCCCGGCCACGGCCTTGGCGGATTTTTGCGCGGTGTCACGGTCGGTGACGACTTCGCCGCCGTTGAAGGCGTAGCTGGTCAGCGCCAGGTACATGGCGGCCGAGTTGCTCTTGCGCACATCGGTGGTCGATACCAGCACACTTTTGTTCACTTCATAGGCCCCGGCACCCTTGAGGTCTTTCCAGCGTTTCTTGTCCAGCATCAATTGTGTGAGCTTGGCCAGGTCCACATGCCAGACACCGGGGCTGGCCTCGGAGGCCATGCCGTTGGCGGCCAGGATTTGCGCAATCGGCGCCCAGGAGGCAATCACCATGGGTGTGTAGATGGGCGAGTAGGCGGTCGTGGCGATATTCGCCTTCTTGGCCGCGTCACCAATCTGGTTGGCCGCCACCACGCCGGATGAATAGAAAAAGTCCGGTGTCTGCCCGGGAATCACCCGCGCAGCCATATCGCGCGAGCCAATGCGCTGCACGTTCAGCTTGAAGCCATTGGCCGCCAGTGCCTTTTGCACGCGCGGGTCCTGGAAGTAGGGCTCCACGTCCAGCGCGATCAAACCCGACAGTTCTTCAACCGGCACGGCGCCGGTCAGCTTGCCGGCCAGACCGCTCAACACGTTGCCACCGTCCGACGCGGGCTGTCGCCCGGTCTGGTACAGAGAAAAGTAGGCTGCGGCGCCAAAGACCGCCAGCAGCCCCACTGTCACAATTGCCTTACCTGCTTTGTTCATCGGCGCAGTATCGCGCAAAATGCAAAGCGGCTGGAATGCGCGTTGGCGATTTCCCGCATACCCCATACGAGATATGAACGATCTGAAGAAGAGTAAAAACTACGCCGTAGCCAAGGGCCCGGTGAACCGGCGTACGGTCGTTGCGGCCCCGGTGGCCAAACCACCGGTGGCGAAGGCCGTCATTGAGCGCGTCAACATGGCCCATGCCAAGCGCCGCCTGGGCACGCCCCTGTCGCATCGCCTGACAGCGTCTGCAGGTTCGGCCCACCAGGCCAAACTTCCGACCGCGACGGCGATTCTGCAGGCCATAGGCGGCACGATCAGCGCCACCGGCCTGGGTTTGGGCGTGATCCAGAGTTCGGTAGTTGTGATGGGCGGCAGTGCGCTGGCCCTGAGCGCCGTTGCCATCTGGGCCGTTTTCAGCCGCCGATCACGGCCTGGCGATGCTGCAGGCTCATCCCGCGTGGCGGCGCCGGAACTGGCCGACCCCGAAGCCCTGGCGCAACTGGACGCGCTGATGGAGAAAATGGCGGCCCATGCCCCACAGGTCACCGTGGATAGCCTGGCCCGGTTGAAGGAGTCGATTGTGCGTTGCACGGCGCTTGTGGGAACAACCCAGGCCGAAGCGGGCCTGGCCAGTGAAGAAAGCCTGTACCTGCGTGAAGCGGTGCGCCGTTATATCCCCGATTCGATTACCAGTTGCTTGCAGGTGCCGCAGAAAGACCGGGCCAGCCTGGTCATCGACGGCAGCAAACCGGCGCTGGATTTGCTGCACGACCAGTTGCAGATGATTCAACAGCAACTGGACGCTCGGGAGGCCACATTGACTCAAGTCGCCGGTGAGGCGCTGCTGCGGCAACAGCGCTTCTTGGCTTCTAAGGCAAATTCACATTAATTAAAGGGTCCCGGGTTTTGTATCCGGGCTGGCATTGGCCGCGCGATCCATCAGGTCGGCCTCGTGTTTGTCACGTACCGTCTTGGCAACCGTGAAGGTGGTGCTGACCAAAAACAACCAGCTCACGACCATAAAACCCTTTTGCCACTCGCCAATATTCATGCGCCACAGGCCCCAGGCCGTCAGGCTGAAGGCCGCCGCAAAGGCAACCCACACGGTCATGACCCAGGACGCCGTGTCGACCTGGCCATCCCGGTTGTCGCGCACGGTCTTGGCCACGGCAAAGGATGCAAACAGGCAGAAGAACAGGCCGATGGCCAGGAAGGCGCGATCCAGCTCCTGGCCGGGCAGCATCAGCACACCAATGGCACTGGCGGTCAAGGCCAGGCCAAAGGACAGCCATACTTGGGTACGCCAACCACCGGTGTCACGTTGCATCACATATTGCGTAGCCATAAAAACCCCTTTTAAAAATTAGAAATACTCAGAGTGCAACCGGACCGCTGAGAGCCTGCTTGCTGGCCTCGCGCGCGTGCTGCTGCCGGGTGCGATCAATGTACTGATCGGCCCGGGCCAGTTGCTCTTTCATCATGGCGTTGTTCTGGCCCATGACTTCG
This sequence comes from Pseudomonadota bacterium, assembly GCA_040384785.1. Lineage (GTDB taxonomy): Bacteria > Pseudomonadota > Gammaproteobacteria > Burkholderiales > Burkholderiaceae_C > Allorhodoferax. The sequence goes on from JAZKIR010000067.1 coordinate 12,731, forward strand.
ATGGACTTGGCGCGGAAGTTGTCCATGGCGTCCATGGCGCTGAAGGTCTGGTCAAACATTTCCTTCAGCTTCTCGATGCCGAGCAAGGGGTTTTGCGAGAACTCACCGGTTTTCTCGACATGGGTGCCGAGTTGGCGACCGGTCTCGGCCACCAGGTTGTCGATGGCGCTGTTGACCCCCGAAAGCATTTCCATGACCTTGATCTGGTTGCCGGTGGCGCGTGCCACGGTTTGTGCAACCGCCAGCGCACTCATGCCGGTGGTGGCCACGCGGGAGCAGCCGTTCATCATTTCGCGGCCGGTTTTCTTCAGCACGTCCAGCGCCAGGTAGCCATTGGTGCAGACCGCCTGTTGCGTCATCATGTCCTGCAGGTTTTGCCGCGCATAGAACAACACTTCTTGCTGCAAGGCCTTGGCCTTGATAGGGTCCGTGGCCTGCAAGGCGTCGACCTTGGAGGCCAGTTTGGCGTCCAGTGTTTCGGCAAAATAAATGGCGGCGGACAGCTTTTGCATGGCCTCCCACAGCTTGGTGCGGGTGGCTTCGATGTCGACCACATCACGCTGCATGTCGTCGCGTGCGGCATAAATTTGCTGCATGCTTTTCTGCAACTGCGCGCCGGCGCTCTGGTACTTGCGAAAGTAGGATTGCAGCTTGTTGCCGAAGGGGATGATGCCCAGAAATTTTTGCGGCTGGAACAGATCGCCTTCCTTGCCGGGGTTGAGTTCATCCAGATGGCCGCGCATGTCCTGAATCGCCTTGAAGGCCGAGCTGTCTTCCACGCCGGCAAAGTTGCGCTGCATGAGTCGACTTTGCATCAGGCTGGATGCTACCGAAACCTCTTCACGTCCCAGCGCAAACGCACTGTCCAGCTTGGCCTTGAAGGCCTCGCTCTGCACGTCTTCCTTGAGCAGGCCGTCCATGAAACGCTCGACCTGGTCATCCACCGCGGTCTGGGTTTCTTTGGCAAGCGGAACCGCGTTCCTCGCGACCTCGACCGGCACCGGTGCAAGCACCTCGGGAGGCGCCAGTGTGAAACTGGGGCTGCTGACTTGGGTAACCTGGGTTGTCTGTGTCATGGATAGTTCCTCCTGCGCAATCAATTAATTGCTGTGGTCGCGTTTATACCAAACGGGCTGTACCGTGAAGCCCGCACGGGTCATCCAGTCAAATACCGAGTCCACCGTGACCGTCGCGATCTGGTCGGAGTAGCGTTGGGCGCTGGGGTGGTCATCAAATGCGATATTGGCCGCACCCATGCGTCCGCCCAGCCGGGTCAGGGCGCCAATGCGCAGCACCGCGGGCTGGTAGCCGTGGGATTGCATCCAGCGCTGGGCCTGTACCCTGCCGACCGATCCACCGGCGTTGCTGGCATCTGTTGCCAATGCCATCGCCAGAGTTTCTGCCGCCCACTGGTTGGATTGCTGGTAGCGCTGCCCCCACGCATAACTCACCAGGCTATAGGGTTTGTGGTGCAGTTGCACAGCGCGGTACGGATCTCCCAGCAGGCCCATCAATTGCGCCTGCACCTCGGGCGTAGGCACGACCCAGGCGGCCTCATAACGCCACAGGTCGTCCATGAAAAATTCGCCCAGGCCCTGGCGGTAGATGGCTGAGTCGGCCGTGCCGCACTGGTTGAGCTTGTGTAACACGCGCCAGACGTGGCCGTTTTCGGCGTCCGGCTGCCGGTAGGCAAAACCCAGGTGTGAATAACGCAGCCCGTATTTGCTCAGGTCCTGCCCGGCGCGTGCCAGTACCACCACCTCGGCACCGCTGGTATCCAGCGCCTGGGCTGTGCTCTGGGCCAGCGCCAGGGCACGCTCTAGGGTGCGGGTCTTGAGCGGCTGCGGCGCGTCGCAGTTGCGCCCGGCCCAAACGGGGACTGCGGAGGCTGCCAGCGTGATGCTGAGCAAAGTCCGCGCGGCCCTGCGTGCCATGGCCTGCGGCAAGGGCAAGGGCGTCACTGTGTCACCCGTTCGTTGTGCAGCAAGGCGCGGCCCACCGCGTTGGGGATAAAGGCCAGCACTGCGCCGGCAGCAGAGATGACGGTTCCTGCGCTGATGACGCTGACGGTGACCAAGCTTCCCACACTGGCCGATGCCACCACGGCGCCGCTGGACAGCACTGCCACACTGACCCGTGAACCATCGGATGCACGCTCCAGCAGGTAAACCGTGCCCGTGGCGCTGGCCTCTACCGACTTGACCACCAGAACGGAGCCGCCCACTGACAGCAGCAGTGGCAGCGCCACCACCGCGCCGCCGCTTGCCACAACGGATGCCAGCGGCATGGCGGAAACCGCGCTTATGGCCGAGGCTTCACTTTGCGCCCTTGCATCGAAACTGACGGTAGCCCCCGCAAAACCTGCACATGCTGCTATCAAAATAATAGTGAGTGGGTGTTTCATACAAGTATCCGCTGGATGGTTGCTGCCTGTGTCATGGTCTGGGTTGTGGGCTTGAACATGGCGCGAGTCTGGGTGGCCTGCGGTTAATCACCAAGTGTGAACCGCACCGGGCTAGATAAATAGGTCGACAAGTATCAAAATACAATACTCTTCTTATGACGACGCTACACATTTGCAGCCCCGACCTGGCCGACGCCGAACAACTGTTGGAGTTTGAATGCGCCAACCGCGCGCATTTCGAGCAATGGGTCCAGGCACGTGACCCGGCGTACTACAGCATAGAAGCGGTGCGCCGTGCCATCCAGGACGCGCAGGCGGACCGCGACAAGGACGTTGCGTACCAGTACCTGGTCAAAATGGGTAACGGCAGCATTGTGGGCCGCGTGAACTTCACGGCCGTGGTCCGGCCTTACTTCAACAAGGCGGTAATTGGCTACCGCATGGCGCAGGGTGTTAGTGGACGCGGCTATGCCAGCCAGGCGGTGGGCTTGGCCTTGCAAGAGGCTTTTGGCGCATTGGACCTGTGGCGCGTGGAAGCGGTGGCGCGGCCGGAAAACGCTGGCTCCATCCGCGTGCTGGAGCGCAATGGTTTTGTGCAATACGGCCTGGCCAAACGCAGCATGCTGTTCCACGGCGTGCGTTATGACCTGGCCCATTTTGAGCGCCACGCGCAGCCGGCTTAGGGTAACGAGGCGGTTCGCAAGATTCTCCGTTCGCCCTGAGCTTGTCGAAGGGCTCGCAAGGGCTTCGACAAGCTCAGCCCGAACGGAGACGTCTTAAGTTAGCGCATATGCCGGGGGGTCAATCGATGTCGTCCACCGTGTCCGGGTCGGGCACATCACCAATGGCCACTCTTGTGAGTTTGGCCTGCTCTTGCAACCAGGTGCAGAACGCAACAATCTCCGGGCGCACGCCCGCCCGCGGGCCGACGATGAGCCAATAGGCCATCGGTGAGTCCAGCCGCATCTGCGGCAGTATCTCGACCAGATCCCCGCTGGCCAGACTGTCGGCCACCAGCGGCATGCGCGCCAGTGCCAGGCCCTGGCCGGTCAGCGCCGCCTGCGCAATCTGGTGTGCATAGTTGAAATACAGCCAGCGCTTGGGCTCCAGGGTCTTGAAGTTGTGTTTGTCCAGCCAGCGCCGCCAGGTCAGCCATTCCAGGTTTTGCGTGCGGTGTGAATCACTGGCTTCGATCAGGCCGAAGTGCACCAGGTCGCTCCCCTTTTTCAGCGCATGGCCGCTCTTCAACAGCCAAGGGCTGGCCACCGGAGTGAGCTGTTCGCCAAACAGGCGTATCGCCCCGGCAGGGGCCTGCGCCGGGCGTACATAACGCAGGGCCACATCCACGTCGGCCGTGTCCATATCCACGGGCACGTCGCTGGCATCGATGCGGATGTCGATGTCGGGGTGTGCGCTTTGAAAATCTTCCAGCCTCGGGATCAGCCACATGGATGCAAACGAGGCCCAGGTGCTGATGGTTACGCTACGCCGGCCCGCGCTGCGGCGTATCAGGCGCACCGTGCTGTCCATGCGCTCCAGCGAGGGCACCACGGCGCGCAGCAACTGTGCGCCGGCGCTGGTCAGCTCTACCGCCCGCGTATGGCGCAGGAACAAGGGCACACCGACCTCTTCCTCCATGGCCTGGATCTGGCGGCTGACCGCGCTCTGGGTCAATGACATTTCCTCCGCCGCAGCGCGAAAGTTCAGGTGCCGGGCAACGGCCTCAAAGGCGCGCAAATGGCCCACGGCGATGGGGCGGGTGCGCATATGGTTTTCGGAATGGTGCATGGGTGGGAGCGGAGCTCGGCCGATCGATTGATGCGTAAATGGAATGAATAGCTTATCCCGATTTCATTGGACGGGCAAGGGTTTTCCCGTAATCATCCAGTCCTAACTAGCAGCAAAGGAGTCCGCCATGTCAGACCGCAAATTTCTGGAATTTCAATCCTCTTCAAGCCCCGCCGTTGTGCCAGGTTTCTGGAAGTTGACGACCGGACGGGCACTCAGCTTGCAACCCCGCCAGGCCGGCGTGCTGCGCATTGCCCAGGGCCATGTGTGGGCAACCATCAACGTTCCCCAGTGCGGGCACGGCAACGAACTGGGTGACCATTTCCTGCAGGCCGGGCAGCAGATCACCGTCAAGGCGGGTCAGCATCTGGTGTTTGAACCGCTGGACAGCAAAAGCCAGGAAGCGGTGTATTTCGAGTGGACGCCAGCTCCTGCGCCCGCCAGCGTCCGCGTGTTGCGCAACGCCCATGGCGTGACCCAACCCTTGCGGGATCTGGGCCTGGCATTGGGCCTGGTGGGTGGGGCGTTGGTGCGGCTGGGTGCCGGCCTTGTCGGTTATGGTCGACAAGTGGTATCGGGCCGGCCACCGGTGCAGGCACCACACTGCGGATAACAAGACGTGCTGGCAGCCCTGCCTCTCTGGGCAGGTGCTGCCGGTGTTTGTGTTTTACTGGCCGGCCGGGGGCCAGACCGGTGCATGGGTGCCGGGCGGAACCGAGGGACGGCTCCACAACGCCGGTGTTCGAGACAGTTGGGCGCTGTGGCGCACCGCAACCAGTGTGCCAAAGCCAGATGCATAGGTCTCCAGATACGGTTGTTGGTCTGGTGCCGCGACCGAAAAACCCGATGCCACCCGCCCCAAACCGCGCAGCCAGTGCGCCGTTTGTGCCAGCGAAACCCGCGCGTGCCAGCTACCACCCTCCTGCAGTTGCCGCGCCTTGGCCGCAGACGCCGCAAAGGCCATCAGGTAACCGCTGGCGTGGTCCAGAATCTGCATGGGCAGGGCCTTGGGTTGTGCCGAGCCAGCCGCTTCGGCTTCCGCCAGATTAAAACCGGTGGCGGCCTGCACCAGCGAATCAAAACCACGCCGTTGTGCCCAGGGGCCTTGCTCGCCGTAGGCCGACAAGGAAACGATAACAATGCCCGGTCTTTTTTCCGCCAGCGCTGCTGGGCCATAACCCAGTGCCTCCAGACCCCCGGGGCGGTAGCCCTGCACCCACACATCGGCCTGCGACAACAGGCCGTCCATGGCCTTGTGCTGGTTCTTGTCGCGCAGGTCGATATGGCAGGACAGTTTGCCGCGGCTGTTTTCGGCGATCAGGTTCACATTCGGCAAATGGGGTGCATTGACCAGCAAAACGTCCGCCCCGTGCGCGGCCAGCGTGCGCCCGGCCACCGGTCCGGCGACGATGCGTGTCAGGTCGAGCACGCGCAAGCCCGTGAGTGGGCGTTGATGCGCCTCCAAGGTTGGCAAGGGCAGGGCGGGGGCGTCGCCGTCGCCTATGCGCTCCAGCGTGATCAACGGCTGCGTGGCCACGGCCTGGGCCTGCGGGTGGGCGTCCCATTCCGCAAAGCTGCGCAGTGCGGAAACCACCATGCCGCGTTCAGCTGCAGCCTGTTCAAAGTCCAAGGCTTTCCAGGTGCGTAATATGCGCTGTACATCCTCGCGTTGTGCGGTGGCGCTGGACAGGCCCAGCAGCGCCAACGCGCCGTCGCGGTGGTGGGCAAAATTGGCATGCACGCGCACCCAGCCGTCGGCACAGGCGTACAGGCCGGAGAACGTGTCCCAGGCGTCCAGCACCTGGCCGTTGATACTGAACCAGCCGACACACTCCAGCGCAGCATGCGCCATGTCCATGCGGACCGTTTGTCTGGACTGTCCGCGCACATGGCCCAGTTCACAGGCGGCCAGCGCCGCGGCGGCAATGCTGGTCTGGGCGGCCGTACCCACCGCAAAGGAGGAGGGCAGGACCGGGTCAGCGCCCTGCAAATCCACATGCCCCAAGGCTTGGGGTGCAAGCCCGCCCAAGGCCCAGATATCGGCGAGCAGCGCATTGGCAAGCATGGTGCGTTCCTTGTGTGAAAAGTGGGTAATTTCAGTTGCTGTAAAACGCAGGGTCTATGATCCCGCGATCCCTATTTTGCGCGGTTCACAAGACGGCGCCCCAACTGAGAGCATCCACCATGGCGCACAACGCACAGGCAGAAGGCCTTTATCCCACGCCCTATGAGCGCGGCAACCGGAACCAGACGACACTGTGGAGCGACTGCATAGGCTTCTACGAAAAGCTCGCGGCCGACTTTCCGGGCGTGCTGCATTTCTTCCAGGTCGGTGTTACCGACAACGGTTTGCCGCTGCATGCCGGCGTGGTCAGCAGCGACGGTGTGCGGGACCGTGCGCAGATCAAGGCGGCCGGCCGGCCGGTTTTTTTCAACAACAACGGCATCCACCCCGGCGAGCCCGAGGGCATAGACGCCTGTATGGCCTTGGTGCGGGACTTTTGCACCGAGCCCGAGCGCTTGGCGGCGCTGGGCGACACGGTGTTTTTGTTCATCCCCATCTACAACGTGGACGGTTGCCTGAACCGCCAGTCCACGTCACGCGTCAACCAATTGGGCCCCGAGGAATTTGGCTTCAGGGCCAACGGACGCAACCTGGACCTGAACCGCGACTTCATCAAATGCGACAGCCTGGCGGCGCAGGCCTTTACCCAATTCTTCACCGCGTGGGACCCGGACGTGATGGTCGATACCCACACCTCCAATGGGGCGGACTACCACTACACCATGACCTTGATCAACACCCAGACCGACAAACTGGGTGGGGAGCTGGGCGCGTTCTTGCGGGACGCGATGTTGCCGCAGATTTACGACGCAATGGCACAGCGTGGCTGGCCCACTTGCCCTTACGTCAATCCGGTGCGGACCACGCCCGACGAAGGTATTGAAGACTTTTTGGAAGTGCCACGCTTTTCCACTGGCTACGCAGCCTTGCACCACTGCATAGGTTTCATGCCCGAGACCCACATGCTCAAACCCTTTGCCGACCGCTACGCGTCGATGCGGACGCTGGTCGAGGTGGTGCTGGCGTTCACGGTCAGCCATGCTGCGCAGATACAGGCGCTGCGCCGCACGGCGCGACAAGCCGCTAGTGCGCAACGGCGTAGGCCTGTGCTGTGGGCTCCGGACACCAGCCGACCGTCGGCCTTCCGTTTCAAGGGTTATGCCGCGGTGCAACGTCCCAGTCTGCTGGGTGACTACAGCCGCTTGGCCTACGACCGCGATCAGCCGTGGGAACGAGATATCCCGTGGTTCAACCGTTGTGCGGTGGCCCTGGAAGTAACTACGCCCAAGCGCTACCTGATTCCCCAGGCCTGGCGCGAAGTTATTGAGCGCCTGCAATGGAATGGCGTGGTGCTGCAACGTCTGGAGGTGGACCAGAACCTGCAGGCGCAGGTCTATCGCATTGGCACACTGCAATCACGTGCGACGGCCTACGAGGGCCATATGTTCCACGATGCCGTGGAGTTGAGTCTGCACACCGAGACCATCCACGCCCGTGCCGGCGATGTGTTGGTGGATCTGGCCCAAGCCAACGCGCGCTACGCGGTGGAGACGCTGGAGCCGCAGGCGCATGACAGTTTCTTCCGCTGGGGTTTCTTCAACAGTGTGCTGGAGAAAAAGGAGGCGTACTCGGACTACGTGTTTGAAGACACGGCGCTGGAAATGCTGGAAGAAGAACCTGGGTTGCGCCTGCGCTTTGAGGCCTGGAAGCAGGAGTTCCCCGAGTTGGTGGCGAACCAGACCGCCGTACTCGACTTTATTTTTGCCAACTGCAAACGCTTCCATGAGCCCGAGTGGCGGCGCTACCCCGTTGTAGGGTTGTTGTGATGATTTGTACAAGGTGTAGCATGCCGTGATTGCAATGGATCAGAGCGGAGAATCACCTATGACGGATAAACAGGAAACACCCACCGGGCTGGAAAATTCACCGGATGCGGATGACGAATTGGAGACGGAAATTGACATGGGCTCGGTCATGCTCAGGCCGGACGGATACCACTGGCAATCCCCCGACGGAAAGCAGGAGTTTGGTCCCTTCGCCACGTTGGAGTTGGCGCTGGCGGATATGGGAGTTACCGACGAGGAAGAGGCGGAGCCCGGGGAGTCGCTGCAAGAGGCGGAAGATGAAATCGGGATTGCCGACTGGGTGGATCCCGATACCGGTGTGCTGGCCGAGGGACAGTCCACCCCGCGGCTGCAGGACGAGTAGCCTGATCTGGCTCAGTTGAAACGGCTGTCGGCGCTTCTTTCCTTCATCTTTTTTTCCAGCTCCTGGTCTTCCAGCTCCCGTTTGCGTTGCTGCTGTTTGGCACGTTCCTCCGCGCGCAGGGTCTCCAGCTCTTCCGGTGTTGGTTCCTTGTCAAAGGACAGCGTGGGGCCACTGGCCGTCGCAGGTTCGCCGCGCTTGCTCTTGAGCTTCATGGCCAGGCGCAACTCGTTGGCGGAATCCGCGTTGCGCAGGGCTTCCTCATAACCAATGTGACCATCGTTGTAGAGCTCAAACAGCGCCCAGTCAAAGGTGCGCATGCCCAGTTCGCGGGACTTTTCCATCAGCGCCTTGATGTCGCCAAATGCACCCTTGAAGATGCGCTCGGCAATGGTCGGCGTATTCAGCAGAATTTCGATGGCAGCCTTGCGCCCCTTGCCGTCTTCGGTGCGCACCAGGCGCTGCGAAATGATGGAACGCAGGTTGGCCGACAAGTCCATCAACAACTGGTTGCGGCGGTCTTCGGGGAAGAAGTTGATGATGCGGTCAATCGCCTGATTCGCGCTGTTGGCGTGTAACGTGCCCAGGCACAGGTGGCCAGTCTCGGCAAATGCGATGGCATGCTCCATGGTCTCGGGGTCGCGGATCTCGCCAATCAAGATCACGTCGGGTGCCTGGCGCAGCGTGTTCTTCAGCGCATGGTGCCAGGAGTGGGTATCCACGCCGACCTCCCGGTGGCTGACCAGCGATTTTTTGGACACGTGCACATATTCAACCGGATCTTCCACTGTGATGATGTGGCCGGCTGACGTACTGTTGCGGTAGTCAATCAAGGCTGCCAATGTGGTCGATTTGCCTGAGCCTGTTCCTCCGACGACCAGCACCAAACCGCGCTTGTTCATGATGACGTCTTTGAGGACCGGTGGCAGGTCCAACTTCTCGAAGTTGGGGATCTCGGAGGCGATGGTACGCACCACCATGGCCACGTTCTGCTGCTGCACATACACATTGACGCGAAAGCGCGATACGCCTGGGATAGAGATGGCAAAGTTGCATTCCATCTCCTTGGCAAACTCTTCGCGCTGGCGCTCGTTCATCAGCGAGTGGGCCAAGATGCGCGTCAGATCGCCGGTGAGCTTCTGGCTGGACAGGGGCTGCATGGCCCCATGGGCCTTCATGCTGGGTGGAAAATCGTTGGCAATAAACAGGTCGGAGCCACCCGCCTGGCTCATGGCTGCCAACAACTTGTGCATGTGGGCGCGGGCTTGTTCTTCGGTGAGTGTGGCCATGGGCGCAGTATCTCCGGCATCTTTTGGACGGTCAAGGAGGCAGTTGGGCTTCCGCTTCGCGGATGGTTTGGCAAAACAGGGAGAATGGACAGATCGTTGCTCCCGCGGTGAAACTTAGCCCACAGAAAGCCAACATGCCAGCAAACCCCATGCACCAGGTGGACGTTGCTCGATCGGTCATCACCTCCACCCTGAGCGCCTGGCGTGGAACCAGTGTTGTCAGGGCGGCAAAGCAGCCCCGCAAGCTGCTACGGCTCTATGACATGGAAGGCAGCCCCTATTGCCGCAGTGTGCGTGAGGCGCTGACTGCGCTGGGCTTGGATGCGGAAATTTACCCCTGTCCGCAGGGCGGCAAGCTTTTTCGCCCCGTGGCGCAGCGCCTGGGTGGCAAGCGGCAGTTTCCACTGCTGGTCGATCCCAACACGGCTACTACGTTGTACGAGTCGGCCGACATCATCGACTACCTGTTTGCGACCTACGGCAAGCAGGCGACTCCGGCGGCCTACATGCCTGGAAAGTTGCGCCCCTTGCTGGGTGGGCTGGGCTCCGTGGTGCGCGGCCTGCGTGGTACACGGGCCAGGGCTGCGACGCATCCGAAGAAGTTATTGGATCTGTGGAGCTTTGAATCCAGCCCTTACTCGCGTCTGGTGCGTGAGCGCTTGACGGAACTGGAACTGGCCTACGTGCTGCACAACATCGGCAAGGAGCATTGGACCGAGATGGGGCCGGCGGTGATGCGTGTCAAACCCGGTCCCTACACCCCGCGCAAGGGTGGCCGCCGCGAAAAGGTACTGGCGCAATTCGGGCGCGTGCAGGCGCCCTACCTGGAGGACCCGAACACCGGGACCAAGCTCTACGAATCGGCCGACATCATGGCCTACCTGGAGCGGCAGTACGCGAAGTGAGCCGGTACTGCGCAGCGCCGTCCGAGCAACGGCGCCTCACCACAGCTTGGCGCAGTTGCCGCTGAACACCACCGGCCCCTGCGGGCTGGTGGGTGCGGCTTCGGTCTCCAGCGTGACGCTCAGCTTGCTGACTTTGGCAAACAATTTTTCCGAGGTATCGGGCAGGCTGGAAACGGCCGAGCCCTTGACGGGCACCGTACCCACTGCAAAGGGTGCACCATCACTTGGGTAAGCCCACAGCACCAAGCGACCCACGGGTGGAGCGGTTACCGGGCCAATGATCTTGACGGTCATGGTCTTTCCGTGGCGCAGCGAACTGACCAGTACCTTGCCGTTGCCGGCCTCGTCGGTCAGCAGGCCCACATAACTGGCGGGCAGACGCTCTCCGGAGCGCATGGCGATCTGCTCACTCGACACAAACAGCGTGGGCGCCACAAAGAACACTGCGCTGGCGGCCAGCACACCTACGGCCAGTCCACCAAAACCAAAGCCCGCCGGCATCAGCCAACCCAGCCAGGCCGGTGGGTTCAGGGGCGCCAGTTTGCCCTTGGGGCTCTGCGTGCGCGCGGCGATGGCGGGCCATAGGTTGGCCGAGGGTTTTTGCGGTGGAATGGACAGCGCCAGCTCGCCCAGGCGCATTTCCCACTGGGTGACCAGGGCCTGCACGTCCACACGGTTGGCGCGCAGCCGTTCAAAACGTCGGCGGGCGCCGCCCTGCAGCGTGCCCAGCACATAGGAGCCTGCCAGATGGTCCAGCAGTTTGGCGTCGGTGTACCTCATGCCACCACTCCCTGGTGGGCCAGGCAACCTTTGAGTTTCTCCAGGCCGCGGCGTATCCAGGCCTTGACTGAGCCCAGTGGGGCCCCCATTTGCGCCGCCACTTCGGAGTGGGACAGGCCCTGGTAGTAGGCCAGGGCCAGGCTCTGTCGGTAGCTGCCCTCCAGTGCATTCATGCAGCCTTCTATGTGCAGGGCCTGCGTCGCCTGCTCCAGCAACTGCATGGCGCTGGGGTTGGCCGCGCCGGGTTGCGTCGTGGCTTCATCCGCCAGGTCGTCGTCTTGCGCCAGTTCGCTTTCCTTGCGGCGCGTGCGCAGGCGCAGGGCATCCAATGCCTTGTTGCGCACGATGGCAATCAACCAGGTCATGGGTTGTATGGATTGACCGCCGACCTCGCTGCGGTAGCCACCTGCATTTTTCCAGATACTCACATACGCCTCTTGCAAAACATCTTCAGCCGCTTGTCCGTTGCCCAATATACGTACGGCGACGCCAAACAGATGCGTATGGGTGCGTTCATAGAGCTGCGCAAAGCTGGCGTGATCGCCCTGCGCGGCGATGCCAATCAACTCCTGAAGGCTGCGGGTGTCCAGTTTCATGCGGGCCAGTATATGGATTTCTGGCCAATGGAACGCGAAAACCTGTGTTTGCCGGTATTTGGTGAATTCCTGCATCCAAGCACGCTCGCGTGGCGTATATGGTTCGTTGGGCGTGTGATTGCAGTCGTCGCCTCTCACCAACTTCTGGAGCGAGTCATGGGACGTGTATCGACACACTACGCAAACAGGGCGTTTGCGCCGGCTGTGCAGGCCAGCCATTGCGGTTCGCGGGCCGGCGCCGGCCTGTTGTGGCTGGCGCTGTTGGCCATCGCGTCGGCGACCGTTGCGTCCGGTGTCCATGCCGCTGCGTCCATGGCTTACGGAGCACCCCCTGCAGCGATTGTCGAGGGTGTCGTCATGCCGGCCTGGCTGGAGCGCGGCGGAACGCGCCAGCCCGTTTTTCCTGGCATGGTCTTGCAGGAGCGCGACCGGATCGAAACCGGTGCCAACGCCCGCATCCTGCTGACCCTGCCCGAGGGCAGCAAGGTCAAGCTGGGCGAGAGTGCACAACTGGGTTTCGATGCTCTGGTGGCCAAGCGCGAAGGGCAGGACGGCAATGTATTTCTGAAGTCGACGCTCAGTGTGGTGACCGGAGCCTTCCGCTTTACGACGAACGCGCTGTCCAAGGCGCGCAGCCGCCGCGAGGTGGACATCCGCTTGGCAACGGTGACCGCCGGCATTCGTGGGACCGACCTGTGGGGTAAACAAGGCGGCGCCAAGGAAATCGTGTGTTTGCTGGAGGGGAAGATTGAGGTCGCGCGGGATTCGGTTGCCGGCCAAAACACGACCCCGGTTGTTCTGGACCAGCCCTTGCAGTTCTACATAGCCCCCAAAGGCGAACCGACGCTACCGATAGGCCGTGTGCCCGAGGCCCAATTGGCGCAGTGGGAGGCCGAAACCGACATCACACAGAACGCAGGCGGCGCCAGTGTGGACGGCCGCTGGAAAATTCGCTTTGATACGCAGACCAAGTTTGCCGAGGCCATGGCGCTGTACGAAGACCTGCGCAACCAGGGTTATGCCGCGCAGCTCCGTCCCGAAAAAAAAGCTGGCAAGCGCATCTATGTGGTGCAGCTTGCCAACTTGTCTAGCGAAGGCGATGCCCGCGCTCTGGCCAACAAGCTGGGCGCAAGCACGAATGCCCTGCCCAGCGTGAGCCGTTAAACGCTCTACTGCTAGTTACAAAGCCATCTTGAACTGCACACCGTAAGTGCGTGGGTCGTTGATGAAACCGGTCAGGTTGTTGAAGTCAATGCCCCCGGTCACACGCACCTGGTTGGTGATGTTGCGGCCGAAGATGGCGGCTTCATACTTGCCATTGCCCCAGTTGTAGCCCAGGCGCAGGCCGCCTTCCAGCAGGGGCGGTGCGGTAAATTCCGCGGACTTGTACAGGAACAGATTGGTTTCGCTGCGGTAGGCCCAGTCGGTGTAGATGAAGTACTCACCACCGTTGGCGGCCGGAATGCCGTAACGTGCGGTGATGTTGGCAATCCACTTCGGCGCATTCGGCAAGGGGTTGCCGTCGATCAGGGCCAGACCGGCCGCATTCTTGGGGTTCAGCACTGTGCAACCACCGCAGGTTCCGACCGCCAGTGACGCGTCCTGGATCGCGGTGCTGTTGTAGCTGCCGCTCATGGTCACCAGGAAGTTGGGCGTGACGTAGGCATCGAAGTTCACTTCAACGCCTTCACCCATGGAGTTCTTGGCGTTGAGCAGGCGCACCGCGTTGTTGCTGCCGCCCACTGCGGTCAATTGCTGGTCCTTCACGTCGTAATGGAACAGGCTGACGGAGGCGCGGGCGCGCTTGTCAAACAGGTCGGTCTTGACGCCCACTTCAAACGATGTGGTGGTCTCGGGGTTGGCCTGATTCAGAGGGCCAAACGGTCCGGCCGGCTGGATACTGGCGCCGCGGAAGCCGGTGGCAACACGTCCAAACAGGTTGGCGTCCTTGTCCAGCTTGTAGGTGGCACCCATGTCCCAGCTGACCTGGCTGTTGTCGGTGCTGGAGCCCAGTCCGTTGGCGGTGTTGGTCGGGTTGGGGTCACCGGCCGGCAGGGGTTGGGTGTTCAGGTTCTTCTTGTCCGTGGTGTAGCGCAGGCCGCCACGCACCTTCAATGTGTCGCTCACGGCGTAGGTCAGACCACCGAACACTGCATAGGTGTCATTGGTCTGGTCGGAGCGCAGCGTTGCGCCCGACTGCACATTGTTGGCCAATGAGTTGTAGGTGTAGCTGTCAAAGCCCAGCGATTCCTGGAACGCGTACACACCCGCTTGCCAGGTCAGGGGACCCTTGGCCTTGGATTCCACACGCACTTCCTGTGTCACTTGTTTGTGGTCACGAACACCGGCTGCGCTCTCCGATGGGAAAGGGATAAAGCCCGGGCCGCCACCCGTGGGCAGGAAGGCGGCTCCGTAGCCACCGTCGATATCGCCGCGGCTGAACGCCTTGACGGTTTCATAACCCGTGATGGAGTAGACGTTGACGTCGGCGAACGACCACTTCAGCTTGGCGCTGGCGCCGCTGTTGGTCAAATTCTGCTTGTTGATGCCATCGGTCTGGATTCTGGCCGGATCGAAGTTGTCAACCAACTCATTGGTTCCCTTTTTGATGATATTGGCGCGGAACAGGCGGGCGCTGCCATTCAGGTCGCGGCCATGCACATTGAACAAGGCGCTGAACGTGCCACCGCCGTCATAAGCGGCTTGCAGACGGACGGCGCGGTCGTCATAACCTTCCAGATCCGTGGTCGGGCTCTTGTCGTTTTTCACCCAGTTGTCACGGTGTTGCAGTTGCGCCGAAACGCGGGCATTCCATTCGCCGGACAGAGGCAGATTGAATGCCGTCTCGATGGCGCTGGTGGCATAGGTTCCATACGAGGCATTGAAGTAGCCGTCTGTGGCTTTGGAGGGCTTGACGGAGTCGATCTTGACCACACCGGCTGGTGTGTTGCGGCCAAATAACGTGCCCTGGGGGCCAGCCAACACTTCGACGCGGTCGATGTCAAACACCGGGAAACCCTTGAGGATGGGGTTTTCTTGCACGATGTCGTCATAAATCAGCGACACGGGTTGTGATGCATTGGAGCGGAAGTCGGTATTGCCGTAGCCGCGGATATAGAAACGCGGGAAGGCACGGCCAAACGAGGACTCGATGTTCAGGCTGGGCACACGACCGGACAACATACGGATGTCCATGCCACCCGTGTTCAACACGTCGAATTTTTCACCTGAAATGGTGGTGATGGAGCTGGGCACGTCCTTGGCGTTTTCGGCCCGGCGCTCGGCTGTCACGGTCACGGCTTGCAGGGTACCTGCTGGTGCGGGCGCTTCGGCCGGTGTTGCGGTCTGGGCTACCGCAAAGGCCATGGGCCACAACAAAGCCATGCCGACCATGAGCGGGGTGGGGGAAAAATGGCTGCGGCCTAAGCGCGTTTTTTGTTGCATGGGTATCTCTTTGTTGAGTGAATGGTCAGGAAATTGTCGCATGGCATATGCAAATAGCGGGCCACCCATGTGACGTGGTAGTGGTGCGCTGACAACAGCCTTGCCGGCTCGGAATTGGCGCGATTTATGCATAGGCCCATGCAATGTCTTTACCACGCATTGCGTGCCCTCGAACGGGGCGCGCAGGACCAACGGACGACTGATTCTTCAACCAACCAGAAAAGGGCGCACCACCATGGAATCCACGATGATGAAGACCGGTACACGCCTGGGCCTGGCTTTTGCGGCCATGGTGTTGACCACAGCCGTGATGGCGGCGCTGGGTATCTGGCATTTGCAGGAGCTCCGGTACAACAACCAGCAACTCGCCACCGTGCACAACCACCGCAACACCTTGGCGGTGCGCTGGGCCGGCGCCATCCGGCTCAATTTGGTGCGTGTGCGGGCCTTGTTGATGTCGCACGACAGCGCCTACAGGGAGTCCCTGCAAAAAGACATGGCGAACACGGTCTTGGCGGTGAATGCGATCCAGAAGGAGTTGGACACACTGATCAGCGACGCCACCGGTGCTGCGTTGATGGCCCGCGTGGCGCAGGAGCGTCAAGCCTACATAGCCTTGCGCACGGAACTGACACGCAGGAAACTGGCGGGTGAAGATGTGGGTGCGTCGGTGGACCGCGATTTACAACCCCTTGCTGCGGCCTATCTCCATGACATTGACGCCTTGCAGACCTATGTGCACGACAGCCTGTCCGCGAATCAGCAAGATGCCGACGCCATTGCGGCATCCAGCCAGGTGTTCCTGGGGCTGGTTGCCGCGGTTGCCGTTGTACTGGGTGCGGTGCTGGCGGTCTGGGTGACGCGCTCGGTAACCCGGCCGTTGGGCGGTGAACCGCACGAAGCTGCCCGCCTGGCCCGCCGTGTGGCGGCTGGCGACCTCAGTCTGCCTATTGCATTGAAGGACGGCGATACGTCCAGTCTGATGGCGCAACTCAAGGATATGCAGACGAGCCTGGCCCAGGTGGTGGGCAATGTACGCCAGGTTTCAGAGGGTGTGGCCACGGCGAGTGTACAGATTGCGATGGGCAACCAGGATCTCAGCGCCCGCACCGAAAGCCAGGCCAGTGCACTGGAGCAAACCGCGGCGTCGATGGAGCAACTGGCCGCCATGGTCCAGCAAAACGCCGACAGCGCCGCCCAGGCCAACCAACTGGCTCGAAAGGCGACGCAGGTAGCCGCGCACGGTGGCGAGGTGGTGGCGCAGGTGGTCGGTACGATGCAAGGCATCAACGACAGCTCGCGCAGGATTTTCGACATCATCGGTGTTATCGATGGCATTGCGTTCCAGACCAATATCCTGGCCCTGAACGCCGCGGTGGAAGCCGCCCGTGCGGGTGAACAGGGCCGCGGCTTCGCCGTGGTGGCGACCGAAGTGCGGGCCCTGGCGGGCCGTTCGGCGGATGCGGCCAAAGAAATCAAGACCTTGATTGGCACCAGTGTGGAACGGGTTGAGCAGGGCAGCGCATTGGTGCAGCAGGCCCGCGCAACCATGGCCGATGTGGTGGGTGCGATCCAGCATGTGACCGACCTGATGGGTGAAATCAGCGCGGCCAGTGCCGAGCAGTCCGCCGGTGTAGCCCAGGTGGGCGAAGCCGTCACGCAGATGGACCAGGTCACCCAGCAAAATGCGGCGCTGGTGGAAGAAATGGCGGCAGCGGCCGCCAGCCTGAAGGCTCAGGCCCAGGAGCTGGTGGGCGGAATGGCGATTTTTACGCTGGCACCGCTTGGGAGCAGCGTGCGTGCTGCACGCTTGACCTCCGCACCGTCTCAGGCTCTGCATGCCACGCGCAATGGCAACTGGAAGCTGTTGGCGGGGTGATGGGGCAGCGACCCGCGCAGCGGTGGAGCGTGGGGCCTGCAAATCCGCGCCGGGCCGCCCCAAGCGGATTTAGCCCCCTCGGGGGGCAGCGACCCGCGCAGCGGTGGAGCGTGGGGGCCTTACTTCTGCTGAGGAACCTTGGCCTCGCGCATCAGTTGTCCACAATCGCTGTCCTGCCCCGGGCCGGGGTCGACCAGGGGGATCAGGGCCAGGAAGGGATTCAGCGCGCCCAGTGCCACCGCGCCCGCGGCCCGCAGGGCGACACGGCCTTTGTCCACGCCCACCGTGGGTTTGGCAAAGGTGCCGCGGACGTAGATCGGGCTGCGCAACGCCAAGGGGCTGGTACGTTTGGTTTTTTGGTTCAGTGTGATGTCCAGTGTTTCGTGCGCCAGATCGATGCGACCGCTGCCAAACAGCGTCGTGACATCGGTATCGAAGACCAATGAGTCCACAGTCATGACGCCGTCCTTGGCCTCAAAGTCGGCCAGCGCACAACGCAGCTTGATGCGCTTGTCACCGGTCACGCTCAACTGCAGTATTTCGAAGATATGCAGACCGGCCTTTTCCATCATCAATTGGCTGACTTCGCCTTGGCTGATGCCCAAGGCAACCTGCCCGTTGCCGGTGGCCAGCATGCCGCCGATGGAATTGCCGCTACCCGAGAGCGCGAAGGCACCGTTGATCTGCCCCAGGCTGGCCACCTGGTTCGGTACCGTGGGAAACAATTTGGACAGCAGCAGTTTGCGCACCTGGGTCTGAACCTTGGCCTTGATCGGGTTGTTGCGCCCATCCAGCGTCACATTGGCGCTCAGGTGGCCGCCGGCCATGCCAAAGTCCAGCGGGGCCAAAGTCACCACCGCGTCCTGCAGTTTCAGGTGCACGTTCAGATCGTCCAGCGGCAACGCCTTGTCGCGGCGGATTTGCTTGGCCTTCAGGCTGACGTCCGCATCCATGCTGGTCCAACGGTCGGTTTTGAAGGGTATATCCGGCAACAGGCCTGTGGTTCGGGTAGTTGTAGCCGCTGGCGCAGCGGTCGTTGTGCCCTTGCTGGAACGTTTGCCGATGACGGGTGCCAAGTCGTCCAGGTCCAGCACATTGGAGGTGAGCTGGGCCGTCAGCTGCGGACGCTTCCCGCCGGTCGCAACTTGGGCCGATCCGGCAATATCGCTATTGCCCATGCGGCCCGACAACTTCTCGTAGCGCCAACTGTTGCCACTGTGCACCAGCTGCCCCCGGGTCGTATAGGCGGGCGTTGCGGGCGCCGGGATGCCCAGCAGGGGATAGAGTTGCTCCAGGCTGTCGCCGCTGGCGGCCAGTTGCATGTTCACCGCGGTCAGTTTGGTCAGTCCGGTGACGCTGCCTGAGGCCTTGATGTGGGTGTGGCCCAGGATTGCGTCCACGGTCAATGGATAGGGTGCACTTTCGTCGCGCAGTGCCAGTACTGGCCCACCGCTGCCTGAGGCTTTCAGCCGCAGACCGTGGAACTGCCCGCTGGCGTGGAAGGTCACGCCGGGCTCGCGGGGGCCTTCGGCAGAGGCTGGGCCGCTGGGTGGTATGCCGGCGCTTGATACCTCCGAGCGAATCTGGGTCTTGTTGGCGCGGTCGTCGAAACCCAGCGTGCCGTGGTCCAGCGTGAGCCGGTCAATGCGGATGCGCGCGCTTTCGTCCTGCTGGTCCAGGTCGAGCAACCAGTTCTTGCGCCCTTGCGGGTCTCGCTCCAGAAAAACAATGGGTTTGACCAGATGGACCGTGGGGAAAACCAGGTTTCCCATCAGCAGTTGCGACAGATCAACGCTGATCTCCACTGCGTCAGTGGCCAGCATCTGTTTTTCATGGGCCCACGGCGGATTGGCAAATCGCACGGTGTTGGCGCGCAAGGTTGGAGAAGGCCATGCAAGATGCAGCGACAGATCTCCCTGTATGGCCAGCACGCGACCGGTCTTCTGCTCCGTCTGGCGCTCAATCGGACCGCGCAGCCAGTTCCAGCCAAAGATGGCAATCAACAGCGCCGCCAGCGCAAGGGGTCCCACCAGCAATGCCGCGAGCCACAGAAAGATACGGTTCCACCTCATGGCGCCATTGTGTGGCGCACAAGCCATGCGCTCTGTTCGCGGGCGTACATACAGCAGCGTGCGTGCGGCGTACCGTCCGTACTGTCAAACAAGGAATCACTACCATGCATACAAGTCTCCATACCCTTTGCCAACTGACCCTGATCGCCGCTACCATGCTGCTCGCCACAGGGGGAGCGTTGGCCGCAGGCACATCACGTGACCTTGCCGATGCACAGGAACGCTACCGCCAGGAGATGGCGGTCTGCAATAGCGGGCAATCCAACCAGGATGTAAAGACCTGCCGCATCGAGGCCCGCAATGCATTGGCCGAGGCGAAACGCGGCGGTCTGACCGCTGCGCCCGGTCAATACGACCGCAATGCGACGCAGCGTTGTGAACAATTCAAGGGTGACGAGCGCACGGCTTGCGAGGCGCGCATACTCAATCCCTCGCGCGTGGACGGCAGCGTAGCCGGCGGCGGTGTGTTGCGTGAAAGCGTGATTGTTGTACCTGCGCAATGAACCAGAGCACCCGTGCAAACCAACCGCTTACCCGGTCCGCCCGGGGCTGGGAAAGCGCCCACCGGTATCTCCGGCTTTGATGCCATAACCGGTGGTGGTTTGCCGTCGGGCCGCACCACGCTGCTGGTCGGCGGACCTGGTTCCGGCAAGACCGTTTTTGCATTGCAGTTTCTGGTGCACGGTGTGCAGCGGTGCAAAGAGCCCGCCATCTTTGTCGCCTTCGAAGAAACCGCAGAGCGCATTCTGGACAACGCCAACAGCTTTGGCTGGAACATAAGCGCGGCCCAACGCAAAAAGCTTTTCTTTCTGGACGCGCAGCCACAGCCGGATCTGGTGCATTCCGGTGATTTTGATTTCTGCGGCATGCTGGCAGCACTGGAAGCCCAGGCCCAGGCCATGGGCGCGCGGCGCATCGTGTTTGATGCACTGGACATTGTGCTGGCCCTGCTGCCCGACCCGCAAGCACAACGGCGCGAGATCTACCGCCTGCATGCCTGGTTGTTGGAGCGCGGGCTGACCGGCATCATCACGCTGAAGGCCAACACCGATGAGACCAACGCCATCAGCCAGCAGCCCTTTGGCTTTATGCAGTTTATGGTCGATTGCGCGGTCATCCTCAACCACAGCGTGGTGCAAGGGGTGTCGCAGCGCAACCTGCGCGTACAAAAATTCCGCGGCTCCAGCTTTGACGAGAACGAGTCCCCGTTTCTGATTGGCAACGGTGGCTTTGAGGTGGCCGGTGCGCGCACGCTGGACAGTGTGGACACCCAGGTCTCCACCGAACGTATCTCCAGCGGGGTGGAGCGGCTCGACACCATGCTGGGCGGCGGTTACTACCGCGGTGCCAGCGTGCTGGTGACCGGTTTTTCGGGTACTGCCAAAACCACGTTGAGCGGCGCCTTTGTGCAAGCCGCCTGCCAGCGCGGCGAGCGCACCCTGTTCATCAGTTTTGATTCCGAAAGCGGCGAGGTGATACGCAACCTGGCTTCGGTGGGCATACGGTTGGAGCGTTTTCAGAAAAATGGCCTCTTGCGCATGGCTTCGGCGCGCACCATTTCCGGCAGCGCAGAGACCTATCTCGTGCGCATCAAGGCACTGGCACGCGAACACCGGGCACGCTGCGTGGTGATTGATCCGGTGTCGACCTGGTCCAGATCCGGCACCGACCTGAGTGCACACAGCGTGGCCGAGCGTCTGATTGACTGGGCCAAGGCCGAGGGCACAACCCTGCTGTGCACCCGGTTGCTCGACGAAATGTCCAGCCCGGCCGAAGGCAGTTCGCCGTTGCAAATCTCGGCCCAGGTCGACACCTGGATCCACTTGAATTACCTGGTGCAGGCCGGCGAGCGCAACCGCGGCCTGTCCATCATCAAGTCGCGCGGCACGGCCCACTCCAACCAGGTGCGCGAGCTGATACTCAGCGACAGCGGTGTGACGCTGGCAGACATCTACACCGCCGGTGGCGAAGTGCTGATGGGCACCTTGCGTTGGGAGAAAGAGCGTGCCGAACGGGTGGCTACCGAGGCGGTCGAAGTGGCGCGCAAACTCAAGCGGGTGCGGCTGGACGCGGAAGAGGCCGAGCTGGAAGTGCGTGTGAAGTCGCTGCAGACGGAGCTGGTGGCCAAGCAGATCGAAAAGGCTTTGCTGCTGAGCAGCTCCAAGAGTCTGGCCGGCGATGTGTCCCGCGACCGCACCCGGCTGGAGGAGTTGCGCGGTGCCGACGCCACGCCGCCCCCAAGAAGCGGTGGCACGCCATGAGCCGCCCCGCTGTTTACAAATTCCGGCTGTACGTGGCCAGCGATGCGCTCAACTCCGCGCAGGCGCGGGTCAACCTGGCCGCGCTGTGCAAGGCGCATCTGCCGGGGCGTTGTGAGATCGAACTGGTGGACGTGTTCAAGGAGCCCAAACGCGCCCTGGTGGATGCCATCTTTATGACCCCGACGTTGGTGCGGCTAGCACCACTGCCGGTGCGCCGCATTGTCGGCACGCTGAGCCAGACCGGCCTGGTGCTACGTGCGCTGGACCTCGAAGGCGACCTGCCGTGACCGCTCCTCCGCTGCCAACGCCGGAAGTATCCGAAGAAGTCCGAACCCTGATTGAGACGCTGCTGCGCACCGGTCAGCGCCTGGAGGATTTGACGGCGGGCGAGGTGGATACGGTGGCGAACCACGAAGGCCTGCCCTTTTTGCTGCGCCGCTCGCAAGACCACCAGCGCCTGAGTGAAGCCGCCAAGCAGAGCGCCATCCTCAATGCACTGCCGGCGCATATTGCGCTGCTGGATTCCCAGGGGCGCATCGTCGCGGTGAATACCGCCTGGCAGCGCCTGGGTGACGGACAGACTCTGGTGGACCAGGCGCCCAGTATGGGACTCAACTACCTGGCATTGTGTGACAGCGTGCAGGGTGACGACGTGGCACAGGCACGCGCCGCTGCGGCCGGCATTCGGTCGGTGCTGGAAGCCGCGGCCCCCAGTTTTTCCATGGAATATGCCTGCCCTACGCCTGCGGGGCAATGCTGGTTCCAGATGAGCGTGACGCCGCTGTTCGAGGACCATCCGAATGGTGCTGTGGTCATGCACCTGGACATCAGCGCGCGCAAGGCTGCGGAGGAAAGAATCGTCTACCTGAACCGGGTCTACGCCACGCTCAGCGGTATCAACACGCTGATTGTTCGCGCGCGGGACCGTGACACCCTGTTCAGCGAAGCCTGCAGGGTCGCGGTGGAGGCGGGTGGTTTCCAGATGGCCTTGATTAGCATGGTGGACGCCGCCACGCAGCGGCTGGTATTGACCGCGTCATTTGGTGTGGGTGCGGCTTTTGACAGCGCCTTGGGCGCGCACTTTGCGACGCTGGGAAAGGCCGCAGCGGGCAATGTGCTGCTGGCACGCGTGATCAGTGAGCACAAGAGGGTCGTGGTCAATGATTTGCAGGACAACCCGGAGATGTTTTTTCGCAGTTTATACGCCGAGATAGGCGTCAACTCCATGGCCATCCTGCCGCTGATTCTGGGGGAGCGGACCGTCGGCATGCTGACGCTGTATGCCAGTGAGCCGGACTTTTTCCGAGACGAGGAACTGACGCTGCTGGACGAGCTGGCTGGTGACGTGGCCTTTGCCATGGACCACATCGAGAAGCAGGAGCGCATCGACTACCTGGCTTATTACGATGTGCTGACCGGCCTGGCCAACCAGCACCTGTTTCTGGAGCGCCTGGCGCAGCATGTGCGCAGTGCGGCCAGCGCCGGGCACCAGATGGCGGTGTACCTGATCGACATGGAGCGTTTCAAAAACATCAACGACAGCCTGGGCCAGTCGGCCGGTGATGCGCTGTTGCGCCAGACCGCGCAGTGGCTGACCCACCATGTCGGCGACGCTACGCTGTTCGCGCGCTTGGGGGCGGACCACTTTGCAGCCGTGTTGCCCATGGTCGAGCAAGCCGAGGATGTGAGGTGTTTTCTGGAGGGCAAGCTGGAGGCCTTCCAGGAGCACCCCTTCCATCTGGGGGATTCCGTGTTGCGGGTCGGCATCAAGGTGGGCGGTGCGTTGTTCCCGCAGGACGGGGCGGATGCCGCCAGCCTGTTCAAGAACGCCGAGGCCGCACTCAAGCAGGCCAAGTCCAGGGGCGAGCCTTACCTGCTGTACACGCCGACCATGACCGCGGCGGTGGCCAGCAAGGTGACGCTGGAAAACCAGCTGCGCCTGGCGCTGGACCGGGGTGAGTTTGTGCTGCATTACCAGCCCAAGGTCAACCTGGCCAGTGGCGCCATCACCGGTGCCGAAGCCCTGATACGTTGGAACGACCCGCAGACCGGCCTGGTGCCGCCGGCCCACTTCATACCGGTGCTGGAAGAAACCGGCCTGATCCACGCCGTGGGCCGCTGGGCGCTGCGCCAGGCGATTGCCGACTACCTGCGTTGGCGCGCGGCCGGCCTGGCGGTGGTGCGCATCGCCGTCAATGTGTCGCCACTGCAATTGCGCAACCGCAATTTCATCGACGAGGTGCGCAAGGCCATCAGCATTGACCCTCACGCCCAACACGGCCTGGAGCTGGAGATCACCGAGAGCCTGATCATGGAGGACGTGAAACACAGCATCACCAGCCTGCAGGCGATCCGCAGCATGGGGCTGACGGTGGCCATTGACGACTTTGGCACCGGTTTCTCGTCGCTGAGTTACCTGGCCAAGTTTCCCGTGGATACGCTGAAGATTGACCGCTCCTTTGTGCTCGACATGACGGAGTCACCCGAGGGCCTGGCCCTGGTGTCCACCATCATCAACCTGGCCCATGCCTTGCGGCTCACGGTGGTGGCCGAAGGGGTGGACAGCGAGGACCAGCTGCGCCTGCTGCGGGTGCTGGGCTGTGACGAAATGCAGGGTTACCTGTTCAGCCAGCCGGTGCCCAGCGCGGTATTCGAGGCCAAGTATCTGGCGCCTCCAGGCAGGACTTGAGCTGCCAGCACGCCAAAAACAGGCCTATTTATACCCATAATGGGTTTTTTAACCAAGCGTTTTGATGAAATCGGCCTGTAGCCCTCGTGGAATATGCAAATATAGCTATTAAATATATAGCATTAGAAGCGCCACCAGGCCGTCCACCGTGCCACCACCAGCTGCAGCGAGATCGCCACGCGGCGCACTTACGGGGAATCGAGCACGCCTATCAGTTCCATGGTGTCCTCCTTTATTTGTCCATTGCGCCGCTTTTTCACTCGCTGTGCAGAATGGCAAAACGTATCAGTGCGGCTGAACTGTCCAGATTGAAACGCTGTCGGATATTGCCCTTGTGGGTGTCGACGGTGCGGTGGTCTATGTGCAGGATACGGCCAATCTCCTTGCCCGTCATGCCCTTGCCGACGTAGTGGAGCACCTCCTTCTCGCGCTCCGTCAGCACCGGCTGCTGCGATTGCCGATCCAGGGCTTGCTTGAGCCCCGCCGGATAGTGGGTGGAGCCGGCCATCACCGACTCAATGGCACGCACGATCTCGCTGATATCCGTCCCCTTGCAGACAAAACCCTGCACCGCCGCGGCATAGGCTTGCAGCATGGGCTCGGGTTCTTCGGAGGCGGTGAACACCACGTAACGAATCTGGGGTTGGCGCTGGCGCAGTTGCTGCACCAGCTGGATGCCACCGGTGGGTTTCATCTGCAGGTCGGTCAGCACGATGTCCGGTAGTGCGTGTTCTGCATGCATCAGCGCTTCGTCTGCGTTCTGCGCCTCGGCAACAACCTGGATATTTTGGCTGTAGGCGGCCAGCAGTGAGATGAGTCCTTGCCGCACGCTTTGGTGGTCGTCGACGACCATCAGGCGGATCGGCGCCTGCGAACTGGAATGCGGAGTGGGGGCTTGCGCCATGGGGCACCTCAATGCGGTCTATGGGGCACGTGCCATCCTGCTGCCAGGACACACGAACCGCGCATAGCATAGTCGATCAGCCGCCGCTGCGCCGCGCACGGTCACAGTGTTGACACGGCCGTTGGCAAACGGGCTGTCAGCACGGTAGCACCTGGTGACGATTGCAGCTCGAAACGGCCGCCCAATGTCTCGATGCGCTCGCGCATATGGGTCAGGCCCAGGCCATCCCTGACCTGGCGCAGCGTGGCCTGGACGTCAAAGCCCCGGCCATCGTCACGCACCACCAGTTCCAGGTCTTTGCCGCTGTGCCGCAGCGTGACCCAGGCCTGCTGTGCGCCGGCATGCCTTTCGATATTGCCCAAGGCCTCCTGCGCGAACCGGAACAGCGCGGTCGCCGCGGTATCGCGCAGCGGGGGAAAGTCTTCGACGCGGGTGTGGATGGTGATGCCTGAGCGTTCGCCAAACTCACGGGCCGTTTGTGCGATGGCGCCGCCCAGCCCGACGTCGTCGAGTATGGTGGGACGCAGATCGTGGGAGATACGGCGCACGTCACGCATCACGTCGCGCATCTGGTGCAGTCCATTGCGCAAGGTGGTGCTCGCATCGCCGTTGCCGCGCTCGAGGTGAACCAGTGCCGATTCAAAGACAAACTTCAGCGACACCAGGCACTGGCTGATGCCGTCATGCAGCTCGCGGGCGACGCGCGCGCGTTCCGCCTCCTGCGACAGCACGACCTTGTGCGCCATGGCGCGCAACTTGGCATCGGCGGCGCGTTGCTCGTACCAGTTCAGTGCAAATCCCCCTGCGGCGACCCATAACACGGCCACCAGGGCAATCAGCAGGATCTGGTCCCGTGTTTTCGCGACGGCCTGGGCAGTAAGGGTCTTGATCTGTTTTTCCGTTGTCCGCAGGTGGTCCAGGTAAAGGCCGGTGCCCACCATCCACTCCCATTGCGGGACCATCTCGACGTAGCCCAGTTTGCGTTCATCCAGGCCGGTGGACGGCCGGTTCCAGACATAGTCGACAAAACCACCACCGGCACGGGCCTGGGCGATCAGGCGCTGGATGATCAGGCTGCCGGCGCTGTCCTGCAGGTCCCAGGCGCTGCGGCCTTCCAGTTGGGCAAGCCGTGGGTGCATCAGGCTGTTGCCCTGCAGGTCGTAGACGAAAAAGTAGTTGTCGCTGTTGTCGCCAAAGTCCATGCGGCGCAGCAGTTCGAGGGCCTGCCGTTGCGCGGCGGGGTCCTTGCCACCCTTCTCGGACAAATGCGCGATGGCCTTGCGACCAACCTGCACAAAATGCTGCAACTCGTCCTTGCGGGCCTGTAGCAGCAGGGGTTGCAGGGCCTCGATCTGCGTCAGCGCCAACTGGTCAGACTGCTTGCGCACCACCCAGACCACCGCGGCAATGGCGAGCACCAGTGGCAGCACCGCCAGCAGCAGCACCATCAGGCGCAAACGTGTGGCTCCGCCCCATCCTCTTGTGCTCACCACCCTGTCCGCCGTGTCCTGATCTTGTGCCATGCCGTACCCCGTCAACCTAGGACGGGGTATTGTCGGCGGGGTTTCAGCAGCAACGCCCCATCCGGCCGTTGCCGCCATACCGCGCGAGCTGGCGTTCGCGGAAAAATTCCTCGTAGCTCATGGCCGTCTGGTCCGGGTGTTCGCTGCGAAAGTGCGTCAGATAGGTGTCGTAGTTGGGCAGCCCCACCATCAGGCGGGCGGCCTGCCCCAGGTAGCTGCCCATTTTTGACAGGTCGTTGAACATGCTGGTGTACCGGGTTCACGCGGCCTGTGTCTGCGCGCCGGTGTTGGTTGGTATCAAACCATCCATTTCCCGGGTCGTCGGATGACTGGCACGCCGCGCCTGCACACAGGCCCGGACGCCGTACACCAGCACACTGACGACGACGAGCATGAACAGTGCGCACAGCGTCGCATCCACATAGTCGTTGATTATGATTTGCTGCATCTGTGGATAACCCTTTGCCGGGGCCAGCAATTCGCCGCGCTCCGCAGCCGACCGGTATTTGGCGGCGTGGGCCAGGAAGCCGATCTTGGGGTTTTCGTGGAACAGCTTTTGCCATCCCGCAGTCATCGTGCAGACCAGTAACCAGGCGGTCGGCAGCAGAGACACCCAGGCAAAACGCTCGCGCTTCATCTTGAACAGGACCACCGTGACCAAAATCAGGGCGATGCTCGCCAGCATCTGGTTGGAGATGCCGAACAGCGGCCACAGCGTGTTGATGCCACCCAATGGATCGATCACGCCCTGGTACAGGAAGTAACCCCATGCGCTGACGCACAGGCCGGTTGCCAGGCCATTGCTGAGCCAGGAGTCGGTGCGCTTGAGAGCGGGTACAAACGTGCCCAGCAGGTCCTGCAGCATGAAGCGGCCAGCCCGTGTTCCGGCATCCACGGCGGTCAGGATGAACAAGGCCTCGAACAGGATGGCGAAGTGGTACCAGAAGCCCATCATGGCTTTGCCGCCCACCATTTGCGAAAAGATCTGGGCCATGCCGACGGCCAGCGTGGGCGCCCCGCCGGTGCGCGAGATGATGGTTTTTTCACCGACATCACGCGCGGTTTCGGTCAGCATCTCGGGCGTGACCACAAAGCCCCATTGGGCGATCACCTGGGCGGCGCTTTCGGCGGTGGTTCCGAGCACGGCCGCGGGGCTGTTCATCGCAAAATAAACGCCCGGCTCGATGATTGACGCGGCAACCAGCGCCATGATGGCCACGAAGGATTCCATCAGCATGGCGCCGTATCCGATGAAGCGCGCATGGGCTTCGTTTTCCATCAGCTTGGGCGTGGTGCCCGAGGCGATCAGCGAGTGGAAGCCCGAGACCGCGCCGCAGGCAATGGTGATGAACAAAAAGGGGAACAGATTGCCGGCCCAGACCGGTCCGCTGCCGTCGATGAAACGGGTCGTGGATGGCATTTTCAGGTCCGGTGCCACCAGCAGGATACCCAGCGCCAGGGCCAGGATGGCGCCAATCTTCAGGAAGGTCGACAGGTAGTCGCGTGGGGCCAGCAGCAGCCACACCGGCAGCACCGAGGCGACGAAGCCGTAGCCGATCAGCATCCAGGTCAGCTGTTTGCCGTCAAAGGTAAACAGCGGAGCCCACGTTTCACTCTGCGCCACTTCTCCGCC
This sequence comes from Pseudomonadota bacterium, assembly GCA_040384785.1. GTDB lineage: Bacteria > Pseudomonadota > Gammaproteobacteria > Burkholderiales > Burkholderiaceae_C > Allorhodoferax. The sequence goes on from JAZKIR010000067.1 coordinate 41,168, forward strand.
TACGACGATGGAGGCAATCAGCAGTATGAAGCCGATGACCGAAATCTCACCCACGCGGCCCGGGCGGATGTAGCGGGTGTAGACCCCCATGAACAGCGCCAGCGGTATCGTTGCGGCCACCGTGAACGTGCCCCAGGGGCTGTCTGCCAGCGCTTTGACGACGATCAGGGCCAGCACTGCCAGGATGATGACCATGATCATGAAGGTGCCAAACAGCGCGATCACGCCGGGCACCGGGCCGAGTTCGGACTTGATCAGGTCGCCCAGTGAGCGACCATCGCGCCGGGTGGAAATAAACAGCACCATGAAGTCCTGCACCGCGCCGGCGAAGACCACACCCGCCAGTATCCACAACATGCCGGGCAGGTAGCCCATCTGCGCGGCGAGTACCGGACCCACCAGCGGCCCGGCGCCGGCGATCGCCGCAAAGTGGTGGCCGAACAGCACGTATTTGTTGGTCGGCACATAGTCCAGGCCATCGTTGTGGCGCGTGGCCGGTGTCGCGCGGCCGGGGTCCAGCGACAACACACGGTCGGCGATGAACAGGCTGTAGTAGCGGTAGGCAATCAGGTACACCGCGATGGCGGCAACCACGACCCACAGTGCGTTGATGGTTTCGCCACGGTGCAAGGCGATGGTCGCCAGCGCGCCGGCGCCCGTCAGCGCGACCAGCGCCCACACGCCATGGCGTGCTAGGCGGTTCGGTAAAGTATTCACGGTGTCTCTCCTGTTTTTGAGAATGGATGCCAAGGCGCACCGGCGGGTGTGCATGTCCCGTCTGCCTTTGCTGTCTCGCAGTGTGAAGCTGCGCGGGCTGCCGGTCATCTGTGCTTTTGCGGACCCGTTCTGCGCGTGTTCACGTACTGGTTTACCCGCAAGCCCGTTCTTTCGGCGTTCTCGCGGGCTGGTGGCAAAAGAGGAGGGGCCACCACGGCGGGTGGCTCTATGGGCTCCGTTTGACAATAGTCAAGTGCTATCGATACGTTCAATGCTATGCACGCTCTGCATGGCAAAAAGCGTAGACTCGTTCGGCCCGCCAGTTGGCGGTTTTTTCAAGTGGGAATGGATATAAAAATGCGCAATCGTTTGCTGGTAACTTCTTTGCTTTCCGCCATGCTGGCCCTGTCATTCACTGGTTGTATGGAGACAGCGCCCAAAGCTGCTGATGCACCGGCGCCGGCCGCCGAGAAGTCGGGTGCACCGACGTTTGGCAATGCGTCGCCGACCGCCGGCAGCTCGACCTCCAACAAGGCCAATGCTGCTGCCGACGCAGCCGCGTACAAAGAAGTCGAATACAAGAATGTGGGCAAGAAGGGCCCGGCACTGATCGTCATCCCCGGCGAGATCAAGAGCAACAACGCCAGCTTTACCCAGCGCTTCCTGCCCAACAACATTGCCGACTTCGGCGAGCTGGAGTTGTCGCAAGCCAACTTCACGGTGCTGGAGCGTGCCAATCTCGGCAAGCTGCTGAACGAAATCACGCTGGCCTACAACCTGGGCAATGTGGCGCAGGCGCGCAAGACCATGCAGGCCGGCAAGCTGAAGACGACCAAATGGATCGTCAAGTTCGACATCCTGAAGGCCGAACAAATTGCCGAGAACACCAAGGGTTTTGATGGCCAGGCCATCGGCGGCCTGATCGGTTCCCTGTCCGGCACCCGTGCTGGTCAGGCTACCGGCCATGTGGTCGGTTCGGTCAAGACCGCTGACGCCACCGGCGTCTGGCTGATCGGCATGCGTTACAAGATCATGAACGCCAGTACTACTGAACAAGTGGCCCAGGGTTACAAGGAACTGAAGATGGAAGTCGGCGCCACACGCACCAGCGTGATGGGTATCTCCGAAGGCGCCAAGGGTGGCGTTGGCCTGGACACCATGGTGCAACGCCTGGTCCAGACCGCGGTTTGGGAAATCGACTCGAAATACAAGTAATAAGCTTAGGCTGACTTCACGCCTGTAAAACCGGGCGTGGTTTCAGATGTATGCCGGCCAGCATGCAGCGCACCGAGCCACCTGCCAGTTCAATGGTGGGGACGTCCAGCGACAGCAGTTGGACGTGGTTTTCCAAGGCCTTTATTTGATCCGCACGGAGCGCGCGCAACGCCCTTGACGAGATCGCCAGCAGTCGGCCGTCGGCGCCCTGCAACTCCAGGGCATTGCCGGCAAATTCACCCACCTGTGCATCGCTCAGTTCGACCAGGCTGCGCCCGTTTTCTTGCAAGCGTTCACGTACCTGTTGGCGTCGCCGCGTGTCGGTGACCATGTCAAAACCCGCCAACGCAAAGTCCGTTCCAATACACATCAACACGTTGGTGTGGTAGACCGCTCGGCCCTGGGCGTCAGCCGCGTCAAACAGCATCGGTTCAAAATTGAAGTGGGTGCAAAAACGCTCCAACGCCAGAGGGTCGGCGCGGTTGGATCGCGCCACATAGGCCACGCGGTCGATGTGGTCCAGCACCATGGCGCCGGTGCCTTCCAGGTACACCTGGTCCTGCTCCAGGCCGGAGTAGTCGATGACATCTTGCACGCGATAGGTCTGCTTCAGCAGGTCGATGACGTCCCAGCGCCGTTCCCGTTGCCGGCTGGGCATGGCCATGGGATAGATGGCGACGTGGCCCCCTGCATGGGTGGAGAACCAGTTGTTGGGGAATACCGCGTCAGGTGTTTGCTGGCCGGTGTCTTCAAACACATGCACGACCACGCCCGCGTCCTGCAGCTTGCGCACCATGGTGCTGACCTCGGCATAGGCGCGGGCCGCCGTATCTGCGTGGGCTTCTACCGGGCTACTGGTCTGGAAGGCGTTGTCCTGCAGCGTGTCGGGGTTGGAGCTGAACGCATGGGGCCTCACCATCACCACGGCGGCTGGTGCTTGCGTGGAAAAGCGCTGGGTCATGGTCATGTCATGCCACGGTTTCGGGCAACGCATGGACAGGGTCTGCAGCGCCGCCGCTCGCCTGCGGTTTGGCCGAGGCGGTCGGCCTGATCAATTGGTACAAATCTTTCGGATCTGCCAACTCGGGGATCAAGGGAATCGCAGCACCGACGTGCAGTGATTGCGCTAGGTCATGCACATAACGCAGTGCGGAAAAATCTTCCATCGCAAAACCGACCGAGTCGAAGAACGTGATTTGCATGGCGTTATCGCGCCCCGCTTGATTGCCGGCCAACACCTGCCAGAGCTCGGTCACACCGAAGCTGACGTCCATTTGCTGCAGGTCGCCTTCAACACGGGTTTGTGGCTCATATTCGACAAACACCTTGGCGGCGCGCAATACATCGGCGTGGATCTCGGTCTTGCCCGGGCAGTCGCCGCCCACGCCGTTGATGTGCATGCCGGGTCTCAGCATGTCGGGCGTGATGATGGTGGCATTGGTCTTGTCGGCGGTAACGGTGGTCACGATATCGGAGCCGCGTACGGCTTCAGCCGTGCTGGCACAAACGACCAAGCGCAACGCTGCAGCGTCGGGGTTGTCTTGCAGATTGCGCAGCAGCTTGGCGGTGGCTTGGGCGTCCACGTCAAACAGGCGTATCTCTTCAATGCCGACCAGGTGGTGAAACGCCAGTGCCTGGAACTCGCTTTGTGCGCCGTTGCCTATTAGCGCCATCACGCGGCTGTTGGGGCGTGCCAGCGCGCGCGCCGCGACGGCCGAGGTGGCGGCGGTGCGCATTGCGGTGGTCAGCGTCAGCTCGCTGATCAGCAGTGGGAAGCCGGTGGCCACATCGGCCAGTACACCAAACGCCATGACCGTGGAGAGGCCGATGGCCGTGTTTTTGGGGTGACCGTTGACGTATTTGAAGGTATAGGTGTTCGCGTCGGCAATCGGCATCAGCTCGATCACACCGTCCGCTGAATGCGCTGCCAGGCGGGCCGACTTGTCAAAGCTTTTCCAACGCAGAAAGTCCTGGTGGATATAGGCGGCCATGCCCTGCAGCGTAGTGGCCAAGCCCGAGCGGCTGACGATGCTGGCAACGTCTTGGGGACTCAGAAACAGCGTGTTTTTGTGGGGACCGGAAGGTGTTGTCATAGTTGTTCTCCTGTGTGGACCGCAAAAGAGTTGCAATCGATGAGAAGAAGTATGGTTTTGCGACCAAACAATAACAATCGTCAATAATGCGTAGATATTGCTAATATATTGCCAATATGGCACATTAAATTGACACTATGGATGAAACAGACCACAAGCTGATGTCCCTGCTGCGGCAGGACGCACGCCTGACGGTGGCAGCGCTGGCTGCCAAATTGAAGGTATCAAGGGGCACTGTCACGAACCGCATCCGCCGTCTAGAGGACGACGGTGTCATCGTCGGCTACACGGTGCGCCTACGACCGGACGTGCAGCACAACGCGATCAAGGCCTGGATGAGCATTGCGGTAGATGGCAACCAGACCCGTGCGGTGATTGCCAATTTGCTAGGGGAACCCGGTGTGGCGAGTCTGCACGACACCAACGGGCGTTGGGATTTGCTGGCCGAGTTGCGGGCCGAAACCCTGCAGGAGTTGGCCAAGGTGCTGGAACGGATTCGCCTGCTCAAGGGCATCAGCAATACCGAAACCAGCATCCATTTGGAAACGTTCAGACTGTCCTGACGCGTCCCCAGTAGAGCCGAGCGGTCCTACGCCATCAGGGGATCAGTCCCGGTGCTTGTTTCCCTTGCCGTGGCCCTTGCCATGCCCATGGTTGTTGCCGTGGTCGTGGCGCTCTTCATAACGTTCACGCACCCAGTCTTCCTTGACAAAATAAACGGGTTGTCCACAGGCGTTGTAGCGTCCGCAGTGCTTGGACCAGTTCTTCTGGTGTCCGGGTGGCACATACAGGTACACCGGTTGCTGGTGGACAGCAATCGGCGTCTGCACGATAACGACCGGTTGGGGATAAACGATGCGCGGCTGCGGAAAGGCACCTATATCGATGCGTCCATAGACACCCGGCTGGTTGATGCCTATGGATACGCCGACATTGGTCTGCGCAAATGTGGGTGCCATGGCGCAGGCGGTGAGGGCAAGTACTACGAGGGTTTTCATCTTTGTTCTCCAGTGTTTATACACATCCAACGTGTGATCGCATGCAACGGATGACGTCTGTGTCAGCGTTAACACCACTCTACAAGTTTAGGTGGGGTGGCGGGTTTGAATGTAAGCATTTGTTAAAGCAGGTTCGGTTGGCTAGCGCACATAGGAACCGAATGAACGCAGAGCACCGTTCACACCCCGGATCCCAAGGCGTGTTGCAGCCGCAGTCCGCTGGCCCGCAATGGCTTGTCTTGTAGCGTTCCATCGCGCCGTGCCTGCAGCAGGCAATGCATGATGGTGTAGTACTGGTCGGTGTCATAGGACACCAGCAGTAGGTCCATACCGGCATTGATGGCGTCCACGCCAGCCTTGCACATGCCGTGTCGAACGACCGGTGCCATGGCCATGTCATCGGTCACCAAAACGCCTTCGTGCCCCCAGCGGTCCCGCACAATGCCCTGCACCACTTTGCGGGATAGCGAGGCCGGGTTGTGTGCATCCACTGCGCTCAGCGTGGCGTGTCCGACCATCAGCAGTGATTGGGTATCGCGCAGACCTTCTCGGAACGGTATCCAGTCGCTCTTCTCCAGTGCGCTTTCGCTGGCAGACAAGGCCGCGCGAAAGAGGTGGGTATCGGCGCTGACGCGTCCCAAGCCGGGAAAGTGTTTCAGTGTTCCCCGCACGCCGTGGGCTTCCAGGCCGTGGGCATAGCCGATAACGGCGGTGCTGACGCGATGGGGGTCGGCGGCAATGGCGCGTTGCCCAATCAGGCTGTGAAAGTCCAGGCGGTTGCGCGCACGCGGAAAAGACAGATCGGCCAGCGGAGCAAAGTTCACGTTGACACCCAGAGCGGCCAATCCGCGTCCATGTTCCTGCCCATACGTAAATGCCAATATCTCAACGTCTTCCAGTTTGGCGCCCGCAATAATGTCCGCCAATGGCGGCGTCTGAACTAGTGGCGGCGACATACGTGAAACAATACCGCCTTCCTGGTCGGTGCTGACGATGAGTGGACGCAGGCCAGCGGTTTTGCGCAGCAACTGCAACCCGGCAATTTCCGCGGCAATCGCCTCCGCGGTCCTGCCGCTCACGGTGTTGGCACCGATGAAGATGCCAGCTACCAGACCTTTCTGCGCCAGCACCCTGACTTCTTCTGGATGGCTGTAACCAATGATGATGTGTGCGCCCAGGGCCTGTGCCTCGGCTGCAGCACTCTGCCGCACTTGGTGTTTGCGCCAATGGAAGACGCCCTCCTGCGCCGCGACCAGCGCCAGTGCCGACAACCACAACCCAAACAGTATGCTGTGTTGGGTCAACCTTTGACGTGAACTCCGCCATTGCCTGTCCACCATGAGCAGGGCAGCAATGGCCAGCACAGCCAATAGCGGCGTGGCGAAAGCGCGCCATTGCAGCAGCAGAGGATTGCGCAGAACCGCAGCCAGTGGCAGGGCCAGCAGAGCGCCGCTCCACAAGAGCCCTCGGTGTACGGTCTGGCGCTTCATGGGTTCGCCGCCGTATCCACCAAGGGCGTGCGCGTGTTCAGGCCATACCAGTCAATGCGGCGGGTGCCCAGCATCAAGCCTGCCAGTGCGAAGAACAACAGCAGGGAACCCAGCAGCAAGGCGCTTTGCTCAGAGCGCAGAATGCCAAACAGCGCCGCATACAAGGTTGCCAATGCCAAGCTGAAGCCTAAGCCACGGCGCCAACCCTGCAGAATGGCGGCCAGGTAAATGCCGATCAAGGCGATGGACGCGCTGGCCGCCGCCAGATACGCCATGGCAAAGGGAATATGTTCCGACAGACTGGTCAACAGCAAAAAGAACACGGCTTGGGCCAGCCCCACCAGCGCGTACTGGATGGGGTGAATCTGCAGTGACTTGAGGTTCTCGAACATGAAGAACGCTGCAAACGTCAGCACCACGAACAACACGCCGTATTTCACCGCGCGCAGTGCTTGGCGGTAGACATCCACAGGGTCTATCAACCGCACCTCAAAACCTTTGGCTGCACCATTGATCTCGTCGGCGTTCGCGCTGGAAGCCAGACCGGTCGTGCTCCAGCGCGCAACAAATCCCTCCTTGCTGGTTTCATGTGTACGGGGTAAAAAGTCACCGCCAAAGCTCGGATGTGGCCAATTGCCGCGCAGCTCGGTGGTGGTGACATCGCCCAGCGGCACAAAACCTACGCTGCCGGTTCCGGTCAAACGCAGGTCGATGCGAAAGGGTAAGCGTGTCACTTTGCCGTCGAGCACAAGGTCCGATGTGCCGTGAAAGCCCGTTTCCATACCGCTGATATGGGCGGCACGGTGCAATGCCATTGGCTTGCCGTCGAGCTGGATCTTGGGCTCACCACTGAGTCCGCGGGGGTCGGCAATGCCGACCGCCAATGTGGGCGTTCCCCAGCTCAAGCGCGCGTTGGCGCCCAGTGCCGGTAGCAAGGCGGTGCTGGGTGTTTCAAATGTTCCAGTGACGGCGCTTTGCAGTTCGAACACTGCGGTCTCGTGTAGGCCGTAGGCGCGCCGTTCGACGGCCAGAGCACCGTCAAAGTGCAGTTCCTTGGGAACCACGGTCAGGGTGTGTGTGCGTTTGCTGCGCACCATCTTTTTCTTCGGCTCGCCCTGGTACTCGTAGCTCTTCTCCTCGTCAAATTCTTCTTCTACGGCCACCGTGAATACGGGCCCCACAATGGATTGCGCGCCTGCGGTGCTGGCCGCAATGGCGTGGATGGCGTCGGCCCGGTAAGCTGTGCGCTCGGCTATGGTCCGCTCAATCATGGCCAGCGGGATCAGCAGCAATGCGCTTATCAGCGCCAGCAAGGCGCATTTCAAAAGTATGGGGTTTTTCATGGCGTTTCTCTGTCGTGTGAATCAACTTCCAGTATTCGCAAGCCCTGTGAAATGCGCACGAAGCCCCGATGCGCTGGGGATGAAGGCCGCGTGAAGTGCTGCGCTCTGCTGCGCGGGTATTCCCCAGTTGTTTCGTGCGGTCGCTTTGGAGACACTTGCGCACCCCGATAAGTTGAATCCAGATTCAAGGAGTTATCCATGCGTTCTGTCTGCCTGGCTTTTTTCCGTCAACGTCCTGCGCGGGCGTTTAAATCCTTGCTGGTGTTTCTGCTGTTTCTCGCGGGTGGGGTGTACGCCACCAACTACTCGTTGTGGATCAATGGCCGCAACAACCCGAACGCCCAGGCCGGCAACCATGCCGACTTCACGTACTGGGGCCCTGCAAGCACTGCTGCCGGTGTGAACAAGAAGTCGGTCAATTGGGACGGCTTCAGCCATGTGGCTGACCAAAACTACCGCGTGCGTGATGCGCTGGATTGCTACTGCACCGGTAGCAACTGGTGCTACGTCGCGGCCCACAGTGCTGGCAATCTGCAGATTGGCTACGCCTTGTCGCTGTATGGCGGAACCGCACGCAGCAAGAAGAATGCAACGCCCAATTCTTCGGGTGTCTGCGGCAACTCCGATGGCACAACCCAGACCGGCTGGAACATCAAATGGGTGGACGTGGCTGCCGGCGCAGGCGGTGGCAGTGAACTGGCCAATGTCGGCAGCTGGGCCGTATCGGACCCGCTGACGTCTGACCTCAAAACCGCGACTGCACGCGCCATGTACGACCACAACCAGACACGGGCCAAATGGTTCTACATGTATGCCGGCGCCAAGGGCACGCTGTACTCCGGCGTGTTGCCAGGGCAAGACGACGAGGCCGTGGCCTACCACTCCTCGGGTGGCGTGTCGGGCAGCGGTGGCGCCGGATTCTGCAATCCGTCGGACTGGTTCTGCAACGACTTGACCATGGGCACCTCGGCCAATGAGGGCGGCAAAGCCAAGTGGAGCTACCACACCGTCGCCTTTCGTGACGATGGCGAGGCCTACAACCACTACACCAATGGCGCCTGGGGTGGAGTCGTGTCCAAGGTGCGTGCCGACATGGCGGCCAACGCGAACTAGCAGCAGCCCGTCCGGCTCAGTACTGGCGACTTGAATCTTGAACCGGGCTAAGGCGGTTTGCTTGGGCGGCGCGCTGGTTGCGCTGGCCCTGTTGGGGTGGTATGTGTTTGGCACAGACGGCAACGCAGCGGTCCCAGACGGGACCGCCAGCAAAACAAGCCTGTCAAGCATGCCGGCCGGCGAAAATGGTGGAGCATCCGGTCCAGCGGGAGCCAGCAGCAACAACGGTGGCCCCTATAGCCTGGCGGGGCTGCAGTCGCGCCAGGAGCAGTTGGCGTTGTGGCGCGGCCGTTACGAGCGGGCCGAGCAAATTTACGCCAGCTACCGTGACGCCACACGTTACCCCTACGACTCCCGTCCGATTGCAGAGCACCCCGACCAGGTTCGCCCCTTCGCCCCGATTGCGGAGGAACTGAAGCTGCGCAACGCCAATGGTGATGAGGTCAAGGGCATTCGCCTGCGCACCGGCCAGGAGCGGGTTTTTCTGAGCGGCGCCGAGAGTGTGAAATTCACCGTCGCCGCGCGCGATGACAGCGGTCGTCCGTTGCCCCTGGTCATACGCAATGGGCAGGCGCAGTCGATTCCTGATTCGCGCACGCCGATCAAGCTGGTCCAGACCAGCGTGGCTTTTTCTGACGATGGCACGGGCGCCGATGATGCACCTGGTGACGGCACCTATTCCGGGCGTTTGACCCCTGCTGTCCAGGGTTTTCAGAATTTTGGTGGCACCATTCGTTTGCTGGTCGAGTTGGCTGCAGATGGACAGCAGGGCGTGGCCCACTTTGACGTGGTCTACACCCCGGACGTGCCGGCCACCTGGGCGGGTGTGCGCGAAGCGCTGGAAGCTGGATCACTGAATTTCTATTTGAAGGCCAATGTCCGCGTGGCCGGGCGTTATGTGGTGAGCGCCCGGGTTGATGATGCCAATGGCGTGCCGTTTGCGTTGCTGCAATTCAATGATGAGGTCGCCGCTGGCAGTCGCGAGTTCAAGCTGCAGTTGTTTGGCGCCCTGGTATTGGACAAGAGCCCCGCTTTTCCGCTGCGTGTGCGGGATGCGGATGGCTTCCTGCTGGTGCCGGATAAATTTCCGGACCGCGCCACAATGGCGCGCCAGGTGGGCGTGGTGCATGTAAGCGCGGTGTACCCTAAGAGCCGGTTTTCAGCGGCTGAATGGAGCAGTGAAGAGCGCCAGCGTTATTTGACCGAGTATGGCAAAGACGCAGAAACAGCCAAGCGCCAAGTCGAAGAGCTCACGGGCAAGTGAAGTTTGTGGCCCAGAGTCCATGCAGAAGTCGCGCCAAGCGCCATCCCCACGCCTTGTGGTCGATACGGGGAACCCGCGTACTGCGCGCCGAAGACAATGCCTTGAATCAGCAGGTGGCCAGTGAGTCGTTGCGGGGACGTAGGCTTGATCGTCGATATTGCGGATGACGGGCCCCCCAGCAGTTGGTGGCCGTATGCCAACAATTGCATGGCCTGCTGGCCAACGACGACGGAAATGCAGAACGCTTGGTCGCAGAATATGCGAACATGCTCCACATGGTCTACTCCACGCACTTCTCCGAATTACAGGCGGCGGTCAATCGGTTTGACAGTGAGTTGGGCGTGAAGATACTGCAGCAAGCCATGGGCGCTGGCGAACGGTGAGTGAACGCATGCAAGCCGCGCAAGAATTGCCGCAACGCCCCACAATTCTGGTCGTCGATGACACGCCCCAGAACCTGGCGTTGATGCGCGACTTGCTGGAGGCTGACTACAGCGTCAAATTGGCACCCAGCGGCGAGCGTGCACTCAAGATTGCCCATGGCCAGCCACCGGATTTGGTCCTGCTGGACATCATGATGCCGGATATGGACGGTTATGAAGTGTGCCGGCGGCTCAAGGCAGATCCCACAACCGCAGACATTCCGGTGATCTTTTTCACTGCCAAGACTGAAACACAGGACGAGCAAATGGGTTTTGCACTCGGGGCTGCGGACTATATCACCAAGCCCATCAGCCCACCCATCGTGCTGGCGCGGGTCAAGGCTCACCTATTGTTCAAACAGGCGCGTGATGCACTGGAGCGGCGAAACCGTGAGGATAAGCAGCGTTTTGACAGTGCACTGGCGCAGCAGGTGGAACTCAATGAGTTGAAGTCCACTTTTGTGGCCATGACCTCACATGAGTTCCGCACGCCGCTGACATCGATACTCGTGTCGCAAAGCTTGCTGCGCAATTACTGCGACCGCCTGCCCGAGGGCGAGCGCAATGGACTGCTCGATAGCATAGAGTCCGCCGTCAAGCGCATGGTGTTGATGCTGGACCAGGTGCTGACGATAGGCCGGGCTGATGCGCAACTGCTGTCGTTTAATCCTAAACCGATGAACGTGTCTACGCTGTGCCACCAACTGAAGGACGAGGCCATCGCCAGCCAGACCGTGCAGGGCAGTGCGGATGCGGCCCGCGTCGCATTGGATATGAAACTGGGTGACCACGAACACGATATCCTGGCCGATGAAAAGCTGTTGCGCCACATTCTCGGCAATCTGCTGTCGAACGCCATCAAATACTCTCCTGTTTCCTCCGAAGCTTTTTTTCGGGTTCAGCACAATGGGCACAGCGTCAGCTTTGAAGTGCACGACCGGGGTATAGGGATTCCGGCTGAGGACCTGCCGCGCCTGTTTGGTGACTTCCACCGGGCCAGCAATGTCGGCAATATTCCCGGCACCGGTTTAGGGCTTGCGATTGTCAAGCGTGCCGTGGAGAGCCACGGAGGCGCCATACAGGTGGCGAGTCAACCGGGCAGCGGGACCTGCTTTACCGTCACGATTCCGCTGCGCTGATCGCATAAAGCCCCTACACTGGCCGATTCGCTGGCCTGCTTAGGGCGCTGTGGCGCCCGAAGCACCGATCCGGTGATAGGGAGGGATGTTATGCCTGCAGCCGAGAAATTGCCGCCGCGCGCCACCATTTTGGTGGTGGATGACACGCCGCAAAACCTATCCTTGATGCGTGACCTGCTGGAAGCCTACTACACCGTCAAGCTTGCGCCCAGTGGCGAGCGGGCGCTCAAGATTGTCAGGGCCGCGGTACCCGATCTGATTCTGCTGGACATCGTGATGCCGGGCCTGTCGGGTTACCAGGTCTTGCGTGAGCTCAAGGCGATGCCGGCGACCCACCATGTGCCGGTGATTTTTCTGACCGCGCTCAACGAGACCGATGATGAAATGCAGGGTCTGGAACTGGGCGCCGCAGATTACATCACCAAGCCGATTTCGCCGGCCATTGTGCTGGCACGCATCAAGACCCAACTGGAGAACAAAGCGGCAGGCGATTTTCTGCGCAACCAGAATGCCTTTCTGGACCGCGAGGTGGGCAGGCGCACACAGGAGATATCGGCTATCCAGGATGTGACCATTCTGGCCATGGCCTCGCTGGCGGAAACCCGGGATTCCGACACCGGCAACCATATCCGGCGCACCCAGTATTACGTCAAGGCGCTGGCCGAGCGGCTCAAGACCCACCCTCGCTTCGGTTACTTCTTGTCCGACGAGACCATCAATCTCTTGTTCAAGTCGGCACCGTTGCACGACATCGGGAAAATCGGCATCCCTGACCACATTTTGCTCAAGCCCGGGCGTTTTGAGCCGCACGAATTTGAGATCATGAAGTCCCACACCACACTAGGACGCGATGCCATTGCCCACGCCGAAAAACAGTTGGGCATGGAGGTGAGTTTCTTGCATTTCGCCAAGGAAATTGCGTACAGCCACCAGGAAAAGTGGGATGGCAGTGGTTACCCCGAGGGTCTGGCGGGTGATTCCATTCCGATCTCGGCGCGGCTGATGGCGGTGGCCGACGTGTATGACGCGCTGATCAGCCGCCGCGTCTACAAGGAAGCGATGTCGCACGAAGAAGCCGTGCGCATCATTTCAGAAGGGCGGGCCCAGCATTTTGACCCGGACATCGTCGATGCCTTTCTGGAATTGCAGGACGCGTTTCGCGTGATTGCCGAACGTTACGCGGACAGCGACGCCGATTTGGCGAACAAGAAACGCCAGTTGGAGCTGCAGCAGGTTGCCGTCCTGTGAGTCACCCACATGGTGCTTCCCGCACCATGCTTTGCTGATGCTACAGCACCTGTGACCAGGGCAAGCCCTTCTCGAAGTTCAGACGGTCCAGGGCCTGCAACGGCTTGAGCAGAAACGGCGTGTGCATTTCCCAGATCTCGCAGTAGTCTTCGTCTGAATCCGAGGCCAGCAGCATGCTGTTGACGGCCCGACGCGCTGCCTCATTGGCGCCTTCCATGGTGGCCAGGTCGGTGTTGGTCTTCACATAGTCACTGGCCAGGAACAGGTTTTTGATACCGGTATGGGCATTCGGACGAATGCCCCAGGTGTCGCACTGGTTGACCAACAGCGGCTCCAGTTCAATGACCTTGGCCAACGCCTCTTGCTTGATGGGGCTCAGGCGTGCGGTGATGGTCTTGCTCATGCCTGCGGTCGTGGGCTCTATGTCCTCGTCCAGGTAATAGTCTTCTATCATCTCGTCGCGCAACAGGTTTGCGCCGCCAAAGTTCAACTCCTGTTTGAGCTGCTCCCATACCTCGGTCTTGATCTCTTCCTTGGTGCAGTCTCGTGCCGCCTTGCCATTGAAGTTGCCTTTGTCCACCCAGTTGGAAATGTCGACCGACAGAATGGAGACCACCTTGCCATTGCCGCGGTGGCTCAGGTCGTAGTCGGGCCAGAACTGGATCTGGCTGATGCTGGTCAGTGCCCAGTTGCTGCCGGTGTACATGGTGTGCCCGCGGTTCAGGTTGACCTCGGTGTTGAGGTAGAACTGGATGCCATTCATCCACTGCACATTGGGCGCCAGCTTGATGATGTTCTTCAACGATGGATCAAGCTTCAGAATATCTTCACTCATCAGATTGGCCGCACGCTCCACCGGGACGGCCAGCAGGTAGTATTCATCGGGTGAGCCCCTATGGCCCACGTCTCCATCCTTCTCGAACGTGATGCCGCTGATGCGCCCGTCCTTGGTCTGGATGCTGCTCACAACGGTGCCGTGGTGGTACTTGACGCCCTTGTCGACCAGGTAGTCGTACCAGGGGTTCAACCAGGCGTCGTTGGTTGGCGCGTTGAAGACGCGGTCGGTGTCCCGCGTAAAAGGGTCCATCATCATGTACAACATCTGCAGCAGGATGGCGCCACAGGTTCGCGTGCTGGCGGTCTGGGCCTGGCAGGCGACCAGGCTGCGGGTCAGGCCGCCGGAGAGAAGTCTTTGGTAGGCCTCGCTCTTGGTTGCCGCCTCCGTGTAGTCCCACCAGCTGATGCTGTCGTACTCATCGGCAAAACGTTGGCTGCAGCTCGTCATCAACTGCCACATCTTGCCGGAAAAAAATGCGATCTCCTCGTCTGACAACTCGGCGTTGAAGGCCTGGAAACCCTTGAAGAACTCTTCGATTTCCTTGAGCGAGGTAGGGAAATCCACCGGCAACACAATCGGCTTGGCGTCGCTCTGCGCCATCATCATGGTCTCCGTCACCACCAGGTTGTCGAAGGCAGATTTGTCGTCACCCACCGGTATGCGTTTCATGGTGTCGGTGACGTGCTTGTAAAAGCCGGGGAAGAAGCGAAACCCGTGCTCTCCGGGCAGAAAGAGCGCGGGGTCTATCTTGTTGGTGCCGGGTGCATCGACACTGCGTGCCTTGCCACCCACGTACTTGGGATTGCGCTCAAAGACTTCGACTTGGAAGCCCCGTTCCACAAGTTCATGCGCCGCGCTCATACCAGCCACACCGCCTCCGATTACGATCACTTTAGGCATAGTTCCTCCCCAAAAAATGTCAGGTTCGTACAGTGCGCCACTGGTTTTTTGTAGGCGCTTGCGGATGTTACTGACATCCCGTGGAAATTGCGCGGCTTTTTTTGTAGTCAGGCCACGACTTCAACTCCTTTCCAGAATGCCACACGGCCTTTGATGCTGGCCGCTTCCGGCTTGGGGTCGGGGTAGTACCACACGGCGTCGGGGTTCATTTCGCCGTTCACCATCAACGAGTAATAGCTCGCCTGTCCTTTCCAGGCACACATGGTCTTGTGGTTGCTGAAGGTGGTGTAGGCACGGTTCAGCGAGGCTTCGGGGAAATAGTGGTTTCCCTCGACCATGACGGTGTCGTCACTCTCGGCGATGACGGTGTTTTTCCAGATGGCTTTCATGCATGGCTCCTTGATTTGGGTGCGTCCAGCCACAGCAGGCAGAACTTGTGGTCGGGATCGGTCCAGGACTGTCCGGGCGTGAACCCGGCCCTTGCCGCGAGTTGGTGCAAACCGTCGACGGTGAACTTGTATGAATTTTCGGTGTGCAGGGTTTCGCCTTGTGCAAACGCATAACTGGTGTCACCGACACGGACCTTTTGCGGGCGCATGCTCATCAAATGCATTTCAATGCGCTGGTAGGGTGCGTTGTAGAAGGCGCTATGCGCAAACTGGTCCAGCTCGAAATCGGCGCCGAGTTCGCGGTTGGCGCGCACCAGCACATTGCGGTTGAAGTCTGCGGTGATGCCTTGTCCATCGTTGTAGGCGGCATGCAGGGTATCCGGGTGTTTGACCAGGTCGGCGCCCAGAATCATGGCGCCACCCTGCAGCGTCTTGGCGCACATGCGCATGAAGCGCAGGGCATCCAGAGGTTCGAAGTTGCCCAGTGTCGAGCCGGGGAAAAAGCCCACACGCCGGCCCTCGGGCGGCACGTCCGGCGGCAGCACCAGGTCACGCGTGTAATCCGTCACCAGCGGTTCCACCTCCAATGTCGGGTAGGCCTTGCGCAACTTCTCGGCGGCCTCGAACAGGTGCTCACCGGAGATATCGAGTGGGATATAACGCAGCGGACGATCCATGGCATCCAGCAACACGCGGACCTTTTGCATGGAGCCGGCACCAAATTCGATGATCTCGGCATGCGGGCCAATGTGCAGGGCGATCTCACGGGCATGCCGGTGCAGAATGGAAAGTTCGGTGCGTGTCGGGTAGTACTCGGGCAGTGTGCAAATGGCGTCAAACAGGCGTGACCCTTCGGCATCGTAAAAATACTTGGGCGATATGTTTTTTTGCTGGCGTGCCAGGCCGTGTTTGAGGTCCAGCAAAAACTCGGGGTTGGGCGTGCCGCTTGTTTGCCCGTCATCGGCAGTATCTGAAGCTTCTTCGGTGCCCGCGTAAGCCAGGTTGTTTTTCATATTGTGTTGTCCTTTGCCAATCGGATTCCCGCAAACTGCCAGCGTGCAGATGCCGGGAAAAAGTTGCGGTAGGTTTTGCGGCTGTGGCCCTCGGGCGTAGCCGCACTGGAGCCACGCAGTATCTGCTGGCCCACCATGAATTTTCCGTTGTATTCGCGCACAGCGCCGCTACGTGGACGAAAGCCCGGATAAGGCTCATAGGCGGAGCGGGTCCACTGCCAGCCCTGCCCCAGCATTTGTGTGATGGCCGGCGCATCAAACGCAGCCTCCCATTCAAACTCGGTCGGCAGGCGGGCACCCGACCATTCGGCAAAAGCGGCAGCCTCAAAAAAACTCACATGTGTCACCGGCGCCTGGCGGTCCAGCGGTAACACGCCATGCAGACCAAACACCTGCCAGTGGTCCGAGGGTGCGCGTGGGTCGTCTGGTGCCAACCAGTAGGCTGGTGCACACAGGTTCAGGCTTTGCACCATGGCCCAGCCATCGGACAGCCACCAAGCGGCGTTGGCATAACCACCGTCGGTCATGAAGTCCAGGTATTCACCACAGGTGACCAGGCGCTGGGCCATCTGAAAAGGCTGGAGCAGGACCTGGTGGCGCGGCGTCTCGTTGTCGAACGCGAAGCCATCCTCTGCGTGGCCTATGGAATGGATACCTCCCTCGATGGCAAGCCATTGCAGGGACGATGGGTCTTGCCCAGGGACCGGTCCAGTGGTTTTAGGAAGGTACTGCGGCAACAGCGGGTTGCAGGACAGTAGGTGCAGCATGTCGGTCAGTAGCAGTTCCTGGTGCTGCTCTTCGTGGTGCAAACCCAGTTCGACCAGACTGGCCGCAGCCTGCCAGTGGGCTGCGGCCGCCGTCTCCATGAAACGCAACATGGCGGTGTTGACGTGCTGGCGGTAGGCATGGACATCGGCCAGTGCCGGCCGGGTCAACAGCCCGCGCTGCGGGCGTGGATGGCGCGGGCCCAGCGCTTCATAGTAGGAGTTGAACAGGTACAGGTACTGCGGATCGCATACGGTGTAGCCCGCCTGAAAGGCCTGCAACACCACGGTCTCGAAAAACCAGCTGGTGTGGGCCAGATGCCATTTGGTGGGGCTGGCGTCCGGCATGGATTGCACACACTGGTCTTCTGCGGACAGGGGTCGGGCCAGTGCCAGCGTGTGTGCGCGCACGGCCCTGAAGCGACTGGCCATGGCCGCGCGATCTGGTGCGGGAGTTTCGGCTGGGGATGGTAGGGGCGGGGTCTGCATAGGCGCAGTGTGCCTTACAGCGCGTGCTGCACCGTGGGTTTTCGCATGGTAACGAGCTCTTCTGCCGCCGTCGGGTGCACGGCCAGTGTTGCGTCCAGCGCACTTTTGGTGGCCTTGAGTTGCAAGGCTACGCCTATCAGTTGTGCCATCTCCCCGGTGTCCGGACCGACGCCGTGGAAGCCCAACACACGGTCGGTATCACGGTCCACCAATAGCTTGAACAGCACCTTGCCGGTATGGCCGGAGAGGGTGGCCTTCATCGGGCGGAACGTTGACTTGTACACGTCCAGGCGCGGGTACTGCAGCAGCGCGGCCTGTTCGGTCAGCCCGACCACGCCCAGTTCGGGTGTCGTGAACACGGCGGTGGGCACCAGCGTGTGGTCCACGCGGCGCGGCGTGCCACCAAATACGGTGTCGGCAAAGGCATGGCCCTCGCGGATGGCCATGGGTGTCAGGTTGACACGGTTGGTCACGTCGCCCACGGCATGGATGCCTGCGATCGGAGTCTGGCTGTAGTCGTCCACCGGAATGGCGCCATGGCTGTCCAGCACGATGCCCAGGGCTTCGAGCCTCAAGCCTTGTGTATTGGGTTGGCGCCCGAGCGCACGCAATACGCAGTCGGTGATGATGGGTTCGCCCTGGTCCAACTGCACCTGCAGGCCATCGCCGGTACGGGTGATGGCGGTGATGCTGCGGCCAAAATCAAACGCCAGTCCGCTTTCCAGCAGTTCATGCTGCAGGTGGGCACGCACATCGTCGTCAAAGCCGCGCAGGATCTGATCGCCGCGCACCACCACACGCACGCTGGCGCCCAGGCGCTGCAACACGCAGGCCAGCTCCAGTGCGATGTAGCCGGCGCCCTGCACCACGACCCGGCGGGGCAGCGCCTGCAGGTCAAAGAAACCATTAGAGTCGATGGCAAGCTCTTGACCCGGAATAGCTGGACCCTTCGTCGGTGTTGCTCCGGTTGCTATCAAAATGTGACTTGATCGGAGTTGTGTGCCGTCGGCCAGGGCCACGGTGTGGTGGTCAGCCAAATGCGCGCGTCCGGCAAAGATCTGCACACCGGAGTTCAGCAGATTGTTGCGGTAGATGGCTTCCAGGCGTGTGACTTCGGTGTCGCGGTTGGCCTTGAGGCTGGCCCAGTCAAAGCGGGGCGTGTCCAGCGTCCAGCCGTAGCCTGCCGCCTCTTCAAACTCCTGTGCAAAACGCGAGGCATACACCATCAGTTTCTTGGGCACACAGCCGCGTATCACGCAGGTGCCGCCCAGCCGGTATTCCTCCACCAGCGCCACGCGGGCGCCATGGCCCGCCGCGATGCGCGCAGCGCGCACGCCACCCGAGCCACCACCCACCACCACCAAATCGAAGTCGGACATGGCCACCCTTTGGAAATTTGTCAAAAAGCAAGACAGGCATCACACAGCGTATCGAAAGGTTAACAGCATGCTGCCAGAATGTGCGTTGCCCACAGAACAGGAGTAGTCGATGCCACACCCTTTTTCTTACACCCTGCAAGCCTTCACCACGGCGTCGGGCAAAACGGGGGCGCTGCATTCGCTGCCCGCGCTGGCCAAGCGTTTTCCCAATGTCAAACGCCTGCCGGTGTCGCTGCGCATTGTGCTGGAAAGTGTGCTACGTCACTGTGATGGCAAAAAGATAACCCCCGAACACGTGACCCAACTGGCCAACTGGCAGCCCCGCGCCGAGCGCAGCGCCGAGATTCCGTTTGTGGTGTCGCGGGTGGTGCTGCAGGACTTTACCGGTGTGCCGCTGCTGGCCGATCTGGCCGCCATGCGCAGTGCCGCCAAACGCCTGGGCAAGGACCCCGCGCGTATCGAGCCCTTGGTGCCGGTGGACCTGGTGGTGGACCACTCGGTGATGGTGGACCATTACGGTAAAAAGGATTCGCTGGACCTGAACATGAAGCTGGAATTCCAGCGCAACCGCGAACGCTACGAGTTCATGAAGTGGGGCATGCAGGCTTTTGACACCTTTGGTGTGGTGCCACCCGGTTTTGGCATCGTGCACCAGGTCAACCTGGAATACCTGGCGCGTGGTGTGCACAAGGCCAAGCGGCGGGGTGCCAATGGCGACAAGCTGGAGGCGCTGTACTACCCCGACACGCTGGTCGGCACCGACAGCCACACGACCATGATCAACGGTATCGGTGTGGTGGGCTGGGGTGTGGGCGGCATTGAGGCCGAGGCCGCGATGCTGGGTCAGCCGGTGTATTTCTTGACGCCCGATGTCGTGGGCTTCGAGCTAACCGGCCGTTTGCGCGAAGGCGTGACCGCCACCGACCTGGTGTTGACGGTGACCGAGATCCTGCGCAGCCACAAGGTGGTCGGCAAATTTGTCGAATTCTTCGGTGAAGGCACATACACGCTGGCGCTGCCGGACCGCGCCACCATTGCCAACATGGCGCCCGAATACGGCGCCACGATGGGTTTCTTCCCGGTTGATGAAAAGACGCTGGCGTACTTTGAAGGCACCGGCCGCACCAAACCCGAGATAGAGGCTTTCGAGGCCTACTTCAAGGCCCAGGGCTTGTTTGGTGTGCCCGTGGCGGGTGACATTGACTACTCGCAGGTCGTGACGCTGGACCTGGGTGATGTCACGCCCAGCCTGGCCGGCCCCAAACGGCCACAGGACCGCATCGAACTGGGCAAGGTCGCCAGCCAGTTCGAGTCACTGTTCTCCAAACCCAATGCGGAGAACGGCTTCAACCAGCAGGCCGCCGTGTTCCAGACCCGCCACTTGCTGCGTGTCTCCGGTGAACCGGTCGCGGCCAAGGTGCCGCAGGCGCCGCCCACGCCGCTGGGGGCCGCGCGCCCGGTGCTGGAGATGGAGGCCAACAAGCCCACGCTGGCCGCACACCATGCCCCGGCTGCCGCTGCGGAGTCGGCCACTCCCCCGGGCAAACCGGACATCACGGTGGGCCACGGCGACGTGCTGATCGCCGCGATCACCAGTTGCACCAATACCTCCAACCCCAGTGTGCTGTTGGCGGCTGGTCTGCTGGCCAAGAAGGCGGTGGAGGCGGGGCTCAAGGTCCAGCCGCACATCAAGACCTCGCTGGCGCCGGGCTCGCGCATCGTCACCGAGTACCTGACACAAACCGGCCTGCTGCCCTATCTGGAAAAATTGGGCTTTGCGCTGGCCGGTTATGGCTGCACCACCTGTATTGGCAATGCGGGCGACTTGACCCCCGAGCTGAACGCGGTCATCACCCAAAACGACCTGGTTTGCGCCGCCGTGTTGTCGGGCAACCGCAACTTCGAGGCCCGCATACACCCCAACATCAAAGCCAATTTCCTGGCCAGCCCGCCGCTGGTGGTGGCCTATGCGATTGCTGGCACCGTGAACCGCGACCTGATGACCGAGCCGGTGGGCCAGGACAAGGGTGGCAAAGACGTGTACCTGGGCGACATCTGGCCCAGCAGCGAGGAGATTCACGCGCTGCTGAAGTTCGCGATGAACGGCATGGCCTTCCGAAAGAATTACGCCAAGATCGCGACGGAACCGGGCAAGCTGTGGGACAAGATCAAGGGTGTGTCTGGCCAGGCCTATACCTGGCCCACGAGCACCTACATCGCCGAGCCGCCGTTTTTTGAGCAGTTTGCTATCGAATCGGAAGCGGGTGGAGTAGATTCCACGAGGGCTAGAGGCCTGAATGGTTCCAAGGCCCCGGCGGAAATCGCAATCTCCAGCAGCGTGTATGGTGCCCGCACCATGGCGCTGTTTGGTGACTCCATCACCACTGACCATATTTCGCCGGCCGGTTCCATCAAGGAGAGTTCACCGGCCGGCCAGTGGTTGTTAGCCCATGGTGTGCAGAAGGCCGACTTCAACTCCTACGGCGCGCGCCGCGGCAACCACGACGTCATGGTGCGCGGCACGTTTGCCAATGTGCGCATCAAGAACCTGATGCTGCCGCCCAAGGCCGACGGCGGCCAGGAGGAGGGCGGCTTCACGCTGTACCAGGGGGTACCGGGCGCGCCGGGCGTCGGCGACAAGCTCTCCATCTTCGACGCCGCATTGCGCTACCAGGCGGCGGCCGTTCCCACTGTGGTGTTTGCGGGTGAAGAATACGGCACCGGATCGAGCCGGGATTGGGCCGCCAAGGGCACGGCCCTGCTGGGCATCAAGGCGGTGGTGGCGCGCAGCTTTGAGCGCATACACCGCAGCAACCTGGTCGGCATGGGTGTGTTGCCGCTGCAGTTCAAGGACGGTGACAGTTGGAGCCGCCTGGGCCTGAAGGGCGACGAGCTGATAGACATCATCCCGGACCCCCAGTTGACGCCGCAGAGCGACGCGCAACTGGTGATCACCCGGGCCGATGGCTCGCAATCTCGGCACACGCTGCTGCTGCGTATCGATACCCCGATCGAAGTGGACTACTACCAGGCGGGCGGCATCCTGCCCTATGTGTTGCGGCAGTTGTTGAGCTGATATGGGGCTATCGAAGGCTAAAGATAGCTATTGTTTATGTAGCGTACTAGGCATACTTTACGAGGGCTAGAGCACGATTTACCTCTGAGGTTTTCAGAAAATACCCAAAATAGGTTGAAAGCTTCCTTGTCCCGGCCTTGGCGTGTGTGATCCGGCGTGCAGAAGTGCTTCCAAACGTAAGTGGAGGGCCGCCAGTCGCTGGCGTGGCGCGCGCAGTCGGGTACCATTCGCCCGCATTTTCAAGGAACCAGCCCATGCCCCAATCTGTTTTTGTCCGCTCTTCGCGGAGCCTTTCTGCAGCGGCCCGCCCGGCATTGACACGCGTCACCTGCGCCGTCGTGCTGTGTGCCATCACCATTCTGCCCGGCTGCGGCAAGAAAGGGACCGAGCTAGGGGGCGGGAGTTCCGAAGTCACAGGTTCGGCCGGCCCCGCGGGCGCCAAGGGCGCGAACCAGTCGTTGGTCAAATGCGACGCGCCGGTGGCCACACTGGCTTTGGCCGAAAATCCCAATGGCTACACCATGAGCAGCAGCTACAACCTGCCCAGCTCACCCGTGCCGCTGGTGCGCCTGCTGGCACAGCAAAGCGGCTGCTTCCGGGTGGTGGACCGCTCCGCCGGCCTGCGCGGCACGGTGCAAGAACAGCAACTCAAGGACAGCGGCGTGCTGCGCAAGCAGGGCAATACCGTGGACAAGGGCAAGGGCTACGAGGCGCAGTACACGTTGATACCCAACCTGACCTTCAGCGAGCAGGATGCCGGGCGCAGCCTGGGTGGCGTGCTGGCGCACATTCCGGTCGTCCGTGATCTGGGCGCGCTGATTGGCGTCGTGGAGCAGATCAAGTTCAAGGAGGCGCAGGTGGCGTTGTTGCTGACAGACAACGAAACCACCGAACAGGTAGCAGCCGCTACCGGTGCCGCACGCACCACCGACCTGGGCCTGGGTGGCCTGGCCTTTGGCGGCATGGGTGGTGTTGGCGGTGTGGGCTGGAGCAATACCAACGAAGGCAAGGTGATTGCCGCGGCGTTTCTGGATGCCCACAACAAGCTGGTGGTGCAGGCCCGTGAACTATTGGCCAAAGACCTGCCACCGCCCGTGGCCACCAAAAAAACACCCGGCACCGGTCGTTGAGACCGGGCCGGGTGGCAGTGGGTTAGGGCGACTTAAGGGTAGACGCCGACCAGGGTCGCCTTGCCGATGATAAAGGCCTTGAAGTCCAGTTCAAACTTGGCCCGGCTGTATTCCGGCACTGCGGTGACCCAGGTGGCGTTGTCTGTCATCGCGTAGACCGTCAATTTGTAGGTATGTTGGGTTGTTGCGGCAGGTCCGGTATAACCGATGCCGGCCACGCCGCCGGGGCCAATCAAGTAGTTGCTGCCATAGACCACACCGCTTTGTAGCAACAGGTTCTCACCTTCGGCAATCGCGGTTTTAGCGACCGGGAGATTGAAGACACCCCAGTGGCGGCAGGCGCTGATGCCGACCTGGCAAGGTGCGGTCTCGTCGTCCATGATGATGGCAAACCGCTTGGTGCCGGTAGGCACGTCGGAGATATTCAATTGGGGTGAGACATTGCTTCCGCCTACCGCGGTGGCCGCGATGCGGATCGGTATCGTGCCGCCATTCGCGTACGATGTTGAAGCGATGGTCAGGTTGCTGGCACTCGCGGTCACCGTTGTGGTTGCCAAGGCACTGCTGCTTTTTCCATCACTAACCGTCAGTGTGAGCGTATAGGCGCCGGCTGCATCCGGGATAAATGTTGGCCTGGCCGTGGTGGGTGACGCCAATGCTGCCGAGCTGGCGGCAGGCCGGGCCAGTATCTGCCATGAATAGGTGAGGAAGTCGCCATTCGAATCCGAGCTGGCGCTGGCATCAAGGGTAACGGTTGCTCCAATCAAGGCAGTTTGCGCGGTACCTGCATTGGCGACCGGAATAGCATTGCAAAAATTCACGCCCTGCGTGCAGTCGTTGGTTTTTATGTCACTGTTACCGCCACCACAACCGGCAAGCAGTGCAGTACTCAAACCCAAGCAGAATAAAACCTTCATTTTGAACATCCCGTATTAAAGACCCATCGATTGTGCATGACAGTCGCTCTCTTTTCAATAGCAGGAGCATTTGCGGCCAGATTCTGTGTTTTCACCCCACCCAGGTCGATTCGGCAGGGCTTGACCCGTGGGAGTTTGTCAGGATTTGCCTGCCATTACCATTGCACATTTGAAAAACTTTGTTTTGTTGGGAGTAAACACAGCATGAGCATCACATCAGTCGGAATCATTGGCGCTGGAACCATGGGCAACGGCATTGCGCAAGCATGCGCCACTTCGGGCATCCAGGTGGTTATGGTTGACATATCCGAAGCAGCGGTGGCCAAAGGTATTGCGACCGTGGCAAGCAGTCTGGAACGCTTGATCAAGAAAGAGAAGATCAGCCCCGCGGAGCGTGACGCGGCGTTGGCGCGGATCCAGGGCAGCACGCATTACGACGACCTGAAGACGTCGCAATTGGTGATCGAGGCGGCCACCGAGAACCATGAACTCAAGGTCAAGATACTCAAGCAGATCGACGCCATCGTGCCAGCCGACGTGATCATTGCATCCAACACCTCGTCCATCTCCATCACCAAGCTGGCCGCCGTCACCAGTCGGCCCGACCGTTTTATCGGCATGCATTTTTTCAATCCGGTTCCGATGATGGCGCTGGTGGAAATCATACGCGGCCTGCAGACCAGTGATGTCACCCATGAGTCTGTGCAGGCCATGGCCAAGACCCTGGGCAAGACGCCTATCACCGTCAAGAACGCTCCCGGCTTTGTTGTCAACCGTATCCTGGTGCCGATGATCAATGAGGCGTTCTTCGTCTTGTATGAAGGCCTTGCGACGCCAGAAGACATCGATGCCGGCATGAAGCTGGGCTGCAACCAACCCATAGGTCCGTTGGCGCTGGCGGACATGGTAGGCCTGGATGTATGCCTGGCCGTGATGGAGGTGTATTTGAGCGAGTTTGGCGATAGCAAATACCGCCCCTGCCCATTGCTGCGCGAGATGGTGGCCGCTGGACGACTGGGTCGCAAGACCGGTCGTGGTGTATACCAGTATTGAGTGGCACGATGGGGTCAAGGCCCCTGTGGTGGACTAGTCCATTCGGACTATTGGTGAAACACCGGGGCCGCAATTACACTGGTTCACGATGCTGAGTCTTGTCGGGACAAGACCGGTGTTCAGTCCCATGCCTTGCTCGGGGAGCAGGTGTTCACCCAATCTTTAGAAAAAGAAATCTTGTATGAAATTCAAACCAGTTGTTTTGGTTTTGGCATTGACCGCTGCTGTCGGCGCACAAGCCGCGCAATTTGACTTCAGCGGCGACA
The DNA here is from genome assembly GCA_040384785.1 of Pseudomonadota bacterium. Classification (GTDB taxonomy): domain Bacteria; phylum Pseudomonadota; class Gammaproteobacteria; order Burkholderiales; family Burkholderiaceae_C; genus Allorhodoferax. Next base: position 66,424 of record JAZKIR010000067.1, read on the forward strand.
TCGCTACGCACAAAGATGTCATTCAGATCAACTTTTCCTTGGCAACGAACGCTACCGATGTCCGCGTCTGGACCGATTCGTTCATGGGCGGTGTGAATTTTGACCCCATCACCGCAGTCTGGTCGCAGACCAACACGGGCTGGTCCTTGCTTGGTCAAAACGACGACAATGCAAGCATCGCCCCCGGTCAAACCCGCTTTGACTCTGGTCTGACGTTTGCCAACTTGACCGCCGGCAACTACCTGTTCACCATCGCGACATACAACAACTGGGCTAGCGGAACAACCTTGGCTCAAGGTTTTACCTTCGACAACCAAGCAGCCATTCCGCTCGCGCAATGGAACCAGCCAGCCAACCATGTCAACATGGGGACACATTACAGTGTGCACCTGTCCGGCGTGTCTTCCGCAGTCAGCGCAGTGCCTGAAGCTGAGACCTATGCCATGATGTTGGCCGGTTTGGGCTTGTTGGGTGCCGTGACCCGTCGCAGGAACCGCAAGAGCGCGCTCGCAGCCTAATTTCTGCGTTGCGAATTAAAAAGCCCCGCAGATGCGGGGCTTTTTTTGGCCTGTTGCAAACAGATTGCAGCTGGATCTTTATGTAGCCAGGTAGCGCGCCTCCAGGTGTGCGCGGAAATGCCTGGCGTTGAGTGGCTCGCCGGTGGCGCGGGTCACCAATGCGTCCGTGGACCAGCGGCTGGCCTGGCTCCAGATGTTGGCCTCCAGCCAGTTCATGACGGGTGACAGATCACCTGCGGCGATGCGCGCATCCATGTCGGGGTGTTGCTTGCGGATGGTGGCGAAATACTGTGCGGCATACATGGCGCCCAAGGTGTAGCTGGGAAAGTAGCCAAACATGCCGGAGGGCCAATGGATGTCCTGCAGGCAGCCGTTGTCGAAATTGCCCGCCTCCACATTGACGCCCAGATAGTCCTGCATCTTGGCGGCCCACAGTGCCGGGATGTCGTCGGCCTCGATCTCGCCGGAAATCAGTGCCCGCTCGATTTCGAAACGCAGGATCACATGGGCTGGGTAGGTCAGTTCGTCCGCATCGACGCGGATAAAGCCACGGTGCACCCGGGTGAACAGGCGGGCCAGGTTGTCGGCATCAAAGGCCGCTTGTTCGCCCAGGTGTTTTTTCACCAGCGGCGCAATCAATTTCAGGAAGGCCGGGTTGCGTGCCAATTGCATTTCAAAAGACAGGCTCTGGCTTTCGTGTATGCCCATGGAACGCGCACGACCCACAGGCAGGTGCAGCGTATCGCGCGGCAGGCGCTGTTCGTAGCGCGCGTGCCCCGTCTCGTGGATGATGCCCATCAGGCTGGGCGCAAAACTCTCGGTGTTGTAGCGCGTGGTGATGCGCACATCCTGCGGCACGCCACCGCAGAAAGGATGCGTGGAAATATCCAGCCGCCCGCCTTCAAAATCAAAGCCCAGCAGGCCCATGATTTCCACGCCCAGCGCGCGCTGCTGCTCGACAGGGAATGGCCCAGTCGCCTGCGCCAGCGCTTCGGATTGTTGTTTTGTTATCACCTGGCTGATCAGCCCTGGCAACCAGGTCTTGACGTCGCCGAACAGTTGGCTGATGGCACTCTCGCGCATGCCGGGCTCGAACTTGTCCATCAAGGCTTCATACGGCGTAGTGCCGGTGGCATCGGCCAGAAACTTCGCCTCCTGGCGGGCCAGTTTGACCACCTCGCGGAAATTGCCCAGAAAACCTTGCCAGTCGTTGGCCTTGCGCTGCGTGCGCCAGGCATGTTCACAGCGTGCGCCGGCCAGGCTTTGGGCCTCGACCAGGTCTTGCGGCAGGCGGTTGACCATTGCCCACTCGCGGCGCATCTCAGTCAGGCTGGCCTGGTCCGCCTCAGGCAGATCGGCGCTTTGCGCCGCGTCGAACTGTGCTTTCAAGGCCGGATCGGTCAGCGTCTGGTGCATCAGCACCTGCAGCTCGGCCATGGCCTCAGCCCGCGCCTCGTTGCCTTTGCTCGGCATCATGGCTGCCTGGTCCCAACCGGCGATGGACGCCAGATGGCTGAAATTGTGCAGGCGCTTGAAGGTGGCGCTCAGGGGGGCTAGTGTGTTTGCTGTCATGTTGGCGATGTCCTATGAAAGAGGGCGTGTGGGTACGCTGCGGTTGCAGATATTGCTGTGCAGGGCACTGCGTACGGCCCAACCGCCAATGGCATGGCGGCTGGCTTCCACCAGCTTGCGCCAAGTGGCAGTGTCGGTGCGCATGATTTCTATGGCCGGTTGCTCGGCCACTGGAGTGTCGGCCAGCATACGGGCGCGGGTAATGGGGATATAGACCTCGGGCTTGTCGTAGAAGCCCATGGCACCCGGGCCACGCGGCAGGGATGACAACACGTCCATGCCCTTGACGACACGGCCGACCACGGTGATGTTCAGGTCCAGGGCCCTCGGCGCCTGGCCATTGATAGCGTAAAGGCTGGTGCCGTTGCTGCTGTCGGGCTTGGTGCTGCGTGCCGCACCCACGACACCGTAGCAATGCGCGATCCAGGCCTTGTTTTTGGCCGGGTCCGCGGCGACGGGCATGCCATCGACAAAACCGCTGACCGGTGCCCAGCCATCCGGATCGGTGAAGCGGGTGAGTGGCAAGCCTTTGAAGGGAATCGCAAACTCGGATGGCAAGTTGGGCAGTGCAGAGCCCAGCGGTTTGAGCTTGTCCTTCTCTTTTTCTTCGTCCGCCGGATCGGCCCACTGCGTCACGTAGTTGTCCTGCACCCGCACCACGGCGGAGCCGGTGTAGTAACCCTCGCGCGTCAGCGTGCGGATATTGGCTGCGTGCCTGGGCGCAAAGCGCGGCGCCAGTTCCAGGACCACGGGCTGGCCATTGATCTCCATGACCAGCGTGTTCTCCGGGTCCAGTCGGCGCCAGTCGCTGGGTGCAGACTGTTTGATGATGTCGGCCTGGCTGGTGCGTGTCGGTTGGGCCGCATACGCCGCCACCTGGCCAGCCAGGGCGACCATTGTCGCTGCCGATAGCAGAGAGAGTGAATTGAAGCGCAGCATGCAGCCCCTTGTTGTTGACAAGAAGGCTACAAGCATACCGTCAGTTCAAATCAAAGCGCACACCCTGCGCCAGCGGCAATTCACGCGAATAGTTGACCGTGTTGGTGGCACGGCGCATATAGGCCTTCCACGCGTCCGATCCCGATTCGCGGCCGCCGCCGGTTTGCTTCTCACCACCAAAGGCGCCACCAATCTCGGCACCTGAAGTACCGATGTTGACGTTGGTTATGCCGCAGTCGGAGCCCGCTGCCGACATGAACTGCTCGGCCTCGCGCACGTCGGTCGTGAAGATCGACGACGACAAACCCTGCGGCACGTCGTTGTTCAGCGCAATGGCTTCGGACAGCTCGCTGTACTGCATCACGTACAGGATGGGCACAAAGGTTTCATGCCGCACCACGTCGGTTTGCGCAGGCATCTGCACCAGCGCCGGACGCACGTAGAAGGCATTGGGGAAACGCTCTTGCAGCGCGCGTTCCCCACCGGCCACCACACCACCTTGCGCCTTGGCCTGCTCCAGCGCGGACTGCATGGCATCAAACGCGGCGCCATCGATCAGCGGTCCGACCAAGGTGCCCTCTTCCAGCGGCGAGCCAATCTTGAAGCTGGCAAAGGCGCGGGTCAGCTTTGCCACCAGGTCGGCGTGTACCGACTTGTGCACGATCAGGCGCCGCGCCGTGGTGCAGCGCTGGCCCGCAGTACCGGCCGCGGCAAAGGCCACGGCGCGCACCGCCATGTCCAGGTCTGCGGACGGCGCGACGATGATGGCATTGTTGCCACCCAGTTCCAGCAGGCTGCGGCCAAAACGCGCCGCCACGCGGGGGCCGACGGTCTGACCCATGCGGGTGCTGCCGGTGGCCGACAACAATGCCACCTTGGTATCGTCGACCAAGGCCTGGCCCACATCGGCGCCGCCCATCAGCAACTGCGACAAATGGGCGGTGCGGTCTGCACCAAAGCGCATACACGCACGGTCAAAAACCGCTTGCACGGCCAGCGCACACAGCGGGGTTTTCTCGGAAGGTTTCCACACCACGGTGTCACCACAGACCAGGGCCAAGGCCGCATTCCAGGCCCACACGGCAACGGGGAAATTGAAGGCGGTGATGACACCAACGACACCCAGCGGATGCCAGGTTTCCATCATGCGGTGGCCGGGACGCTCGGACGCAATCGTCAGACCGTACAACTGGCGCGACAGGCCGACGGCAAAGTCGCAGATGTCAATCATCTCCTGCACTTCACCCAGTCCTTCGGACAAGACCTTGCCGGCCTCCAGCGACACCAGCGTGCCCAGGGCCTGCTTGTGTTCGCGCAGCTCTTCGCCCAGCAAACGCACCAGTTCACCGCGCTGGGGCGCCGGTAACACGCGCCAGCTTTGGTGGGCAGTGTGGGCGCGTGTTATCACGGCAGCGACTTCGCTCAAAGGTGTTTCGTGCACCTGGCCCAGGGCCGCGCCGTCTATCGGCGAGCGTGAAGGCATGGCACCATCGGTATAGGCGCTGGTCGGCACCCCGAGACGAGAGAGAACGGTTTGGATGGTGTCGGTAGAGGTTGGCATGGGGACTCCGCAAATGTCTGGCAATGGAAGGCTGGCTTTAGCCAATGGACTCGACCTGGCGCGATTGCTGGTACGCGCTGCCAAATCGGTTCGCCAGGAAAGCTGGCAACTCTACCTGTTCCTGGCGGATGAAGCCGGACTGGGGCAATTTGCCCTCGCGGAACAAATCGACCGCTGCGCAGATGCCGGCGGCGGTGGTGATCTGGATCGCGCTCAGCGGGGCCTGCTCGTTGCGGTCGGCAAAGATCTTGCGGGCAAACACTTCCTGCACCAACTGGCCATCGCGTTCACCGCTGACGGTGACAAACACCAGCACTACGTCCTGCATGGTCAAGGGGATGGAGTGGCGCAGGATGTTCTTCAGGTTCTCCTGGTCGAACTGCATGCCCAGTTCCTGCAGCAGCATTTTCATGATGTCGCAGTGCCCGGGGTAACGCACGGTCTTGTAGTCCAGCGTCTGCACCTTGCCCTTCAGCGTTTCGCACAGCGTGCCCAGGCCGCCCGAGGTGTTGAAGGCTTCGTATTCGGTGCCGTCCAGCGAAAAATGCTCCATGCCTTCGAGCGGCAGCACCTCGATGATTTCGCCGTTGCGAATGGCTTCGCAGGGGTGGCAGTATTCGTTGATCAGGCCGTCCACGCTCCAGGTCAGGTTGTACTTCAACGAGTTGGTAGGGAAGGCCGGCAGCGCGCCCACGCGCATTTTTACTTCGTGCAGCTTGCTGAACTTCTTGCTCAGGTGGTGGGCCACGATGCCGATGAAACCCGGCGCCAGGCCACACTGGGGCATGAAGGCGGTCTTGGCGCCTTCGGCCATGCGCATGATTTCACGCGTAGCGGCCACGTCTTCGGTCAGGTCAAAGTAATGGCAACCGGCCTCCAGTGCCTGTGCCGCAGCCATGGTTGCCAGGTGGTAGGGCAGTGCGTTGATGACGGTGTCATAACCCTTGAGCGCCGCGCGCAAGGCAGTGGCGTCCGAGGTGTCGATGTGCGCCAACTCCAAAGGCAAATGGCGCAGCTTTTTCAACGCCTCTTCACTGCGGTCCACGACCTTGACCTGGTAGTCGCCCGAGCCGGACAACAGCGTTGCAATTGTTTGGCCAATGTGGCCCGCACCCATCAGAACAACACGCATAACAATCTCCTGGTAAT
>JAZKIR010000068.1:0-3821 GCA_040384785.1 Pseudomonadota bacterium
CCATAGTTCCAGACGATGCTGCTGCTGAGCTTGCCGTCCTTGGTTTCGTGTGTGGCGCGCAGCATCATCAGCAAGCGCGCATCGGCCAGTGCGTGGGACATGGCGACAAAATTGTATTGCCCGCCGACACCGCTGACGACCTGGCCGCTCTCCAGTCCATCGCTGACCGTGGCGCCCAGCAGCGTCACCATCATCGTCGTGTTGATGAAGCTGGCCTTGACCCGTTGCGCGCGCTTCAACGCCTCGTCGCCATACAGCTGGTTGATGAAGTCGATGCGTGTCATGTCGATCTTGGCCAGTTCGTGCGGCGGGCTGGCGCGCAGGCGCTGGTAGAAGTCGTTGGGCCCCAGGAAGAAACCGCCGGTCATGCAGATGCCGCCCTGCAGGCGTGCACCCAGCATATGTTCGCTGATGGTGGCGGCGCTTTGCGGGTCTTTCAGGTCGTTGGTACAGCGAACGCCGTCTTCCGCCACCAGGTTGTCGCCACGCAGGCGCACACCTTCGCGCAGCAGGCCAAAGCGCTGCAGGAAATCAACATCGTCCTGCGTCAGCAGCGGGTGGATACGTTTGGCCGCGGCCAGCGCGAGCAGGCTGGCCATGCTGACGCTATCCACGGCGACGCTGCCCGCGTTGATGCATTGCTGCAGCACGGCGTCGGCAAACACTTCGCGGCGGATGATGCCGGCCTCCATCAGCTTCAGGAAGGCGTTGACAAACATTTCGGAGCAGCCATACAGCCCGGCATCAAAACGCCCGAGTTCGCGGTTGCGTGTGCCCTGGGCACAGATGGCTTCCAACATGTGGGAGAAGGCCTCGCCATGCCGGTCGCGCACGATCAGTGCCTGCCCGATGGCGTCACCCAGCGAACCGATGCCGATCTGCAGCGTGCCACCGTCGCGCACCAGGCTGGCCGCGTGTATGCCGATGGCGTAATCGGCGGTGCTGACCTTGGCATTGGGCGGTGCAAACACGGCATGGGTGGCGGCGGGATCGGTGACCAGCAGATCAAAATAATCGGCCGGCACTTCCGCGCCGTTGGGCATGAAGGGCATGGCCTGGTTGACGACACCCACGGTCAACAGTTGCTGACCGCTGGCGCGCAGTTGCTCCACCACTTCCAGCGTCACGTCGGGATTGCTGGACAGGCTGATACGCAGGGCGCCTGTCTCTTCCCGCACCGCCACCGCCTGGGCCAGCAGGTTGATGCCTTGCACCGCCATGTCGCGCGCCACAAAGGTGTAGTTGGTGGAGATGTAGCCTTGCTGCGCGGTCTCGTTGCCCAGGTAGTCGCCGGTCTTCATGAAGAACTCATGCACCCGGATGTTGACCGGCAGGTGTCCGGCGCGCGAGTCCTTGACATAGTCCAGGTCCGGGTAGTCGGTGAACACACGTTCCACCAGAGGCTCCAGGAAATGGCGTTCGAGCTCGCTGTGGCCGACCGGTTTCTCCAGCGACAACGCGGTGATGATGGTCAGCTTGCGGCTGCTCATCTTCTTGATGCGGCGGTACAAGGCGTTGACAAACGGGTTGGGTTTGCCGACGCCCAGTGGAATGCCCAGCACGATAGGCCCGGGGATGGTGGCCAGCACATGGTCGACGGCGGCGGCGATGGAGGCGATGGTGTGGGTCATAGGGCTGTGGGGTGAAGAAAGTCCGGACTTCACACAATGCGGCAATTTAGTCTGCCCCGCCTTGATCTGGGACAAGCAGCGGTCGGGAACTTGGCGTTACAACCGGACTTGGCAACGTGCGGCACCAGGGACAGGAACACCATGAAAAACATTGTCAGCGTCAGCCTCGGCGACGCCAGCAACAACTTTGATCTGCAGACCGTTTTCATGGGCCAGCCCATGCGGGTGCGCCGTCTCGGCAGCAATGGCAGCGCCAGCAAGGCCGTGGCGCTGTTGCGCCAGTGGGAGGCGCGTGCCGATGTGCTGGGCCTGGGCGTGGCCCGCGACAGCTACAGCGTGGCCGGCAAACATTACACCGACCCCGACAGCCTTGCGCTGAAAAGCGCGGTGACGCGTGTGCCGGTGACCACGGGTGCGCGTTTGCAGGACATTCTGCAGGAGTGGGCGGTGCGCCACGTGCAGACCACGCTGCCACAGTTTTTCAACAATGCGCGGGTGTTGTTCTGGTCCGGCAAGGAACAGTACCGCCTGGCCCTGTGCCTGGCGGAATACACACACAACCTGCAGTTTGCCGACCCCGTTGTGCAGCACGGGGTGCCCAGGCTGCTCAACAGCGTGCAGGAGCTGGAGTTGTACACACGGGGTACCGATTGGGTGGCGGGCTGGGTCCCCGATGTGGCCACCGACAACCCGCCGGTGCGGCTGTGGGCCGAACATGTGCTGCAGGGCGCCTTGCAGGATTCCACGGTGCTGGTGGCCCTGCCGCAGGAGGTGGACACATTGACGGCGCGGGACCTGGCGGGCAAGGTGGTGGTCAGCTGTGGTGTCAACGATGCACGCGCCAAGGCCTGGGGTGCACTGGGTGTGCACACCATTGTGGATGCGGCGCCGGCGCTGTCAGGCCATGTGCTGAGCCCGGCCACGCTGGACGCGATGCTGATTGCCGTGACCGGCCGCCATGGCCACGATCTGGATGATGATGACTACCTGGGCATGTTGACACAAGAGGGCTTGCAGCCGCGCATCCTGTATCCGAACGGGGAAACACGCATGAGCCGTTTTGCGTTTGTGATCCATCCGCTGTCGCAGGAATATTTCAAGAAGGTCAAGCCGATTGAGCTGTTGTCCAATGTGTCGCCACCGCTGGTCATGGACACGCTGGAAAAGGCCATGGCCTATGCGCCACCCTTTGTGTATTCCAAGATCACCGGCATACGCTCGCCTACTGGTGCACAGGCCGAGGGTTGGCTGATTTCGGTCGGCGGCACGCCCAAGGAAATCATGGCGCACAGCCCCGAGTTCACCTACAAGCGGCTGCTGGCGGCGGCCGAGCTGGCGCGCGGCCTGGGTGCACAAATCATGGGCCTGGGCGCATTCACCAAGGTGGTGGGCGACGCCGGTGTCACCGTTGCCAAGCTGGCGCCCTTGCCGATCACGACGGGCAATAGCTACAGCGCCTCGGGCGCGTTGTGGGCCGCGCACGATGCCATGCGCCGCATGGGGCTGGTGCGCCAACCGGCCAAGGGCAAGAAGGCGGCCTTCAAGGCCATGGTGGTGGGGGCCACCGGCGCCATTGGTTCGGTCTGCGCACGCTTGTTGGCGACCACGGCACAAGAGGTCTATTTGGTGTCGCCCGAGCCGGCCAAGCTGCTGGCACTGAAGGAGTCCATCCTGCTGGAGACGCCCGACGCCAAGCTGTTTTTGAGTGCCCGTGCCGACGTGTTGATTGCCGACATGGACATGATCGTGACGGCCACGTCCGGTGCCGGCAAGAAGGTGCTGGACATCATGAAAGTCAAGCCCGGTTGTGTCATCACCGATGTGGCGCGCCCGCTGGACCTGCCGCCCGAAGAGGTCGCCAAACGGCCCGATGTGCTGGTCGTGGAGTCCGGTGAGATCCTGCTACCGGGCGAGGTCGAGATGAAGAACATCGGCCTGGCTAAGAATGTGGCCTATGCCTGCCTGGCAGAGACGATTGTGCTGGCGCTGGAAGGGAGGTTTGAGAACTTCACCGTGGGCCGCGAGATTGAATGGGAGCGGGTGCGCGAGATCTACCGCCTGGGGCTGAAACATGGCATGCAGCTGGCGGCCATGTCCGGCGTCAACGGCGTGTTTTCCGACGCCGACATTGCAGGTGTGCGCACATTGGCACTGGCCGCGCGCAAGGCCGGCAAGGTGAGCAAGACGACC
>JAZKIR010000069.1:0-8680 GCA_040384785.1 Pseudomonadota bacterium
CCCGTGCTGCCTACGCATAAACGCAAGGCTTCTCTTGTGACACAGTAAGACTAGAAATCTGGGCGGCAGAGCGTTCTGCTCCGTGTCCCCCGCCCGCTGCGCGGGCTCCTCCTTAACCTGCGCAGAACGCTCTGCCACCCAGATTCCTTGCCCCTGGATTCGGGGGGCTGTGAAGTGCTATGTATTAAATAGCGAAAATCACCCATTTGGCGGGGGCTAGGGGCGTATTTACTTGGGATCTTGGTAAAAATACCCGTATTGGGTTTTTGGTCCCTGTTTCGGGATCGCAGTTGGTGGCGCAAGCACTAGGCAGCAGAGGTTTGCGCGCTCGCCATGCCTTGCAGCAGCGATGGCAGCTCTGACATACTGGAGAACGTGCTGCCGGCAGTGCCCGCCGGAACACCGGGTGCGTAGTGCAGCGCACGCATGCCGGCCGCCGCGGCGGCTGCCAGCCCGACGGGGCTGTCCTCGATGACCACGCAGTGCTCCGCAGCAAAACCCATTGCAGCCGCCGCGTGCAGGAAGAGGCCGGGCTCCGGTTTCCAGGACCCCACGACGTAGGCGCTGAAAATTCGGTCACCAAAGTACCCCGCCAAGCCGGTGACCGCCAGTGAATGGGCAATCTTCTCGGGAGGACCGCTGGACGCAATGCAAAACGAATGGGCCAGTGCATCCAGCATCTGCACAACCCCTGGCACGGGTTTCAGCTCCGTGCTGCACAGGTAGGCGACGCGTTGGCGGTACAACTGCTCGAAGCCCTCCGGCAATGTGATGCAGAGCCTGCGTTCCAGGTCGCGCAGAATGATGGCCAGTTTCTGCCCCTGGTAGCGCTCCACCAGGGTTTCGGCGGAGTCCGTGAGTTCGGGCAGCAGATCGATAAGCGCCTGGTTGCACAGCGTTTCACTGTCAACCAGCGTGCCGTCCAGATCAAAAATAACAAGGATTCGTGTCATGTCGTGGGGGGCGGTCATGGGTCGATTCTAGGGCTGATGCAAGCCAAATTCACTATCAAAATAATAGCTCTATATGACCATTACACGAGGGCTAGGGGCATTTTTATCACAGAGGTTTGGTAAATAAACCCAAAATGGGTAGAAATTGTCACTATTTGGACCTTGATCCTGCCCCATGATCGCCACGCGCGGACAAAACAGCACGAAATTTGTACACGAACTTCGTGCAACACGAAGTTCGTGTACTATCGAGGCCATGAAGAACGTCACCATCACCGTCGAAGACGCCACGCTGGAGTGGGTGCGCATCGAGGCGGCCAAGCGCAATACCAGTGTGTCGCGGCTGGTGGGTGAGATGCTGACGGACAAGATGCAACACGACGATGCTTATGCCCGCGCGCTGCGCGAATGGGTGGCGGATACCTCGTCGTTCAGCTCGGGCGGTGCGCCATATCCGGAGCGGGAGGCGATCCGTGGCTAGTTTTGAGTCCACCGACAAGCCGATTGTTTTCGTCGATACCCATGTGCTGCTGTGCGCGGACGACGGCTTTGACGCCGCCAAACAGACCCAGGCCCGCGCCTGGCTGCAGGCCCTGTGGCTGAACCGGGCAGGGCGGGTCAGCACCCAGGTGCTGAACGACTATTACGTCACGGTCACACAAAAATTCGCCATGCCCGCCGGTGACGCGCGCGCCAAGCTGCGGCGCTTTCAGCTCTGGCAGCCCTGGCAGATCGACCACCAGACAGTGGAGACCGCCTGGGGCGTGGAGGCCCGTTTTGGCCTGCGCTATTGGGACGCGCTGATGGTGGCCTCGGCCGCGCAATCGGGTGCCAACCATGTGCTGACGCCCAGCCTGACACACCAGCAGCACATCGACGGTGTCACCATCCTGAACCCGTTTCTGACCACCCCCGCCGAACTGGGCCTGACCGATTGAAACCACAAAAGAGGACTCCCAACGCATGACCGCATCTGCCAGCACAGCCGCCCCCACTCTGGACGCCCTGATCCAGCGCCGCATCCGCCAGGACGTGTTATCCATGCATGCCTACGCCATCCAGGACTCCGTTGGTTTGGTCAAGCTCGACGCCATGGAGAACCCGCACCGCCTGTCCTCGGAGCTGCAAGAAGCACTGGGCAAACGCCTGGGCGCCTTGGCGCTGAACCGCTACCCCAATGGCCGTGTCAACGACCTGCGCCACGCGCTGGCCGCCTATGCGCAGATGCCCGAAGGTTTTGACATCATGCTGGGCAATGGCTCGGACGAACTGATCTCGCTGCTGGCCATGACCTGCGACGTGCCCGCAGACCCGGTCACTGGCAGACGGCCGGTGATCCTGGCGCCACTGCCGGGTTTTGTGATGTACGAGATGAGCGCCAAGCTGCAGGGTCTGGACTTTGTCGGCGTGCCGCTCACCGCCGACTTTGAATTGGACGAGGCGGCGATGCTGGCTGCGATCGCCGAGCACCAACCCGCCATCGTCTACCTGGCCTACCCCAACAACCCCACGGCCAATCTGTGGAACGCCGCCAGCATGGCCCGCGTCATCGCAGCCGTCGGCGCGGTGGGCGGTCTGGTGGTGCTCGACGAGGCCTACCAGCCGTTTTCCAGCCGCACCTACCTGGACACGATTCGCGCCAAGCCCGCAGAGCACGCCCATGTGCTGCTGATGCGCACCATGAGCAAGTTTGGCCTGGCGGGTGTGCGTATTGGCTACATGGTCGGCCCCAAGGCCTTGATCGCTCAGGTCGACAAGGTGCGCCCGCCCTATAACATCAGTGTGCTGAACTACGAATGTGCGTTGTTTGCGCTGGAGCATGCCGAGGTGTTTGCCGCGCAAGCCACGGAATTGCGCGCCCAGCGCACCCGTTTGTTGACCGCGCTGCGTGACATGCCCGCCGTCAAGGCCTGGGACAGCGATGCCAACATGATCCTGGTTCGCGTGGCCGACGCGCAGAAAACCTTTGATGGCCTGAAGGTGCGCGGCGTGCTGGTCAAGAACGTTTCTAAAATGCACCCATTGCTGGACCAATGTGTACGCCTCACCGTCGGCACCGCCGACGAGAACACCCGCCTGTTGGCAGCCTTATCGGAATCCCTATGAACTCATCACTGATCGAAATCCCGCAAACCGGCACACCGGACCGTATTGCCGAGGTTACGCGGAACACGGCCGAGACCAAGATCCGCGTGCGCATCAATCTGGACGGCACCGGTCAGGCCCGACTGTCCACCGGCATCGGCTTTTTCGACCACATGCTGGACCAGATCGCCCGCCACGGCTTGATCGACCTGGACATCGAGGCCGATGGGGATTTGCACATCGACGGCCACCACACGGTGGAAGATGTGGGCATTACGCTGGGCCAGGCCTTTCACCAAGCGGTCGGCGACAAGAAGGGCATACGCCGTTATGGCCACGCCTATGTGCCACTGGACGAGGCCTTGTCCCGCGTTGTCGTCGATTTCTCGGGTCGCCCGGGGCTGGTCATGGACATCCCGTTCAAGAGCGGCATGATTGGCAGCTTTGACACGCAACTGACACACGAGTTCTTCCAGGGCTTTGTCAACCACGCCTTTGTGACCCTGCACATCGACAACATCAAGGGTGAAAACGCCCACCACCAGGCCGAGACCGTGTTCAAGGCCTTTGCCCGCGCACTACGTGCGGCGCTGGAGCGCGACCCCCGCGCAGCGGGTATGATTCCATCGACCAAGGGTTCTCTCTAACCCTATGGAAGAAATTGGGCTGTGGCCCTCGTCGAAGCTGCGCAAGCAGCTATTAAAATAGTAGCATGAAGAAAACGATTGCGGTTGTTGACTACGGCATGGGCAATCTGCGTTCGGTAACGCAGGCTGTGGTGCATGTGGCAGCCGGTGCCGGTGTAGAAGTGGTGTGGGCGCGTACGCCCGCTGAAGTGATGGCTGCCGAGCGTGTGGTCCTGCCGGGCCAGGGCGGCATGCGCGACTGCATGCGTGAGTTGCATGACAGTGGCATGTATGACGCCGTCATGCACGCCGCCGCGCACAAGCCGTTGATGGGGGTGTGTGTGGGCATGCAGATGCTGCTGGACCACAGCGATGAACTCAACACACCTAGCCTGGGTCTGATCCCCGGCAAGGTTGCCAAGTTTGACTTGGCAGGGCAGATCCAGCCGGACGGCAGCCGCTACAAGGTGCCGCAAATGGGCTGGAACCAGGTCTGGCAGAACAACCATGGTGGCGCACCACACCCCGTATGGGGCGATGTGCCGGACGGCAGTTACTTCTATTTCGTGCACAGTTACTACGCCCAACCGTCAGATAAGCGCCACAGCGTGGGCGAAACCGACTATGGTCAACGCTTTTCGGCGGCAATAGCGCGCGATAATATTTTTGCTACCCAGTTCCACCCAGAAAAAAGCGCCGACCAAGGCCTCTCTCTGTACCGCAACTTCCTGCATTGGAAACCCTGACATCTTCGCTCGCTCCGAGCTTCTCGTCGTTCCCCTTTTTTCCCAACTCTGAAGCATCATGCTTTTAATCCCCGCAATTGACTTAAAAGACGGCCACTGTGTTCGCCTCAAACAAGGCGACATGGAACAATCCACCACCTTTGGCGAGGACCCGGCCGTCATGGCCCGTTCCTGGGTCAGCAAGGGCGCACGGCGCCTGCACCTGGTGGACCTGAATGGAGCCTTTGCGGGGCACCCGAAGAACGAGATGGCGATCCGCAAGATCCTGAAGGAAGTGGGCAATGAGGTGGAGGTGCAACTGGGTGGCGGTATCCGCGACCTGGACACCATCGAACGCTACCTCGATGCCGGCTTGCGCTACGTCATCATCGGCACCGCCGCCGTCAAGAACCCCGGCTTTTTGCAAGATGCTTGCACCGCGTTTGGCGGCCACATCATTGTTGGCCTGGACGCCCGCGACGGCAAGGTGGCCACCGACGGCTGGAGCAAGCTGACCCGCCACGACGTCATCGACCTGGGCAAGAAATTCGAAGACTACGGCGTCGAATCCATCATCTACACCGACATCGGCCGCGACGGCATGCTCAGCGGCATCAATGTGGACGCCACCGTCAAGCTGGCGCAAGCGCTGACCATTCCGGTCATCGCCTCCGGTGGTCTGAGCAATATGTCCGACATCGAAGCCCTGTGCGCGGTGGAAGACGACGGTGTGGAAGGCGTGATCTGCGGACGCGCCATCTACAGCGGCGACCTGGATTTTGAAAAAGCGCAGGCTCGCGCGGACGAATTGAACGGCTGAGTCCCTACGCCATCCCTGGCGGGGCCCCGCTAGTTAACATTCCATGAACGAAGACAAAAACCCATCCCTCGGTGCAGTTGAAAAGACAGTGCCCATCACGGAGTACGCCGCCAAGTTTGGCGAGGTTACGAAGAATGTTTTGTTCGGTGATATGTGGGAGCGCCCCGATCTGTCTCCGCGTGACAGAAGCTTGATCACGGTGGCCGCATTGGTAGCGATGTACCGCCAGAATGAATTGCCATTCCATTTCAAACGCGCCATTGACAATGGCTTGACGGAAGCCGAAGTCATAGAAGCGATCACGCATTTGGCGTTTTATACCGGCTGGCCCTGCGCCGCGACGGCTTTAACCATTGCGCAAAAGGTGTACGCCGCCCCCAACAAGGAATGATCTCCCATGCTTGCTAAACGCATCATCCCTTGCCTGGACGTGACCGGTGGTCGTGTCGTCAAAGGCGTCAATTTTGTTGAACTGCGCGACGCCGGTGACCCGGTGGAAATCGCAGCCCGTTACAACGGCCAGGGCGCCGACGAACTCACCTTCCTCGACATCACCGCCACCAGCGATGGCCGTGATTTGATTTTGCACATCATCGAGGCTGTGGCCTCGCAGGTCTTCATTCCGCTGACCGTTGGTGGTGGTGTGCGGACCGTGGACGATGTGCGCCGTCTGCTCAATGCCGGCGCCGACAAGATCAGCTTCAACTCGGCCGCCATTTCCAACCCCCAGGTCATTGAAGACGCGTCGCTGAAGTTCGGCGCCCAGGCGATTGTGGTTGCCATTGATGCCAAGCGCCGCAGCGGCGAAGATGCACTGACGCGCGGCGAAGGCTGGGACGTCTACAGCCATGGTGGACGCAAGAACACCGGCCTGGACGCCGTAGCCTGGGCCACCGAGATGGCACGCCGCGGTGCGGGTGAAATTTTGCTGACCAGCATGGACCGCGACGGCACCAAGTCGGGTTTTGATCTTGCCTTGACACGCGCGGTCAGCGACGCCATCAGCGTGCCGGTCATCGCGTCCGGCGGCGTGGGTTCGCTGGAAGACCTGGCCGACGGTATTACCAAGGGTGGTGCCGACGCGGTGCTGGCAGCCAGCATCTTCCACTACGGTGAGTACACCGTAGGCCAGGCCAAGGCCCTGATGGCGCAGCGCGGCATCCCGGTTCGGCTGTAAGCCTTAAGTCTTTTGGCAAAACCCCAAGTCCAGGGCTCTAGCCCCCGTAGAATCTGCGCAAGCAGCTATAAATTAAATAGCATATGGCAATCCCCGACCCAACCCCCAACCCTTCCCCTGTCGGCTGGATCAAACACATCCGCTGGGATTCCAAAGGCCTGGTCCCCGTGATCGCGCAGGAGCAGGGCACGGGTGACGTGTTGATGTTCGCCTGGATGAACCGTGAGGCCTTGCAAAAGACGGCCGAGCTGGGCCAGGCGGTGTACTTCAGCCGCTCACGCAACAAACTCTGGTACAAGGGCGAGGAGTCCGGCCATGTGCAGAAGGTGCACGAAATCCGTATGGACTGCGACAACGATGTCATCTTACTCAAGGTTACACAGTTGGGGCACGAGCCCGGCATAGCCTGCCACACGGGGCGCCACAGTTGTTTCTTCAGTGTTTTGCAAGATGGCGAATGGAAAAGTGTCGAGCCGGTCTTGAAAGACCCTGACAGCATCTATAAGTAATATCCTTGCTGGACCGACCTTCAGCGTTGTCCCCAACTAAACCAATGACTTTGCGGGACAGACCTTTAGCTCTGTCCCCGACTGATTAGCATGACCAATCCAAACTCATCTGACGCTCTGGCCCGTCTGGCTGCCACCATGGAGGGGCGCAAGCCCCGTAACGGTGGCGACCCGTCGACGAGTTATGTCGCCAAGCTGCTGGCCAAGGGCCCGGACGCCTTTTTGAAGAAGATTGGCGAAGAGGCCACCGAAGTGGTGATGGCCGCCAAGGACGCTGACCATGGCGGAGATAAGGCCAAACTGGTGGGTGAAGTGGCCGATTTGTGGTTCCACTGTATGGTGGCACTGGCGCATTACGAACTGAGCCCCAGTGACGTGATTGCCGAGTTGGAGCGCCGCGCAGGCACGAGTGGCATCGAGGAAAAGGCTCTGCGCAAAATCAAATCCCGAGAGGAGGAGTTGAAGTGACCCAAGACTTTTCGAACCTGCCCACGCCAAGTGTTAACCAGGACCACGCCAATCTTGAGCGCATCCGGGCGCTCAACACCATCGGTTCCATCAGTTATGTGTTGCACCTGATCGTCGCCATTGGCGCCCTGGTTCCGGGTGCCCAGTTTGGCCCGGTGCTGTTATTGGCCGCGCTGCTGATTGATTTCATCAAGCGGGACGATGCGCAAGGCACTTGGCATGCATCACACTTTAGCTGGCGTATCCGCTCCGTGCTGATCGCCGGCGCCCTGTATTTGTTGACCGCACCTTTGTGGCTGTTGCTGGTAGTGCCGGGCTGGATTGCATGGTTGTGCATCTCCATCTGGTTTCTGTACCGTATTGCTACCGGCCTGATTGCAATGAACAAGGGCTTGCCCATGGAGATGTCTGCATGAGCGCTGCGTTGACCGCTGGGCACGACCCCGATTGCCTGTTTTGCAAGATCGTTGCGCGCAAGATCCCGTCCCGTATGGTGTACGAGGATGATGAGTTTTATGCCTTCCACGACATCCATCCGTGGGCGCCGGTGCATTTTTTGCTGATTCCCAAGCAGCACATCGCGTCCATGGCCCATGTGGGGTCTGAACATGCGGGCATGATGGGGCGCATGATGGCGCTGATCCCCAAGCTGGCCCAGCAAGAAGGCTGCAATCCCTATCCGGATGGCGGCTTCAGGGTGTTGACCAATACCGGAGCCGAGGGCGGCCAAGAGGTCCACCATTTGCATTTTCACGTCATGGGTGGCCCCCGTCCGTGGTTGCGCGGCTGACGCTTGTAAGGGTGTTGACGGCATGTTGCCACCGGCTTGACATGTGAACGCCTAAAATACCTTAACTACCAAGGAGTGAGCCATGGGCTTTTCTACTACGCATCTGATTATTTTTCTGGTCATCATCATCGTGATCTTCGGCACCAAGAAGCTGCGCAACATTGGTTCGGATATCGGTGGAGCGGTCAAGGGATTCAAGGACGGCATGAAGGATGGCACAGCTGAGAAGACGGCTGAAGCGCCACCCGCGGCAAACTTGCCCACTACCGAGAAGACCGAAGCCAAGTCCACCATCGATGTTGAAGCCAAAATCAAGAGCTGATGCAACGCACCGGAGACTATCCGGTGTGAAAGGGCTGGCGCATGCTTGATATTGGCGTCACCAAGATCGCCATCATTGGTGCGATTGCGCTGGTGGTGATTGGTCCTGAAAAATTGCCCGGTGTGGCCCGCATGGTCGGCAACCTGCTGGGCCGTGCGCGCAGCTACATGGCCGAGGTCAAGGCCGAGGTCAACCGCTCCATGGA
>JAZKIR010000070.1:0-52529 GCA_040384785.1 Pseudomonadota bacterium
GCGGGTCGCTGGCCTTGCAGGCCGCGGCGTTGCCACAGGCATCGCCCCTTCTGGCTGTCCCGCCCTGCGCAGGCAGGCCGGGAGCCGCAGCCATCAGCCCCGAGGGGGCTAAATCCGCTTGGGGCGGCCCGGCGCGGATTTGTGTTGCCCCCACGCTGCGAGGGTGTGGTATGCCACGTCAAGCGGCGAATGCATAGACCGATTTGTTGCGCTTGGCCTGGTACATGGCCGTGTCGGCGCTCTTGATGAGGGCGCTGGCCGTTGTGCCATTCTTGGGAAAGATCGCGATGCCAATGCTGCAACGAACCACCAGTTCGCCAACACTGAGTTGACAAGGCATCTGGATCGCAGCGCAAATTTTCTCCACGACCCGAATGGCGTCCTGGTCGTTTTCGATCTCCGTCAGCAGGTACAAAAATTCGTCGCCGCCAAAACGGCTGACCGTGTCGTCGTCGCGTGCGTTTTCCTTCAGTCTATGCGCGACAGCCTGTAGCACGGCATCACCCACATCGTGGCCATGCACATCATTGATGGCCTTGAAGCCATCCAGATCAAGAAACATGACGGCCAGTGTCCGGTCATGGCGCTTGGCCTGCGCCAGTCCGTGCTCCAGCCGGTTTTCAAACAGCGTGCGATTCGGTAAGCCGGTCAATGGATCATGCAGAGCAGCATGGCGCGCGGCTTCTTCCTCTTGCGTCACCGTCTCCAGTTGCGTCTCTAGTGCTTGGCGCGTGCTGACTTCGGCTTCCAGCGCAAGATTCACGACAGACAACTTGTCTGCCGCATCTTGCACCTTGCCCTCGACGGCTTGGCTCTTCTCCAGCGCAAGCCGCATTCCAGGCGCCTCACCGGCCTGCTCCATCTCGCGCGCCAGCCCGGTGTTGACCGATGACAACTCCTGCGCACTTTGCTCCACCAACTCCTTCACATGCTCGGCCTGCCCCAGAACATCGGTCAAGGTCTTGCCCGCTTCCGTGGCATCGGGCAGTTTGGGGGGTGTATCGGCTGCGGTTGATTTTTCGGTTGGCATCCTCGGCAGTCTGCGCCGATTGCCCGCGCCTGTCGGTACGCCAACCCACGCGCGCGCGCAGCGGCATGCCGCAAGCGAGGGTAAGCTGCGGGCGGACCGGCCGACCTAGGCGCCGCCGTTGACGTGCCGCGACTGGCGCAGCCGCTCCCACGCATCACGGGCGGCCTCGCGGGCGCGCGCCCATGTCAGGCTGGATGTGCCCCGGGCGCTGTCCCAGTCACGGCCCAGGTCGGCTTCGGCTTCCTCGAAGCTGCGGCCACTGTAGCTGCCAAACGCGCGCGCGCCGAAGTCGTAGGCCGGCCCGAAGTCGTCAAAACTGGCTCCGCTGCCCACATAGGGGCGGTACACGAAGTTGTCGCGCCAATAGGCGGTTTCCGCGGACTCGTCGGTGGGCTCCATTGCTTCGGCGACACTTTTACCGGCCAGTCCTCCCACTACTGCGCCGGCAGCGGCGCCGATGGCGGTGCCAACCGGGCCGGCTGTTGTGCCGGCCGCGGCGCCCACGGCCGCGCCCCCGACCGCCGCACCAATACCTGTTCCTACAGGGTGGGCGCCAGGGGAACCGGTAATCGGATCGCGGTTGGTTTTCCTGCGTTTCATCGTTTTTTGCATAGTCGGGTCACCTCAAAAATTTGGTTGATGAATGTTTGTTGGTTGCGCCCCATTCAATGGCGGGTGCACCACCGCATCTGTTGCAGCAAAAGACGGTGGTGAATGCATCGTCCTGCTGCATGCAGCCACCATCTGTGCGCCATCGCACGGCAAGGCAGTGCACGGGCCCTTTCCCCGCCTGCTCAGCCACCGCACCCGCAGCACATTGCCTGTGTTTGACAGCGTACAGATGGAAGCCAAAACCGGCACTACCGTGGACGCCCAGGGGGACTCCATCATGCACACCAATACGCCGCGCTCCAAACCCGCACCACACCGCAATGCCAGCAAGCTGCGTGTAGTTTTGGCCTATCTGGCCCTATGGATCCTGACTTCTCTTGTAGCCGGTGCGTTCATCGCCGGCTGGTCCGATCTCCAATGACGCCACGCGCTGACACCGCGGGCTGCGCTTCTTTAACCAGCAATACCAAAAAAGGGGGAAACAACCATGGCAACTGCGACCACCACCCGATCCAATGGCGCGGCACGCGCACCTGCGGCCAACAAAGATGCGACCGAACTCCTGCGCGCCGACCACAAACTGGTCAACAGCCTGTTCGCCGACTATGAAAAGGCGCGTGCGCCCGGCCGAAAAAAGGAGATCGTGTCGCGCATCTGCAAGGAGTTGAGCGTGCACGCCCAGGTCGAGGAAGAGATCTTCTACCCCGCGGTCAAGAAGGCGCTGAAGGACAAGGAACTGGTACCAGAAGCCACGGTGGAGCATGCCAGCCTGAAGGCGCTGATTGCGCAGGTTGAAGGGGTTGATCCGGACGGTGAAATGTTCGACGCCAAGATCAAGGTGTTGTCCGAATACGTGAAGCACCATGTCAAGGAAGAGCAAAACGAAATCTTTCCCAAGGCCAAATCCAGCAAGCTCGACCTGAAGGAGCTGGGCGCCGAAATCAGCGCGCGCAAGGAAGAACTGATGGCCGAGCAGGAAGGCGCCGTGGTATGAAAAAGCGCAGCACGGCCCCGGCACGCCGGCAAGGCCATACCGAAAGTGCCGCCACGCGTGCCACTGGCGCTGCAGGCGCCAAGACGGCGCAGACCGATAGGCTGGCCGCGGCCATGCCATTCAATACCAACAAGTCCCTGGAACACGGCGCGGCCAACGCCGCACATCCACAAACCGGGCAGACACTGGCGCCCGAATCCCGCCTGCCCACCGGCAGCACACTCAGCGAAGAGAACAGCACACCAAAGACCGGTGGCGTGGTACCCGAGGGCCTCAACGCCAGCACGGGACCGCTGGACCGCGTGCGCGTGGACTCGGGCGGCCAACGCCTGACGACCAACCAGGGCGTGGCCATTGCGGACAACCAGAACTCGCTGAAGGCCGGGCTGCGCGGCCCGGTGCTGCTGGAAGACTTCATACTGCGTGAAAAGATCACCCACTTCGACCACGAGCGCATCCCCGAACGCATCGTGCATGCACGAGGCTCCGCTGCACACGGTTTCTTTGAGTGTTATGCGCCCTTGACCCAGTACACCAAGGCCGCGCCCTTCCAGGAGGCCGGCAAGACCACACCGGTGTTTGTGCGCTTCTCCACGGTGGCCGGTGAGCGCGGCTCCAAGGACACGGCGCGTGATGTGCGCGGCTTTGCCGTCAAGTTTTATACCGATGAGGGCAACTGGGACCTGGTGGGCAACAACATGCCGGTGTTTTTCATCCAGGACGCGATCAAGTTTCCGGACCTGGTGCATGCGGTCAAACCCGAGCCGCACCACCAGATGCCGCAGGCCGCCAGTGCCCACGACACGTTCTGGGATTTCGTCTCACTGATGCCCGAATCCACGCACATGCTGATGTGGCTGATGAGTGACCGCGCCATCCCGCGCAGCTACGCCACGATGCAGGGCTTTGGTGTGCACACCTTCCGGCTGGTGAATGCGGACGGCGCCTCGGTATTCGTGAAGTTCCATTGGAGCCCCAAGTACGGTACCCACTCGCTGGTCTGGGACGAGGCCGTGAAGATTTCCGGTGCCGACCCCGACTACCACCGGCGTGACCTGTGGGAGCGCATCGAGGCGGGCGCTTATCCCGAATATGAACTGGGCCTGCAGATTTTTACCGAGGAACAGGCGGAAGGCTTCAGCTTCGATGTGCTAGACGCGACCAAGTTAATACCCGAAGAGCTGGTGCCCATCCAGCCCGTGGGTCGTCTGGTGCTGAACCGCAATCCGGACAATTTTTTTGCCGAAACCGAGCAGGTGGCTTTTTGCGCCGCCCATGTGGTGCCGGGCATCGATTTCTCCAACGACCCGCTACTGGCCGGGCGTATCCATTCCTATGTCGACACACAGATCACCCGCCTGGGAGGACCCAATTTCCATGAGATTCCCATCAACGCTCCGGTCGCCCCGGTCCACAACAACCAGCGCGACGGTCTGCACCGCCAGGCGATCCCGCGGGGACGCGTGTCTTACGAACCCAACTCACTGGGCGGCGGTTGTCCGTTCCAGGCGGGTGCGGGCCAGGGTTTTGTCACCGTGCCCGAGCGCCTGGCCGCGCAGCAGGAACAGCAGTCCAAGCTGCGCGGCAAGCCGGAGAAATTCGCCGAGCATTACACCCAGGCCACGCTGTTTTTTGATAGCCAGACAGCGACGGAGCAGGCGCACATTGCGGCGGCCTTCCGCTTCGAGCTGAGCAAGGTCACGGTGCCCGCCATTCGCCAGCGCATGGTGGCCTCGTTGCGCAATGTGTCGCAGGCGCTGGCCCAGCGGGTCGCCGACGGCCTGGGCATGGAGACGCTGCCCGAACCCATGCCGCGCGCCCTGGCCCGGCCGCCCCATCCCGAGGTCACGGTTTCCAGGGCACTGTCGCTGGGCGCACGGCCGGGTGACGGCAGCATCAAGGGGCGCACGGTCGCTATCCTCGCCGCCGATGGCATGCTGGGCAAAAGCGCGGCCGCGGTCCACACGGCACTGGCGGCACAGGGCGCTACGCCACGGTATGTGGCACCGCGCATCGGACGGATCAGGACAACGGACGGCGCGGTCATCCATGCCGACGCCTCACTGGAAAACGAACCCGGTTTTGTATTCGACGCCATGGTGCTGCCCGACGGCGTGGACGCGGTGGCTGCGCTGGGGCGCGATGGCCACACCATGGAATGCATCAAGAACCAGTTTCGCCACGGCAAAACATTGCTGGTGCTTGGTATGTCGACCCGGCTGATCAATATGGCGAACCTGCCCACCGAACTTCCGGGTGGCAGTGCCGACCCGGGGCTGATCTTCTCCGACGAGGTGGGGCCGGCCTATGTGGAGCAGTTCATCCAGGGCATCACCCGGCACCGGCATCCACAACGCGAAACCGATCCGCCCAAGGTGTAATGGGAAAGGGCGCGCCGGACCCGTGGCGCGCCCGGAAACGCTACTGATTATGTAGCGCAGTATCCATATACTACGGGGGCTATAGGCCTGAACCGCTCGCAACGCTCAGAAATAACCCCGAATTGGGTATTTATGCCGGGCCATGTCGCCTGCACCTGAATACCCCAAGCTGGCAACCGGTAGTTGCTGGCACTGTTTTGATCCGTTTGGCGCCACTTTTCGCGGGGGTACGGTAGCGAACGGAACTTCCGCGCCCGGCCCATTAAATTCGGATTTCCATCTGAATTTCAGCCCACGGTTCCAACCATTGCAGCGGGGTCCCCCTTGAAAATCAAACCACAGGGCGCTGCATGTGAGAGTCGGGGCCTGCGCGCAGGCAGGATAACAAATGGGCGGCGCAGAGCGCCGCGTGGTGGCGCTGAAGCGCAGAATCTGACGCTGCACAACGCGGCCCACGGGTGACAGATTTATGGAAACCCTCCACCTATCGCGCCACCGGTCCATCGAGCGACACACATCACAACACGCCGAAACGACGGCCGGCGCACCGGTCGAATTGTGGTACCCGCTGGCAACCCAAATCATCGCCATCGTGGGTGCGAATGGCTTCGATTCGCTGTATGCGAGAGCAGTGTCGCTGACCCAGGCGTGGTTTCCGTGGCTCGCTGCCAGTGTGGCCGGCGCACCGGTTGAAAGCCGGTTCGCGGACTTGAAGGCAAGCCTTGAAAACAAAACGCCAGAGTTGGCCTCTGAAGCCAACCGCGTCTTGCTGATCACGTTCACAGACATTCTGGCGTCGTTGATTGGCGAGCCATTAACGGCCCGCATGCTGGAAACAGCTTGGGGCAATGGGGTTCTCAGCAAGGCCGACAAGGACTGCAAAAATGGATAGAAACATCAACATACGGCGTCTCGCAACAGGCGTACCTGGCCTGGATGACTTGCTGGGTGGCGGACTGCTGGAATACTCTTTCAATCTGATTGCCGGCGCGCCGGGCAGTGGCAAAACCACGCTGGCACACCAGATCATGTTTGCCTCGGCAAGCCCGACCCACCGTGCACTGTTCATCACCATACTGGGGGAGCCTCCGTTGAAGATGCTGCGTTACCAGCAGCAGTTCGCGTATTTCGACGTGGCCAAGGTCAATCAATCGATCCGCTTCGTCAACCTGTCGGCCGACCTGCTGGACGGTGATCTGGACCGGGTATTGACCCGCATTGCAGACGAAGTAAAAAACTACGCCCCCAGCCTGGTGTTTATCGATTCATTCCGTTCGGTCGCAATGGCCGGCAAAACCGCCGACCAATGGGTATCTCAACAGCAGAATTTTGTGCAGCGCCTTGGCATGCTGATGGCAAGCTGGATGGCAACCACCGTGCTGGTGGGCGAATACACGGTGCCTGAATCACAGACCAGCCCCATTTTCGCGGTGGCCGATGGCATTGTGTGGCTTTCACAACACATGCAACGCAATTCCATGGTGCGCAAGATGCAAGTGGTCAAGATGCGCGGCCAGGCCCAGGCGACGGGATTGCACACGTTTCGTATCAGTGACCGTGGCATCCAGGTGTTTCCGCGGGCGATTGTCAAACAGGGGTTGGCGGTTGAATCGGTGTCCAACGGCAAACACGGCGTTGCACGTTTGGCGATGGGGACACCCCATCTGGACGAAATGCTGGGCGGTGGCCTGCCGGCTGGTTATTCGCTGTTGGTGGTCGGTCCATCGGGGTCGGGCAAGACCATACTGGCCACACAGTTCCTGGCCGAAGGCGCCCGTTTGGGTGAGTGCGGCGTCATCGCGGCATTTGAGAAAAGCCCGAGCCAGTTGCTGGGCAATGTGAAGCTGTATTCCATGATCAAGGCTGGCCAAGTGGGCGTGATCGATACCCGTTCGCTGGATTTGTCCATCGACGAGACCCTGCACGACCTCATCGAGATGATCAATCACATGCAGGCCAAACGCGTGGTCATTGATTCGCTGTCCGGCTTCGAGTTGGCGCTGGCGCCCGAGTTCAGCGAAGATTTTCGCGGGTCGCTGTACCGGATGGTTGCCGAGTTGACCGGTATGGGCGTGACCATACTGATGACCTCCGAGCTGGAGGACCGGTACACCGATTTGCGCTTTAGTCCATTTGGAAGTTCTTTTCTGGCGGACGCGATTGTCATGCAGCGTTACATCGAAATCGAAGGCCAGCTCAAACGTGCCATGGCCGTGGTCAAGATACGCGGCAGTGCACACAGCAAGGATATTCGACTGTTCGACATTACAGAGGAAGGCATCACCATTGGCAAAACCTTGCGTGGATATACCGGAATCATGACCGGCAGGCCCACGCCAAACCCGCCGCCGTAAACACAGAGTACACAACGTAGATAAGGGAGTTAGCAATGAAAAACAATAAATTTCCTGGCGGATCTGGTGGACCAAAGAAGACCATTGGCCATCGAAGAAAAATGACCGCTGACCATGAAGCGACTTTAGCCAGTCGCGAAAAATTGGTCACGCTGCGCGAGGGCGCCGCGAATGCACGGGAGGGGGTTTCCGACCAGCGGGAAGATGCCGTATTGGCCCGCGAGAGTGCCACGCAAACCAGGGAAGTTGAATCCCATACGCGCGAACAGGCCGCAACTGCGCGGGAGACGGACATCCGCACTGCGGAGCATGCCTACCATGCAACGGCCGCCGACCACATCGATATGCTGCAGCAGGCCAACGCGTACCTGGTCATTGCAACCATTGACGCAACCAAGCTGGCCGAACAGGTCGAAGCAGCCAAGGTCAAGCTGGACCATCTGGCCCACCACGACGGGCTGACGGACCTGCCCAATCGCATGCTGTTGCAAGACCGGTTGGGCCAGGCCATCGAGACAGCCCGTCGCCAAGGCGGCAAGCTTGCCGTGTTGTTCATGGATCTGGACCGGTTCAAACACATCAATGACTCCCTGGGGCATGGGGTGGGCGACCAACTGCTGCAATCGGTGGCGCAGCGGCTGGTGGCGTGCATGCGCCAATCCGACACCGTCAGCCGCCAGGGTGGAGACGAATTTGTCGTCCTGCTGCCTGCGGTGGAACATGTGGAAGATGCGGCGCAATCGGCACAGAAAATACTGGCGGCGCTTGCGCTGCCGCACGCGATCGATGGCCATGATCTCCATGTCAGCGTAAGTATTGGCATCAGCGTCTTCCCGGACGATGGTGATGTAGTGGACACCCTTTTGAAGTGCGCCGACACCGCGATGTACCACGCCAAGGAAAACGGCCGCAACAATTTCAAGTTCTTCGAGCAAGAGATGAATACGCGTGCGGTGGAGCGCCAATCGATTGAATCCAGTCTGCGCCAGGCCCTGGAACGCCAAGAGTTTGTGCTGCACTACCAGCCCAAGATTGCGCTGCACAGTGGCGCCATTGTGGGTGTCGAGGCCCTGATACGCTGGCAGCACCCAGAGCGCGGTTTGCTGCACCCCATGGACTTTGTATCCATCGCCGAAGACTGTGGTTTGATCCGGCCCATTGGGCGCTGGGTGCTGCGTGAAGCCTGCCAGCAGGCCCAGGCGTGGCAGCAGGCAGGCTTGGCGCCTATCACCGTGGCGGTGAATGCGTCGGCGATTGAATTCCGTGCCGACAATTTCCTGGGGAATTTGCGCGCGACGCTCGACGAGACCTGCCTTGAGCCACAGTATCTGGAAATTGAAGTGACCGAAAGCGTGCTGATCCGGGATGCGGAATCTGCTGAATCCGTGTTGCATGGGATCGCAGAATTGGGCGTCAAGTTGGCGATTGACGACTTCGGCACCGGCTACTCCAGCCTGAGTTATCTGAAACGCTTCCCTATCGATACGCTGAAGATCGACAAATCATTTGTGCACCAGATGACCAGCAATGCGGACGACGCGAGCATTGTCAACGCCGTCATCAGCATGGGGAAAAGCCTCAGGCAACGCATTGTTGCCGAAGGTGTGGAAACACCGGAGCAGCATGCCAGTCTGCTGGCACTGCATTGCGACGAAGGCCAAGGCTACTACTTTGGTTATCCGGTCGGTGCGGCGGCTATCACCACGCTGTTGCAAACCGGCGTGTCACATCTGCTGACACTGGAATAGTCGGCGGGCGGACCGGCGCCGTTGCAGCCGCAAACGGCAACCTGTCATACTGCCTGAAAAGAGGCTCGGCGATGCACCCAAGCGTGGCGGCCACAATACCAGGCGGAGGGCCCCATGGAAACACCCATTGTTGTTGCGCTGGAAGCGCACACTGGGGCTGAGAAAAGCGTTCGCCCCGACGGCATGCCCGAGCGCCGCGCCCCACTTCCCGCGCACGCCGCACGGCAGCTGGTCCACGAACTGCGCCTCCACAAGGCTGAGCTGGAATCGCAAAACGAAGAGCTGCGCCGCGCGTACGCCGAGCTTGAGACCGCACGCTCGCGCTATTTCGACCTGTATGACATGGCGCCGGTTGGTTATTGCGCTGTCAGCGAAACGGAGCGCATCCTGGAAGCCAATCTGACGGCCGCGGCTTTGCTGGGCATCACCTGTGGTGAGCTGATTGGGCGGACCATCCTGGATTTCATTTCACCGGCCGACCAGGACATCTACTACCTGCACTGCAGAAGGCTGATGGAGACCGGCCAGCCCCAATCCTGCGAACTGCGCCTGCTCCAGCACGGTGGGGTGTTGTTTTGGGCGCAACTGACGGCCACGCGGGCGCAGAGCGCAACGGGCTGTCACATGCACCGTCTCGTGCTGACCGACATCCACAAACGCAAGGTAGCGCAAGACCAGCTGCGCGTAAGCGACATGGCTTTGCGCGCTGTCTCCGAAGGAATTTTGATCACCACACCGGACCTGTGTGTGGTCTCCGCAAATGCGGCCTTCTTGAAAATGACCGGTTATACGCAGTTGGAGCTGGTGGGTGCGAACTGTTCACTGTTCAACGGCCCTCTGACCGATAACACCGCTGCAAAATTGATGCTGCAGGCCACCCGGAGCCGACAGGGATTTTCGGGGGAACTGCTGCACTACCGCAAGGATGGCAGCAGCTTCTGGAACGAACTGACCATCTCGCCGGTACTGGACGACCAGGGTCAGCTGACCCACTTCATCAGTATCAACAGCGATATCGGCTCCCGCAAACAGCTGGATCAAATCCTGCAGCACAAGAACGTGGAGCTTCAGCGCGCCACGGCGGCGGCGGAACAGGCGAACCGGGCCAAGTCGGATTTTCTGGCCAGCATGAGCCATGAACTGCGCTCGCCATTGAATGCCATCCTGGGATTTGCCCAGTTGCTGGAAGTGGGGCCGCCGGCACTAACACCGCCGCAGCAGGGCAAGGTCGACAAGATCATGGGTGGCGGGTGGTATCTGTTGTCTCTGGTCAACGAGATACTGGATCTGGCTTTGATCGAGTCCGGCAAGCTGTCATTGGCGCTGGAGCCGGTGCTGCTGGCGCACGTGTTATTGGACTGCCAAAGCCTGGTCGAACCCCAGGCAGACAGCAAAGGCATCCGGCTCCAGTTCCCACGGTTGACCAGCCCCGACCTGGTCATTGCCGATCCGACCCGGCTCAAGCAGGTCATCGTCAATTTGCTGTCCAACGCCATCAAATACAACCGCACCGGCGGCGCCGTAGACGTCACCATGGAAACCACCGCAACCGAATGCCTGCGCATCAGCGTTCAGGATACCGGCCATGGTTTGAGCGCCGAGAAGATTTCTCAGCTGTTCCAGACCTTCAATCGGCTCGGCCAGGAATGCAGTACAACCGAGGGAACCGGCATTGGGCTGGTCGTGAGCCGGCGGTTGACCGAATTGATGGGTGGGAAAATCGGCGTGCACAGCACGGAGGGTGTTGGCAGCGTGTTCTGGGTCGAGTTCAGCATGGCCCGACCACCTCCCGCAAGGTTGGCCCATGCGGCAGAAGGCTCACCCCAGCCCACGGAGTCACCTGCGGCGCAGGACCAAACACCGCACACCATTCTGTATGTTGAAGACAACCAGACCAACGCGGAAATGGTCGAACAAATTCTGGCGGCCCGTCCGCATCTGAAACTGCTGAGAGCGGCAGACGGCACGCAAGGTATCGCATTGGCCCGGACCTTCCGCCCGGACGTGATTCTGATGGACATCAACCTGCCCGGCATCAGTGGGGTCGATGCCATGAAAATCCTGCGCCAGGACCCCGCCACCCAGCATATCCCGGTACTGGCCGTCAGCGCCAACGCCATGCCGCTGGATATCGTCGAAGGTTTGTCCGCCGGATTCTTTCGCTACCTGACCAAGCCGTTCAAGATAGATGCGTTTTTTGCGGCAATCGATTTGGCACTCAACTCCGCACCGCCCAAATCGACGGGCGACTTGCAATAACGTCGTCCCGGCGCAGACATGCTGGACAAAGTCCAGAAGAACCTTGGCGAAGCCTAGCGAATGCCCGAGTCCTGCATTTGCTCGCCCACCATACGCGTGATGGCGTTCGCAATATCCTCCGGCGACAACACAAAATCAATGTACCCGCTGCCGATTGCGCTTTCTGGCATATCCGGTTGGGCGGCGGTACTGGGCTGCTGCGCAATCGTGAGGCCGCCTAGCGCCTTGATCTCGCGCAGCGCTGCGGTGCCGTCGGCATCAAAGCCCGAGACGATCACGGCGATAACCTTGCCGCTCCAGCTCTTTGTCACCGAGCGCAAAAAGACAGTGACAACATTGGGCCAGCCACCCGGTTTGGAAATCGGCTTGAGACGGAACTCGCCATTCTCCAAATGCAGGTCCCGGTTGGACGGAATGACGAATACCCGATTGGGCGTTATCTGCAGCCGCTCCGAGATCAGCTCTACTGGCATCTTCGTAAAGCGTCGCAGCACCTCATGCAAACGCGTCGGCACCGCGGTGATGTGGTTCACGATGACGATGGCTACCCCCATGCTGGGCGGGAGATTTCGCAGCAGCCGGATATAGGCATCCAGCGCTCCGGCCGAACCGCCAACACAGACAATGGGAAAGTCATTCATGGGTATCGGCGCGCAATCCACGCCCCATCAGTGCGTGTTATTAGCCGGCGATGGTCAGACCGGACACATCGACGCTGTTCACGCCCTTGACCTTTTCGGCAATCATCTTCACCAGGTCAATGGCATCCTGGCTGGGCAACTTGCCCTTGAGCGTGACGGCCCCTTGTTTGGTCACAACCTTGACCTTGAATGCCTTGGACACGCTATTGGCCAAAATTTCCGACTTCACCTTGGCGGTGATCCAGCTATCGGACACCGCACGTTCGGCTTTGCTGACGGCCTTCTCGGGTGCTGATGGCGTCTCCTTGGTTGCGGCATGCACCGCCAGGGAACCCGCAACCAGCGCGGCCGCCACCAATGCGGGGCGCAGAAACATGGAATAGCGTTGGGCGAAATGGGGGGCTTTGGTAGTCGACATCGTTGGCTTTCTGAGTTCGCATGACCGAAGACAAATAGAAGTATTTGCCTTGCATGCATCGGTAGCCCAACGGTGCCACACGCGGATGTCGCTGTCCGTGCGCTGTTGCACACAGCCAGGATCCGACCCTAGCGGCTCAGACCCAGCCCCGCTCGACAAACTCGTCAATCAGATACATCCGGTCTTCCAGCGCATGGGCGCGGATCGCGGCAAGGATGCGGGCCACACCCTCTGCATAGGGGGATGCGCCATAGACCCGGGTTTCCAGCGTGACGCTGCAGACCGGGTCTTCAATCACGATGTGGTGGTAGGCATGGCGCGCCAGATGCTCGGCGGGTATCCGCAACTGCGCCGCCTGCTGCTGCGGGTCACGTACGGAGCGCACGGCGCCGTCGGCAAGCCCGAGGGACTGCGCCATGCTGACGGCCGTGCCGGGCACCGAGGTCTTCTGCTGCTGGTGCGATTCCGTCAGCTCGATGGCGTAACCCTTGAACAGATGCCCGCTCGTTTCCAGCATGTGCATGAACTTGAGCATCAGGATATTGGTGTTGGGGCACACCACCACCGGAAACCCCTGCGGCGGCGCGTCTGCATCAGACCCGGTTGCCAGTTCGACCAGCACGGAGCGACTGGCCTGGCAGTAGGCGATGGCGTCCTGCAGCTCTCTGCCAGACCCGGCGTGCACAACAATTGCCGGGGCCGTGTTGTTCTGATCCCGGTCCGTCCAGGGCAGCACAGGGGCCGCGGCGGCTGCGCCCAGCCCCGGGGCTTGCAGGAGTTCGGTGGCCAGTTTGCCGGTGCCAACAATAAGGACTTGCATGGTGGTGGTATTGCGATAGACGGTGGATGCGGTGTGGACAGACTGAAGGGCCAGTTTATCTGACACCTCCGTGCACCCTTCACACACACAAGGAGAGCAATGCGGAGTCTCGTAGTTGCTATCAATTAAATAGCTAAGTAAACAAACTTCGCGAGGGCTAGAGGGGAATTTACCTTATACGCCCTGGGGAAATAAACCTGAATTGGGTATTTTCGCCCCCCGCCCCAACACCAACGGTTACAAAATCGGCACGCCGCTGTCAGATAATCCGACACCCAGCGGCGAAGATAGGCCATGCGGTCGCAGAGGTAAAACCATGAAGTCAAAAAACAAGACGTTGGCGGGCACGGCTACGGCGATGGTACTGGTGTCCTTGTTCGGGGCGACGTTTCGGGCCCAGGCGCTGGATACTTTCGATGCGGCCAGCAAGCTGCTCTCGCTGGACACGGTGTCCATGGGCGGGGCCAGCTACAGCCAGGTCCGGGCAACGGTGAACGCCTTTGAGTTGCTGGGTGTCGATAACGGAACGCCGGGAGGGGACACGTTTGACCCGGCCACCAACCTGTTGACGCTGGGTGCGGTGACGTTCCAGGGAACCACCTACAACAATGTGCGCGTGCGCATCACCTCGTATGCATTGGTCAGTGTGGGCGGCAGCACAACGGGCACACCCTCCTCCGGCACCGTGTACGCCAACCTGGCCGGTGCCAGCCTGGGCGCCGGCGCCAGCCTGAACGGTGCGCTGCCCTTCCCGGCCAGCAATGCCTGGAACACCGACATCTCCGGCGCCGCCGTGGACCCCAACTCCGACGCGCTGATAACCAGCATAGGCCTGACCCGTGGCCTGCACCCGGATTTTGGCGCCGGCCTGTACGAGGGTGCGCCGATTGGCATCCCCTACGTCGTGGTGTCTTCCTCCCAACCCAAGGTGGCCGTCACGTTTACCGACTACGGCGACGAAAGCGACCCCGGCCCCTACCCGATACCCGCCAATGCGCCTATCGAAGGCCAGCAGGCCAACGGCAGTGCCTTTGGCGGCGACCGCCATGTGCTGATCATAGACCGCGACACCAACCGCCTGTACGAAACTGGCAACTCCTACCCGCAAGCCGGCGGCGCCTGGCAGGCCAGCGGCGGCGCCGTGTTCCACCTGGACTCCAACACTGTGCGCCCCGGCGGGCGACCGGGCTGGACCAGCGCCGACGCGGCCGGCCTGCCGATCTTCCCCGGCCTGGCGCGTTACGACGAGGCTTCCACCGGCGTGATCCGCCATGCACTGCGCTTCACCGTCAGCAGCACCCGACGCGCGTACGTGCCGCCAGCAACACATTGGGCGTCGAGTAACACCAGCGCCAATGTGCCGCCCATGGGCATGCGGGTGCGGCTGAAGGCTAGTTATGTGATTCCGAGCAGCTTCAGCACCGAATCCAAGGCGATTCTGCAAAGCATGAAGACCTACGGCATGTTTGTGGCCGACAACGGCTCCAACTGGTATGTCAGCGGCGCACCCGATCCGCGCTGGAACAATGACAAGCTGGTGTCAGAACTGGGCAGCGTCAAGGGCGCAAGTTTTGAGGTGGTGCGGATGGATGGGTTGGTTAGTCCGTAGCACCTTCTCCCGGGAGGTTTCGTTTCTTGCGCCCGCAGCAGGGTCGGGGTAAGCGTTTTTTTGTTGCGCCCGCAGCACGCATGGGGTGGCCGTTCTGCTCCGTGTCCCCCGCCCGCTACGCGGGCTCCTCCTTTACCTGCGCAGAACAGCCACCCCATGCCTGCTGCTCGACACTTTGCTTGCGATGGTTGGTACGCCAAGATCACCTCGGAACAGGTGATATGAACGGATATTTTTGCACCCCTTGGGGCACAAACACGCCGCGCGGTATCAATCGGGTAGTGGGTTTTGCGCAGGTAAAGGAGGAGCCCGAAGGGCGGGGGACACGGAGCAAAACCCGCTACCCGATTGATACCCCCAGCCACGTAGGCGCTAGCCCACGCCCACTACAAGTGACCCCTAACGCGCAGCTGTGGCCATCTTGGCCAGGTCTTCACGTTTTTGCGCCAGGTACTCATCCAGCGTCAGCTCATGCAACTGGGCCGGATGCCGCTCCGTCAGTGCGAACCAGGCGCGCAGGCGGGCGTCCATTTGCGCTTGCGGCGTGCCGGTGGTGACACCGGTGTAGGCCTGCAGCGCCAGGTAATTGCGCATCACGTTGCGCTCGACCGAACCACGCTCACCCTGCACAAATTCGGGTTTGCCATCGCTGCCCTTGCCGACCACGCTGAACCCGATCTTGTTGCGCCCGGCCGTGGCCAGATAGAGGTTCAAGGCCATCTTGGCCATCCTGCCATAGCTGTAACCATAACCAAAGTGCAGGAAGGTGCGCTCGCCCTCCAGCGGTGTGGCCTCAAAAACGATGCGGTAGTCCGACGTGGACAGCGGCCCGCTGGTCGCCGCCAAGGACACGCGCAAATAATCGGCGCTGGAGGTCTCCACGTGCATGGCATAGGCCATGTTGTACGACGTGCCTCCTGTCACACCTTGCTTGGGGCCGGCAGTCAACATCAGTACATCGCCGTTGGCGCCCCGCTTGGCTTGGCAGGACCGCACATTGAGGTGCAGGAACAACACGCCGCACAGGGTGTCAGGTGTGCCCAGCAAGGTGCTGACGGTTGCAAAGGGGGCGTTCAGCTCCGCATACACATCGGCATGCAAGCGGCTGCCACTGTCTTGCGATACCAGGTGCAGCGGCTCGCCGAAGGTCTTGCCCTGCAGCTGGGTTTGAAACTCGGCCTGCTTGGCCAGCAAGCTGGCGGCGTTATTGGCAGCCGGTACCGCAGAAGCGGCCGCGGCCGCCGACACAAACACCGCCAGCAGCGCGCCGATGAACAGATGTGGAATCAACAGATGGGTACGGGGCATAGTGATTGTGGTGTGTCCGTGTTGCTGCGAAACCGTCGCCCAGCCATTGTGTGGCTTTCCGACGGCCGGGTCAGTGCGCCATTGCACAGCCAGATTCTGGCATCACTTTACATCCGCGCGGAAAACCGGAATTACAGCCCCGCATTCTGAAGTTTCAGACGGTTGCGGCGCCGGTGATTTTTAAAACTTGTTGCGAATCAATGGCTTACGCGTGCGCAGCGGCTGGCACGGAGCATGCAAACCAGTAATCGGCGACCCGCACCCAAATTTACTGGAGACAAACATGCTGATGAAAAATCTGATCCGCACCCTGGCACTTTCGACACTGATCACTGGCGCCGCACACGCGCAAGACGTGGTCCGCCTGGGCAATCTCAAATTCGCCCACTACGGTGCGATTTCCTATATCAAGGAAATTGCACCCAAGTGCGGCATCAAGGTGGAAGAACATGTGTTCGCCAAGGGCCCCGACGTCATGCAGGCGATACTGGCCGGCGAACTCGATGTGGGCGCCACGGCTTCCGAAGGCGCCATCTCCGCGCGCGCCAATGGCGCGCCCATCTACATCGTGGCCGGATTTGCCAAGGGTGGCGCCCGCCTCGTCGCGCGACCTGACGCCAACATCAAATCGGTCAAGGACCTGAAGGGCAAACGCGTGGGCGTGACCCGCGGTGGCATCCATGAGGTGTTGCTGGCGGCGCAGCTGGGGCAAAACGGGCTGAGCATGTCCGACCAGCCGGGCAAGGACGTGCAGGTGGTTTACCTGGCCTTTGCCGACCTGAACCAGGCGCTCTTGGGCAAGAACCTGGACGCCATCATGCAGAGCGAGCCGCAATCCTCACAGGCCATCAACAAGGGTTTTGGCGTGGAAGTCATGAAGCCGTATGACACACCGATTGGTGAACCGATCCGCACGCTGGTCATGACCGAGAGTTTCTACAAGGACCGCCGCGCGGTAGCGGAGAAATTCATGCGCTGTTTTGTGGAGTCCACCAAGGGTTTTATCGAGACCAAGGGCCAGGCCGAGAAATACGTGCGAGAAACCATCTTCAAGGGACAGATCACGTCGGACGACTTCCAGGACGCGATTGCCAACTCGCCTTATTCCTATGACGTGACCGCCGCGCATATCCAGACCACCACCGACACCATGGCCAAGTACGGCGTGGGCAAGATGGCCAAGCCACCGGTGGCAAGCGACTGGGTCCGCACCGACCTGCTAGACCAGGCCAAGAAGAGCCTGGCCGTCAAATAAGGAGCAACCGGCATGAGCAAAATCAATTGGCGCGCCATTGCGTCAGGACTCATCGTGCCCGTGGCGGTGATAACACTGTGGCAACTGGTCTGTGTGCTGGGCTGGGTCAACCCGCTGAAGTTGCCATCACCGCTGGCGGTGGCACAGCGTTGGCTGCAATACCTGGCGCCGATGGAGGCCTATGCGCCCGAGGCCGGCAGCTGGCTGGCCTGGGCGGTATCGGGCGAGCTGTTGCGTGATGCCTGGGGCAGCATGTACCGGGTATTGATCGGTTTTCTGATCGGCGCGGGCCTGGCCCTGCCGATCGGCATCCTGATGGGCGCCAACCAGCGCATCTACGACAAGATGTACATCCTGGTGCAAATCCTGCGTCCGATTCCGCCCAGCGCCTACACACCGCTGGCCATGTTGTGGTTCGGTCTGGGCAATCCGCCGGCGGTCTTTATGATTGCGATCGCGGCCTTCTTCCCGGTGCTGATCAACACCATCGTTGGTGTGCGCCAGGTCGACAGCATTTACCTGCGGGCCGCACGCAACCTGGGCGCCAACCAGAGCACGCTATTCCTGCGTGTCATGTTGCCTGCCGCCACGCCCTACATCCTGGCCGGTGTGCGGATTGCGATTGGCGCGGCCTTCATGATCGTGATCGTCTCCGAGCTGATTGCCGTGCCCGATGGCCTGGGCTTTCGCATCAATGAAGCCCGCGAATATTCGTGGACCGACAAGGTCATGGCCGGCATGTTCACCATCGGCCTGATTGGCTTGGCACTGGACATTGGCATGAACAAACTCAACAACTATTTGCTGCGCTGGCACCGTGGCCTGGAGAGCTGATATGAATACAACACACATTCAAGTCAAGGCCGTCAACAAGATCTTCAAGACCTCCGACAAAGAGGTCGTGGCGCTGCGCGACATCAACCTGGAGATTCCCGAGGGCCAGTTTGTGTGCCTGCTCGGACCCTCTGGCTGCGGCAAGTCCACGCTGCTGAACGCGGTGGCCGGTTTCTCTTTGCCCAGCTCCGGCGCCATCACCGTGAATGGAACCACCGTCACCGGCCCGGGCCCGGACCGTGGCATGGTGTTCCAGGAGTACGCGCTATTCCCGTGGATGACGGTGGAGCAGAACATAGGCTTCGGACTGGAGATCAAGGGCACAGACAAGGCCGAGATTGCGCAAAAGGTCGGCGCCTTGCTAAGCATGCTGGGCCTGACGGACTTTCGCCTGCGCTTTCCAAAAGACCTGTCCGGCGGCATGCGCCAGCGGGTCGCCATAGCCCGCGTACTGGCGTTGGATTCGCCGACGATGCTGATGGACGAGCCCTTTGGCGCACTGGACGCGTTGACCCGGCGCAACCTGCAGGACGAGTTGTTGCGCATCTGGGCCGAGCTCAAGAAGACCATCATCTTCGTCACCCACAGCATTGAAGAGGCGATCTACCTGGCCGACCGCATTGTCGTGATGACCTACCGCCCCGGCACTGTGAAGCGCGACATCCTGGTGGACCTGCCGCGCCTGCGCGACCCGTCTTCCGCAGCCTTTAATGCGCTCAAACGCGAACTGGGCCAACTGGTCATGGAAGAGCAGCAGCGCCACCACAACGATGAGCTGAAGATGGCCGCAGTAGACTAAGGGTTATATGGTCCGCGCCCGACGCCTTGTCTACTGGTCCGGCGCCCTGGCGCTGGCGGTCGGCTTGGTGTTGGCGGCATTCTGGTTTGGCGCGCGGATTGCCGATGACAATATCCACGCCACGGGGGAGCGCCAACTGCAGATCATGGCTCTGGACCTGGAGGCGGTGCTGGACCGTTTTGACACACTGCCCTACTCCGTGGCCCATTTGCCGCTGGGCTCACAGCTATTGGCGGCCCCAGCCCATACCGGCGTGCAGAGCGAACTCAACGCAACGCTGCAAGACCTGGCGCTGCAAGCCAAGGTAGCGGCCATCTACCTGATGGACAAAAACGGCAAGACCATCGCGGCCAGCAATTGGGATACACCACAAAGTTTTGTCGGCCAGAACTTTGGTTTCAGGCCGTATTTCCGCGATGCCATCCTGGGCAAGCCCGGCTACTTCTACGCGATCGGCAACACCACCAGCATCCCGGGCTATTTCATTTCCCAGGCCGTGTATCCGATCGGTGCCAAGCGCGGCACTGTTCCACCGATTGGTGTGATCGCCGTCAAGATCACGCTGCAGACCTTTGAGCAAACCTGGCGCAGCAACGAAGACCCGATCGCCCTGGTCGACCGCCATGGAGTGGTTTTTCTCAGCAACCGCGGTGAATGGGTCTACAGCAGCCTGCACACACTGGATGCCCAGGTGCAGAACGATATAGAAAAAACCCAGCAATACATGGGAAAACACATCCAGCCCATTGCCAGCCTGCCCGGCGCGGCGCGCAAGGGTTTTGGGGAATATGTGGGTCGCCCGGTGGGGCGGCTGGGCTGGCAGTTGATGCTGTTCCCGGCGCAGGCCAAGGTGCTGCGTGCCGGCATGTTATGGGCCAGCATTGCCGTGCTGATGCTGCTGCTTGCCGCGGCCTTCGCCGGCGCGCAGTACCAGCGCAGCCGCCGATTGGAAGAACGCAGTGTGGCGCAGCAGGCCCTGAAGCAGGCCGCGGACGATCTGGAGTTGAACATTGCGTTGCGCACGCGGGAACTGCTGTCTGCCAACACACAACTGGCGACCAAATACGACAAACTGCAGCAAACCGAAAACCTGCTGCGCACCACCCGCAATGAAATGGTGCAGGCCGGCAAGCTGGCCATGCTGGGGCAGATGGCGGCTGGCATCACACACGAGCTGAACCAGCCGCTGACGGCGATACGCGCCTTTGCCGACAACGCCAGCACCTTCCTGGCTCGCGGCCAAATCGAGCAAGCGGATGGCAACCTGCGCCACATCAGCGCCGCCAGTGCCCGCATGGGCAGCATCGTGGGCCAGCTGAAAGGTTTTGCCCGCAAAAGCCCTGAGGCTGTTGCCGTGGTGGAGGTGAACCAGGCCATACAGGGTGCGGCGCTGCTGCTGGACAGCGAGTTTGTGCGGCATGGTGTACGCCTGGAGCTGGACCTGCCCGACACACTGCATGTGCTGGGCGACACGGTGCGCATTGAACAGGTGTTGATCAACCTGTTGCGCAATGCACTGGATGCCGTGGAAAATGCTCCCGAAAAAAATGTGCGGGTCGTGCTGGAGGCCGATGCACAGCAGGTCACCATCCGCATTGTGGATTCGGGCAGTGGGTTGCCGCAGGAAGTGGTCAAGCACCTGTTTGAACCCTTCTTCACGACCAAGGCCACCGGCCACGGCCTGGGTCTGGGCCTGGCCATTTCCTCATCCATCGTGCAGGCCATGAATGGCCACATCGAGGCCAAAAACAACCCCATCTGCGGCGCGGAGTTTGTGGTGCGTATACCGCGCTGCGCCGAAGAGAAACCATGAAAGAAGCCGCCATGTCAGCCTACAACGCCATCCTGGTGGAAGACGAACAAACGGTGCGCATGGCGACTACACAAACACTGGAGCTGGGTGGCTTTACGGTGCAGGCCTGCGCCAGCGCCGAGCAG
The DNA here is from genome assembly GCA_040384785.1 of Pseudomonadota bacterium. Lineage (GTDB taxonomy): Bacteria > Pseudomonadota > Gammaproteobacteria > Burkholderiales > Burkholderiaceae_C > Allorhodoferax. Next base: position 21,001 of record JAZKIR010000070.1, read on the forward strand.
GCCTATACCTTGCTGCACGCCGACTATGCCGGCATCGTGGTCAGCGATGTGCGCCTGCCCAAGGCCTCGGGCCTGGACCTGCTGGCGCACGCCCTGCACATAGACGCGGACCTGCCCGTCATCGTGGTCACCGGCCATGGCGACGTGGTCATGGCGGTGCAGGCCATGCGCAGCGGTGCCTACGACTTCATCGAAAAACCGTTTGCCGCCGAGCGGCTGGTCGAGAGCTGTTTACGGGCCCAGGAAAAGCGCCGCCTGGTGCTGGAAAACCGTCGTTTGCAGAAAACCTGGGCGGCGCACCCGTCCATGCCCGAACTGATAGGCCAATCACCCGGCATCGAGAAGCTGCGCAAGTTCATCCAGAACATAGGGCCGACACAGGCCGACGTGCTGATCAATGGCGCCACCGGTTGTGGCAAAGAAGTGGTGGCACGCCAGCTGCACTTTGCCAGCCGGCGCAAGGGCGAGTTTGTGGCCATCAACTGCGCGGCCTTGCCGGAATCCATGTTTGAGAGCGAGATTTTTGGCAACGAGGCCGGTGCCTTTACCGGTGCGCAAAAGCGCCGCATTGGCAAGCTGGAGTATGCGCATGGTGGAACGGTTTTTCTGGACGAGATCGAAAGTATGCCGATGGCGCTGCAAGTCAAACTGCTGCGTGTGTTGCAAGAGCGCCAACTGGAGCGCCTGGGTGGCAATGCCACCGTGGAGTTGGACTGCCGTGTCATTGCCGCCACCAAGAGCGATTTGCGCCAGCTCAGTACCGAGGGCAAGTTTCGCGAAGACCTGTACTACCGCCTGAGCGTGGTCAGCGTGAACCTGCCGCGCTTGAACGACCGGCGCGACGACATACCGCTGCTGCTGGCGCATTTTGTGCAGCGCGCTGCGCTGCGCTACCAGAAACCGTTGCCCAATTGGAATGCGCAAGAGATGGCCCATTGGCAGCAGCGCGACTGGCCGGGCAATGTGCGCGAGCTGCGCAACTTTGCCGACCAACTGGTGCTGGGGGTCGCCGACATGGGGGTCATGCAGAACATGGCGGCGACCACCGCCAACGCGTCAGCCGACGGTGACGGACTGCCAAAGCGGCTGGACCAATACGAGGCATCGCTTATCACCGCGGCCTTGCGCAGTGTGGAGTTCAATGTGGCTTTGGCGGCGGAAAGCCTGGGCATTCCCAAGAAGACGCTGTACGACAAACTGAAGAAACACAATATTCCGGTCGGGAGACACTAGCCCCCACGCTCGTCCACTGCGTGTGGCTCGCTGCCCCCCGGGGGGGCGCGATTCACCTTGGGGCGGCCCTGCGGTGAATCTATGCCCCCACGCTCGTCCACTGCGTGTGGCTCGCTGCCCCCCCGGGGGGGGGCGCGATTCACCTTGGGGCGGCCCTGCGGTGAATCCTAGTCGCGCGGCGCGGACGCTGTGCGGTTATCGTTAAACGCAACGCCAAGATTCTGATCTTTCAGAACCCTTTGGCCCAGCGGTTAAAAAATAAGCAATGAAAACAGAGGCTTAGCACAATCCAGGCATTGGCACAGAACATGCGCATGGGAATGGAAATGGCGAAACACACGCCATACCCATAAAGGAGACAAGCGCATGTTCACTTCCCAATACATGGCCAGCCTGCTGCTGGCCACCCTGGGCCTGGCGGCCCATGGCCAGATTCTGATTGGCCAGACCACCGGTGTAACCGGCACCGTGGCCGCCACGGTCAAGGAGACCGGCATCGGTGCCAAGTTGTACCTTGATGCAGTCAACGCCCGCGGCGGAGTCGGCGGCGAGAGCATTCAGCTCATCACACTGGACGACCAGTTCGACCCCAAGCTGGCCGAAGCCAACGCCCGCACCTTGATTGAAGAGCGCAAGGTGGTGGCGATGTTCATGACACGTGGCACGCCGCATACCGAAGCCGTTTATCCAGTCCTCGACGAGCATGGTGTACCGCTGATTGCCCCCTCCACCGGTGCCATGGTGTTGCACACCCCAGTGCGTAAATTTGTCTTTAACGTGCGCGCAACCTACCAGCGCGAGGCCGAGAAGGCCATCGTCCACCTGAGCTCGATTGGCATCACGCGGATTGCCATCCTGCACGTGGACGACAGCTTTGGACAAGATGGGCTCGAAGGCGTACAAAGAGGTTTGGCAATAACACGTCTGCAGGCCTTGCTGGTTGCCAAGTTTGACCGCAAACAACCCGACTTCACCGCCATCGCGCAGACGCTGGGCAAACAGCCGGCACAGGCCGTCATGATCATCGGGTCGGGACCGGCCGTCGCAGCGGGCATACGGGCCATCAAGGCTGCGGGCAGCAAGCCGCAGTTTGTCACCCTGTCCAATAACGCGTCCGGCGGTTTCATCACGTTGCTGGGCTCCGACGCGGCCGGTGTTATCGTGACCCAGGTATTGCCCAAGTCATTGAACGTACCCATGGTCCGAGAGGCCACTGCCCTGGCCAGGGCGCGCAAGATCGACGACCTCAGCCCGGCGATGCTGGAGGGTTTTGCGTCCGCCAAGGTGCTGGTGGAAGCGCTGCGCCGGTCCGGGGCAAAACCCACCCGTGAGCGTATCCAGGCGGCACTGGAGGGCATGCACAAGTTCGACCTGGGCGGCATGGAGATCAGCTACAGCCCAACCAACCACACCGGCCTGGATTTCGCTGACCTGTCCATCATCGGACCGACCGGCAGATTCCGGCGCTAGGCAAGACACAACAACCCGCGTGGCGCAATCGAGGGACAATCCAGGCAAACACTATCCCCACACGTTATTCAAGCCAACAACACCATGGACACTCCCACACACGAACTCAGCATGACCGTCTTGATGACGCCCGACATGGCCAATTTTGCCGGCAATGTGCATGGCGGCACGCTGTTGAAGTTCCTCGACCAGGTGGCCTACGCCTGTGCCAGCCGCTACGCCGCGCGCTACGTGGTGACCGTCAGTGTGGACCAGGTCATGTTCCGCCAGCCCGTCCATGTGGGCGAGCTGGTGAGCTTTCTGGCCTGCGTCAATTACACCGGCAAGTCATCCATGGAAATCGGCATCAAGGTGGTCGCGGAAAACATCCGCAGCCAACAAAAGCGGCATGTCAACAGTTGCTTCTTCACGATGGTTGCGGTGGACGATGACCGCCACCCGGTGGCGGTTCCGGTTCTGCAACCGCGCAATGAACGGGAGAAGCGGCGTTATGAACAGGCGCTGTTGCGCAAGGAATTGCGGCAAGACCTGGAACGCCGTTTGAAGGCCATCAAGGCGGTGAGTTAGGGTAACGCTGAACAAGTACCTCCGTACGGGCTGAGCCTGTCGAAGCCCTCGGCAAGTCTTTGATTTGTTGGGGCGGCGTTTCGACAGGCTCAACGCGAACGGACTGAATCAGTGAAACCATGCCCCACGCTTGCCACTGCTTGCGCTGCGTGGCTACTTGGTCACAATCGCAAAATTGCCCGGCGCCTTGTCGATCAGGCCGAAGAAACGCACCAGGTCGATCGTGCTGCCGCCGACCTTGAGGTCGTCGCTGAGCAGTGTGTCCTTGACCCCCGCGGTTCCGGCAATCATCTTGACGAAAATGTCCTTGGTCAGTGTCAATGTGGCATGGGCATCTGGCTCGGCATCGGTGCGTTTGAAATGCAGCACCGCGTTTTCTATCCACAACACATAAGTCTCCTTCAGGTCCGTCAGCACCAGGTTGACCTTGAGGTTTTTGCCCTCGGCGTCCGGTCCATTCAGGCCTGCGGCCATCGCCTCCAGGAATCGCTCAATCGGGGTTTGCAGCAGCATGTCCATCAGCATGGCCTTGGACGCGCCCTTGGCCGGTGGCCCCTGGCGTAGCTCTTGGGCCGCGGTCAGGTAGGAGTTGCGCCAGGTAGATGCCTCGGCCATGTAACCCATCTGGTCATAGGTCTTGGCCAGCAACTCCTTGGCGGGCTTGCTGGACGGGTCGCCAAACACGGCATGGTTCAGCAGCTCGGCGGCCCAACGGTAGTCACCCTTGTCATACGCGCCTTGCGCCGCGGCCACGGCCTTGTCGGCGCCGCCCAGCAATTCCAGGTAACGCTTGGCGGATTCCTGTGGCGGTAACAGGTTCAGGTTGGCCGGGTTGCCGTCGTAGGCGCCCAGGTAGAACTGGTACACGGCTTTGACGTTGTGGCGCAAATCGCCGTAATAACCCCGCGCGCCAAAGAAGTCCGACAGAGACTTGGGCAGCTTCACCATGTCGGCGATTTCACGCGGTGTGTAGCCGGCATTGATCAGGCGCACCGTCTGGTCGTGTGTGTACTTGTAGACGTCGCGGTGCATGGTGATCATCTTCTGGATATTGGCCTTGCCCCAGATCGGCCAGTTGTGCGAACCAATGTAGATGTCGGCGTCCTGGGTTTGCTCCAGAGCCTGGTCCATGTAGTTGGACCAGCGCAGCGCGTCGCGGACCTTGGCGCCACGCACCGGCAGCAGGTTGTGCATGGTCTGGGCCAGGTTCTCGGCGCCGTCATACAACTTCTTGCTGGGGATGCTGAAGGTCAGTTCGGCCGGACATTCGGCGCCGGGCACGTTGTGGAACACAAAGTCCACACCATCCAACTGCAGGGCTTGCGTGGGCTGCTCGATCAGGCGGTTGGGCGGCAGGATGCCAATGCTGCCGTAGGCCACATCCTTGCCCAGCCCGGTGTCCACATTGCCCTTGGCCGACCGCGGCAGGTCGCGCCCAAACTGGTACAGCGAGCGGCGCGCCATGCCGGTGCCCACCAGGATGTTCTCGCTGGTGGCCTCTTCCATGAAACCGGCCGATGCAATGATGGGCAGCTTGTGCTGTGCCACTTCCTGCGGTGTGACGATGCCCAACACACCACCAAAGTGGTCGGCGTGGGCATGGGTGAAAACGACGGCCGACACGGGTTTATTGCCCAGATGCTGGCGCGCAAAGGCCAATGCGGCGCTGGAGGTCTCACGGGCGGTCAAGGGGTCCACCACAATCCAACCGGTCTTGCCGTCGATCAGCGTCATATTGGCGATGTCAAACCCGCGCAGTTGGTAGACGCCTTCCATCACCTTGAATAGGCCGAAGTTGGCGTTCAATTGCGCATGGCGCCACAGGCTGGGGTTGACGGTATCGGCAGGCTTGCCGTCCAGGAAGTTGTAGGCATCAAAGTCTTTCAGCACCGTTCCGTCGGCGGTGGTGATCTTGCCGCTGGGCTTGGCGATGAAGCCGCGCTTGGCGTCTTCGAAGTCTTGCTGGTCATCCAGTTTGAGCGCGGCAGCAAACTGCGCATTTACTTTCAGGGTTTCGGCGCAGGCATCCCCTGCGCTGCCCCCAATGCCGGCATTTTTGCCGCAGCCCGCCAGGGCCAGCAGGGCCGCGAACAGAGCGGTATTGCGTTTTGTGATTTTCATGCTGGTGTCCTCGGGATTCCTGGGATACCCAGGTCTGCGCTTCTTATAGGAAGTGGTGATTGTGGAATCACCACTAAAATCCGTCTAATGCATTCGATTGCGTAAATCGATGCAGTCAATGCATGAAAAACAAGGAGCATCACGTGGAAATCCGGCGGCTCAAACACCTCGTGGCGCTGGCCGACACGCGCAACTTTGGCCGTGCCGCCTTGCAATGCCACCTCAGCCAACCGGCGTTCAGCCGCAGCATCCAGGCGGCCGAGGAAGAACTCGGCCTTCAGCTGTTTGACCGGGGCAGCGTGGAAGTGTTCTGCACGGACGCTGGCGCATTTGTCGTGGAACGGGCGCGCAAGCTGGTATTTGACAGCCGCTGCCTGGAGCGTGATGTCAGCCTATACCGCGAGCGGCTGATTGGTGACATTGCCATCGGTGTCGGCCCCTACCCGGCAGCCACTCTGGTGCCGGCCTTGCTCACCGATGTGCGCACGCAGTTTCCCGCCATCAACGTGCGGGTGGAAGTGAACAACGCCAACTATTTAGCCGAGCATCTGCGTGCCGAGGAATTGGATTTCTACGTGGCGGACCTGCGCAACATACCGGCCGCGTCCGATTTTGAAATCCGGCGCATCGGCCACTTGTCGGCGGGGTTTTATGTGCGACACGGCCATCCGCTGCTCAACACCCCGGCCATTGAAGGGCGTGCCCTGCTGCGGTTTGGCTTGGCCAGTGTGCGTGTACCGGACAAAATCCTTTTTGCGCTGGCTCCACTGATGGGCCTGCCTGAAGGCACACGCCTGCCATTGGCGATAGAGTGCGACGACTTGAATTTGCTGAAAACCGTGGCCATGGGCACCGACACAGTACTGGCCTGTGCCGATGCCGGAGCCGTGCAGGAAGTGACCAGCCGGCGTCTGGTGCGTTTGAATATTTCCGACCTGCCCACACAGTTTTCCGACATGGGCATCGTCTCGCTCAAAGGTCGGAGTTATTCACCCGTGGCCCAGTACGCGGTGGACTTTCTGGCCAACATGGAAAGACAAGAAGTCCAACCATAGCGGCCTGCCGCGTGGGCGTTTACTTGTTCTTGATAACGTCGCTGGCCAGATCCTTGGCATCCTGGACCAATTCTTTGACGTCGCCCGCGCGCTTCTCAGCCTTTCCGGAAATCTGCTTTTCCAGACCCTTGAGCTGCTGCTCCTTGCTGCCTACCAATTGGCCGACTTTCTCTTGCACTTGTCCGGCGATATTTTTTACGGTGCCTTGGGCTTGGTTCTTGTTCATGGTGGTGTTTCCTTGAAGAAAGTTAGAAAAGTAAAACGTGTGCCGCTCAGCATGACCGGCCAACGAATACTATGAAACGTGTCAACAAAACTCGGTGCGTCGGCGCACAGATAACAAGAGAGGCGCATCTAACCAGTAGCCGCGGTACGTGCGCTCGCGCACCGACGCGGTGGCTCGGCCAGGTATAACTTGCAGTTCAACCCCAGGAGTTCTGTATGCATAGCAAAAAGGCCCTTTCCACCATCATGGCCGCGGTGTTGTTGACAAGCCAGGTTGCGTGGGCCCAAGGCGATTCGCCCGGCGCAAACCGCAACAGCAGTGACCCGGCCCAACGCAGTTATGAAAGAGACCGCCGCGACTATGACGGAAGGCAATGGAATCGCCAAGATCGCGACAATCGCCATGACCGACGCGACTTTGGCCGCAGTCACCGCGGAGAGCGTGGCGCGGGACCAGACCGCATGTATTACCGCGGTGGACGTTTGCCACCCGAATACCGGTCTCGGCACTATGTCATAGAAGACTGGCGCCGCCACCACCTCAGTGCGCCACCCCGTGGGCACCAGTGGGTGCAAAGCGGCGGCGACTACCTGCTGGTGGCCATTACCACCGGCGTCATCCTCAGTGTGTTGCTGAGCAACTGATGCGATGAAAACACGCCGTCGCGCAAAAGCTGTTCAAGCCGTTGCGTGGCGCGCGAAATGTTTGCCCGCGCAGCAGCAACCGCGCCCCACCCCATCCGCAAACACGCCGAGTGGGGCTGGCAGCGCCCCACCAGCCCACAAACCAACGGGAACGTTCCTGGAGGCCACCGAGGACCCGGCGCAGGCCGAGGAGTTGGAAAGGCAACAAGATGCCTGAGAGCGGCGCCGAGCGCGACGGCCCGCTTTCCAGATAAACCACACCACATGGCAGCCGACTTGACACCGTGCCCCGGCAACCCAGAAAGACCTCTCCGTGACTGACCCGGGCAGCAAGCCCACCGTCCTCATCACAGGTGCCGCTGGTAATCTGGGGCGCTCGGTGGCCGCGGCGCTGGCCCCGCGTTACCAAGTGGTCGGCCTGGACCGCAAGGCGCAGGACATCGGGTTTACCGTACTGGCAGTTGACCTCACGTCCGACGCTTCCGTCGAATTGGCGCTGCGCAATTTTCGCGACTCGTTTGGAACAAACATCACCAGTGTCGTGCACCTCGCCGCCTACTTCGACTTTACCGGCGAAGACAACCCGCTGTACCAGTCAGTCAATGTGGATGGCACAGGGCGCCTGTTGCGCGCGCTGCAGTCCTTCGACGTGGCCCAGTTTTTGTACGTCAGCACCATGCTGGTCCACGCCCCGTGTCGCCCTGGAGAGCACATTGACGAACAGCATACGATAGGCCCGCGCTGGGCTTATCCCGCATCGAAGGCGGATGCAGAAGCCGTCGTTCGCCAGGAGTGCAAACACATCCCCAGCGTCATCCTGAGACTGGCCGGCGTCTATGACACACAGACGATGGTGCCCACCATGGCGCAGCAAATGGTCCGGGTGTATGAGCGTCGGCTGCAAAGCCATTTGTACGCCGGCAACACACGGGTCGGGCAGTCGGCATTACACCGAGAAGACATGCTGGACGCACTGCTGCGCACGGTTGACCGGCGCGATACGCTGCCGCCGGGCACCGACATACTGATCGGCGAGGCCGACGCCATGGGTTACGAAGCCTTGCAGGACGCGCTGGGCCAACTGATACACGGCGCGGATGACTGGTTGACGTTGCGTGTACCCCAGCCCCTGGCTGCAGCGGGCGCATGGCTGCAGGGCCAGTTGGAGCCGGTGGTGCCGGATGCCATCGACAACGGAGAACAACCCTTCATCCGCCCCTTCATGGTGGCCATGGCCAACGACCACTACGCACTGGACATCCGGCGCGCCCGTGACCTGCTGGGCTGGGAGCCGCGACACCGCTTGGCCGATGCGTTGCCGGCCATGGTCGCCGCGCTGAAGGCGGACCCCGTGGCCTGGTATGCCGCCAATGGCATCACACCACCCGCAGGGTTGTCGCAGGCGGATGATGCCCCGCCGGCCACGCCGCAGGACAGCGCGCGTCCCGAAGCCCTGCGCACGCGCCACGATGCGCAATGCAAGGTCGAGCACGCAAACGCCCGGTGGGCGCACTTCCTGAACATGGGCCTGGGCAGTTGGCTGGTGACGCAGCCACTGCTCATCAGTGTGCAAGAGCCCATGCTGCGCGCCAGCGAGACCGTGCTGGGCTTGCTGACCATGGTGCTTGCCGGCCTATGCCTGTCCTGGCGTGCAGTCTGGGCACGCTGGGTGTGCGCCAGCGTGGGTGCTGCCGTGATGGCGGCGCCCTTCGTATGGTCCACCGCCAATGCCGCCGCCTACCTGTCGGACACCGTGGTGGGCGCATTGATCTTCGGCTTGGCGGTTTGCACCAAGCCGGAGCCCGGTTCATCGGCAAGCGCCGCATTGACGGGACCCACCGTGCCACCCGGCTGGAGCTTCAACCCGTCCGGCTGGGCACAACGCATACCCATCATTGTGCTGGCCTTTGTGGGCCTCTACGTTTCGCGCTACCTCGCGGGTTATCAGCTGGGACACATCCCCGGTGTATGGGAGCCTTTTTTTGCCGGAGCGCCCAACGACCCGCGCAACGGGACCGAGGAGATCATTACTTCATGGGTGTCCACCGCGTTCCCGGTGTCCGACGCAGCGCTGGGAGGCTACACCTACCTGTTGGAAATTCTCACCGGCATCGTGGGCTCCCGACAGCGCTGGCGCACGATGCCATGGCTGGTTTTGCTGTTTGGCCTGATGGTTGTGCCGCTGGGCATGACAACGATCTTCTTCATCATCATCCAGCCCGTGTGGCTTGGCACCTGGAGCACCATGGCCCTGTTGGGCGCCGCCGCCGTGCTGCTGCAAATTCCGTATTCACTGGATGAACTGCTGGCCACCCTGCAGTTTTTGCGCCGCCGGGTCAAGGCCGGCCAGCACTGGCTGCGTGTGATGTTTCTGGGAGATACGGATGCAATGCCCGACGCAACAGAAGCCGCCCAGCACAGCGACAGCGGCGACGAGTTTGACCATGCACCGGGCGTAGTGCTGAAAAATATCGTGGGCGGCGGTGTGAGCCTGCCATGGAACCTGGCACTCGCAGGCCTGATCGGCCTGTCGTTGTTATTCACCCGCATAACGCTGGGCGCGGAAGGCGACTTGGCGAATGCCCACCACACCATTGGTGTATTGGTGCTGACGGTCGTCTCCATCGCGGCAGCCGAGGTGGCCCGGCCGGCTCGCGCGCTGAACATGCTCCTTGGTGCCGCCCTGCTGTTGCTTCCTTTTCAGCTCAAGGCCGACATATTGTCCACCGTCACAACCCTGGGCCTCGGATTGGCGCTGATCGTACTCAGTGTGCGGGGTGGCCCCATCAAAGAACAATACGGCCCCTGGAGCCGCTGGTTGGTCTAAGGCTTTGCTGATTAAGTCCGTTCGCGTTGAGCCTGTCGAAACGCAGCCCTTACAAACCAAAGACTTGCAGAACCCTTCGACAAGCTCAGGGCGAACGGAGGTACTTGTTCAACGTTGCCCGAACAACGTCTTGACGGGCGCTCACCCGCCACACCACATTGAAAACAGGGTGTCTTGGTCCGTCGGCGCTACAGCCAGTACTCCAATCTGCGCGCGGTCCATTCCTTGAAACGGTCACCGAACGGCCTTTGTGCCCACTGCTCCGCCGTCACTTCGATGGAGTAGCGCAGGTCTTCTTCAAATGCGGCTTCCATCGCTTGGCCGAACTCCGGGTCCACCACCACGGCATTGATTTCGTAGTTGTGCAGAAAACTGCGGGTATCGATATTGGTCGACCCTACCGTGGACCACAGCCGGTCTATGACGGCGGTCTTGGCGTGTAGCACTGCAATCTGCAATTCATAAATCCGGATGCCGCTGCTCAGCATTTCTGTGTAGAAAGAGCGCCCCGCATGAAAGACCAGCCCGTGGTCCGTGACGCCGGGCAAGATGATTTTGACATCCACCCCGCGCTGCGCGGCTTGCGTCAGGGCACGCAGGATTTGAACGTCGGGCACAAAATAGGCGCAGGTAATGTGCACCGATTTCGTGGCCCCGTTGATGGCCAAAACGTAGGCTGTGTAAATGTCCTGGTCGCTTTCTGGTGAGCTGGCCAACACACGTACCAGCTTGTCTCCTACGGCCGGCAGCGGAGGAAAGAAATTGCTGTCGCTCAGACTAGGGCCTGTCTGGCTGGCCCAGCTGTTCAAAAACTCCCACTGGAATGCCGCCACGGCCGGCCCTTCTATGCGCATGTGGGTATCGCGCCATCCCACCTTGGCGCCGCTTTTTGCCTTGGAACGAAAGAGGGAGCTGTTGGCGTAGGTGCTGCTGATATTGACACCCCCGGTAAACGCCACCTGCCCGTCCACCACCAGGATTTTTCTGTGGTCCCGGTTATTCGGCGCCCAGGGACCTTTGAGCTTCAGTGGATTGACGGGATTAAAAGCCACCAAGCGGATGCCTGCGTCGCGCATCTTGTCAAAAAATTCCTGCGGCGTGCCAAACGTTCCAACAGCGTCATACATCACATGCACCTGAATGCCGGCGCGTTGGCGCTCCATCAGCAGTTCCGCGAATTGCAGGCCAACCTCATCCTGGTCAAAGATGTAGGTCTCCAGATTGATATGGTCTTTGGCGGCGTTGATCGCCTGGACCATCGATGCCATGGTTTGCGGACCGTCGTAGAGCAGCGTGACCTTGTTCCCGGCGATCAGCGGCTTGCCGGTGGCCAGCTCTTCCACTGCCGCCAAGGCCGTTGCATCTACATAGGAATTTTTCCAGCGCCTGTTCAACAATGCGCTACCGGCCTTTTTGCTCATCGTGCCGTGGGAGTTGGTAACCGTGGGAGCGGTCCCGGGTGGCAAGGAGACCTTGACGTAGTTGACCTCCTGCAAGGCCGCACAGGCGGAGAAGACCATGCACAGTACCAACAAACATGGCAAACGCCAGAATCTCACATACAGGCTGGTGCAGGGTTTTTTATCCATGGCGTGCTCGGTACCGCGAAGACAGCAATGGCGGACGTCGCAACCGCTGATCGGCTGTGGCAGAGCTTAGGCCACCGTGCCGGCCAGCGTCTGTGTGCGGGCGAACGGACGGTCAGCGGTGATCTCCTTATCCTCGATTGCATGTAGCAATACATGCAATGGGCAGCACCAGTGCCACTGGCAAAACGCCCTCCACCCATCAGGAACCTCCACATGACCAAACAATCCATCTACATCGAAACCATGAAATCCCAACTCGATGCGCTCAACGACAATATGAACAAGCTGCAGGCCAGGGCAGAAGAAGTCAAGGACGACGCCCGTGACATGTACAAGGCCGAAATGGCCAAGCTGCAGCAACAATCCCAGTTGGCGGTCACCAAGCTCGGCGAAATGAAAACCACGACCGAAGAAGGCTGGGAAGCCATGGTGGCGGAAATGGAAAAAGTGCGTGATGCGTTCACACATTCATTCCATTACTTCAAATCACAAGTCAAATAACCGTCGCTACCGCCAGGTCGCAATAACTTCCTGGCTACAAAGGCCAAGCAAAAAAAAGCCCGGATCTCCGGGCTTTTTTCTTGTCGTCTGCGGCGTATCAACTACGGGGTTCACCCTGCGCATTGACTTGGATAGTGTTACCCGCCGGAGGGGCCGTCATTTGGATGCGGTGCTCCACGCCCCTAAAGGTATAGGCAACGTCCCAAAATGCCGGTGCGGCGCTGCTGGGCTTGGTGGCGCAACGTTGCACGTCACGGGTGGTAGCCGGCTGGCCGTTTCTGTCGCGTCCCACATTGGCTCCCACAGCGGCGCCGGCGACGGCACCGCCTGCGGTGGCGATGTCTTTACCAACTCCGCCACCGACCTGGTGTCCCAAAATGCCACCGACCAAGGCACCCAGGACGGCGCCACCCACATTGGGTTCACCACGGGTTGCAGCGACCTCTTCCTTCTCCATCCAGCAGCGCTGCTCGGGTGGCCCCACCACGGCGCGCACGGATGTCACGTTGGCCTCGTAGATGCGCTCCTCTTGACGCCGGCGGCTGTCGTAGACCGGCACGGGAGCCGGGGCGTAGCGGCGATCATCCACCTGCATCTTCCAATCCAGCGCCCGAACAGACGAGACGCGGTCATTCAGTCCCATGGCTGCCAAAGAGGGGTAGCGTCCGGGATTCAGGACCACACACTGCCCGTTGAAGCGGCTGTCCACACAGACCTCCCAACGCTGGCCCAGAACCACGGCCGACGAGGCACGGTCATTAAAACCAGAGCGTGCGAAGTCTTCGATCGGTTGATCTGCCGAGAACGTGCGGCCCTGGAAGCCTTCATTTTCATAAAACGTAACCTGCGACGGCGGTGGCGGCGGCACCAAGCGCTCCTCGCTGACCCGGCCTCGGCGGTCCACGGGCTTGACCGATGAAACGCGGTCATTCAGGCCCATGGCGCTCAGCGATGGGTAATGTCCGGGGCGCAAGACCATGCATCGTCCGCCAAAACGGACATCTTCACAGACTTCCCAACGCGTCCAACGTTCTCCTCCAACAATGACAGATGAGGCACGGTCATTAAACCCTGCGCGCTCCAAGTTTCCAATTTGCCGCTCGGCCGTGAAGGAGCGGCCTTGGAAATTTTCGCGCTCGAAGAAGGTTACCTCTGCAAGTGCCTGGCCGGCAATGACCGTCGCGACGACGGTCAGAGCCGCTCTAAAAACTGGTTTCATCTGTATCTCCTATTGGAATGGAAGCCCCAAGAGTATTCAAACCCGGCCCTGACGTCGGTTCGATGGCGAACACAGAAACAGACTTAGTTCGCTGGTTATGTGCGCCATCCAACAGCGCATAAACGCTCCACTGCCTACCATCACGCTGGCACCAACGGGAGCACTCCGCTCGCACAGTTGGCAACCACCCAAGGGAGAAAAACACAATGGCCAAAGGAATGATTCTGGCTGCCGGACAAGGCACCCGCGTGCGGCCACTGACACAGGACTTGCCCAAGCCCATGGTGCCGATTCTGGGCAAGCCCCTGATGGAATATTTGATTGAACACCTGGCCCGCCATGGCATCACCGAGATCATGGTGAACGTGGCCTTTCACCACCAGAAAATCGAAGAATACTTCGGTGACGGACACCGCTGGGGCGTGGAAATCGGCTACGCCTACGAGGGTGTACGTGACCAGGGTGACATACTGCCGCGGCCTCTGGGGTCGGCCGGTGGCATGCGGCGCATCCAGGATTTTGGTGGCTTCTTTGACGAGACCACTCTGGTGCTGTGTGGTGACGCATTGATAGACCTGGACATTACCGCCGCCCTGGCCGAACACAAACGCAAGGGCGCCATGGCCAGCGTGGTGGCGTTGGACGTTGCACGCGCCGACGTGCAGGCCTATGGCATCGTGGTGGCCGACGCGCAGGGCCGCATCCAGTCCTTCCAGGAAAAACCCACGCCACTGGAAGCCAAATCCACATTGGCCAGCACCGGCATCTATATCTTCGAGCCCGAGATCCTGAACAAAGTGCCAACCGGCACGGTGTACGACATCGGTTCACAACTCTTCCCACAACTGGTGGCAGAACAGGTCCCCTTCTTTGTGCAGGACCGCCACTTCCACTGGCTGGACATTGGCCGGGTCAGCGACTATTGGTCTGTGCTGCAGCGTGTATTGCGGGGCGAGATCGACTACATGAAGATGCCGGGACGCGAAGTCAGGCCCGGCATCTGGGTGGGCCTCAACACTTCCATCCCCTGGGACGAGGTGAGCATAGAAGGGCCGGTCTATATCGGCTCCCACGTTCGGATAGAACCGGGCGCCAGCATCATAGGGCCGTCCTGGATAGGCCACGGCAGCCTGGTGCGCACCGGCGCCCGGATTTCCCGCAGCGTGTTGTTTGAATACACGCGCATCGCTGCCGACATGCATTTCAAGGACATGATCGTGTCCCGCCAGTACTGCGTCAACCGCCGAGGCGAGACGCTGTACCAGGGGGACGAAGCCACCGCATTACGATGGGGAGATGCACGCGCAGAAACATTGCTGCCAAAGCGCGCCGAGGTGCCCCAGGCACGCCTGCGCACCGTGTCCAATTACTTTCCGGAGACCATCGCGGGGCCGATGTCCTGGAAGGGGCCCAGTGGTTTGGTGGCAACGTCCAGTTCGTCGACCTTGGGCTGACCACCCCAGGAGCGGTAGACCACCAGATCATTAACGTACAGAATCAGCGCATTGAAACGCCACCCCTTGGTTTCCGTGCGCTGCCGGTAGTTGATGAAATCCGCGAAGAAATTTCCGGTCCGGGTCTTCGTGATCCTGGACGCGTTGATGTCCAGCCCGTTACAGGCATCACGCGCTTCCAGGCAGACCAGGATTCCAGGCTCCAGATCCTCCCGTTTCAACAGACCCGTGGGCACCAGCAGGCGCACGATATCGGAGTGTGTCAGGATCTTGGTGTTGGGCAACTTGGCGAAGTCAACCCCATTGGCTTCGGCGCCGCCTTTGGTGCTTTTCATGGGAACCAGGGAAGCAACCGCGGTGCGCGCCTCGTCAAAGCTCTGAAACGTCGACGTGTCCGAATGGCTGACGGGCAGCAAGGACGAGCATCCACTGATCAGCCCCAGCAGGGCGAGGGTATAGACCTGTTTCCACATACGGTTGCTCCTGTTGGTTTCTTGGGGCTTGTGCGCCAACGGTAGAGCAGCAATAGTGCTGCAGTCTGTACGCCATGCCACGCAAGGGTACCGCTACTCGCAAAAAGACCATGGCACAGGCGCTCGGTTCGCTGGCGCACCGACTGTTGGCAAGCAATGCATATACCGTCGCCCCAGTGCGCTCGCGCCATGGAGTGCGGCTCAGTTTTTTCGAACTTTCTTCGCCCACCACTCCATGCAAGCGCTCACTCCAGCTAAAAAACCCCGCCGCACAGGTACAGCACGCGGCAGCGCCATGCCCAAGACCTTGCGTATGTCGGAGCGACGCTACCGCAGACTTTTTGAAGCCGCCCGGGACGGCATCCTGTTGCTCAATGCGGTGACCGCGGAGATTGAGGATGCCAACCCCTTTCTGACCGAGTTGCTCGGTTACTCGCATGAAGAATTGATTGGCAAAAAGATATGGGAGGTCGGCGCCTTCGCCGATGTGGCGGAGAGTCAGGAGAAGTTTGCCGAGCTGCAGAGCAAAGGTTTTGTGCGCTACGAAGATCTGCCGCTGCGCAAGAAGTCCGGTCGAAAGGTTGCCGTTGAGTTTGTCAGCAATTCCTATGACTGCGACGGCGTTACCGTCATCCAGTGCAATATCCGCGACATCAGCGCACGCAAGCGGGCCGAGGAGAAGATCAACGAACTGGCCTTCTTTGACCCCCTGACCCGTCTTCCCAATCGCACGCTGTTGCTGGACCGTTTGAAGCGGGCCATGATCGTCGGCGTACGCAATACCAGTTGCGGTGCGGTACTGTTTCTGGACCTGGACCATTTCAAGACCCTGAACGACACGCTGGGCCATGACATGGGGGACTTGATGTTGCAGCAGGTCGCCCAACGCATGACCGACTGCGTGCGCGAGGGTGACACTGTGGCCCGCCTGGGCGGCGACGAGTTCGTGGTGGTACTGGAAAGCCTGAATACCCATCCGCGCGAAGCCGCCAACCAGGCGCAGGACGTCGGCGAAAAAATTCTGGCGGCGCTCAGTACGCCTTTCAGCCTGGGCGACACCGAATACCGCAGCACCGCCAGCATAGGTGCCACCTTGTTTTGCGATGCAACGGTTTCCATAGAAGACCTGCTCAAGCAAGCCGATCTGGCCATGTACACCTCCAAGGAGGCCGGCCGCAACGGGCTGCAATTTTTTGACCCCACGATGCAGACCGCCATGCTGGAACGCGCAGCACTGGAGAAGGAACTGCGCGACGCAATTGTGGAAAACCAATTTGTGCTGCACTACCAGCCACAGGTCGTTGGCGATGGCCGCAACACGGGCGCGGAAGCCCTGGTGCGCTGGTTGCACCCGGTGCGCGGCCTATTGGCCCCCTCCGACTTCATCCCACTGGCCGAAGAGACCGGCCTGATACTGCCAGTAGACCAATGGGTATTGCAAACCGCCTGTGCCCAATTGGTACGTTGGGCCGAGCAGCCCAAGATGGCGCACCTGACACTGGCAGTCAACGTCAGCGCCTACCAGTTTCGTCGGACCGATTTTGTCGAGCAGGTGTTAGGCGTGCTGGACCAATCAGGCGCCAACCCACAACGCCTGAAACTGGAACTACCGGAAAGTCTGCTGGCAGACAACGTGCCCAAGGTGATTGAAAAAATGCTGGCCTTGAAGGCCCGCGGCGTGTGCTTCTCGCTGGGCGACTTTGGAACCGGCTACTCCTCGCTCTCGTACTTCAAACACCTGCCCTTGGATGAGCTGAAAATAGACCGGTCCTTTGTACACGATATTTTGGGTGTACAACATGACGCCTCGATTGCGAAAACCATCATCGCGCTGGCCCAGAGTCTGGGCCTGAGCGTGGTAGCGGAAGGCGTCGAGACCGGCGCCCAGTGCGACTTTCTGGCCGCTGCGGGTTGCCACGCCTACCAGGGCTTCTTCTTCAGCCAGCCCATGCCACTGGCGGACTTTGAGCGTTATGCACGGCGGGTTCCGTAGACGCCGCTCCTCTCTCCCAGCAGTGCCCTTACTTCGGCTTCGTCACTTCGTGGCCAATCACGCCGCCGACAGCAGCGCCAGCCGCCGTACCGACTGCTCCACCGCCGAGAACGGCGCCCGTGGCACCGCCTATCACTGCACCGGTGGCGGTACCACGCTCTTGCTGGGTCATGCCAGCGCATGCGCTCAAACCTAAAACCGACACCAGCAGCATGGCGGGAACAACTGCAGAAAACCTTGTATTTGCATTCATGGCATCTATCTCCTAAAAGAAAGGATCTCAGTAAACCCGCGCAAGCGCAGGGTGCGCAACCACGGATGAAGGCTCATTGTTGTGAATGGCGCCGCATGGGTCTGTGCGGCACCATACGATTCACCAAGATCAATGCATTTGCTATAAATTAATGAGCGGTACTGTGAGTATTGACGAGGGCTAGCGCCAGTTTATTCATGAGCACTACTCCAAAGCGAGCTACCGCACAGAGCCCACGGCGGTACTTTGCTACGCTGGGGGTACTGCCACCTGTGTGTGCGCATACAAAGTAATTTAGTTCGGGGTCCGGTATGGACCCGGTATGCGCGTATAAGGGATTGCGCAATTGCAGCACGCGAAGGTACCTCTCTCTTGAAAATCACCCAAAAACCATTTGTCTGGCTCGCCGCCTTATTGGCGCTGCTGGCCGCCGGCATTGCCTTCACGTTCTGGTCCTACGCCCAAATTGAAGAAGCGTCCAACCACCGCAGGGACTCCCGCGTGGTCATCTCGGCGGCCGACGATGTGTTGTCTGCTCTGAAAGACGCCGAAACCAGCCAGCGCGGCTACGCTTTGACCGGAAACGAGGCCTACCTGGCGCCCTATCTGGCTGTGCGCGACGGCATCACGCCGCAACTGGCCGCACTGCGGCAAATGACGACCAGTGTGCCGGCCCAGCAGCATCTGGACACCTTGGCGCCCTTGATCTCCGCCAAGTTGGCCGAGATCGAAACCACGAATGCCTTGCGCCGCGACCGCGATGTGACCGGCGTGTTGACGCTGATCAACAGCGACGTAGGCAAGCGCCTGATGGACGTTATCCGCCAGCACATGCGCAGCGTCATTCAGATCGAAACCGATATTCAACTGCAACACAATAACCAGTTCGACCGCAGCATGCGCCGCCTGTTTGCCATCATCGTGGCGGTCGGCGTGCTGTTCTTGTTGGCGGCGCTGTACTTTGCCTATTCCAGCTACCGTTCGGCGCAGCAGAAAGTCAGGGGCCTGGTTCTGGATGAAACCCAGCACCTGCTGGACGCACAGCTTAATACCCATAGGTTATTGGAGCAGTCCCACCGCTCCTTGCAGGACAGCGAGCAAAAGCTCTCCGTCACGCTCAACTCCATAGGCGACGCGGTGATTGCCACCGACGCTTCAGCTTGCGTGACGCTGCTGAATCCGGTGGCCGAAGACCTCACCGGCTGGACCCACGCGCAAGCCATGGGACGCCCGGTGTCCGAAGTGTTCCATATTGTCAACAAGGGCAGCCGCCAACCCGCCACCATTCCGGTCGCCGACGCCTTGGCCCACGGCACGATTCAGGGCCTGGCCAACCACACGGTGCTGGTTGCCCGTGATGGCCGTGAATTCGACATTGCCGACAGTTGTGCACCGATTCGTGACTCCACGAACCAGGTCGTTGGCGCCGTGCTGGTATTTCGCAATGTCACGGGTGAATACGCGGCGCAGCAAACCCTGCGCGACAGCGCAGCGCGGGTGCAGACCATTCTCAATACGGTGGGCGACGGCATTGTGACCTTGCATGCGCTGGGCGGCATCATTGAGTCCGCCAATCCGGCCATCGAACAGATGTTTGGCTACAGCGCGGCCGAACTCAAGGGCAAGGCCTTTGGCTTCCTGATACCGGAGCTGGACCAGGAGCAGCACAATGTTGCGCTGGAACACTATGGCGTCAGCGACGAGGCGCGTGCGGTAGGCCTGGGCCGCGAGGTCATGGGCTTTCGCAAGGACGGCAGTTTCTTCCCGCTGGAGATTGCAGTCAGCGATATGGCGCTGGGCGGCGAGCGTTACTTCACCGGCATCCTGCGTGACATCACGGCCCGTAAACAAGCCGCAGAGGCGCTGCGCGAGGCCGGTGCCTTGCAAGCCGCCATTTTCAACAGCGCCAACTTCTCCAGCATTGCCACCGATGCCCAGGGCGTGATCCAGATTTTCAACGTCGGCGCCGAACGCATGCTGGGTTATACGGCGGCAGAGGTGGTCAACAAGATTACTCCGGCCGAAATATCGGATCCGCAAGAGGTGGTTGCGCGGGCCCAGGCCCTGAGCGTGGAACTGGAGACCGATATATCTCCCGGCTTTGAAGCCCTGGTCTTCAAGGCCACACGCGCCATGGAAGACATTTACGAGCTGACCTATATCCGTAAGGACGGCAGCCGCCTGCCCGCCGTGGTGTCGGTCACTGCCCTGCGCGACGATAGCAACGCCATCATCGGTTATCTGTTGATCGGCACCGACAACACTGCGCGCAAACGCGTGGAGGCCGAGCGCGCCCAACTGGATAGCGCCCTGCAAATCAAGAACATTGAACTGGAGGCGGCACGGGCCACGGCTGACAAGGCCAATATGGCCAAGTCCGAGTTTTTGTCCAGCATGAGCCATGAGTTGCGCTCGCCACTCAACGCCATCCTGGGCTTTGCCCAACTGATGGAGTCCGGCCAGCCCGCGCCGACGCCGGCCCAAGCCGGCAGCATCGAACAAATTCTCAAGGCCGGCTGGTACCTGCTGGAACTGATCAACGAGATTCTGGATCTGGCGCTTATCGAGTCCGGCCGCCTGTCGATGTCAATGGAACCGGTGTCGCTGGCCGAGGTGCTGCTCGACTGCCAGACCATGATAGAGCCGCAGGCCAGCAAACGCGGCATCGCCATGCACTTTCCCAGCTTCAAAACTCCATGTTTTGTGGCCGCCGACCGGACCCGTGTGAAGCAGGTGTTTGTCAATCTGCTGACCAATGCCATCAAATACAACCGCACAGACGGCAGAGTGGATGTGAGTTTTCGCCCCATGGGCCGGGAACGCCTGCACATCAGTGTGCGTGACACGGGCGAAGGCCTGTCCGGCAAAAAGCTGGCGCAGTTGTTCCAGCCCTTCAACCGCTTGGGGCAGGAAGACAGCGACGAAGAAGGCACCGGCATTGGCCTGGTGGTCAGCAAACGCCTGGTTGAGCTGATGGGCGGCAGCATTGGTGCGCAAAGCAACGTCGGTGTGGGCAGTGAGTTCTGGATTGAGTTGAACCTGGCCGACCCGCATACCCTGGCCCTGGACGATGCAACGGCGCTGGCGGAACTGCCAGCCCCGGTTCTGGATGGCGTCAAGGTGCGAACCCTGCTCTATGTCGAAGACAACCACGCCAATATGGAGCTGGTGGCGCAATTGATCGCCAGACGGCCGGACATGCGCTTGCTGCGGGCCGAGGACGGCCTGCGCGGCATTGCAATGGCGCGCACCCACCTGCCCGACGTGATTCTGATGGACATCAATCTGCCCGGCATCAGCGGCGTGCAGGCCCTGGGCCTGCTGCGCGAAGATCCGCTGACCCGCCGCATCCCGGTGCTGGCCCTGAGTGCCAACGCCATGCCGCGCGACGTCGAAAAGGGCCTGGAGGCAGGCTTCTTCCGTTACCTGACCAAGCCCATCAAGCTGAGTGAGTTCATGTCGGCGCTGGACCATGGCCTGGAACTGGCGAAGGCCGAATCCGACCCGATCGTAAATGCAAAATAGGCCTCTAGCCCTCGTGCCAGTTACGCAAGTCGCTACATTTTCAGGAGCAACCATTTGACCCCCTCGGCCACGCCAGAAGCTGCTGCCCCAGCCACCACATTCCCGATTGTGGGCATTGGCGCCTCCGCCGGTGGGTTGGCTGCGTTCGCGGCCTTCTTTTCGGGCATGCCTGCCGTCGGTGAGCCCGGCATGGCCTTTGTACTGGTGCAGCACCTGGCGCCCGACCACGACAGCCTGTTGACCGAACTGATCCAGCGCACCACCCGCATGAAGGTGGTGGAGGTGGAGGACGGCATGCTGGTGCAAATAAACTGCGTCTACATCATCCCGCCCAACCGCGACATGGCGTTCTTGAATGGCAGCCTGCATTTGCTGGCGCCCACCGCGGCGCGCGGCCACCGCCTGCCCATTGATTACCTGTTTCGCTCGCTGGCGCAAGACCAGCATGAGCGGGCGATTGGTGTCGTGCTCTCGGGCACCGGCAGCGACGGCACGCTGGGTGTGCGGGCCATCAAGGACGGTGGCGGCATGGTCATGGCACAAAACATCGCATCTTGCGAATTTGACTCCATGCCGCGCAATGCGCTGGCCACCGGGTGTGTGGACTACGAATTACCCCCAGCCGAAATGCCGAGCCAGTTGATCGCCTACACCAGCCACGCGTTCGGCACACCACCGCGTCCGCCGGCCACCGTGTTACCCCAATCCGAGAATGCGCTGAAGAAGATTTTCATCTTGCTGCGTTCGCAAACCGGTCACGATTTTTCCCAGTACAAACCTAATACCATTTACCGCCGCATCGAGCGGCGCATGGCCGTGCACCAGGTGGAAACGCTGGATAGTTATGTGCAATATCTGCAGCAGACACCGGTGGAAGTGGAGGCGCTGTTTCGCGACATGCTGATCGGAGTGACCAATTTCTTCCGCGATCCGGAGGCCTTTGCGGCACTGGAAACACAGGTCATTCCCAGGTTATTCGAGGGCAAACCCGCCGGTAGTGTGGTACGCGCCTGGACGACCGGCTGCTCCACCGGAGAGGAAGCGTATTCCATTGCCATCCTGTTGCAGGAACGGCTGGAGGCGTTGAAGCAGAACTACCGCATCCAGGTGTTTGCCACCGACATAGACAGCCGGGCCATCGCCGTCGCACGCGCCGGTGTCTACCCGGCCAGCATTGCCGACGACATCACACCTGAACGGCTGGCGCGCTACTTCACGCCGGAGCCCGATGGCAGCGCCTACCGTGTGCACAAGGGCATTCGCGACATGCTGGTGTTCTCCGAACAGGACCTGATCAAGGACCCCCCATTTTCCAAGCTTGACCTGATCAGTTGCCGCAATCTGATGATTTACCTGGGTGCGGACTTGCAGAAGAAGCTGATCGCGCTGTTCCACTATGCACTGAGCCCTGGCGGCACGCTGTTTTTGGGCACGTCGGAGACGGTGGGCGAGTTTGTCGACCTGTTCGCGACGCTGGACCGCCGGTCCAAACTGTACCAGCGCAAGGAAGACTTTCAGGGCGCGCAGCGCGCCGCCCTGGGCCGCTTTTTGTCACCCCCGACACTCAGCAACGTTCATGCCGGACTGGCGTCTGGTGGTACGGTCCAGCCCAGCAAGCCGTCCCTGCGCGAGCTGACCGAACAAACGCTGCTGCAACAGGTCGACAAAGTTGCCGCGTTGGTCAACGCCCAGGGCGATGTGCTCTTTTTGCACGGCCGCTCCGGCATGTACCTGGAGCCCACGCCGGGCGAAGCCGGTATCAGCAACATTCTGAAGATGGCACGCGAAGGGTTGCGCCGCGACCTGACCACCACCTTGCACAAGGTCGCTCGGTCCAAAGAGACGCTGAGTGTGCTGCGCTTGCGCGTCAAGACCAACGGGCATTACACCCAGGTCAACCTGACGGTATGTCCGGTCGCGCAAGGAGCGGTGGCCGCACTGGAATCACCGCTCTACCTGGTGATTCTGGAACAGGCCGCCCCGTCCGCCACGTCAAGTGGCCATGCGGGCGCTCCTTTCAAGTTATCCGTTGCCGCGAGCGACAGCGGGGACGTGAACACACAGATTGCCGAACTCAATGAGGAATTGCAGGCCAAAGAGGAATACCTGCACGCGGCCAACGAGGAGCTGGAAAGCACCAACGACGAGCTCAAGTCATCCAATGAGGAAATGCAGTCGGTCAATGAAGAACTGCAGTCCAGCAATGAAGAACTGGAGACCTCCAAGGAAGAGTTGCAGTCGATCAACGAGGAGCTGTCCACCGTCAACACCGAGCTGAACACCAAGGTGGGTGATTTGTCGCGGGCCAATAACGACATGAACAACCTGCTGGCCGGCACCGGCATTGGCACCATTTTTGTCGACCACAGTCTGCGCATCCTGCGCTTTACGCCGGCCGCGACACTGATCATCAACCTGATTCTGAGCGATGTGGGTCGTCCGGTGGGCCATATCGTCTCCAATCTGGTGGGTTATGACCGCCTGGTGGCGGACGCCCAAGCGGTCCTGAACACGCTGATCCCCAAAGAGATCGATGTGCAGACCGCCGAGGGTAAATTCTTCACGATGCGCATACTGCCTTACCGCACGCTGGACAATGTCATCGAAGGCGTGGTGATCACCTTTATGGAGATCACCGAGATCGTGCGCACCCGCGAGCACTTGCGCAAAGCCAACGAACTGCTGCGCCTGGCGGTGGTGGTGCGCGATGCAACAGATGCCATCACCGTGCAGGACCTGGAGGGCCGCATCATTGCCTGGAACCCGGGTGCCACCCGCATGTATGGCTGGACCGAAGAAGAAGCGCTGAAGATGAATGTGCGCGCCCGCATTCCGAAGGCCTTGCATGACAACGCCATGGTCAAAGTGCAGCAGCTCAGCCAGGCGCAAACCCTGGAGCCCTACACCACACAACGGCTTGCCAAGGATGGCTCGGTGGTGGATGTCTCGCTGACCTCCACCGCGCTGGTGAATGCAGAGGGCCAGATGTACGCCATCTCCACCACGGAACGCAGCAAAGGCCCCCTCCAAAGCACCCACCGCGAAAGCAACCCATGACCAGCCATTCGCTGCAGGCGCTGCGCGATCGCGCAGAAAACCTGATCGAAATTCAGGCGGTCCCGCCTCCGGCCGACAGGGAGGGGCTGTCGTATGAGGCCATGCGCAGGATGGTGCACGAATTGCAGGTGCACCAGGTTGAGCTGGAAATGCAGAACGACGAATTGCGGAAAACCCAATTGGAATTGGATGCCGAGCGGGCCCGCTACTTTGACCTGTACGACCTGGCCCCGGTGGGTTACTGCACCGTCAGCGAGCCCGGCCTCATTCTGGAGGCCAACTTCACCGCAGCCGTCCTGCTGGACCTGGTGCGCAGCGATCTGGTCAACAAACCGGTCAACCGTTTGATTGCACAGACAGACCAGGACATTTACTACCAATGTCGCAAAGCCTTGATGGAAACGGGTGCAGCGCAGGCCTGCGAGTTGCAAATGCTCAAACAGGGCGGTACGCCGTTCTGGGTGCTCATGCGGCTCACGGCGGCACAGGGCGCGACCGGCGCACCGGTACAACGCATGGTGCTGACCGACATCTCCGAGCGCAAACGCCAGGACGACGAACTGCAGGCCCAAAACCACGCCTTGGCAGCGGCCCGGGCGGTGGCCGACAAGGCCAACCAGGCCAAGACAGACTTTCTGTCCAATATGACACACGAACTGCGTTCACCGCTGAATGCGATTCTGGGCTTTGCCCAGTTGATGGACATCGGTCCGCCTGCCCCAAGCTCCGCACAAAAAACCAACATCGACCAGATACTGCGTGCGGGCTGGTATCTGCTGGATTTGATTGGTGAAATCCTGGACCTCACTTCCATAGAGGCGGGGCAGTTGAAGCTTAAGCTGGCGCCGGTACCGTTGTTTGAAGTGCTGCGGGACAGCCGTGCAAGCGTCGCTGCGGCGGCGCAAACAAAGGGCATTCACATACACGTTGAACAGGTCAGCGAAACACTGTTGGTCAACGCCGACCGGGCCCGGTTGCTGCAGATCATCGTCCACCTGCTGTCCAATGCCGTCAAATACAACCGCACCGGGGGCAAGCTGGATGTCACCTGCAGCATTGAGGCCCACCGGCGTCTGCGCCTGTGTGTGCACGACGGCGGTTACGGTCTGTCGACCGACAAGATTGTCCATCTGTTCCAGCCCTTCAACCGCCTGGGACGCGAGACCAGCGCCGAAGAGGGCACGGGCGTGGGCCTGGCCCTCAGCAAACGCCTGGTTGAGCTGATGGGCGGCACGATCAGCGCGCACAGCACCGTAGGCGTGGGCAGCGTGTTCTGGATCGAACTCGACCTCAGCCCCAGCCCCGCAGACATTGCCGATGCCGATGTTCCGACGACAAGCACCGGACACGGCACGCGCACCAACATATCCCAAGAAAGCCAACCATGATCCATACAGACGAAATTCTCAGCGCCAAAATTCTGATAGTTGATGACCAGGAGTCCAACGTGCAGTTGCTGGAGCAATTGCTACATTCCGCCGGCTACACCGGTGTCACGTCCACCATGGAGCCAGAAGAGGTCTGCGCACTGCACCGCAAGAACGCCTACGACCTGATCCTGCTGGACCTGCAGATGCCGGTGATGGATGGCTTCCAGGTCATGGAAAGCCTGAAGACCAGCACGGTGGACCCCTACCTGCCAGTCATCGTGCTCACCGCACAACCAGGCCACAAGCTGCGGGCCTTGCAGGCCGGTGCCAAGGACTTTGTCAGCAAACCCTTTGATCTGGTAGAGGTCAAGACCCGTATCCACAATATGCTGGAGGTACGCCTGCTGTACAAGCGTCTGGCCGATTTCAACAAGGTACTGGAGCAAACCGTGCAGGAACGTACCGCCGAGCTGCGTGAAAGCGAGGCCCGCTACCGCAGCCTGACCGAGCTGGCCTCGGACTGGTACTGGGAGCAGGACGAAAACGGCAGCTTCACCAAAGTGTCAGGTCCGGTGCTCGAAATGCTGGGCATGCAGGTTGATACCCTCAAGGGGATTTCAAAAACCCTGGATGCCGACGGTTGGGACACAAGCGACCGCGAAGCCCTGCGCGCCACCATCGCAGCACGCGAACCTTTTCTGGACTTCATCTTCCACCGGCACCTGTCGAATGGCGCGGAGCAGCAGTACCGGGTCAGTGGCGAACCCATGTTCAGCCGCAGCAGCCGCTTTCTGGGCTACCGCGGCATTGGTGTCGAAATCGTGGCTGGCGTTTGACGCGGCAAACCCAGGTACAACCCATGAACCCCATCCCAAGCCCCCAACACAACCATTTGCTTGCGGCCCTGCCAGCGGCAGACTTCGCGCTGTTCGCTGACCAACTGGAACTGGTACCCATGCCCCTGGGCCAGATGTTGTACGAGCCCGGCACGCAATTGCGCCACGCCTACTTTCCCACAACCTCCATCGTTTCTCTACACTACGTCACCGAATCCGGCGCATCCGCCGAAACGGCCGGTGTGGGCAATGAAGGTGTGCTGGGCATCTCCTTGTTCATGGGCGGTGACACCACCCCCAGCTCGGCCGTGGTGCAAACCGCGGGCCACGCCTATCGGCTGGACCGCCACCTGTTGCAAGCGGAGTTCAACCGGGCTGGCCCATTCCAGCGCCTGTTGCTGCGTTATACCCAGGCCTTGATGACACAAATGGCACAAACCGCGGTCTGTAATCGCCACCATTCGGTGGAGCAGCAACTGTGCCGCTGGCTGCTGCTGACCATGGACCGAGTCCCGGCCCGTGAACTGATCATGACGCAAGAGTTGGTGGCCAGCATGCTGGGCGTGCGCCGTGAAAGTGTCACGGAAGCGGCGGGCAATTTACAAAACGCAGGTTACATCCGTTACCGGCGCGGGCACATCGGCGTGTTGGACCGCAAGGGCCTGGAAAAACAGGCCTGTGAATGTTACGGCGTCGTCAAAAAGGAACTGGACCGCTTGTTAAGCGACGTACACCACCGCCCGGCCGGCTAACCAGCCGCACACGGGGGCGGATTCCGCGGACACTACTACTTCTTGATCGCCATCTCGTTGCTGACCAGGCGCACGCCTTCAATACCGCGTGCAACCTCCACAGCCTTGTCCATCTGGATTTGACTGTCCACAAAACCACTGAGCAAGACCTCGCCTTGGCGTGTCACCACCGCAATGTCGGAACTCTTGACGCTGGCGTCACCCAGCAGGGCAGCCTTGACCTTGCTTGTGATGATGCTGTCATCGACCTTCTCACCCACGGTGGTGGCCTTGCCTTTCAACAGCACATTGTTTTGAACGGCCTTGACACCCGCCACCGCGCGGGCCGCGGCCGTTGCGCGGTCCACCTGTGACTGGTTGTCGACAAAGCCGCTGAGTTGCACTTCGCCCTTGCGGGTTTCCACCTTGAAATCAAAGCTCTTGATATCGGGGTCCGCCAACAATGCCGACTTGACGCTGCTGGTGATCACGCTGTCGTCAATATCCGTGCCAACCGACGTCTTGGGCACCGGCGTGCTGGGGGTGTCCACGGCCTTGCCACAGCCCACCAAGGTCATCGCCAAAACGCTGGCCAGTGCGGCGCCTGCCACCAGGTTTTCAATTCGTGTTTTCATAGGGTTACTCCAAAATCCAATCACAAATGTGTGACTGTGCCCGTTAGCTTGTGCTGATTTACCGCACTTTTCTGTTCGCTTGCGTACAAACAATGTGGGACGCGACGCCTAAGCTCACGTTCACCTATGAACCACAGCCATGCCGCACCTGCGAGCGCCACCCAACCCAGCCCGCATGGCCTGACGTTGAGCGGCGCATGGACCGCGCGTGGTCTGGGTGGCATCACGGTCCAACTGGATAACCTGCAGTTTGTCGCGGACGGGCCTGTGCAGTTCGACGCCGCGGGCGTTGACGCTTTCGATACGGCGGGCGCCTGGGTGCTGCACAAGCTGATGGCGCGCCTGCACGCCAAAGGGGTCACCGTGGCGCTGCAGGGCCTGCGCCCGCCGTTTGTGCGCCTGATGCAGGCGGTGACCCAGCATGTGGAACAACAGTCCCAAGCGCCAAAGTCGGTGGAACCCGAGCCCGGCATGGTGGAGCGCGTAGGCCGCAACACGTGGTCCGCGTTGGAGCAAGGTTTTGCCATGCTGGCATTTCTGGGCGAGACCGCGCTGGCGTTTGCAGGCTGTTTGGCCCACCCGTCGCGCATGCGCTGGCGCCCCATTCTGTTCAACATCCGACGGGCGGGCTTCGACGCCCTGCCCATTGTGGGCTTGTTGTCCTTCTTGCTCGGAATTGTGGTGGCCTACCAAGGAGCCGACCAGCTGCGCCAGTACGGCGCCAACATCTTTGTGGCGGATCTGGTGGGCCTGTCCATGCTGCGCGAGTTCGCGCCGCTGATCACGGCCATCACCATTGCCGGGCGTTCGGGTTCGGCATTCGCCGCACAAATTGGAACCATGGCGGTAACGGAAGAAATTGACGCCATGCGCACCATTGGCATTGCGCCCCTGGAGCTGCTGGTGGTGCCAAAAATCATTGCGTTGGCCATTGCCTTGCCCTTGCTCACGGTGTTTGCCGATGTGATGGGTGTCTTCGGTGGCATGCTGATGGCGCGCTCGCAGTTGGACGTGGGTTATGGCGAGTTCATGGACCGCATGGCCAAGGCGGTCAGCATCACGTCGTACCTGGTGGGCATAGGCAAGGCACCGGTGTTCGCGCTGATCATCAGCATCGTCGGTTGCTTCCAGGGCTTTCGCACACGTGGCGGCGCCGACAGCGTGGGGCAGCAGACGACACGCAGCGTCGTGCAATCCATCTTTCTGGTGATCGTGGCCGACGCACTGTTCTCCATTGCTTTCAGCATCCTGGACCTTTGACATGTTAAGCCCACCAACCACCGAAGCCAGCGTCATTGAGATGGAGCAGGTGATGACCCGTTTTGGCGACCACGTGGTCCACAGGGGCGTTGACCTGGCGGTGCGGCGCGCGGAGATATTCGCCGTCATTGGCGGTAGCGGCTCCGGCAAGTCCACGCTGCTGCGCGAAATGATTCTGTTGCAAAAACCAAGCGCTGGCAGGATTCAGGTACTCGGCACCTCGCTGGAAGGTATTGAAGACGATGCTGCGTTGGCATTGCGCCAACGCTGGGGCGTGCTGTTCCAGCATGGGGGCCTGTTCGGATCGCTGACGGTGCTGGAAAACATTGGCCTGCCGCTGCGCGAACACACCGATCTGGGCGATACCCTGATCGACGAGATCGCCCATTGGAAACTGTCGATGTCGGGTCTCGGTCCTGAGGTGGCCACCCAATACCCCTCGGAGCTCAGCGGCGGCATGATGAAACGAGCCTCGCTGGCCAGGGCCCTGGCCCTGGACCCCGAACTGCTGTTTCTGGACGAACCCACCGCCGGCCTGGACCCCGACAGCGCCGCGGGTGTGGATACGTTGGTGCGCACGCTGCGTGACCTGTATGGTTTGACCATAGTAATGATCACCCATGACCTGGATATGTTGTGGCAAGTGGCCGACCGTGTGGCGGTGCTGGCAGAGGGTACGGTACAAGAGACTGGCTCCATGTCTGAACTCTCTAGTTCAGAAAACCCCCTGATCCGGCCGTTTTTTGAAGGCCCGCGTGCGCGCAGCGCGCAACAGCAAGCAACACCCCTACAACCCTCCCAGGATGCCGCATGGAAACCAAAGTAAGCTTTTCCATCGTAGGCGCCTTTGTGCTGGGTCTGGGCGCAGTGCTGATTGCTGGCGTGTTGTGGCTGGCCTCGGGCGGCGCCTGGCAAAAGGAGTACAACCTGTTCTGGGCCATCGCAAACGAATCCGTGGCCGGCCTGAATCTCAACGCACCGGTCAAATACAACGGAGTGGATGTGGGAAAGGTACGGGCCATTGACCTGGATCACCAAAATCCGCAACGTGTCACGCTGACCTTCGCCATTGAGCACGGCACACCCATCAAGGAAGACACGCTGGCCGTGCTGAAGACCCAGGGGCTGACCGGCATCACCTATGTCGAACTCAGCGGGGGTTCTGCTGGCTCGCCGGAATTGCGCGCGGTCGCCCCCAACCGCTACCCCATCATCCAGACCAAGCCGTCGCTGAGCGCGCGCCTGGAAAACGTGCTGACCAATGTGCTCGGCAAACTCGACAACACGACCAACAACATCAACGCCATTCTGAGTCCGGAAAACCAGACCGCGTTCAAGGACATTCTGGGCAATACTGCGCAGGCAACGGCCAAACTCGGACCCTTGATAGACCGCGTGGGCCGCAGTGCGGACTCGGTTGGAAAAATGGGCACTGACCTGTCCAACGCCGGC
Source organism: Pseudomonadota bacterium (assembly GCA_040384785.1). Lineage (GTDB taxonomy): Bacteria > Pseudomonadota > Gammaproteobacteria > Burkholderiales > Burkholderiaceae_C > Allorhodoferax. The sequence continues at coordinate 51,492 of JAZKIR010000070.1, forward strand.
TCCAGCGCATCCAGGGCCGCGGACGGGCTGGGCGTTGGCGTCAAACGCATGAGTACGGAGACCCTTCCGGAGATCGAACGCCTGTTGGCCGAACTGGGCTCCTTGAGCGCTTCGCTGCGCCGGCTGAGTGAACAAACCACCCGAGATCCCAGCGGCCTGATTTTTGGCCGCACGCCAGTACCCAATGGACCCGGTGAACAGGAAGCCAAACCATGAAAACACTGCAACACACATACATCGGCACTCGCCTGCGTCTACTGACCCTGTGTCTGGGTGCCGCAAGCTTGAGCGCCTGCGGCATGCTGCAACCCACCGCCAAGGCACCGCCCGCTTTCTATGCGCTGGAGTATGCAAAGCCTTCCACGGCGCCATCGTCCACTGCGACTGGCTTGCCAGCCATGGCAGCGGCAACCTTGATCATCAGCCCGGTTCGTGCGGCCTCGGGTTTTGACAGCCAGCGCATCATCTATGTACGCGAGCCGCACAAGATCGAATACTTTGCACACAACGAATGGATTGACACACCGGCGCGTATGTTAGGGCCTCTGCTGGTGGCCTCTATCGAGAATACGGGGAGTTTTCGCGCCGTGGTGCTGACGCCCAGCGCTGCCAGCGGTGACCTGCGCCTGGATACCGAGATTGTGCGGCTGCAGCAGGAGTTTCTGACCAAACCCAGCATGGTGCATTTCACACTGCGTACCTACCTGGTGGACGAAAAAACGCGCAAAGTGCTTGCTTCACGTGAGTTTGATCGCCAGATTGCAACCAACAGTGACGACCCGCGTGCCGGTGTGGAAGCGGCAAACCGCGCCGTGCAGTCCGTGTTGGAAGAGTTGGCGCAGTTCCTGGCGCAAAGGCCTCGGTAAGTAGCCCCCACGCTCGCGCACTGTGTGCCGCTCCCTGCCCCCCAAGGGGGCTAAATCCGCTTGGGGCGGCCCGGCGCGGATTTGTTGCCCCCACGTTCGCCCACTGCGTGTGGCTCTCTGCCCCCCAAGGGGGCTAAATCCGCTTGGGGCGGCCCGGCGCGGATTTGTTGCC
>JAZKIR010000070.1:52629-75205 GCA_040384785.1 Pseudomonadota bacterium
CTGCCCCCCAAGGGGGCTAAATCCGCTTGGGGCGGCCCGGCGCGGATTTGTTGCCCCCACGTTCGCCCACTGCGTGTGGCTCTCTGCCCCCCAAGGGGGCTAAATCCGCTTGGGGCGGCCCGGCGCGGAATAAGACCGCACCAGCATCCCGGCACCCGTGCTGGATGCAGGGACGCAATCAGTTCATCAAGGACGAACAGCGATTTCGTTCTTGACGGAGCGCACACCCTTGACACCACGTGCAATGGCTTCCGCAGTGTTTTTCTCTTCAGCATTCTTTGCAAAACCAGACAGCATGACCGTGCCGTTCAGTGTCTCGACGCTGATCGATGCTGCATCAACTTGCTTGTTTTCGATGAAGCGCGACTTGACCAGTGTGGTGATGCCGGTGTCGTCGACGTAGGCGCCAACAGTTTCCTGACCACGTTGGACGGCGCAACCGGTGGCGGTGAGCAAGACGATGGCCGAAATGGCAGCAGCAAGGGTGTGGCGAATATACATAATGAATCTCCAGTAAAAGTATTTAACAATCGGACCAGCCAACTATAAAAATACGCCCGGTATTTGTCCGTGTGCTAACGCACCAAGCCCCAAACCATGGGCCCTATTCCTTTTGCAACGGAATGACAAAGCAGGCGTCACGCGTCAAATCCGACCAACGCAGGGACTGTCCAGGGCGCAGCGCCTGGGCTGCCAGAGGGGTTGTTGCCAACAGGCTTTCGCCCAGACTGGCGCGCATAAAGATGAACCGCATGCTGCACGCACCGCGCACCAAGGTCATCTCTGCCTCGTTCCAGTGTGACGGCAGACAAGGTGTGAACACCAGATCCTGGGCTCCCAACTGAAGTCCAAAAATGGACTCGATGGCCGCCCGGTGCATCCACGCCGCCGCGCCGGTATACCAGCTCCACCCACCACGCCCCACATAGGGAGGCTGTGAGTACACGTCACCCGCCATGGCATAGGGCTCAATGCCATAACTTGTGCCGCGTATGGGGTGGCTGGCGCGGTGTGCGGGACTCAGATAGGTGAAATAGCGGTAGGGGTCGTCGCCGCCGCCCGCAGGGTGTTGCGCGTCCTTGGGGCGTGCCGCCATCGCCATCAGGGCCCAGACGCCGGCGTGTGAATACTGGCCGCCATTTTCCCGTACGCCGGGCGGGTAGGCCTGTATGTAGCCGGCGCTGGGTGTGGCTTGGCCGAGCGGTGGATCCAGCAGTTTGATAAGCCCGCTGTCAACGTCCACCAACTGCGCATCCATGGCTTCCAGCGCCTGGTTTTGCAGCTCCGGCGGCACCGCATCGGACAGCACGGCCCAGGCCTGTGCGATCAAGTCAATGCGCGCCTCGGGATTGCCGCTGGCCCCCAATGGCTGGCCATCATCAAAGAATGCACGTTTGAACCATTTCCCATCCCATGCGGGACCCTTTAGCGCGGCCTTCCAGCCGTCAAGTGCCTTTTGCCAAGTGCTGGCGCGTGCGCGCTCGCCCCGCTCAATCGCCAACGGCACAAAGTCTGCCACCAGTTGACACAAGAACCAGGCCAACCAGACCGATTCACCGCGTCCCCCTATACCGACCCGGTTCATGCCATCGTTCCAGTCACCGCTTCCCATCAAAGGCAAGCCGTGCACCCCGACCCGCAAACTGCGGTCTATGGCGCGGGCCGCGTGCTCAAACACGGATGCAGTGAACGCACTGGCGCTGGGCGTGTAATACGCGTCCTCCGCGCCTTCGGGGATGGCCATACCTTCCAGAAAGGCGACCTGCTGGTCGAGCAAGGCCGCGTCGCCGGTGGCGCGCACGTAACGCGTGCAGGCATAGGGGAGCCACAGCAGATCGTCAGAAAAATGGGTGCGTACACCGGCACCCAGCGGGGCGTGCCACCAGTGCTGCACGTCGCCTTGCTCAAACTGACGCGATGCACACAACACGATCTGGTCGCGTAGCATCTGGGGCGCCGCCCAGACCAAGGCCATCGTGTCCTGTAGCTGGTCACGAAAACCCGTCGCGCCGCCGGCCTGGTAGAAACCGGCCTTGGCCCACAAACGGCAGGTCACCGTCTGGTACAACAGCCAGCGGTTGACCATGGCATCAAACAATGGGTCTGGCGTCTTGACGGTGGTCGCGCCCAGCAACTGGTTCCAACTGTCATGTACGGACCGCATACGCTGCGCCGCCGGCAGCTTCGCAGCGGAGACGGCCAGTGCCTTGGCAGTATCCGCATTTTCGCCATAGCCCAGCAGAAAGACCCGCTCAGCGGAAGCACCCGCAGCCAAGTCCAGCCGCGATGACAGCGCCGCGCACGGGTCCAGGCCACTGCCAGCGCGCCGGCCAAGGTGCTCGGGCAGCACAAAGTGCCCATCCGCATCAAAACACTCGCGTCGGTCGCAGGTCCAATCCTCCGCTTCGTCGACGCCGCCCGCAAGCGACAAAAATGCCGTCCCTTCACCAAAGCCTGCTGAACGCTCGCGCTGTGTACACAGCAGCACCGTGAGCTTGCGGTCCGCAAGCCGTTGCTGGTAAACCCCCGTGCGCACGGTTGCACGATCCGCCCGGTTGGCGCCCATCATCCACTCGGCAATGGCAATCACGCGCAACTGCACGGTTTTTTGGCTGCGGTTGAGCAGCGTGACGGTGATCTGCTTGACCGACGTCACCGGGTCCACACACCAGCTCGCACTGATCTCCAGACCCGCGTGGAGGTGGCTGATGACGCTATAACCCTGACCATGCCTGATCTGGTACTGGCTTGTATCCGCGCCCCAGGCGTTGGGCGTCAGACTCCAGACCTTCTGGGTCTTGCAATCCTGCAGCAACAACCACTCGGCGGGCGGATCGGCCACCGGGTCGTTGGACCAGGCCGTCAACTGGTTCAGGCGACTGTTCACCGCCCAGGTATAGCCGCTGCCGGTCTCGGAAACCTGCGCACCGAAACGCGGGTTGGACAACACATTGATCCAGGGCCTGGGAGGGCGCACGCCGGTGCTGACCGCAAATGTATATTCGCCCGACCCCTGCACAAACTCGCCCGTAGGCGCTGTCACCGTGAGCCCGATGCGCGCACTGGCTGGCATCAGCGCAGCCGATCCACTCAGGCGCTCCTTCAAGGCCAGATCGTGCGCGGCAATCCATTCCCCTACATGGTGCGTCAACGGACGACCATCGGCGTACAGGCGCACCCGGGCATGGGTCTTCAGCGTGCTGAGCTCATCGGCAGACAACTCGGTGGAACGCAGGACCACAAATCCGGTCGCGGCCGGGTGCTGCTGTGCACCGGTATCAAACAGATGGCGTTCGCGCAACGCGACAATTTCGCGCTGCAAGGCCATCATGTACGAGTCGGGCTCCGAGTTCACCACCACCAGATCGCAGGCAACACCGCCCCACGACCACAGATTCAAAGCCTGCGCCATGGAGCGCAACAAGCCCAGGCCCTGCAATACGCCGGCGGACACGAGAATGATGGGTTTGTCGCCGGATATGCCAAAGCGCCAGAGCAGGCGACGGTCGCAGACGCCGGGCGTCGCAGTGTCCGGGCTGGACGTATTTTTCGAGAGCCGTGTCAACGTCATCAACAATGCGGTGGACAGCGTCTGTATGGCCGCAAAATTCTCGGCGCTGATACGCAGCGCCCGCAAGCGTATCCCGGTCAGCGTGGCCGACATCAAGGAAGCCCGTTTGACGTTGTTGGGCAGACGGTACTTGTCAATCACCGCACGCAGCGTGCCACCGTTGTCTGATGCCGCAGTAGCGAATGTCAATTGCATCCGTGCGTGGGGCGCAATCCGAACCTGCACGGCCAGGACGCAGACCGGATCAAGACCCGTCACCAATACCCGGCTGCCGTCGCCGGATGCAACAGGCATGGGATCCAAAGAAGCCAGGGGATGGGCGCTGCAGTGGTTGCGACCCAGCCAGCGCTGGCGATCGGTCTGGACCGCCATGCCCAGTATGCGGGGGTCCGACGTCGCCAGAAAATGCGCAGCATGCAAACGCGGTTCAGTGGGCAGGCGCGGCTTGCGCTCAAACAGCAGGGCCTGGTGCGTGGCCAGCCACTCCGCGCGAACAAAGAGATTGGTAAATGCCGGATGTGTTTCATCGGCGAGGCGATCCGTCAGGGTCACGTCAAATGCCGACATGACTTCTATCTCCAGCGTCTTGTCACTGGTGTTGCGCAGTTCGACCATGCGGAACTCGATGTCATCCTCCGGACTGACCCACACTGTGGTTTGCACATGCATAGTCGGCCATGTGGTGTCAAAACTCACACGGTCTGCATGGAAGACGCTCTGGTAGACCGCCCTCGGGTCCGGCGCTGGGTGCTGCGTGAGTGATACAGGACTGCGTTGCGGACCCCAACGCAGATACAGAAAACTGCCATGCTCGTCCCGCAGCGCGTCGTCACGCTGCCGGGTAATGCCGATCTGGCCCCAACGGCTCCAACCCGCTCCATTGGCCCGCAGGGCAACGCTGTACCGGCCGTTGGACAATAAATGCGTAGGCTCCACCGCAGCGGCGCCCGCCACGACCTCACGCAACAGGCTCGGTACACGGCGGCGTTGCCGCGCCACCGGCCGGGGCTCCGCTCGCGGTGCGTAGAGCAACGAGACTTCACGCGGCACCGGTTCGTGCAGCAGCGACGCCACCGCCTCAATCGGGGCGTTGGCCATGCCCCAGCGTTGCGCCGGCCCACCCAACAGGGCATTCGCCAGGGAGACAATGCTCATGCCCTGGTGATGGGCCATGACGGTTTCAACAGCCGTGAACAATTTCCCGTCCACGCGGCGTGCCGGCGTGTAGTCCAAGGCCTCGATGAAACCGTAACGCCCCCGTGCGCCGAGGTTCTCCAGCACATGGAAGTTTTCAGCCGCACAACGCGGCGCAAACCACGCAACCAAGGCGGTGGCATACGGCGCGATGACCAATTCATCCGGGGGTGCACGCCGCAAGGCCAATCGCGGAACGCCTTGGGGAGCATATTGGTAGGCCAGGGTATGGTCACTGGCGGCATAGGCCGACTCCGATATGCCCCAGGGCAGACCTTGCGCCTGCGAAAACTGGATTTGCTCGCGCAAGGCAGTCTGGCACGCGGCTTGCAAAACGCTGCCATGCGGCTCTTCCAGCACCAGGCTGGGCATCAGGTACTCAAACATGGAGCCGGTCCAGGAACGCAGGCCCACACCGGTGCCAACCGCAAAGAAGGGACGTCCCAGCGAGGCCCAATGGCGAACCGGTACATCACCCTTGGCAATGGCCAGCAGGCTGGTGAGCCTGGACTCCGACGCCATCAAGTCGTAAAAACTGGCGTCACGCTGCAGCTCGGCAACCCGGTAGCCGATGTGGAACAGGCGGCGTTTGCGGTGGTACAGGAATGTGTAGTCGGCCTGCCAGGCCAGATCGGTGAACGCCTGTGCCAACGCGCGCAGTCGTCCGGCGGCCGGGGCCGCGCTGGCACTGGCACTGGCGGCTATGTCGCGGGAGCAAGATTGCCGCGTGGCGCGATGGTCTGCCAACAGCCACTTCAGTTCTTCGCGCGACGCCGGCGAAAGCCTGGAACGGCGCACCAACAAAGGTGCCATGCGCGCACGCGCGGCGAGCAGGGCGCGCTGTGCCGCGGTGTTGTCAAACGGCGCAGGGGCTAATTCCAGACAGGCCTGGGCCACTGCGAGCAAATGCCCCGTCAGATTGCCGCTGTCCACGGTGGATACGTACATGGGTAACAGCGGCTCGCAGCTTTGGGTGTCATACCAATTCAGAAAATGACCGCGATGGCGCTGCAGCTTCATCAGCGTTGCCAACGTTGCCTCCAGGCGTGTCAGCAGATCCTGCGTGCCTATCCAGCCAAATTGCCGCGCACAGGCAGCACTCAACAAGTACATGCCGATATTGGTCGGTGACGTACGGTGCGCCACCATGTCGTGGGGGCTTAGTTGCAGATTGTCCGGTGGCAAAAAATTGTCCTCGGCGCCAACACAACGTTCAAAGAACCGCCAGGTATCACGCGCAATGCCCTCCAGATACACCGCATCGTGGGCGGGCAACAACACGTCTACCGGTGGTGGACGGCTGCGACTGGCCCACCAGGTCCAGACCGGAGCGCCGGCCCAGATGGCGCACAGCACGGACGCCAGTGCCAGATGCGGCGCAGCCACCAGAAACAGCAGGCCCAGCAGCAGCACAGCGGCCGTTGGCTCAAGCCAATGCAGGCGCAGCAACGCCGACAGCGATGTCTTCACCTGGGATTGCGCCACCGCAGCGCTAGTCCATTGCAGCAGTTGGCGACGGCTTACAAAAGTTCGGTACAAGGCGCGGGCGATGGCATCCACCGCCAACAACGACTCTTGCAACAACAGCGCCACATGCCACAGCCCAGCGCACAACGCGCGCGCCAGATCCAACAGCGCTTCCGCATAGAAATGCAGTTTGGCCAGATCAGCGCGCCCAGGCGATAAACCCGCGAGTGCGCCTAACAAAGGGCCGGCGGAAAAGGCCAGAAAAACCAAAATCAGTGCGTCCCAGGGGGACACCATGGCTCCAGCCAGCGCTGACAGCAGAAAGACCAAGGACAGCGGCGCCACCAGGGACCGGCGCAAGTTGTCAACCATTTTCCAGAGACTGACAGCACGCACTGCATATTGCGCGGGCCGCAGCAGACAAGCAATCAGCACCGGCAGCAGTTGCCAGTCACCACGGGTCCATCGGTGCACCCGTGAGGCCGCAACGTCGGCGTGGAACGGAGCGTCCTCCATCACGGCAATGTCCGTCACCGCAGCGCAGCGCGCAATCGAGCCCTCGAGCAAATCATGGCTCAGTATTTGCCCCTCGGGCAGACGCCCGCCGAGTACAGCATGCATGGCCCGCACATTGAGCAAACCCTTGCCGGTAAACGTACCCTCGTGGAACAGGTCCTGGTACACCTCGGAACTCGCGGCACTGTAGGGGTCTATGCCGCACTGCCCGGCAAACAACCAGTGGTAGGGCGTGACATGCTGGACCGAGGGCAATGGCGTGACGATACGCGGCTGCAGGATTCCATAACCACTGAGTACACGGCGACCACTGGGATCGAGTCTGGGTTGGTTCTGGGGATGTGCCGCCACGCCGACCAGCTCGCGCAAACGGCCCGGCGGCAACTGGGTGTCGCTATCCAGCGTGACAAGGTACTGGATATTGCCCTCCAGACGGGAAGCAAGCCCCAGATCCAGAAATGCAGTGCTGCCGCCGTGTGCCAGGGCCGCTACCAGTTGTTCCAGCTTGCCGCGCTTGCGCTCCCAACCAATCCATCGCTGCTCACTGTCGCTGAATTTTCGTTCACGGTGCAACAGGATAAAACGTGGTGCGCTACTATCCCCGTCCACCGGCCGTGGATAGCGAACATTGAGGACCTCAATCTGCCGCTGCGCAAGCGCCAGCAATCTGCCATCACTGTCGAGCGTCGGCGCTTCCGCATCCGCCCAATCGGTCAACAGCGCGAACTGCGCGTTTGGCTCGGGGTTGGCCAGATAGTGCAACTCCAGGCGGTGCGCTAAATCACGACCCGATGCAGGTGTTGTCAGCATGCCCGGAATCACCACAATCACTCTGTGCACCGCAGGGATGCCGTCGGGCAACGCCAAACGCGGCAAGTGGTGCGGACGGATGGATTCACTGATCAAACGGTTGATCACCGCAACCACCGCTTCAGATACGGGAAAAACCATCGCCAACACACACACTGCGGTCAACCAGAATGGGGCGTCCATGGCACCCACTGCAAGACCGTGGCGCAGCAACAACCACACCAGCGCACACAGGGCACCCAACAAAATGGCTAAATACATGGGCAAGGCGGCATGCTCGACAAATTTTTGCCATGCAAACCCCGTTCGTTCGGGCAAGCCTATCGCGCTCAGCAGGGCTGGGCGACCCGCGCCGCGCAGCCAGTGGTGGGCAAGAGCCGCCATCTCGTCGCTACTGCCCGCGGTGCGCATCAGTTTGAACAGGGCCTGGGCGACCGCCACCTCACTCATCCCACTGCGTTTGGCCAGTTTTTCAATGGCATGCAGCGTCTGATCCCGCGTCGCGTCGTCTTCGGCCGCGAACAGTTGGGAGCCCAGCATCAACTCCATCAAGGCACTGGTTCTGGAAATGATGCCCGACCAATCTGCGTCCCCAATGGCACGCAACGATGTGACGGCATTGCTGACGCTCAAGTTGTCTGCTGCCTGGTCGGTACTCTGCTGTGTCTGCATCGCGCCCAGGTCGGGCAAGGCATTGCGCAGCCAGTTTTGAACCACCGTTTGACCATTGTCTTCACCGGTGGTGCGGCGGTCTTGCAGGCGTTGTGCCATTTGGGCAAGAAACACACGCCCGACACCACGCATGCTCAGCAGGGCCAGCAGTTGATCGAGAGCGTCCGCGTCGTAACTTTCAATACGGTCAAAGCAAATATTGGCTACTTCACGGGCTGCCTTGTTTGCCGCTACACGTTCCGCGAGGCGGCGCAGGTTCTCGATCAGGACGACCCGCAGCGTGGTCGGCAGCGCCCAAACCTCGCTAAGCTTGAGTTCACGCACCTCTTGGTAGGATTTTAAAAACTGTGCCAGCAACTCTTCATCAAAAGCACCGTCCGTGTGTGCCACGAAGGCCCAGGCGACACCGTAAATCCGCGGCAGCCCGGCCAGAGGCTCATCCAGCAGCATGGGCAGCGTGCGAAAGTAACTGCGTGGCAGACCTTCGTGGATTTCCTTGAGTTGCGCCTCTATGGTGTGAAAGTTATCCAGCAGCCACTCGGCAGCCGGACTGATGTCGTAACCGGTATGGGCTTGCGCGCCAATGTATTGGTGGGCCTCGCGCAATACCTTGATGTTGTTCTTAAGCTGCGGAAAGAAGGTGGCGGCATAGATGGATACACGTGCCGCACGGTGCGTTGCGCCCAGGCTATGACCATGCTGGGTGAAGCGCTGCGCACCAAAGATCTCCGAACGAATGGGCGGCTGAACAGCACCACGCGTCGCGTCCAACATGCTACACAATGCCTTGGGTGCATTGGGTATCAGTCCTTCCAATGCAGTTCGCACCATGGCCTACAAAGCGAGGGACGCAATGGCAAGCAACAGCGCACCAACCAGCAGGGTCGTCACAAACCGGGCCGCCAGGAAACCGTGCATGCTTTCAGCCGCGCAGTGCAGCGCAAACAGGCGACCATGCGGGCTCTTGCACACACCCAAATGCTCCCCCAAAGACAATAGCTCCAGCGATGAAGTCTCTGCGCTGCCTCCAAACGATGCGGTATTCCAGAAGCGGGGGGTATTTGTGGGCGTTTTCATTGTGCTCTCCATGCGCTATTCAGTAGTTTGAGTATTGCCATTTGCGCCAGAAAGCTCTGTTCGCTACCCAACATTCGAAGCCTGCACAGGCAGTGCGCAAACACAGCCTGTGCCGACCGCCTGATGGCGGCCCATAACGTGCAATGCCTAGCGTGAACTCACCACGCCGCGCTCATCGGAGAGCACAATTTCAACGCGTCGGTTCAATTGGCGGTTCATCGCCGTGTCATTGGAGGCGAGGGGATACGACTCGCCATAACCGCGAACGGCAATCTGCTCGCGCGCCACGCCCAGTTCCAGCAGTGCGTCACGCACAGCCATGGCCCGCCGTTCGGACAGCTCCTGGTTGTGTTGTGTGCTGCCGGTGCTGTCGGTATAACCTTCCACCAGCACGGTGCGCTTCGGGTTTTGCTGCAGAACCAGAGCCAGCCGTTGCGCCATGCGTAGGCCGTCTGCATTCAGGCGTGCCTGATCAACTCCAAACAAAACATCGCCCAGCGTGATGATGAGGCCACGTTCGGTCTTCTTGGCGGCAAGCTCGGCCAGTTGAGCCTCAAGCTGCTGGTTCTTTGCGTTGGCCTCAGCAGCCCTGCGCTGTGCCTCGGATTCACTGGCTTGGGCCATATTTTTCTGCTGCGTGGCAACAGCAGCGGCGGCGCTTGCCGCTTGGGCTGCACGCTGGGCTTCTTCCGCTTTCATGCGGGCCTGGTTGGCTTCAGCCGTACGTTGGTCCAGCCGCACCTGGTCGCGCACGGCGGCAGAGTTGGCAATTTCAGCTTCCGATGCTTTGCGGCTGGCAACTTCGTTGGTCAGCGCGATTTTCTGCTTGGCCAGGTAGGCCAGCTTGTCCACGGTTTCCAGACTTTCGCCCTTGTTGGCAGCGGCATTGGCTTGCGACAGCGCATCACTTGCCGACTGCATTTCCAGCGCCGCATAGGTTGCGACCTTTGGATTGCTTTGGGCCTGCGCATGGTCCATGCGCACCTGCTCCAACAGGCTGGTTGACTTGGGGCTGCTGGCGCAAGCGCTGAGCATCAGCACGACACTCGCCAGCAAGAGATTGATACGGTATGTTTTCATGGTGAATCCTTGGATGGGGAGTTACTGTGTCGCCGCGCGGTCAAGCTCGCTGCGCAGAACACGAATGTCTTCTTGCAGCGTTGCCGATATCGATTGGGCTTTCGCAGAGCCCGCCTTGGCCTGCGCGAGTTTTGCGTCGGCCTGCGCCTGGTTGGCATAGTCAGTGGCGGCCTTGTAGTCCTTGGCAGCCAGAGCCCTTTTTGCGGCGGCCAACTTGTCGCGTGCGGCCTGCATCTCTGCAGGCGCAAATTCGGTTCCATCGGCACTGGTTGCGTTGTCCACCGCAGCCTGCGATACCGCGACGTCAGCGGTGGCAGGCGCCTTCAACTTGCTGCTGCACGCACCAAGAGTCAGGGCACCAACTGCGCATAGAGCGATCAACCATGGTTTGGGTTTGGAATATTTCATATACGACTTTCTGGATGAAAAAATTTGTCATTCGCAAAAGCGTTTGTGACGGATAGGGTTGTAAGCCGGGCGACGCCAAGCGTCTGTGTCTTGGCGCACGCACAGCCAACGGCACAGCAGATGCTGCCGGGGCGCAACCCGATCGGGGGCTTTGTGATTTATCGCACGGACTGCGCAGTGCCCGGGCCACAACATACACGGTGTACGCACGCTTTACGTACCACTCAAATCATCAATGAACTCGTAGCAGGAAGGGGAAAGCATGAATAAAACAAAGTCACTCTCACTTTATTGGATTGGCATTGCAGCGCTGGGCGCTGTCCTGGTGAACCCAGCAGCGGCACAAGACAACAGGTATTTCTATTGGGGCCTGGGCGCTGGACAGTCGCATTCGCAGATTGACGAGGCCCAGACCACCAACAGATTGTTGAACACACCCAACAACCCGGGGGCCTTCGACAGTGACCGCAGCGAGCCTGCCTACAAGATTTTTGGCGGCTACCAACTCCAAAGAAACTTTGCTGTGGAGGCCGGATACTTCAATCTGGGCAAGTTCTCGAACTCAACGGCTTTGCCTGCAGGCAGGCTGAATAATCGCAACGACATTGAAGGTGTCAATGTGGACCTGGTCGGCACCATGCCATTCAGTGACAAATGGACGGGTCTTGCGCGTGTCGGCGCGCAGCACACCAGAACACACAGTTCCTTCGACGGCCCCGGTTTACCGCTGAACGCAGTCTCCAGCAGTGACCAACACGCCAATAATTTGAAGGTTGGCCTGGGCATCCAATATGAAATTACGCCGTCCGTTCAACTGCGCGCAGAAGCGGAGCGCTTCCGGGTCAAGGACGGTGTCGGGAACCTCGGCGACATCAATTACTACTCCCTGTCAGTGGTGTTTCCCGTGGGACGCAGCGCATCGCAGAGGGTTTCTTCTTTAACCCCACGTCCATCCCTCTCCATGCCAAGGGATGAGGACGTTGCAATTTCTCGTTGACAGCCAGAAGGGGTCAAACCCTTCTGCTGCAGGCGACAAGTGCGATAACACCAGCCAGGCATGCCCCGATCAGCTTCGGAGTGGGTGTGGGGACCGCAGCGCGTCTGTGTCTCGGTACACGCAAGTCTGTCTCGTGCGTCATGGTGGCGATAGCGCAACAACTGCACGCGGCAATTCCGGCGGGTCTGTGTTTATGTGTTCCGGCGCACGGACCAAAAGTGCCATGCCCGGGAACATGCAAGTTGTACACACAGTACCAACTTACACAACACGAAAGAACAGCATGAAGAAATTGGCACCGCTATACCTACTGGGGATTGCAGGACTGGGGTCACTACTGGCAAGTTCCGCGATGGCGCAGGACAGCAAGTATTACTACTGGGGCCTTGGGATCGGGCAATCCCAATCTCAAATCAACGACAGACTGACGACCGATAGTTTGCTCAAGTCATCCAATAGTCCAGGTTCGTTCAGCAGTGAACGCCAAGACACCGCGTACAAATTGTTCGGCGGTTACCAGTTCAACAAGAATATTGCGATAGAAGCCGGTTACTTCAATCTGGGCAAGTTCACTTACTCCACCTCGCTGCCTGGCGGCACTTTGAATGGCCGCTATGAGACCGAAGGCGTCAACGTGGATCTGGTCGGGACCTTGCCCCTTAGCGCAAAGTGGTCAGCATTGGCACGCGTCGGTGTGCAGCACGCCAACACCCGCGATGGATTCGGTGGCCCTGGTTTTCCGGCGTCTGCCTCCAATGACAACAGCTCACGTGCCAACAACGTGAAGCTTGGACTCGGAATGCAGTATGAGATCAACCCATCCGTTCTGGTCCGCGCAGAAGCGGAGCGTTTCAGGGTCAGGGATGGCATCAGCAACAACGGCGATGTCAACTACTACTCCATGTCGCTGGTATTCCCGTTTGGACGCAAGGCACCACAGCAAGTTGCCGCTGCCGCCCCACCTGCCTACGTAGCTCCACCGCCTCCTCCCGCCCCCATTGCCGTCGTAAGCCCACCACCACCGGCTCCTGTTGCAGTCGTCTTGCCAAGGAAGGTTCAGTTTTCGGCCGACTCCCTGTTTACCTTTGACAAAGCGGTGGTTCGACCCGACGGCAAGGCCGCGCTGGACGCTTTCGGCCGTGACTTGCAAGGTGCGCGCTACAGCATGATCTCGGTAGAAGGTAATACGGACCGACTGGGATCGGATGCCTACAACCAAAAACTCTCGCAAGAACGAGCCGAAGCAGTCAAAGCCTATTTGATAACCAATAGCGGAATCGATGCACGCAAGATTTCGGCCACCGGCCGCGGCGAGACCAACCCCGAAACAAAACCTGGCGATTGCAAGGGCAACACGCCAACCCCGAGTCTGATTGCATGCTTGCAACCTGATCGCCGTGTGGACGTTGAAGTCACCGGTGAGCGCTAAGCGAAAAACCTTTTTTTTAACCACCTAGGAATACCCATGAAATCACAAACATTGACCCATATCGCTCTGGCACTCAGCTTGAGCTTCGGTGCTGCGGCCTACGCAGACACCATGACCAAAACGGAACTCAAGGACGCAAAGGCAAAAATCGAAGCGGACTACAAGGCGGCACTGGTTCCCTGTGACTCCCTGGCCGGCAATCCCAAGAAGGTTTGCACGGTAGAAGCCAAGGGCAACAAGAAGGCAGCCTTGGCCAACCTGGATGCCACCAACGATCCGTCCGCAAAAAACAAGCAGAAGTCCGCAGAAGCCAGGGCAGAAGCCAACTATGACCTGGCACACCAACGGTGCCAGGAGCAGACTGGCAATGCCAAGGATGTCTGCATCAAGGAAGCCAAGGCCGCAGAAGTGACCGCCAAGGCTGACGCCAAAGCCCAGATGAAGACATCCGATGCCAACAAGGATGCCAACAAGACCATGACACAAGCCGCGAACAAGGCCCAGGAGAAGACGCTGGACGCGCGCAGTGACGCCGCAACCGACAAGACCGATGCCCAGTACAAGGTCGAGAAGGAAAAGTGCGATGCCCTGGCCGGCGCCGCCAAGGACAACTGCCTGGCCCAAGCCAAGACACGCTTCGGCAAGTAAGCGACACACAAGCCCATTCCTCACCCTTAGGAGAACACACCATGTTTAACAACAAGACCAGTGGGGCGTCCAATAGCCTCATCGAACATGCCGCACAGTCGGCCGACGCGGCTCTCCACACCACGCAACGTGTGGCCAATGAGGCCATGGCCGGTCTGTCGCATTCCTTGCAGGCGGCCAACCACCAGGTGCGCGAAAGCATGCACCAGGCGACGGACAAGACCGTCGGCTATATCCGCAAGGAACCCGTCAAGGCCGTGCTGATTGCCGCGGTAGCGGGTGTGGCCGTGACCGTGCTGCTGGGAATCTTCAGCCGGCCGCGCCGCCTGCACTGAGCCATCGCTTAGCGTCTCACAACGCAAAAAGCCAGAGCCACCCAAGGCTCTGGCTTTTTTTTGTCTGGCAGGTGTGTTGCTGGCGCTAGATGCGGCCCATCAACAACAGTACCAACAGTACGATGACGATCAGACCAAGGCCTCCGGTGGGGCCATAGCCCCAGCTTCGGCTATGCGGCCAAGTCGGTAACGCCCCAAGCAACATCAGTATCAACACAATCAGCAGTATGGTTCCTAAGCTCATGTAGAGTCTCCTTGGTGGTAACGATTTGCAGTCGGAGCCCGCTTGCAAACGGCGCACTATTCGGCCGTATGACCAGCTTATGGCGAACCACCTGAAACGTCTGTTGGCTGGCGAACCATCGCGGCTTCAGCGTGGTATGTGTGCCCGCACACAAACACTTTTGCACATTCGCTGCATCATCAAGCCCTGGGGGAAACCCCTGAACTTCAACCGTATTGGAATAGACATGAACCTGCACCTCGGCCTCACCCCACTGATCTCACTGCTTGCTGGCATTCTCATCTTGCTGATGCCCAGACTGCTGAACTTCATCGTCGCGATTTATCTGATCATGGTCGGCCTGATCGGTCTCTTTGGTGCGGGGGCCTTGCGCCTGAACTAGCGCGCGTCCAGCACGCTGTTGCGAAGCCTGCAGCCTGCAGGTGACGCAACAGATCTTGCGCCCCACAAAGACGGATCAGTTGCCGAGAAACTCACCCACGGACTTGAAGTCTTCGATCCGGTCGCAGATGGCCTTGATCACGACCAGGATGGGCACGCCGAGCAGCAAGCCCCAGATACCCCAGAGCCAACCCCATGCCAGCACGCCGACAAAGACGGCGACGGGGTTCATTTTGTTGGCACGGCTGGTGAGCCAGGGTGTCAACAGGAACGCCTCCAAGGCATGGATCACCAGTGACGCACCGCTGACCAGCAGCGCCATTTCCAGCGAACCGAATTGCAGATAGGCCACAAGGGCCGAACCCGTTGCGATGATGACGCTGCCGATATAGGGAACCAGGTCCAGCACGCCCGCGGCAACACCCCACACGGCCGCGTTCTCCACACCCAGCGCTGCAAAACACAGCCAGGTTGCTACACCGACCAACACACTGGTGAAGAGCTGTACCAGCATGTAGCGCTGGATCTGGTCATGGATCTGGTTCAGGGCCTGTAGCGTGATTTTTTTCTTGGTCAGCGTGGGGCCGGCGAGTTTGACCAATTTGCGCCGGAACTGGTCGCCAGACGCCAGCAGAAAAAAGGTGATCAAGGCGACGGTTCCGATCTGCCCCAGCGTCGCGAGCACACCCATGGTTCCGCTCCACAAGTGGTCCTTGATGTCGAACCGCGACTTGACGATCTGCACACGCTGCACACCCCGGCTGGGTGGTGCGGCCTGGGCCGTTTCTTCGGCTGCTTGTTCGATTTGCGCTGCCGCTTTTTGCACCGTGGTCAGGGTGCTGCTCGCTTGTCCACGCGCCGACCGCAAGGAGTCGTGCAATTTTGCGGCAGCTGCGGGCAATGACTCGACCAGTTTATTCGCGTCGTCACTCAGCGCATAGGCCACGGTGCCAACCCCGCTGACTATTCCGACAATCAGCAGCGCCGCACTCAAGGCCCTGGGAATACGCCGCAACTCCAGCCAACTGACAACCGGCGACAACGCGTAGCTGAAGAGCACACTGACCATGACCGGAATGAATACGGCACTGGCCCAGTGCAACATGAATACGCTGGCCAGTGTGGCAATCAGCACCAGGGAAATGCTGCGCACGTCCACCGGCATGTGCAACAGCACACGTGATGGATCGGACGGAGCCCCTTCAATTGCCGTGTCTTCGCCGCCAACGTGCGCCTGCGGCGCGTGGTGATCGGTCATAACACTCCATGTTGTAGCGCTTACAGGTGGATACCTCTGCTATGCCCGATTGTGCGCCTCGCGGCGGCTTGAAAGTTGCCGAGCTTGGTTTCGGCCCGTCCCAGCACCTGGCGCTGCAGACCTCGCAACTCCTGTGTGCGGCTTCCCAGCAGCCTGCCGGCTTGTTCCTGGATTTTTCCAGCCAAATTTCTGAAGGAGCCGTGGAGTTGGTTGGTATTCATGCTTGTCTTCCTGGAGTTTTTCTAACCTGAAGCCTTCTGGGGCCTCAAACTCCATCGTAGGCAATACCTCTGATCACCTCTGTTCGCTCGCCAACATAGCCGAGATACCACAGCCATAAAACCGCGGCCGAAAGGACGCTATTTGGGAGTCGCGGTACTAGCCGGGGGGCATGGCCAAGGCCAGTGTCTGGCGTATCAATGCCAGTGTGGCCTGCTGGGTCAGCGTGGTCGGCCGCAAGGAACTGGTCGCCAGCGACATCCTGGTGCGCAGCACCGGCTCACAGATCGCGCGCACGGAAAACGCCGAGGGACGCAACGCGTTGGCCACCGCATTGCGCGACAACACCGCGCAGCCCGCACCGTCCGCAACCAGATCCAGAATGGCCGACACACCATCGATTTCCAGTGCGATGGTCGGGCGGCAACCGATACTGGCCATCTCCGATTCAACCTGCATGCGTATGGCGTTGGGCCGGCTGGGAATCACCAGCGGCAGTTGGGCTACCGCCTGCAGCGCAATGGGGCCAGGCCCCGGGTCTTCCTGCAAGCCCGGCGGGCGCATCTGCACCAGCAGCAGGTCTTCGTCCTGCAAGGCAACGGCGTCAATCTCGGCACTGGACTGGGTGTTGTACAACACCGCGATGTCCAGGCGGCCATTGACCAGCGACTCCTGCATCGCGACCGACAAACCCTCGCTGATGGAAATCGTGGCATCGGGCATTTGCTGGCGAAAGGCGCGGGTCAACGGCACGGTAAGCACCCGTGCGACGCTGGTGGGCAAGCCCACGGCGACACGCCCAGCCAGCGCCCCCCGCACGCGGCCCAACTCCTCCTTGGCGCGCTCCACCTGGTGCAGAATGCCGCGGCCATGCGCCAGCAGCAGTTTGCCCGCCTCGGTCGGCAGGGCGCCGCGCCCGTTGCGTACCAGCAGGTTTTGCCGCAATTCCACCTCCAGCAAGCGCACTTGGCGGCTCAATGCCGGCTGCGCCACATCCAGCGCCATGGCGGCACGGGTAAAGCTACCCAGCTCGGCGACGCGCACAAAGTACTCCAGTTGCTTCAGGTCCATTACAACGCTTCTTGAATAGCTAAGGCTTAATTATGCCGATTTGAAATAACTGCTAGTAAGTGCCGGGGCTTACCAAAATCCGGTGCACGGCACAGAATCGCATCCATGCACAGCACTGCCCCTGCCTTTTTAGCGCCTCTGACGGGCATCTCTTCGATGGCCACGCGGCTCTTGCTGGCCGAATTGACGGCCGCCTATACCGAGCGCACCGGCCAGGTGATCCACATCACCTCGGTCGGTGGTGTGGACGCGGCCCGGCGCGTGCAGCAGGGCGAGGCCTTGGATGTTGTGATCCTCGCGTCCGACGCCATCGACAGACTCGTTACTTCTGGCCATCTGCGCGGCGCCAGCAAGGTGGACCTGGTGTTTTCCGGCGTCGCCGTGGCCGTGTGCGCGGGCACGCCGCCCCCCGACATCACCAGCGAAGAGGCGCTGCGCCAAGCGGTACTGGCGGCTCCTACGCTGGGTTACTCCACGGGTCCGAGCGGCGTGGCGCTGGCACGCCTGTTCGACCGCTGGGGTATTGCGGACCAGATCAAGGACCGCATCGTCACCGCGCCGCCCGGCGTTCCGGTGGCCAGCCTGGTGGCCCAGGGCACCGTGGCGCTGGGTTTTCAGCAACTCAGCGAGCTGATCCATGTGGTCGGCATAAGCATCGTGGGGCCGCTGCCACCCGCCATCCAGATCACGACCACGTTTTCGGCCGCCGTGACTACCACCAGCACACGTGTATCGGACGTGTGTGCCCTGCTCGCGTTCATGGCCTCGCCCGAAGCGGCGGCGGCCAAGCGCCGCCAGGGCATGGAACCATGCGTAATATGAATTTAATAGCACCATGCGCCCGCCGCACGGGGGCTACAGGCCTGAAACACCAATAGCGGAGCAAACCATGATCATCGACTGCCACGGCCACTACACCACCGCACCCAAGGCGCTGGAGAACTGGCGCAACCAGCAGATTGCCGGTATCCAAGACCCGGCCAGTCGCCCCAAGGTGTCCGATCTGAAAATCAGCGACGACGAGCTGCGCGAATCGATCGAGACCAACCAGCTGCGGTTGATGCGCGAGCGCGGCTCGGACCTCACGCTGTTCAGCCCGCGCGCCAGCTTCATGGCCCACCACATTGGCGACTTCAATGTCTCCAGCACCTGGGCCGCCATCTGCAACGAGCTGTGTTACCGCGTGAGCCAGTTGTTCCCCGACCATTTTGTGCCGGTGGCCATGCTGCCGCAAAGCCCCGGCGTGGACCCAGCCACCTGTATCCCCGAACTGGAAAAGTGTGTCAAGGAATATGGCAATGTGGGCATCAACCTGAACCCCGATCCCAGCGGTGGCCATTGGACGTCGCCGCCCTTGAGCGACAAGGCCTGGTACCCGATCTACGAAAAGATGGTGGAGTACGACATCCCCGCCATGATCCATGTGTCCACCAGTTGCAATGCCTGTTTCCACACCACCGGCGCGCACTACCTGAATGCCGACACGACGGCCTTCATGCAATGCCTGACCAGCGATCTGTTCAAGGACTTCCCAACATTGAAGTTTTTGATTCCCCACGGCGGCGGCGCCGTGCCTTACCACTGGGGGCGTTTTCGCGGCCTGGCCCAGGAGCTGAAAAAGCCGCTGCTGCAGGACCACCTGCTGAACAACATCTTCTTCGATACCTGCGTCTACCACCAGCCGGGTATCGATTTGTTGAACACCGTGATCCCGGTCAAGAACGTGTTATTTGCCAGCGAGATGATAGGCGCGGTACGTGGAATCGATCCCGAGACGGGCCACTATTACGATGACACCAAGCGTTATATCGAGGCGTCCACAATCTTGAGCGACGCGGACCGTCACCAGATTTACGAAGGCAACGCCCGCCGCGTGTTCCCAAGGCTGGATGCGCTTCTGACAGCGAAGAACCAATAAGCCTTTTTTGGGGTCGGGTTCGAGAGCAAAGCGAAACAGACCTGACCCCAATAAAACCGTGCAACGGATAAAAAAACGAATAACTTGCGGGACAGTCCGCCGTTACGCGAAGCGAACAAGCTCTGTCCTCAACTGATTAGGAAACACCATGACCACTTTAGGCATTGTCAAACGCAACATCACCCGCGCCGACCCGGCGGCCGTCGCCAAACTCTCCCGCTTCGGTGTAGCCACCATCCATGAGGCCATGGGCCGTGTCGGGCTGATGAAGCCCTATATGCGCCCGATCTACACCGAGGCCAAAATCTGTGGCACTGCCGTCACTGTGCTGCTGCAACCCGGCGACAACTGGATGATGCATGTGGCCGCAGAACAGATCCAGCCAGGTGACGTGGTGGTTGCCGCCTGCACCACCGACAACGAGGACGGATTTTTTGGCGATCTGCTGGCCACATCCTTCCAGGCGCGCGGTGCCGTGGGCCTGGTCATTGACGGCGGTGTGCGTGATGTGAAGGACCTGACCGAGATGAACTTCCCGGTGTTCAGCAAGGCCATCCACGCCAAGGGCACGATCAAGGCGACGCTGGGTTCGGTCAACATTCCTGTCGTCTGTGCGGGTGCGCAGGTCAACCCGGGGGATGTGGTTATTGCAGACATCGATGGCGTGGTGGTTGTGCCGGCCGCCATGGCGCAACAGGTGGCGGATGCGGCTGAGGCGCGTGAAGCGAATGAGGGGGCCAAGCGGGCTATCTTTGCTTCGGGTGTCTTGGGGTTGGACTATTACAAGATGCGTGAAGGGTTGGAGAAGGCTGGGTTGCGGTATGTCGACTAGGGAGGCGCCTGGGCGGCCGAGCGTTCTGTTCCGTGTCCCCCGGCCGCAAGCGGCCTCCTCCTTGACCTACACAGAACGCCCGACCACCCAGGCTTTTGGCACTTGGCACTTAAACGAATCAGCCGATAGCCCTCGTCAACATTAAGCAATTTTCTACTCAATTGATGGCAAGCACTCTGGATACCCATGGAATTCACTAAAACCCCTGGCTGGCTGGACTGGTACACCGGCCCCAGTAAACCGCGTTTCACGCTCCCTGCTGGCAGCGTGGACGCCCACTGTCACGTATTCGGCCCGGGCGACCAGTTCCCCTATGCGCCCGAGCGTAAATACACGCCGTGTGATGCATCCAAGGACCAGCTGTTTGCGCTGC
This sequence comes from Pseudomonadota bacterium, assembly GCA_040384785.1. Taxonomy (GTDB): domain Bacteria; phylum Pseudomonadota; class Gammaproteobacteria; order Burkholderiales; family Burkholderiaceae_C; genus Allorhodoferax. The sequence continues at coordinate 73,130 of JAZKIR010000070.1, forward strand.
GTGACCACCTGGGGTTCGAGAAGAACGTCATCGTGCAGGCGACCTGCCACGGTTCGGACAACCGCGCGCTGGTCGATGCGCTGCTGGCGTCTGGCAACCGTGCGCGTGGTGTCGCCACCGTCACGCGCGATGTGACCGATGACGAGCTGCAGGCCATGCACGCAGCCGGGGTGCGCGGCACACGTTTCAACTTCGTCAAACGCCTGGCCGACTTCACACCGCGTGAGGTGCTGCTGGAGATCGCCCAGCGCATCGCGCCGCTGGGCTGGCATGTGGTGGTGTACTTTGAGGCGCAGGACCTGCCGCAGCTGTATGACTTTTTCACGGCGCTGCCCACAACGGTTGTGGTGGACCACATGGGCCGCCCCGACGTGGGCAAACCGGTAGACGGGCCTGAGTTCGAACTGTTTGTGAAGATGCTGCGCGAGCACTCCAACATCTGGAGCAAGGTGAGTTGTCCCGAGCGCCTGAGTGCAAGCGGACCATCCGCGTTGAACGGTGAGAAAAATGCCTATGCAGACGTGGTGCCGTTTGCCAAACGCCTGGTAGAGAGCTTCCCCGACCGCGTGTTGTGGGGCACCGACTGGCCCCACCCGAATCTGAAGGACCACATGCCCGACGATGGCTTGTTGGTGGACTACATTCCCCACATCGCCACCACGGCCGAACTGCAGCACAAGCTGCTGGTCGACAACCCCAACCGACTGTACTGGAGCTGACCGTGTCATTGGACAAACCTTATCTCGACGTACCCGGCACCACGGTCTTTGATGCCGAGCAGAGCCGCCGCGGCTACCACCTGAACCAGTTCTGCATGTCGCTGATGCAGGCGGCCAACCGTGACCGCTTCAAGGCCGATGAGCGCGCCTATCTGGACGAATGGGCGATGAGCGAGGAGCAAAAGCAGGCCGTGCTGGCACGTGACCTGAACCGCTGCATCGCCGCGGGCGGCAACATCTACTTTCTGGCAAAAATAGGCGCCACCGATGGCAAGAGTTTTCAGCAGATGGCCGGCAGCATGACCGGCATGACCGAAGAGGAGTACCGCAACATGATGATCGCCGGCGGCCGCTCGGTGGAAGGCAACCGTGTCATTGGTGAGGACGGCGATGCGCAAGCCCACCACCAACCCCAAGGCAGCGCCGGTCGTAAGGCTGGAGTCTGAAATGGCAAAAATCACCGCATCCGTCTACACCTCCCACGTGCCCGCCATTGGCGCGGCCATCGACCTGGGCAAGACCCAGGAGCCGTATTGGCAGCCCGTCTTCAAGGGTTACGAGTTCTCCAAGCAGTGGATGAAGGAGAACACGCCCGACGTTATTTTCCTGGTCTTCAACGACCACGCCACGGCCTTCAGCCTGGATATGATTCCGACCTTTGCGATCGGCACCGCGGCATCCTACCAACCGGCGGATGAAGGCTGGGGGCCGCGCCCGGTTCCGGTGGTGCAAGGGCACCCGGAGCTGGCGGCACACATTGCGCAGTCGGTCATCCAGCAGGACTTTGACCTGACCATCGTCAACAAGATGGCGGTGGACCATGGACTGACCGTGCCGCTGTCACTGATGTGCGGTCAGCCCGACGCGTGGCCATGTCCCGTGATTCCGTTCGCCGTCAACGTGGTGCAATACCCGGTGCCCAGCGGCCAGCGCTGCTTCAACCTGGGCAAGGCGATACGCAAAGCCGTGGAGAGCTTTGACCAGGACATCAAGGTGCAGATCTGGGGCACCGGCGGCATGAGCCACCAGTTGCAGGGTCCGCGCGCCGGGCTGATCAACAAGACCTTCGACAACGCCTTCCTGGACCGCCTGATCACCGACCCCGCAGGTCTGGCCGGTATGCCGCATATCGACTACGTGCGCGAGGCCGGGTCAGAGGGCATAGAGCTGGTGATGTGGCTGATCGCCCGCGGCGCGATGGATGACGTGGCCGACACCGAGGACGCTAGGAATTTAATAGCAGAACACACACATTCCGCGAGGGCTAGGCACCGGTTTTACCATGTGCCTGCCTCGAATACGGCGGTTGGCCACCTGATACTCGAAAACCAATAACACCAATACCCACCGTTCGCCC
>JAZKIR010000070.1:75215-125214 GCA_040384785.1 Pseudomonadota bacterium
GGAGAGACGCAGAAAGGTGTTTGAAGTCCCGGTGTTATCTCCGTTCGCCCTGAGCCTGTCGAAGGGCCCTTCGACAGGCTCAGGGCGAACGGATCGCAAGGACATTCACCATGAACAAAACCATCAAAGTCGCCCTGGCGGGCGCCGGCGCCTTCGGCATCAAACACCTGGACGGCATCCGCAACATAGAGGGTGTGGAAGTTGTCTCGCTGGTCAGCCGCGAGCTGGACAAGACCCGGGAGATCGCCGCAAAGTACGGCATCCCCCACGTCAGCACCGAGCTGGCTGACAGCCTGGCCCTGAAGGAAGTCGACGCCGTCATCCTGTGCACACCCACACAAATGCATGCCGCGCAAAGTCTGGCCTGCCTACAGGCCGGCAAACACGTGCAGGTGGAGATTCCGTTGGCGGACTCACTACAGGGCGCGCAGGACGTGGTGGCACTGGCAAAAAGCAGCGGCCTGGTCGCCATGTGTGGCCACACCCGCCGCTTCAACCCCAGCCACCAGTATGTGCACCAAGAGATCACGGCCGGGCGCTTCAACATCCAGCAGATGGATGTGCAGACCTACTTCTTCCGCCGCAGCAATATGAATGCGCTGGGCCAGGCGCGCAGCTGGACCGACCACCTGCTGTGGCACCACGCTGCCCACACGGTGGACCTGTTCGCGTACCAGTGCGGCAGCCCCATCGTCAAGGCCAACGCCCTGCAAGGCCCGATCCACCCCACGCTGGGTATTGCGATGGACATGAGCATCCAGCTGCAGGCCGCCAACGGCGCGATCTGCACACTGTCGCTGAGCTTCAACAACGACGGCCCGCTGGGCACCTTCTTCCGCTACATCGGCGACAGTGCCACCTACCTCGCGCGATATGACGATTTGTTCAATGGCAAGGAAGAGAAGATCGACGTGGGCCAGGTGGCGGTGTCCATGAACGGCATCGAACTGCAGGACCGCGAATTCTTCGCCGCCATCCGCGAGGGCCGTGAGCCCAATAGCAGCGTGGCCCAGGTGCTGCCGTGTTACCAGGTGCTGCATGAACTGGAGCAACAACTGAGCGCTTAGTCGGGTGCGTCCACCTTAAAAACTGCTGCCCACCGGGCTCGGGAGGTCCATGCCCGGAAAGTACTGTTTGAACATTTTCTCAAACGTCTTGTCCCGTTTCATCTGCTCCAGAGCAGCACTCCATTTGGCAACCAGGGAGGGATCCGTTCCGAGTGACGCCGCGATGTACAACTGTTTGTGCATGAAGACAAAAACCAGCCTGAAGTCGGACAGCTTGTACCCCGCCTCTTCCGCCAGGGCCTGCATATTAGTCGGTGAACCGGCAAACATGGCAATACGTCCGGCCATCAGCTTTTTGACATTGGACAAATTGCTGTTGGCCCGGTCCAGATTGGCAAACCCGAGGTTGGTCAACACCTGGTCCCGCACGTCGCCACGGTAGACCCCGATGGACGACAGCTTCTTCGCGTCCTCCAGGTTGCTGATCGAGAGTGTGGAATCCGCCCGGATATAGAAGGCATAGCTGTTGTCAAAAATCGGGCCTATCCACTGGTACAGATTGTCTCGCTCCGCAGTACGCGCCATGGAAAACAACAGTGTGTTGGGATTCGCGTTCAAGCGGTTCAGGCCGCGCGCCCAGGGCACCAATTGGATCTCGTCCGCGCTGTCGGTGCGCCTCTGGATCTCTCGAACCACGTCAACGGCGAACCCTGCCGGCTTGCCATCGGCACCCAAGTACTGGATGGGTTTGTTGTCCTCGCAGAAGATGCTCAAGGTTTGGGCCGAGAGCATTCCGCTGGACAGCACCCCAGCCAACAAAAGGAACAGGATTTTCATTCAAATGGAGACGGCGCCCATGGACATGGACCCCATCAAAGCGCGTTACTTCTTGGCGTAGTCTTCCATGGGCTTGTCGTTCAGATGGGCCCAGGCCGCCTTGGTGGCTTCGCTGGCCGGCAGCCCCACCCGTGTGTTCTTGGGTGGTATGGGTTGCATGAACCACTTGTCATAGATTTTTGCCAGCTCGCCCGATTGCTGCAACTCGCGGATGCTGTCGTCCGCCAATTTCTTGAACGCCACATCGTCTTTGCGGAACATGATGGCAATCGGCTCCACGCTCAGGACCTCACCCACAATATTGAACTCCGACGGGTTTTTGGCATTCGCAATATGGCTCGCCAGAATTTGGCCGTCCATCAGGAATGCGTCAGCACGGCCCGTCTCCAACAATTGAAAACTGTCGGCGTGGTCGTTGCCAAAGGCTTCGTTGAAGGCCACGCCATCGGCGCGCGCCTGCTTGCGCAAGGTCTGCACCGAGGTTGTGCCGCGTGTGGTCGCAACGGTTTTACCGCCCAGGTTTTTGATGGATGCAATTCCGGAGTTGGCGCGCACCGCGAGCCGGACTTCTTCTACATAGGTGGTGAGCGCAAACGCCACGTCCTTTTGGCGTGCCGCCGTGTTGGAGGTGGAGCCGCACTCCAGATCCACCGTGCCGGCTTGCACCAGCTCAATCCGGTTTTGTGAATTGACGGGAATGTATTTGACGCTCAGCTTGCGCCCTATTGCCTTCTCTGTGTTGACCACAATGTGCTGGCAAACGTCAACGTGGTAGCCCGCGTATTTGCCGGAACCCAAGGTGTAGGACAGCACCCCTGAGGTGTCGCGCACGCCCAGGGCGATGGTGCCCGACGCCTTGACCTTGGCCAGCGTATCCCCCGTTTGGGCGCTGGCGACAATCGGTACTGATGCCACAAAAGCAGTTGTGGCTACCAATGCCAGCAGGTGTTTTTTCATGTCTCTCTCCATCCGATACTTCAGGTTGCTGGGAACGAAAACCGCGTGGCACAACACCGCCAGTGGCCCTTCCTACTTGATGTTATTACGGCCTCGCGGCGTGTATCCCTGATTTTTCACAATCCGCGATGCCAAATCTGCATGTGAAGATGCACGCCCCGAAAAGTACGGCCAATGCTTGTCGCAATGAACGCCATTTTCCCCCTCACAATCCGAAAGCTGTTCAGTGCGCACCTCGCGCTCCAATGGGCTGGGTTGACGACAAACCGCTAGGCATTGGCTATCGTCACACCCATGGCGCCATCCCACAGCGAAACGGGCTGCTATTACTAGAATAGCTGCCTATGCCCCATCCACGGGGGCCACAGCCACTTTCTCTTTGGATACACCTATGGACACCCTCCTCGTCATCGACATGCAAAACGCCTGGCTCAACGGCGACACGCCACGCCTGCACAGAGCGGCCGTCATTACCCGCATCAACCATGCGGCACAGCAGATCCGAGCCGGTGGCGGCAAGGTCATCTTTATCCGCCACTGCGATGCCGAATGTGTGCCGGGCACTGCGCTCTGGCAGGTCGACTCCGACCTGCGGGTTGCCGATGCCGACACCTTTGTCGACAAAACAGCATGCGATGCGTTTGCCGATACTTCTTTGCGCGCGCAGTTGCAGGCGACCGGCACCCAGACCTTGTTCATCTGCGGTCTGGCAACCGAGTTTTGCGTGGACACCAGCCTGCGCGCCGCCGTGTCCCAGGGATTTGACGTGGTCGCCCTGTCCGACGCCCACACCACCGGCGACAGGCTGCATCTGAGCGCCGAGCGCATTGTGGAACACCACAACTGGGTCTGGGCCAATATGGCCGTGCCCCACGGCCGCACGCTGAAGGTCCAGACGGTGCAGGAAACATTTGCCGCACCGGCGTAAACCCGGGCCGGGCGGGCGTTTGCCCTTGACCACGAATGCTGCCATATTGATAGCATGCTGCGCTTTATCCACGAGGGCTACGACCCAATAGACCCGCTGATCTTCAAGAATGGGACAATAAATACCCAATATGGGGTTTATGGGCCATTTCAACCTGCATTTACACACTTGCAGCGCACAAATTACCTCGTGATACACGGCCATTCCTCTGGCCTCCCCGTCCAGAAACACGCCCGGCGGCACAATGGCATGGACGGAAACCCAGGTCTTGCTTTTGCAACCCTGCTAAGGCACGATCAACCAACCCTGTTGGAATAGAAGCATAGGACCCAGCCAGACCACTCCAATCCGTTTCCACATCGAACCTCAAAGGCTCGCGACGCCGGGAGGGGAGCAGTGATGACACCCAAAGTCCTACTCGTCAACGACAACGCCGCCAGCCTGACAGCGCTTGAGAGCCTGCTGGGTGACGCGGTGGGGCGCGGCGAATACGAGGTGGTCACCGCCCGTTCGGGAGAAGAAGCGCTGCGGCAGGTGCTGCACCACGACTTCGCGGTCATCATCCTGGACGTGCGCATGCCGGTCATGGACGGGTTCGAGACGGCCGAGGCCATCCACTCCCACCCGCGTTGTGCGTTGGTGCCCATCATCTTTGTGACCGCCCACCAGGCCGACGAGATGGCCAAGCTCAAGGGCTACCAAAAGGGCGCGGTCGATTACCTGTTCACGCCCATCATCCCGCAAATCCTGCAGACCAAGGTCGCGGTGTTCGTGGAACTGATGAAACGCAACCAGCAACTGGACTTGCAGGCACAGGAGCTGAGCAAGTTGTACCAGGACTTGCGCCTGCAGCGCCTGCACGATCTGGAGCGTATGAATGCCGAGCTGGAGGCCGAGGTCATCGAGCGCAAAAAAGCGGAGCAGCGCGAGCATGAATTGGCGACCCGGGATGCGCTGACGGGCTTGCTGAACCGTCGCTCATTGATGGAGCACCTGGAACACGCCGTCGTCAACGCCACGCGGCGCAAGGAAGAGTTTGCGTTGTTATTCCTGGATCTGGACAAGTTCAAGGCCGTCAACGACACATTGGGCCACGATGTCGGTGACGAGCTGCTGCGCCAGGTGGCCACCCGCTTGCTGGAGGTGGTGCGCGAGTCCGATGTGGTGGCGCGCCTGGGCGGTGATGAATTTGTAGTGGCCATCGAGGCACTGGCATCGTCCTCGCAGGCCGCCAAGGTGGCGAAGAAAATCGCACTGTCGCTGGCACGCCCCTACACCATAGGCACGCATACCGTCAGAATCTCGGCCAGCATAGGCATTGGCCTGTTTCCACAGGACGGTGCGTCCATGCAGAGCCTGGTCAACCGCGCCGACAAGGCCATGTACCACGCCAAGCACAAAAAACGCGGCAGCGTCCAGTTTTTCCACGAGGAACTCAACGCCCGCGAGGTGGACCGCGACCACTTCAAGCAGGAACTGCAACATGCGCTGAAACATGCCGAGTTCGTGTTGCATTTTCAACCCCGTGTGAACATCACCACCGGCTACGTGGTGGCCTTGCAGGCCTTGCCGTATTGGCAACACCCGAGCCTGGGCCTCATCAGCGGACCGCAATTCATACCGCAGGCGGTAGAGAACGACCTGATGGGCCTGGTCGGCGAGTGGTTGGTGGCGGCGGCCTGCGACCAAGCCAGCCAATGGCAAGCCAGCCAATCGCCCTGCTTGAAGGTGCCCATCGCGGTTGACCTCGGTCTGGCGCAGATGGATGCCGAATGGCCGCGCGGCGTCCTGAGTGGCTTACGCAAACACAAGCTGGCACCTTCCTGTCTGCAGCTCGGCATCACCGAGTCCGCGCTGACACGGGGCGCAAACTCCATGGCGCAGGTTTTGCAGGAGCTTCGCGCGGCAGGCATCGCGCTGGCCATTGACAACTTTGGCACCGGCTACTCGTCCTTGGCCGCGCTGAAAACGCTGGCACTGGACGTGTTGAAGATTGACCCGAGCCTGATCCAACAACTGGACGACGAGACCAGCGACGGCGCGCTGGTGGGTGGCGTGGTCTGCATCGCACGCGCGCTGGCCCTGCGTGTGGTGGCACAAGGGGTTGCCAACGCAAAACAACTGGCGGCGCTGAAGGCCTTAGGTTGCGACGACTACCAGGGCGACTTCTTTTGTATCCCACTGCCGGCCGGCGCGCTGCAAAGCTGGCTCGATTCCCACACCGGAGCTCTCCATGAATGCCATGAATGAACTGACCGAAGAACTCGACACCCGCCTGCTGCTGGCGACCTTGATTGCGCTAAAAAAAGGCGACTTCTCGGTGCGCCTGCCCGCAGACTGGACCGGTGTGGCAGGCAAGATTGCCGACGCGCTGAACGACATCATTGAAACCAAGGGCAACATGGTCAAGACCATTACCACGGTGAGCCGTGTCGTGGGCCGTGAAGGGCGGCTGACGCAACGCGCGTCGGTGCCCAATGTGGCGGGGGGATGGGCCACCATCATCAACTCGGTCAACACACTGATCGACGACCTAGTGCGCCCGACCACTGAGATGGCGCGGGTGATTGGTGCGGTTGCCAAAGGCGATCTGTCGCAGACCATGGAGCTGGAGGTGGACGGACGGCCGTTGAAGGGCCAGTACCTGCGCGCGGCCTCCACCGCCAACACCATGGTCGACCAGCTCAGTTCCTTCGCCTCCGAAGTGACCCGCGTGGCGCGCGAGGTGGGAACCGAGGGCAAACTCGGCGGCCAGGCCCAGGTGAAGGGTGTGGCGGGCACCTGGAAGGACCTGACCGACTCCGTCAACTCCATGGCCGGCAATCTGACATCGCAGGTGCGCAATATTGCCGAGGTGACGACCGCCGTGGCCAATGGCGACCTATCCAAAAAAATCACCGTGGACGTGCGCGGCGAGATCCTGCAATTGAAGGACACCATCAACGTCATGGTGGACCAGTTGCGCTCCTTTGCGTCGGAAGTAACCCGTGTGGCGCGCGAGGTAGGCACCGAGGGCAAGCTCGGCGGTCAGGCTTATGTGCCGGGCGTGGGCGGCACCTGGAAAGACTTGACCGACAACGTCAACTTCATGGCCTCCAACCTGACCGGCCAGGTGCGCAACATCGCCGCGGTGACCACGGCGGTGGCCAACGGCGATTTGTCCAAGAAGATCACCGTGGACGTGAAGGGCGAAATCCTAGAACTGAAAAACACCATCAACGTCATGGTGGACCAGCTCAGTTCCTTCGCCTCCGAAGTGACACGCGTGGCGCGCGAGGTGGGCACCGAGGGCAAGCTCGGCGGCCAGGCCCAGGTGAAGGGTGTGGCTGGCACCTGGAAGGATTTGACCGACTCCGTCAATTCGATGGCCGGCAACCTGACCGGCCAGGTGCGCAATATCGCCAACGTGACGACGGCCGTGGCCAATGGCGACCTGTCCAAGAAAATTACCGTGGACGTGAAGGGTGAAATCCTGGAACTGAAGAACACCATCAACGTCATGGTGGACCAGTTGAATTCGTTTGCGTCCGAGGTGACCCGCGTGGCACGCGAGGTGGGCACGGAAGGCAAGCTCGGCGGCCAGGCCAATGTGCCCGGCGTGGCCGGCACCTGGAAGGATTTGACCGACTCGGTGAACTCCATGGCCGGCAACCTGACCGGCCAGGTACGCAATATCGCCGACGTGACGACGGCCGTGGCCAATGGTGATCTGTCGAAGAAGATTACCGTGGACGTGAAAGGCGAAATCCTGGAACTGAAGAACACCATCAACGTCATGGTGGATCAACTCTCATCGTTCGCGTCGGAAGTGACGCGTGTGGCGCGCGAGGTCGGCACCGAGGGCAAACTCGGCGGACAGGCCTATGTGCCCGGTGTGGGCGGCACCTGGAAGGACCTGACCGACAACGTGAACTTCATGGCCTCCAACCTGACCGGGCAGGTGCGCAATATTGCGGCGGTGACAACGGCGGTGGCGCGCGGTGATTTGTCCAAGAAGATCACCGTGGACGTAAAAGGTGAGATCCTGGAATTGAAGGACACCATCAACGTGATGGTGGATCAACTCTCATCGTTCGCCTCCGAAGTGACCCGTGTGGCGCGCGAGGTGGGCACCGAAGGCAAACTCGGCGGCCAGGCCCAGGTGAAGGGCGTGGCCGGCACCTGGAAGGACTTGACCGACTCGGTGAACTCCATGGCCGGCAACCTGACCGGCCAGGTGCGCAATATCGCAGAGGTAACCACGGCCGTGGCCAACGGCGACCTGTCCAAGAAGATCACGGTGGACGTCAAGGGCGAGATCTTCGAGCTGAAGAACACCATCAACGTCATGGTGGACCAGTTGAACTCGTTTGCGTCGGAGGTCACGCGCGTGGCACGTGAGGTTGGTACCGAAGGCAAGCTCGGCGGTCAGGCCCAGGTGAAGGGCGTAGGCGGCACCTGGAAGGACTTGACCGACAACGTCAACTTCATGGCCTCCAACCTGACCGGCCAGGTGCGCAACATCGCGGAAGTGACCACCGCCGTGGCACGCGGCGATTTGTCCAAGAAGATCACCGTGGACGTCAAGGGGGAAATCCTGGAACTGAAGGACACCATCAACGTCATGGTGGACCAACTCTCATCGTTCGCCTCCGAAGTGACCCGTGTGGCGCGTGAGGTGGGCACCGAGGGCAAACTGGGCGGCCAGGCCAATGTGCCCGGTGTGGCCGGCACCTGGAAGGACTTGACCGACTCGGTGAACTCCATGGCCGGCAACCTGACCGGCCAGGTGCGCAATATCGCGGAGGTAACGACGGCAGTGGCCAATGGCGACCTGTCCAAGAAAATCACCGTGGACGTGAAGGGGGAAATTTTTGAGTTGAAAAACACCATCAACCTGATGGTGGACCAGTTGCGCTCCTTTGCGTCCGAGGTGACGCGGGTCGCGCGCGAGGTGGGTACCGAAGGGCGTCTGGGCGGCCAGGCGAATGTGCCGGGGGCTTCCGGAACCTGGAAGGATCTGACCGACAACGTCAACTTCATGGCCTCCAACCTGACCGGCCAGGTGCGCAACATCGCGGCCGTGACGACAGCGGTGGCGCGCGGCGATTTGTCCAAAAAAATCACCGTGGACGTGAAGGGGGAAATTCTGGAGCTGAAGGACACCATCAACGTGATGGTGGATCAACTCTCATCGTTCGCGTCGGAGGTGACCCGTGTTGCGCGTGAGGTGGGCACCGAGGGCAAGCTCGGCGGCCAGGCCCAGGTGGAAGGTGTGGCCGGTATCTGGAAGGACCTGACCGACAACGTGAACTTCATGGCCGCCAACCTGACCGCGCAGGTGCGGGGCATTGCCGGCGTGGTGACCGCCGTAGCCAAGGGCGACCTGAAGAAAAAGCTGACCGTGGCGGCGCGTGGCGAGATCGCGGCGCTGGCCAACACCATCAACGAAATGACGGACACACTGGCCGTGTTTGCCGACCAGGCGACCACGGTGGCACGTGAAGTGGGTGTGGAGGGCAAGCTGGGCGGCCAGGCCAGCGTGCCGGGCGCATCCGGTACCTGGAAGGACCTGACCGAAAACGTCAACCAACTGGCCGCCAACCTGACCAACCAGGTGCGCGCCATTGCCGAGGTGGCCACCGCCGTGACGCGCGGCGACCTGTCGCGCTCCATCCAGGTGGAGGCGCGGGGTGAGGTGTCCTACCTGAAGGACAACATCAACGAGATGATCCGCAACCTGAAGGAAACCACTCAGAAAAATGCGCAGCAGGACTGGCTCAAGACCAACCTGGCGCGCTTCACGCGTCTGCTGCAGGGACAACGCGACCTGAATGCGGTGACCGGCCTGATCCTGTCCGAACTGGCGCCACTGGTGTCCGCCCACCACGGCGTGTTCTACATGATGGACTCACATGAGCAGACGGGGCGCCTGCGCATGATTGCCAGTTATGGCTACCGCTCCAGCCGCAAGTTACACACCGCCTTCTTGCCCGGTGAGGGCCTGGTAGGCCAATGCGCGGTGGAAAAGCAACGCATATGGCTGACCAATGTGCCGCGCGACTACATCGCCATCTCCAGCGGGCTGGGCGCGGCACCGCCGACCAATATCGTGGTGCTGCCGATCTTGTTTGAGCAGCAGGTCAAGGCGGTCATCGAAATTGCATCGCTGGACCGTTTCACCGAAAACCAGTTGTCTTTCCTGGACCAGTTGATGGAGTCCATAGGCGTGGTGCTGAACACGATTGAAGCCAATAGCCGCACCGAAAGTCTGCTGACACAATCACAATCCCTGGCGCAGGAACTGCAGCAAACCAACCTGGAACTGGCCGAGAAGGCGCGCCTGTTGTCCGAGCAAAACATCGAAGTGGAACGCAAGAACCGCGAGGTGGAACAGGCCAAGCTGGCGCTGGAAGAAAAGGCCACACAACTGGCCCTGTCGTCCAAGTACAAATCCGAATTTTTGGCGAATATGTCGCATGAACTGCGCACGCCGTTGAACAGCCTGCTGATACTGGCACAACAACTGGCCGACAATCCTGATGGCAATCTGATGGGCAAGCAGGTGGAGTTTGCCAAAACCATCCATGGCTCTGGCAGTGACCTGCTGACATTGATCAACGACATTCTGGATTTGTCAAAGATCGAATCCGGCACCGTGACGCTGGAGGTCAGTGAGTACCGCTTCCAGAATCTGCGCAACTACGTGGACCGCACCTTCCGCCACATGGCCGAGGCCAAACACCTGAGCTTCTTGGTTGAACTCTCGGTCGAGCTGCCCGCGGCGATGATGACCGACACCACGCGCCTGCAACAGGTGTTGAAGAATCTGCTGTCCAATGCCTTCAAGTTCACCAGCCATGGCGAGGTGGCGTTGCGCATCAGCCTGGTAAACCACGGCTGGACGCTGGACCACCCCAACCTGAGCCAGGCCGACGCGGTGCTGGCATTCTCGGTGACGGACACCGGCGTTGGCATTGCGTCGGACAAGCTGCAACTGATCTTCGAGGCCTTCCAGCAGGCCGACGGCAGCACCGCACGGCGTTACGGCGGCACCGGACTGGGGTTGTCCATCAGCCGCGAACTCGCACGCCTGCTGGGTGGCGAGATCCGGGTCGAGAGTGTGGTCGGCGAAGGCAGCACGTTCACGCTGTTCTTGCCACACAACCGGTCCGGCTTTTCGAGCCAGGAGTTGTATCGCCAACAACTCGTCGCACGGCCCGTTGCCGAACGTACACGACTGGCGACGCTGGTGGTCGGCATCGACGCAGAACGCGCGCCTGCGCCGCCCGACCTGGAGACCAGGCCATCGGAGCTGCCGACCGACTACAACATCGGTGATGATGATCGCCTGTCCATCACCGCCGGAGACCCGTCCGTGCTGATTGTTGAAGACGACGCGCGTTTTGCCCAGATCCTGCTCGACTATGGACGGCAAAACAACTTCAAGAGTGTCATCACACCGCAGGGCGATTCGGCCCTGAGCCTGGCGCGGGACTATCTGCCATCGGCGATTTTTCTCGATCTGGACCTGCCCGATATTGACGGCTTTGCGGTGCTGGAGCGGCTCAAACGCGACCCCGGCACACGCCACATCCCGGTGCATGTCATTTCCAGTCTGCGCGAGCGCGAGCGTTGCTTGCGCCTGGGTGCAATCTCGTACCTGGAAAAGCCAGTCAGCAACGACCGGTTACAAGAAGAGTTTGACCGCATCCAGAAATTTTTACTCAATGGCAAGCGCAGCCTGCTGATTGTGGAAGATGACGCCATGCAACGCGACAACATCATGCAGTTGGTGGGCGACAAGGACCTGCGTGTGGTGGCAGTGGATACCGGCCAGGCCGCACTGCAGGCCCTGCATACATCTTCTTTCGACTGCATGGTGCTGGACCTGAGCCTGCCCGACATCAGCGGGTTCGAATTGCTGGAACAGATCGGCAAGGACTCCAGTCTGCGCGACCTGCCCGTTGTGATCTACACCGCCAAGGAATTGACACGCAAGGAGGTGACCAAACTCAAACGTGTGGCCAAGACCATTGTCATCAAGGACGCCCGCACACCCGGGCGCCTGCTGGACGAAACCGCGCTGTTTTTGCACCGCTCCCCGGCCAGCCTGACCGAACCACAACGCTCCATGCTGGACGACATCCATGTGGCCGAGGGCAAGCTGGTCGGGCGCAAGGTGCTGATTGTTGACGACGACCTGCGCAATATCTTCGCGCTGAGTTCACTGCTGGAGCGCCAGCAGATGAAGGTGTTGTTTGCGGAGAATGGGCGCGATGGCATCGAGGTGCTGGAGCAGGACCCCGGCATCGAGATCGTGCTGATGGATATCATGATGCCGGAGATGGATGGCTACGACACGATGCGCGCGATCCGGCGTGTGCCCAAGTTCAAGTCGCTGCCCATCATCACGCTGACGGCCAAGGCCATGAAGGGCGACCGCGACAAATGCATCGCCGCCGGCGCGTCGGACTACATCACGAAACCGGTCAATGTGGCGCAACTGCTGTCCCTGATGCGGGTGTGGTTGAACTGAGCCCAGCAGGACATGGCCATGGGTGAGCCACCACTCGAGGACCTGGAGATCGACCTGCTGCTGGAGGCGGTCTTTCAGCGCCTGGGCTTTGACTTCCGCGACTATGACAGGGGCACGCTGAAGCATAAGATTCTTGCGTTGATGCAGTCGGAGTCGGTAGCCACGGTGTCGGCCTTGCAGGACCGGGTGCTGCATGACCCACGCACCAGCCTGGCACTGCTGCAAACCATCGCCCATCCGGCCGCCGCGCTGTTTGCCGACCCGCTGCACCTGCGCCTGCTCCGCGAGCGGGTAGTGGGCCATCTCAGGTCCTACCCGGAACCCAGCATCTGGATTGCCGAGTGCAGCAGCGCACAAACCGCGTGGACGATGGCCATTCTGCTGGAAGAGGAACAGCTCTACCACAAGACGCTGATCTATGCCACCGGCGCCAGCGCCGACGTGCCGCGCATGGGTTGGCAGACCACGGTGTCCGCGGCCTACGTGGGCAAGTGTGAAGCCAACTACCGCGACAGCGGCGGCAAGGCCCGGTTGGCGGATTACTTCGATGCCCAGGCCGACCAGATGGTCCTGCGCCCGCGCCTGCAAAGGAACATCGTCTGGGCGCAACACAGCCTGGTTACAGACGCGTCGTTCAACGAGTTTCAGCTCATCCTGTGCCGTGGTGCGCGCTTGGACTTTGGTCCGCTGTTGCGCAGCCGCGCACTGCACCTGTTCCACGACAGCCTGTCGCGCTTCGGCATGCTGAGTATTGACGTGTGTCCTGCCGCCGAGGTATTGCGTCTGCCCACTGCCTACCAACCGGTCTGCGTAGAACAGGGATTGTTCAAGCGTATCGATTGATCCCTACACAGCTCAATGTGTGACAGCGAACAGCCGCCGGCGCATTTTTTTGGCACGCTTCCCCCACTATCCCGGGTGTGCCATGCCTACTTCACAGAATCACCTGCACCATTTGCGCGCCACCGTGCGTGTGGCCGTGGCGCTGGCCTGTGCGCTTGGTTTCATGGATGTGGCTGCGCAGCAGGGGCCCGGCGTCAAGACGTTGCCACCAGTCACGGTCACAGCAATGGCCAACCCCGACCCGGTTGAAAAGTCCTACCGCAGGATGATGAAGGGGGTGGATCTGTTTGAGCGGCAGCACGGCATCTCGCCCAACGCGGCGTTGCGCTTCAAATTGCTGCCGCGCAAACGGGGCACCGACATGCGCACCGTCACGCTGGCGGTGGTTGGCGACACTGTGGATTTTGTGCTGCCCATCGCGCCGGACCACACGTTTGCCTTGCCACGCGACCCACTGGCGCTGCAAGAGAATGCGCTGGTCATTCCGAACCGCCGCAAGCTGACCATGACATGGCGCAGCGATATCCGAACGCCGGGGCTGCCACCCGACACGCGCCGCCTGGGGGACCTGCGGCTGGAGTGCAGGGTTGGCATGGAGGCGGGTCTGATTTCCAACAGCATGACCCTGCTGGGCCGGCTGGCCAGTGCCATCGCGGACACGCCGGCCTATTGCGACAAAAAAGATCCCCAGTACCTGTTCTTTGCCGACCGGCCGCTGTTCAGCGTGACCCTGGTGGACGGCCAGCGCCGGGAGATTCTGGCCATCAACAAGCTGTATGCCAATGCCAGCGATGACCCCGGCATGCGCAGCAACCTGCCCTATTGCGATTGCGAAGTGCTGGTGGACCGCAGTTATGTACTGCCGCTGGGGGACCGCAGCTGGCCCGACGATACACTGGTCACGTTCGAATACATGGATGATGATTGACGATGGCGGCGAAAACCCCGTTGTGTGGACTACGCCATCGCACAGCTCTTGTGATGGCGGTCTGCCTGTGCTTGGCTTCGTGTGGTGGCCTCGGGGGGATTCGGATGGCGCCGCCATTCCGCGATCCCGCGATGACACTGCACAGCGTACACGGTGCCATCATCACCGGCACCAGCACCAGCACCCAAGCGGAGGTTCTGGCCGCGCTGGGCCCGGCAACCGAAATCAACTTTGACAGTGGGTATGCCGTCTGGGTCTACCGGGAAAAGCCGGCCGCGTCGGACGCCGACAGGGCAGAATTTGTCATTCTGTTCGCACCCAACGGTGTCGTCAAAAAGACCCGGCTACGGCCTGCCAACGTGGGGCAGCCGTAGCCTTCCCCCAACATTCGGCCGGGCGTTCACTATTACAAAATTGATAGCAGGCTATCTATATTTCGCGAGGGCTACAGGCCTAAATCCCGAAAGGCATGCGGGCTTGATTCACTTTTTGGCCGCCTTCGCCGCCCGCGATGGCCTGGCAACCGGCAGTGCGGGCTTGTCGCTCTGCTCCAGGCACAGCAGCGTGTCCACATACGACATGAAGCGGTTCAGGTAATCCGGTGAGGTCTCGCGCATCAAGGCCAATGAGCGCAGCGCCACAACATGCGAATTGATGGGTCCGGCATTCTTGGGGGCCTGGCCCAGAGCCTGGGCGACCTGCTTCTCGGCGCTGAGTTTGGACCAGGTGTTTCGGAAATACTTGACCGATTTCAGTTCGGCGCGTGGGGTTGTGAGAGCATCCAGGCGACCAACCGTTTTGTCTGGAGAATGCTCCGCCATGTGACGCACCAGATCGCCCAAGGTCTCGCGGTGTGCGCGCGTTTCCGGTGTGGCGATGGCATCCTGTGCTGTGCTGTGTGCTTGCTCAAAACGTTGCCTCAAAACCGCCACCGCATCCGCCAGCTTTTCATCCAGGATGCGCCTGACACTACCGTGGTGCGTGCTCGCGCGCTGGGCTAATACTTCGATGTAATGGAAGCGCACGGGGTCGAATCGGTCCGCCCCTTCCACTCGCAAAGCGTCGATCACGTGGAGGGCATCAGGCAACTGATCCACCTCCATCATGGCGGCGCCGGTTTCGTATTGGCGGCTTTGGGCACGGGTGACATTTCAACACGCCGGTTCTGTGCGCGCCCCTTTTCATCGACATTGGGCACCAGCGGTTGCTCCGCGCCAAAGGCCGCCGCGAACACCATCGAGGACGGCATGCCTTCCTCGATCAAGGTCCGTGTGACGGTCAGGGCACGCTGGGCCGACAGCTCCCAGTTATCTTCAAACTGGCTATTGCCGCCACCGCGGATCGACTTGTTGTCGGTAAACCCGCTGATCATCAGCAATTCATTGCGGGCGGTCAGATAAGACTTCAAAGGCGCCACCAGGCTGTTCAGCAGTTGCCGGCCCTCGGGCTGCAACTGGTCGGAGTTCACCGAGAACAACACGCGGCCGCTGATGCCAATGCGTCCGTTGGTCAGCGTGATGCGCCCCGAGGCCAGCGGCACCGCCAGTGCCTTTTCCAGCGTCTCGCGGCGCTGCTCCTCCATCTGGCGTTTCTTCACCTCGTCTTCGAGTTGCGTCGCCATCTGCATTTGCACGACCAGTACACCGACCAGCAGCACCACGAACGCGCCCAACAGACCCGCCATCAGATCACCGAATACGGCCCAGACCGGCGCCGTTTGTTCCATTCCCGCGTCGCTGTCTTCCATGCTCAGGCAACCTCTTCCGCGACCAGCGCCTGTTTGCCCGGCAGTTGGCGCAACTCCTCAAACACTTCCTTCTGCGACATGATGCTCAGGTCAATGATCTCGCGGGCCTGCGCCACGTAGTAGGCGAGCTGCTCGTCGCTGCGGGCCATGGATTTGTCCATGGCGCCTTCGATGCGCTGCAGGTTGGTTATCAACTTCTCGTTGGCGTCATTAAATGAGCGCACCGCAAAGCTGAAGGACTCGCTCAGGGCCGATACCTCGACTGCGCTGCCGGTCACGTTGGCCGCGATCTCCGACAGCTTGAGCGCTTCAGCGTCCACCTTCTCGGCGAATTGACTGCCCGCACTGTTGAGCGCTACTGCCGATGAGGCCACCAGCGAATCGATGACGGCGCGCTGCTCCACCGATGCGTGGTTGATCGCATCCAACAGCGCGCTCAGTGTGGCCATGATGCGGCTGCGCTCCTCCAGCAGCTCGTTGTCGCGTGCTGCGCTGCTGGAAACCTCTTGGCGCAATTTACCAATCACCTCGGCCGCGGCACGTGGCGCCTCGGACGCGGTTTCAATCAGCCGGGCAATCGGATCTTCCAGCGCGGTGCCCAGGGTTGTCAGATGGCTGGTCAATGCCGCCTGCAGTTCACCCAGGTGCTCTACGGCTGCCTTGCCGCGCAAGGCCTCTTCATCCCTGAGTGCGCCGAGCTCGGCACGCAACATGCTGACGGCCTGGTCCATGCGTTCATTGTGCTGCTGGGTCCAAGCGGCTTCGGAAGCGATGCGTGTGCGCACCAGCTCCTCGGAGCTGGTCATCAGTTTCTCCATTTCGCCCAAGGTCTTGCCCGTGCTGGTCTGCACCTGTTCCGAGACGTCCTGCGCGGTCCTGGTCAAGGTCTCGCAGATTTGCTGCTGCAGGGACAGCGTGTGCGCGCCCACTTGTTGCCACTCCTGTTTCAACTCCACCACCATGGATTGCAGCGAAGCCATCCAGGCCTCCAGACGCTGGCGATCGCCCGCCGCATGGCCTGCCTGTAGGGTTGCATACGCCTCTTGCACCGTGACCAGATGCGCTTGGGCACGCTGCTCCAGGGTTTGCCCAAAACTGCCCAGCGATTGGCCCAGCCCCGTAACCAGGGCCGCGTTACTGCGCTCCTGGTTGGCAAGTGCCGCGGTCCACGCATCCGCGACGGTTGAAGCAGTGGCGCCAAACCGTGTAGACAGGCCGTCGAGCTGCGTCTGCGTCGTGTCCACCATGCGTTCGTGCAGCAATCTGGCCTCTTGCGCAATTCCCGACATCGTGGCTTCGAACACGGGCTTGATGCTCGCGCCCACCGCATGGGCACTCTGGCTCAGGCTGTCGCGCAAGGACTGACCGACTGAGCTTGCCAAATCGGTGTAAACGCCTTTGACATCACTGTGGAAATTTTCCTGGTTGCTCAGCAAGCGATCGTTGAGTTGTCGGCTCATGCTTTCCATTTGCGCCATCATGGCCTGCATCTGGTCGACCACGGCCGGCAGGGTTTGGGATTGCAATTGCAATGCCTTGTAGGTTTCCTGGCGTTGGTGCGTGAGTGAGAAGCCGCGCAACGGCGTGGCAATGGCGGTGTCCAGCAATTGCGCGGCCACCAAACGCTCGCGCCGGCTGATGGCCGACATCAGGCCCAGCATGGCGGATGTGGCCACGCCTGCCACAGAGGTTCCAAACGCCAGCCCCAGGCCTTTGATGGGCGCCGCAAATGCAGAGCGTATGGCCTGCAGATCGGTCGTGCCCTCCAGCGCGAATACGGCACCATTCAGCGTAACCACCATGCCCAGGAACGTGCCCAGCATGCCCAACATCACCAGCAAGCCCACCAGGTACGGTGTCAGCGCGGGACCGGGCAAACCCACGCGCTCGCCTTCGATGCGCAAGCGCACCGGGTTCTGCAGGGAGGTATGCACGCTACCCAGCCACACACTTAAGTTAGGCAGATTGGCCGGGATAGCGGATAGCGCCGTTGTCAATGTGGCAGTCGCCTGACGGAAGCGGTGCAGCTCCAGCGCGCCGAGTAGATAGACCGCGGCAATGACCGCCGTGACCAGCAGCGCCAAAATATGGGACGACCCAAAGAATCCGGTGGCGACCCAAACGACCGCCGCGACGCCCAACACAAAGACGCCGGCAAAAAAATGTCTATTCATATCGGTTTTGTTTTCTCGTATTGGAAAGCTTCCAGCAAGCCCACGGCCGGTTGCAAACGCAGGTCCAGTTCCGCAAGAAGCACTGTCTGAAGCTCAGTGCAGAAGCGCGCCAGCCAGGCACCGGGCTTCATCCACAGATCGGGGTTGTCGTCGGTTTGCTGCTGGTCCAGCAGCGTCTGCAAATGCGCCTTGCGCACATGGTTGAAACGCTTTTCAAACAGCGAGGGAATGGTGGATAGCAGTTTGGCTTCGCGCTCGCACAGGATGCCTTCGAACGCCGCGTCCAGCGCCGCCAACTGCTTCAGTTTGGGCGAGGCCACGCAGACCCCATCACGCACCTTGGCCCGCAACGCGCGAACATTCAACTCCATGTCGCGCTGGTGCGCCAAGTGGTAGCGACGAAACGGCGCATAAGCCTTCACATCATCAAGCGGCCCATCCAATCTGGGCAGCGTCAGCTCGGCACGCGCTCGGCCGTGGCCGGGTGCGCCGCTTTTCGTGATGGCGCCCTCCAGACCGGCACGCGCCTTGGTGAACTCCTGGTCCAACGATGCGCCCGCCATGGGCTGCGCCCCGGCTTGCATGTCCGCAGGGTTTGCGTTGTGCACTCCGGTCAATGTGATGGCGTCCGTAAAGTCAATCCACAGCCCCAGCTTTTCTCCAAAGGCAACCGCCGGCCCGGTCGTTTCCAGAACGGTCAGGTCAGCGAGGGTACGAATGAGTTTTGAGCTATGAAAATTTGTACGCGTCAGGGCTCGCGTCATAGATAGGTGTAGTCCAAGTCAACGCATCATCAACAGCGGACGATGGGGCAATGATTTTACCTTGGGATTGGGCGCCAGGGAAAATCACGTGATTGACAGGCCCAGAGGCCGGCGCTAAATTGCCATTGCCAAAATAATGGTGTTCGAAAAAGGCCCGTATGCACAAAGTCTCAAACATCCTTTTTACCTTGCCGCTCGCCATCACTTTGGCCGGTTACGGCACGGCCTCTTGGTCCAACGTCAGCGCTGAGGATCAGAAGCTTATAGCCGCCGCCAACTGCGACGAGCTCGTCAAAGAGCACCGCAACTTTGCGGCCGCGGAGAAGAAATTGGTAGAGGAGATTCGCGACGCCAGCAATAACACGACGGCGGGCAACGTGGTCGGCGTCGCGACCCTTGCGGTTTTTGGACTGGGCTTTTTCAGTTGGGACGACCAGGTCGACGCCAAAGCGAATTTGGCCGAGCTGACGGCCTACCGCGAAGCCATTGCCGCCGAGGCCAAAAAGAAGAACTGCACGCTCTGAGGTGTCTCATCCCTCAGGCTTCAATCGATGGACTTCTCCGGCACCGGCATCTGCATGCCGACGGCCATGCGATTCCATGTGTTGATCCGCGCGATGGTCCAAGTCAGTTCAACGATCTCCAGGTCACTGAACTGGACTTGGAGTTCTTCAAAGTCTGCGTTGCGGCTGCCGTGGTTTTCGACCAAACGCGTCATGGTCTCGGCCCAGTTCAGCGCGGCGCGTTCCCGCATATGGTAGGCAATGCCCTGCAGACGAGGGCGCAGGCCATGGAAGGTATCGGTTGTGTCGTTCATGCCGGGCTAGACGTTTGGCGACACCCATTTGTGACAGCCACGCGCTTCTACAGGCTTTGCCGCAGAGCCAGCAGCGCATCTTCGCGCCAGTAATTCGCCGCCGCCTGAAAACCCTCCCAAACGCAGCCATTGCAGCCGCGACCACAGCAAGTCGTGGGCAAGGGCGGCGGCGGGCGCAAGACCACACCGGCATCCTGGGCGCGATGCATCAACTCCGTGAACATATTCACGGCCTCTTGCACGGGGTCCGGGGTTTGGGAAGTCATGGATTCTAAAGAGGGGAGGTGCATCGCTACGGTATATTGACCCCATTAAAACAAGGGGGCACCGGATGCGCACAATCGGAAACATTTTATGGTTTGTATTGGGAGGGTTCCTGATGGGACTGGGTTGGTGGCTCGCGGGCTTGCTGTGCGCCATCACCATCGTCGGACTGCCCTGGGCCAAGGCGTGTTTTGTGATTGGTCAGTTTGCCTTTCTACCGTTTGGCAAGGAGGCCGTTGACCGCGCGGTATTGACCGGTGTGGAAGACATTGGCACAGGCGTATTGGGCACCCTTGGCAATGTCATCTGGTTCGTCTTTGCGGGCATCTGGCTGGCTATCGGCCACCTCACATCGGCCCTGTGCTGCTTTGTCACCATCATTGGCATCCCGTTCGGGATCCAACACATCAAGCTCGCCGCGCTGGCACTTGCGCCGGTGGGGAAAACCATTGTGGCCAAGAATGCGGCCCGCGTCGGCCTCTGATGTTACCCAGGCAACCCCAGTTCGTCCGACACCAAATTCTGCTTGGCGCGGGTTGATTTCGGGTTCAACCTCCCGGTCACACGCGGACGCTGCGCGGCTTTGCGAAGCTGCCGTAGCTGCCGTAGCTGCCGTAGCTGCAGTCGCCGCCCAGGGATTCTCTGCCCGCTCACGCTACACTGACACTTCCCAAAAAAATTGGAGGTGTCACATATGTCGGCGGGGGACTGGAAGGAAATGTTCGACGCGGCGGTCGAAGGCAATATGGCCGTTTTGCGCTACCACCTGAGCGCTGGTGTAGATGCCAACTACCAGCACCCTGAATACATGTGCACGCCTTTGGTGGCGGCCATACTGGCCGATCAGCGCGAGGCCGCGGCCTTGCTGGTGGAGTTTGGCGCCGACACCAGCCTGCGCTCGGAGATCGAGGCGATGACCCCGATCGAGGCGGCCTGCCACGTCGGCAACCCGGCATTGATTGCGCTGATTGACCCCACCATGCAGCTCCCTCCACCGTCGCTTCCTTCAATCCGCAAACGCTTTTGGGAACGCTGGGTCAATTAGTGCGGCACGCTGCGCCCACGACCTTTGGGCGCTCACCGGCAACTGGTTTCCGTGTACCAACTATTGGCAAGCCCCTTGTCATGCATGACGCCTGCGGACAGGAAATACAGTTTGTTGTCCTCGGACGATACGCCCAGGTAGCTATTGATTGCCGGGTAATGGCGGTAGTAGTAAGGCCCCAGAAACTGCGAGGCTGCAGCTGGTGCGAAATAGCCGTTGTAGTTTCTCTCTGCCCAGTTAAACAGGCAATCGTGGCTTTGTGTGCCCAGCACGGTGGCCAGGGCCCGCCCCGCATCCAGCATGCCCGCACCGCAGGTTGTCAGCGAGCAATAACACTGCAATTGGTCTCTGCCATCCGGCGCGCGGCAGGCCTGCACTGGCCCGCTCGAAGGGTCGTCCGCGGCGCCGCTGCTCGGGAAGGGGCGCGCCGAAGACTGCAGCATGGACTTGACCATGGACGGCGTGAGTATGGGCTGGGCCGACAGCATCAGAGCTACCGTGCCGGCCACCAAGGGTGCCGAGAAACTGGTGCCCACACTGACATTGAAAGAGTCTGTATACGTGGAGGCTACGGGACCTGTTGTGCCCGTATTGCTTGCAGCAAGTATGGGGTACAGGCAGGGCGCATTGGCAGCCACATTGACACAATTGCCGCCCGGCGCGCTGATCGTAATTTCCGGCCCCAAATCGGAAAAACCAACCTTGGTTCCTATGTGTCGCAACCCGGCCACCGCAATCACGCCGGGGCAATTGGCCGGGGCACCCACGGCGTGACCCGTGCTATTGCCAGCGGAGGCCACGATCACGGCAGGCTTGTCTTTGGTGGTAATGCGGCTGATGGCATCGCGATAGCTTTGTGAGCAGCTGCCGCTGCCACCCAAACTCAGATTGATGACACGGGCCGGGTTCGGGTTGCTGGCAACGCCTGGCACCGGCAGGCCTGCTGCCCACAACATGCCGGCAAGGACGTCAGAGTCATAACCACCGCACCGGCCGAGCACCCGCACGGGCAACAGCTTGACGCCCCAGGCCACACCGGCCATGCCCACGCCGTCGTTGGACGCGGCCCCGATCAGACTGGCCGTCATGGTGCCATGCCACGAGCTGCTGGAGACATCGCAACCAGCCAGTTCCCCTAACTTGTTTTCAGACTCTGTCTGGGTCACCCAGTCGCCCGGGTCCGCGGCATCGGCGTCCCGCCCATTGCCGTCGTTGCCCGGCGCCGAGTCGCTGACCATGTCGTAACCGCTCAGCAGGCGGCCGACAAGGTCCGGGTGCTCAGGTCGCACCCCAGTATCCAACACGGCGACCACAATGCTGGAGCTCCCGGTGCTGAGTTCCCAGGCCTTGATCGCGTTGATGCTGGAGGCGACATCGGCCGTTGGTGCGCGCAAATACCACTGACCTACGGCAGGGCCGCCCGCAAGACCACTGACACTCGGCCCCACGTTGTACAGCGGGTCGTTTGGCACAGCGAAGTGTGTACGCCTTTGGTCAACGACCGCATACTCCACCCCCGGTTCAGCCGCAAGACGCTGTGCCAGCGCCGCCCCACTGATGCCATTGGCATGCAACACTTGGGAATCCGGGGTTAGAGCACGCCCAGCCCGCAACACCATGCCCAAACGGCCGCCCAGGCCATTGGCACGCGCCGTGACCACATCCCTCGTCTCACCGACCCCGGCCTGGGTCGACAATGCGTGCACACGCACCATGTCGGCATCCGCTTTGAACTTCACAATCACCCGGGCCGCTTCATCTGATGCTACGGGACGCACGGAGTGGGCTGGGTTGTATTCGCCTTGGATGCCCTGCGCGCCCACGTCAAACCCCACAGCGAACAGCAGACAGACGCTAAAACAAAAATGAATGGGAGACGACAAGGGATTCCTCTGTGTTGGTGGATGGCAGCCAATGGCTTTTGGGTCGATCATATTCCCACCCGCTCGGGCGAGCATCCATAACGTCTAAACGCGTGCGGGCACCCTGGAAAGCCCGGCGGCTGGAGCGTCCAAGGCAACTACTTTCTCAACATTGCCAACCACAGCAGGCACGGCCGGCACGCTCCAACCTTTGCACATCGCCTCGGGCAAGGTGCTCTTGCGCTGGATCAAATCGTGTTTAGCAAACAGCTCTGCAATCCAGTCCACAAACACGCGCACCTTGTTGCTCAGGTGGCGGTTGGGTGGGTAGACCACGTACATCGGTTTGGTTTCCGTGCACCAACCGGTGAACAGCGGCTCCAGCCTGCCATTGCTGATGTGGTCCTGGATCAGAAAAGTGGCGGTGTACAACACGCCCAGCCCTGCCAACGCTGCGGTCACGCCGGCGTTGGAATCGTTGACCGAGAGCTGGTGTTTGCCATGGATCTCCACCGAACCCGCCTCACTATGCAGCGTAAATGCATACAGCTTGCCATCGCGTGGCGAGGCATAACGGATCATCATGTGCTGGGTTTCCAGCTCGCTGGGGTGCTGCGGTATGCCGTGGCGCTTGAGGTAAGCCGGCGACGCGCACGTCATCATGTAGAACTCGCCAATGCGGCGCGCCACCAGCGACTGGTCGGTGATCTCGCCGCCGCGTACCACGCAGTCCACGTTCTCGGCAATGATGTCGATGGGCCGGTCGCTGACCCCCAGGTCGAGCTGGATGTCGGGGTAACGCGCATAAAAATCCGGCAGGGCCGGGATGATGATGGCCAGACCCAGCGACGAGGGCACATCCACCTTCAGCTTGCCGCGCGGGCTGGCCTTGGCGCGTGACATGCTCGACTCCAACTCCTGCACCTCGCCCAACAATCGGCTGGCCTGCTCGTAGTACGCGGCGCCGTCCACGGTAACGGTGACCTTGCGGGTGGTGCGGTTGAGCAGCTTGGTGTCCAGCTCCTTCTCCAGGTCCTGGATCAGGCGGGTGACCGAGGGTTTGGGCACGCCCATCGAGTCTGCGGCCTTGGTGAAGGTGCCCGCTTCCACAACCCGTACAAAAGCCTGCATGGCGGAAAATTTATCCATAAGCCGAGTAAATCAGAAAAACGTGGAGATTTCGGGTCGATTGTTGCACTGGTGAAATAAAGTTTGAGCAAAAAGGCTATTTATTGCTTGGAGCATGCGCCCTACATTCTGCTGCATCGCAATAAATTAAAGCCGGCTTGCGGCTTGCCACGATGCACCGTCTCCCACAACCCACTGCCGCCGCTGTCCGCACAGGCACGGCTTGGGTCGAAAAACAGATTGATATCGGCCTGAAACCGCCCGCCAGCCCGGTACTGAACGTGCGTTTTTACGGCCGCCACGACCCATCGGCCACCGCACCGGTGCCGTTGGTTGTGCATTTCCACGCGGGGGCTTTTGTGGCCGGCTCGCTGGAAGAAGGGGGCTGCGTTCCCCGCTTGCTGGCAGCTTCGGGCGCGATTGTGATGTCGCTCGATTACCCGCTGGCCCCCGCCCACCCCTTTCCGCAGGCGATTGAAACCGGTTATGCGGCGCTGGTCTGGGCCTTCAAGGCGCGGCACAAACTGGCCGGCAAGGGTGCGCCGGTGTTTGTGGCCGGTGAAGAGGCCGGCGGCAACCTGGCCGCCGCCGTGGCACTGATGACGCGCGATCGCCATGGGCCGGAGCTGGCGGGGCAGATTTTGCTGTCGCCCATGCTGGACCCGTGCATGGCGACCGAATCCCTGCGCTGCGCAGACGCCGGCCCGGTCGGCTGTACCTGGGCGGATGGCTGGCACCAGTACCTTGCACGGGTTGACAACGCCGCCCACCCCTATGCCGCGCCCGGCAATGCGCTGCGCCTGGCCAACCTGCCCCCCACGTTGCTGCTGACCGCGCAGGACGACCCGCTGCGCGATGAAGCACTGGCCTACGCAGACCGCTTGCGCGTATTCGGCCGCCTGGTACACGCGGCCGTGCTGCCCGGTCCGACCGGTTGGCCGGTGAGTTATCTGGAGTCTGCCGATGCCGTCCACAAAAAAGCCGGGTGGTCGGCCGGTGTGCAACAGCAGTTCAGCGATTTTTTCTCCACTTCCTCCGTTCTTTAATTTTTCAGGGACCCAACCACCATGCAAACCATCCGCCTCCACGCCCCCCGTCGCCGTCTGCTCGCCACGGCCATCGCTGCGGTCGCTCTGACCGGCGTCACTGCCACTTTCTTTGGCGTGACCAACTCGCGCGCACAGCCACCAGCCGCCGAAGCGCCCGCCATGCCGGTATCGGTCGCCACCGTGGTGCAAAGTGATGTGGCGGCCTGGGATGAGTTCTCGGGCCGGTTGGAGGCCGTCGAGCGTGTCGATGTGCGCCCCCGTGTGGCCGGCACCATCCTGGCCGTGCATTTCCGTGAGGGCGCACTCGTCAAAAAGGGCGACCTGCTGTTGACGATTGACCCGGCGCCCTACGCGGCCGACGTGCAACGTGCACAAGCCCAGGTGGGTGCGGCACAGGCCAAGGCGGCGCAGGCCAAAGGCGAACAAGAACGCTCGCAACGCCTGTGGAGCGAGCAGGCCATCTCCAAGCGCGAGTTCGACGAACGCGCCAATGGCCAACTGGAAGCCGATGCCAACCTGCGCGCCGCACAGGCAGCACTGCAAACGGCACAACTCAGCATGGACTACACCCAGGTCCGCGCGCCCGTTTCGGGCCGCGTGGGCAAGCTGGAGGTGACGGTGGGCAACCTGGTGGCCGCCGGGCCCGGCGCACCGGTGCTGACCACGCTGGTCTCCGTCAGCCCGATCTATGCCAGCTTTGATGCCGACGAGCAGGTAGTGGCAAGAGCGCTGAAGGACGTGAGCGCCGGCGGTGACCGCAAGCTGGAACGCATCCCCGTACAAATGGGCACCTCCGCCAGCAGCGACACGCCGTTTGAAGGCAGGTTGCAACTGGTCGACAACCAGGTCGATGCCAAAAGCGGCACCGTGCGTGCCCGCGCCGTGTTCGACAACAAGGACGGCCAACTGATGCCCGGCCAGTTCGCACGCATTCGTATGGGGCAGGCTACCAAGACCAGTGCGCTGCTGATCAACGAACGCGCCGTGGGCACGGACCAGAACAAGAAGTTTGTGATGGTCGTGGGGGCCGACAACAAGGCGCAATACCGCGAAGTGACGCTGGGCGCATCGGTCAATGGCTTGCGTGTCATCAAGACCGGGCTGGAGGCCAATGAGCGCATCGTTGTGAATGGCTTGCAGCGCATCCGTCCCGGCGCGCTGGTTGCCCCCCAAGTGGTCCAGATGATGGCCAAGGCCGAACGCGCGAACGGCGACAAGACCATCCAGGTCGCGCAGAAATAAAGCCGCATCGGCTCCTTTCCACGAACAAGAAGAACTGCCATGAATTTATCCAAATTTTTTATTGACCGGCCCATCTTTGCCGGCGTGTTGTCGCTGCTGATGCTGATAGCCGGCCTGGTCGCGCTGCGGGGCTTGCCGATTTCCGAATACCCGGAAGTCGCACCGCCCACCGTTGTTGTGCGGGCCCAGTACCCCGGTGCCAATCCCAAGGTGATTTCCGAAACCGTGGCCACGCCGCTGGAGGAATCCATCAACGGTGTGGAAGGCATGCTCTACATGAACAGCCAGGCCACCACCGATGGCGTCATGACGCTGGCCGTGACCTTCAAGCTGGGCACTGACCCCGACAAGGCGCAGCAGATGGTGCAGAACCGCGTCTCGCAGGCCGAGCCGCGCCTGCCGGAAGAGGTGCGCCGCCTGGGCGTCAGCACCGTCAAGAGTTCGCCCAACATCACGATGGTGGTGCACCTGGTGTCGCCCAATGACCGTTATGACATCAACTACCTGCGCAACTACGCCGTGTTGAATGTCAAAGACCGTCTGGCGCGCATCCAGGGTGTGGGTCAGGTGCAGATTTTTGGTGGTGGTGACTATTCCATGCGCGTCTGGCTGGACCCGCAAAAGGTGGCGCAGCGCGGCCTGTCGGCCAGCGATGTGGTGGCTGCCATCCGCGGACAAAACGTGCAGGCCGCCGCTGGCGTAGTGGGCGCATCACCCGGCCTGACCGGTGTGGACATGCAACTGTCCATCAATGCCCAAGGCCGTTTGCAGAATGAAGAAGAGTTTGGCGACATCATCGTCAAGACCGGTACCGACGGCGCTATCACCCGGTTGCGCGACATTGCGCGTCTGGAGCTGGGTGCCGCCGACTACGCGCTGCGCTCGCTGCTGAATGGCAAACAAGCGGTCGGCATGGGTGTGTTCCAGGCGCCGGGTTCCAACTCGCTGGAAATCTCGGACACGGTGCGCAAGACCATGGAGGAGTTGTCCAAAAACATGCCCGAAGGTGTGGAGTACCGCATCGCCTATGACCCGACCCAATTTGTGCGCGCCTCCATCAGCTCGGTGGTCCACACGCTGCTGGAAGCGATCGCGCTGGTGGTGCTGGTCGTGATTCTATTTTTGCAGACCTGGCGCGCCTCCATCATCCCGTTGCTGGCGGTGCCGGTATCGGTGGTTGGCACCTTTGCTGTGCTGCACTTGCTGGGCTTTTCGATCAATGCGCTGAGCCTGTTCGGGCTGGTGCTGGCGATTGGTATCGTGGTCGATGACGCCATCGTTGTTGTGGAAAACGTGGAGCGCAATATCGGCGACGGCCTGAGCCCGCGCGAAGCCACCTACCGCGCCATGCGCGAAGTGTCTGGCCCCATCATTGCCATTGCACTGGTGCTGGTGGCGGTGTTTGTGCCGCTGGCCTTTATCAGCGGCCTGACCGGCCAGTTCTACCGCCAGTTTGCGGTGACGATTGCGATCTCGACCGTGATCTCGGCGATCAACTCGCTGACCTTGTCACCCGCACTCGCCGCCCTGCTGCTCAAGGGCCACGACGCCCCCAAAGACGCGCTGACACGCGGCATGGACAAGGTCTTTGGTGGCTTCTTCGCAGGCTTCAACCGCCTGTTCAGCCGCGGGGCCAACGGTTACAGCACCGGTGTCACAAGCGCCATCTCACGCAAGACCGCCATGCTGGCCTTCTACCTGGTGTTGGTGGCCGCCACAGTGGGGGTCTTCAAGCTGGTACCGGGCGGTTTTGTACCCGCACAGGACAAGCAATACCTGATCGGTTTTGCGCAACTGCCCGACGGCGCCACGCTGGACCGCACTGAAGACGTGATCCAACGCATGGGCGACATCATGAAGAAGAACCCGAATGTGGAAGACGCGATTGCCTTCCCCGGCCTGTCCATCAATGGATTTACCAACAGCTCCAACTCCGGCATCGTGTTCGCCACACTCAAGCCCTTTGCCGAGCGCACGCGCAAGGACCAAAGTGGCGGGGCGGTGGCCGGCCAGTTGAACCAGTCATTCGGTGCGATTCAGGATGCTTTCATCGTGATGTTCCCGCCGCCACCGGTGGAGGGCCTGGGCACCACGGGCGGCTTCAAGCTGCAGCTGGAAGACCGTGCATCGCTGGGTTATGACACCATGGATGCATCCGTGAAAGCCTTCATGGGCAAGGTGTATCAAGCGCCTGAAATAGCCGGAGCCTTCACCAGCTGGCAGGTCAATGTGCCGCAGCTCTATGCGGACATCGACCGCGCCAAGGCACGCCAGCTGAATGTGCCGGTGACCGATATTTTTGACACCATGCAGATCTACCTCGGCAGCCTGTACGCCAACGACTTCAACAAGTTCGGCCGTACCTACAGCGTGAAGGTGCAGGCCGATGCGCCCTACCGTGCACGGGCCGAAGACGTGGGCCTGCTCAAGGTGCGCTCGACCACCGGCGAGATGGTTCCGCTGTCGGCGCTGATGAAGGTGCAGTCCAGCTTTGGCCCCGAACGTGCCATGCGCTACAACGGCTACCTGTCCGCGGATGTGAGCGGTGGCCCGGCCCCCGGTTATTCATCGGGCCAGGCGCAGGCGGCGATCGAGCGCATTGCCGCCGAGACCTTGCCCAAGGGCATGGGCTTTGAATGGACCGAGCTGACCTACCAGGAGATCTTGGCCGGCAACTCCGCCGTGCTGGTGTTCCCGCTGGCCATCCTGCTGGTCTTCCTGGTGCTGGCTGCGCAGTACGAAAGCCTGACGCTGCCCATCGCCATCATCCTGATCGTCCCCATGGGCCTGCTGGCGGCGATGACGGGTGTATGGATCTCCGGGGGTGAGAACAATGTCTTTACGCAGATTGGGCTGATGGTGCTCGTGGGGCTGTCGGCCAAGAACGCGATTCTGATCGTCGAGTTTGCACGCGAGCTGGAGTTTGCAGGCCGCACGCCCTTGCAGGCCGCGATCGAAGCCAGCCGCCTGCGCCTACGCCCCATTTTGATGACGTCGCTGGCGTTTGTCATGGGTGTGCTGCCGCTGGTGCTGTCCACCGGTGCCGGTGCCGAGATGCGTTCAGCCATGGGTGTGGCGGTGTTCTCGGGAATGATTGGCGTGACGGCCTTTGGCCTGTTCCTGACGCCGGTGTTCTACGTCGCGCTGCGCGCCATGGCCGGCAACCGCGCGCTCAAGCTGCATGGCGAAGTGCCGCACATTGCGCAGGCCATTGGTTCCGGTGGCGGCGGTAGCTTGCATGCGCAACCTGCTGCGCCTCTCAAGCTACATGAATAACAAAAACAACTGAACTGAAAACATAAGGAGTTCACGATGAACCACACGTATTCCAAACTGCACACCCCCCTGCAAACCCGTCTTTTGCCACTCGCCCTGGCCTTGGTGCTGGCGGGTTGCGCAAGCTCCGCCATCGTTGACACGTCAAAGGTGCTCGCTGCACCCACCGCCTTCAAGGAAGCTTCCGCCACGGCAGTGACGGCCACCACCGCAACCCCGCAAGTGCAGGGCCAATGGTGGACGGTCTTTGCCGATCCAGTACTCGACGGTTTGGTAACAAAGGCCAACAGCGGCAACACCAGCGTGCAGGTCGCAGCGGCGCGTCTGGCGCAGGCGCGTGCGCTGGCCGGCCAGATGGACGCCAATCGCATACCACAAGCCGGCATGGGTGCAGGCGCCACGCGGCAGCTTAATACAACGACCAACAACGTCGCGCAAACCGTCGTGACTGCGGGCGCCAACCTGTCGTATGAAGTGGATCTGTTCGGCAAACTCTCTGGCGCGGCAAATGCCGCAGCGCTGGATGCCACCGCGCGCGAAGCATTGTTGCGTAGTACACAATTGCTGGTGCAGGCCGATGTGGCGCAGACCTACCTGAGCCTGCGCGCACTGGATAGTGAACGCGGGTTGGTGCGCAGCACACTGCAGGCCTACCAGAACACGCTACGCCTGACAGAAGTGCGCTTGCGCGAAGGCGACGTGGCCGAGCTGGATGTGGCCCGCGTGCGCAGCGAGGCCGCATCCACCGAATCCGAAGTACTGGCGCTGGACCAGCGTCGCGCAGTGCTGGAGCATGCACTGGCCGTGCTGGTGGGAGAGGTCGCGTCCAACTTTGCACTCGCGCCCGCCACCTGGTCTACAGCCTTGCCCGCCATACCCGCCGGCGTGCCCAGCACCGTATTGACACGCAGGCCCGACGTGGCAGCGGCGCAAAACACCATGCAGGCCGCACAGGCGCGGGTGGGTGTGGCCAGGGCCGCGTGGTTTCCGACCTTTTCGCTGACGGCCAATGGGGGATATGCCGCGCCAGAGGTCCGGGATTTGTTCAAACTATCGACCCAGGCTTGGGGCGTGGGCGCGCTGCTGTCGCTGCCCCTGTTCGATGGAGGCCGACGCGAAGCCGGTGTACAAGGTGCCAACGCCGATCTGAACATTGCGCTGGCCAACTACCGTGAACAGATGCTGGTCGCCTTCCGCGATGTGGAGGACCAGTTGGCTTCCCTGCGCCTGCTGGCGGACCAGTCCGACGCACAGTCCCGCGCCGTCGCCTCCAGCAGCCGCGCCACCCTGCTGTCGGGTTCACGCTACCGCAACGGCTTTGTCAGCCAGCTGGAACTGCTGGATGCACAACGCAGCGAATTGCGCAATCGCCGGCAGGCCTTGCAGGTCAAGGCCGCGCAGTACTCCGCGACGGTCGGACTGATACGGGCTCTGGGTGGAGGTTGGGTTTAAACGCGGCTAGGAGTTGGAGCATCAAGAAGCCGTAGGCGGCGATGCTCAGGCTGGCGTGGTGATGGAACCCGCGCCAACCTCTGCCTTCGTAGTGCCCGAGCCCCAGTTCCTGTTTGAGATCTTGGTAGTCGCGCTCAATGCGCTTGTCGCTCTTGGCCTCCAACACCATGCGCTGCAGCGACACGTCCTGGCCAAGAGTGCACAGCCAGTACTTCATCGGTTCGCGGTGGCCCTCGGGCCACTCGATGAGAAGCCATTCCTGAGGGCGATTTCGAACAACCAGACACCCATCACGCGGCGCGAGGGTCGGGACTAGAAAAGACCCTGCTGCGAAGAAATCAGCGCGGTGAAGCTGTCTCCCAAGGGATGGAGGATGGCGTCTGCAATCGGCATCAGCTGCTTCGTCAGATAGTGCTCGTAGTCGACGCGGGACTGCCGGGCTTCAAGCGGTTCGGGCCCGTTCTTTGTCATCACGTATTGAATCCAGCCGCCGTTCTGGTACTGCATGGGCCGGCCCACGCGCACGTTGTACGCGTCAGCCATCCGCGCGGCACGCACCTGCGGGGGAACATTGACAAGGTAGGCATCCAGACGGTGGCGCAGGCGTTTGCGGTAGATGAGCAGCTCATCCTTGGCGCCCGCCAATGTGGCGTGTGCATAGTCGGTCACGAACGCACGGTAGGGCTGGTCATGGAAGATGCGCGAGAGCAGTCCCTCCTGGAACTGCCGCGCCAACGGGGTCCAGTCGCTGCGGGCCATCTCCAGTCCACGGAAGACCATCTCCTCCTTGCCCGCTGCGTCGGTGCTCAGGCCGGCATATCGCTTCTTGCTGCCGACATCCGAACCACGGATGGTCGGCATGAAGAACTTTGTGTAGTGCGTGTCGAACTCGATTTCGAGGAAATTATCAAGATCCTGTTCCTCGCGCAGCGTGCGCGTCCACCAGGCATTGATGTCACGCACCAGTTCTGCGGCAACGGCATGTGCCTCTGCGTTGCTGTGGGTACGTCCCAGCCAGATGAAGATGGAGTCCGTGTCGCCGTAGATGGCCTGATAACCACGGTTCTCCACGAACACCTGCGTGCGCTTGACGATCTCGTGCCCGCGCAGGGTCACCGCCGACACCAGCTCCGGGTTGAAGAAGCGGCATTCGGTGGCCCCCAACACCCCGGCGAAGGAGTTCATCAGCAGTTTCAGCGCCTGCGACAGGGGCTCGTTCTTGGCCTTCTTGGCTTCGTCCCGGCTGCTTGAGAGCGTGGTCACGATGTCCGGTAAGCAATGTTTCTCGCGAGAGAACAGAGTCCCCATCGGGCCTTTGATGGGGCGCTCGGTGTCACTGGCGTGTTGGCCCTCCGCATGGCCCACAGGGTCGACGCGGAAGGTTCGAATGATGGAGGGATACAGACTCTTGTAGTCCAGCACCACGACGGAATCATAGAAGCCCGGTTTGGAGTCCATCACGTAGCCGCCCGGGTAGGCCTTGCTCTGGATGTCGCCCACGCTGGGTGCCACATAACCCAGGCGGTGCATGCGCGGCAGGTAGTGATGGCTGAAGGCGGCGATGGAGCCACCGAAGTGGTCTGCGGCAAGACCAGTCGTATGGGCCCGTTCCATGACGAACTGCAGCAGTTGCGCTTTCTCGAAAATGCGAAGGACCAACTCGCAGTCCCGGATGTTGTAGATAGCCAGCGCCGGTTTGTCTTCGCGGTAGCGCCGGTTGATCTCGGCCATCTTGTCGTACTCGTCACCAATGGCTTTGCCCTCGCCCAGCAGCGTCTGTGAGACGGTCTCCAGGCTAAACGATGGAAAACTCCATACCGCCGCCCGCAGCGCCTCGATGCCGTCCACGATCACCCGGCCCGGGGTGGGGGCGAAAAGATAACCCTGCTTGCCCGGATGGATCCGCCATTTGATCGGCTGGCGCTCGCGGCCCAACAGGAGTGCAGTGCCATGCTGGTCAGCCGTCTTCTGCAGCACCCGCAGGTCGAACTGGATGACGCTCCACCCCATGATGACGTCCGGGTCGTTGCGCGCGAACCAATCGTTGAGGCTTTCGATCATGGCCTTGCGGGTCGGCAGGTAGATCAGCGCAAAGTCCAACGGCGCAGCATCTTCGGCCGGCTCAACGGGTGTCTCGCCCAGCATAAAAACCACGCGCTCTGGCATGCCGTCCAGCGCAATGGAATAGAGCTCCCCGTGTTCGCTGGTCTCTATGTCCAAAGACACGACCTTCAGCATGGGGCGAAAGTCTGGCTCTGGCTTGAGCTTGCAGTCTATGAGGGTGGATGACTCGATCTGGCCACCTTCCACCGTTACGCCGGCCGTGATGAACCGTTCCATCAGGTAGCGGTCGTGTGGGCGCACGTCGGCTTCGAGCAGAGGAATATTCAGCGGCTGGAGCTTACGCGCCAGTTGCCCGAGCTGGCGAAATTGCTTGGCGTAGACCCCCATGACAGGGCCTTGCTGAAAGGTCTTGAGTTCGAGTTCACGCAGCTGCACCCCGGGCATAACCACGAGTTGCGCTTCCACCGCCGCCCGGAACCGGGTTTCGACGAAGGCCACCGACGTCTGCGCTGTCAGCAGTACTTTCAAGGGTCCGGCGTCCGTTGCCAGCCAGTACTCGAGTTCAGTGCCTGCAGGAGTGTCCCACCAGCGGCGAGTGAGGATGAACCCCTTTACTTTTGTGGGCACTATAGGGGCTTTGGATGAGGGTGAAACCGGATGGCCGGCGGGTTTGGGAATTGTCTCTGGCAGTGCCTCCCCACTGCTGAGTGATAGCGCTATTTACGTCCAGCAGGACAGACGAGTGTATTTTATATATACTGTTGTTTTATCCAGCATATTGAATGCCATGATTCAGCAGGACGTTTACTTTTGGCAGATCCAGTGGGCCGGGCGCTGGATGACCACTTACACAAGATTCAGCGAAGAAGCCATCAAACGCGAGCATCCTGAAGCCGTTCGCATTGATGACTCACGGGAGGATCGCATGGTTCCAGAAACTCCGATGGAGAGGGTTTTTTCGCATTTCAAAAGTGTGAACAGGCTGCCAGGTTCAGGGGGCCTAAAGCAGAGCTGACTGCGCGGCCGTTATTCAAGAAATCGCTAGACGCATCGGGGTCGACATGTGAAGGGGAAATATCCCTTTCAGATTGTCCAAAAATATTGAGATCACGCACAAAACAGAAAAAAGAGGGGGCATTCATGCAGACTTCAGATGTACAACTGGCAGGCACAGTGGTCTTTCCGGCGACCGGATTGCCTGCCGTTCGAAGGCGTTCGCCGTGGCCGTTTCCGGCCGGTGGGGTGCGGCGCAAAACAGACAATATTTCCGAAACTGCTCGGGCAGTCATTGCAACAACTGCACGGGCGTACTTACCAAGTTTGCTACCCAGGCTGTAAGACGACCACCGGACTGATCCCCTCTCAATCCTCTAGGCCCACCCCCAGGACATTCAGTTTTTTTGCAAACGAATCCCTGCGTTTTGCGGCCTTTGCAGCAGTTTCGACGGCCGCCTGAATGGCCTTGGGGCCCTTTTTTGCAACCGCTTTGATCAATCCGAACTTGTGGGCAGCATCTGCCTCCGCCTTCCTGAAGGAAGCTATGAGTTCGGCATGGGCAACGAATTGATTCACAAGGGCCTCATTATCTAAAGCGTTATTCTCTGCGTTTTTCAGCGCTCACAACCAATGAAGGCGAGGTGACGCCACAGGCGTTGCCAGTGACTGGTTCGAATCAATTTGGAACCGACCTACGCTGGCCTGCCCGGAAGCGCGCGTCGGTCCAGGATGAACGACGCGACGACGTCGACCAACTGCTGCCTGACCCAAACATGGGCGGGGTCGCGGTGGAAGCGCTCATGCCAGATCATGGCGGGCGACAAGGGCGCAACCTGCAGTGGCAGGTCCAGCATCGCAAGGGGCAGCTTTTTCGCCAGCAGGTGGGCCAAACGGCTTGGCAACGTAAGAATCATGTCACTGTCCGCCACCAGCATCGCACCGGCCACAAAGTGGGGAACGCGTAGCGCAACACGGCGCGTGAGCCCCCGTGACGACAGAGCAACGTCGACCGCGCTCTCCCCCACTCCGGAAATGGTCACGGTAACGTGGCGCAAGCCCACATACCGCTCCAGGCTGAGTCCGTCGGCCACAGCGGGGTGATCGGTCCTCGCCACACATACCCAGCTGTCGGCGTAAAGGCCGCGCCGGTGGAGACTGCCGGGCAGTGTCTCGAAAACGCCCAGCGCGAGATCTGCGCCCCCCTGCTCGACAAGCCGCACATTGTCCCCAACAGGTTGTGCGATATGGAGGCTGAGCGTGGGCGCATGGCGCTCGAAGCGGGCGATCAAACCCGCCAGGACCATCAGGCTCAGGTGGTCGTGCGCGGCGATGGTGATACGACCCGTTGCACAGGCCGGGTCGAAGACGGCAGGCGAGACGATGCCCCGGGCATCGTCCAGCAGCCTGGCCACTGGACCTGCCAGCGTTTCGCCACGCGGCGTCAGTTCGAGCCCGAGTTTGCCGCGGACCACCAGGCGATCCCCCAGCATAGCTCGCAGCCGCCCCAGCGCGCGGCTGGCGGCCGGTTGGCTCAAGCCCAGGCGCAGGCCCGCGCGGGTGACGCTTCGCTCCCGAACGAGTGCCTCGAACAGCTTTAACAGGTTGAGGTCGACGGTAGACAAATCCACTTGGTGCATTTTCGCTATAACTTTCATGCCATTGATGTATGTCGGGCAATCTTGCACCATCCTGGTTCATCTACACAGGAGATTTTTTGCATGACTGCTTCCTTGCCCCCTTTCGTTGTGTTCGGCGTGACCGGCCGTACCGGTGCCGCTGCCGCCGACGCGCTTCTGCGTTCCGGCCAGCCTGTGCGTGTTGTGGTGCGCGACCCAGCCCAGGGCCGGCCATGGGCCGAACGTGGCGCGGAGGTTGCCGTGGCCGACCTGACAGACCTGGCCTCCATGACCCAGGCGCTCCGCCAGGTCCGGGGTGCCTATGTCGTCAGCCCGCAGCACTACCACCGCGAAGACCTGTTCGAGTGGGCAGACTTGATTGCCAGTACCGTGGCGCGCGCTGCGGTTGCGGCGGATGTGCCCAGGCTAGTGGCGCTTTCCTCGGTGGGCGCCGACCGTGAAAGCGGAACGGGGTGGATCGGGATGAACCGCATGTTCGAGCAGCGTTTGGGCGACGCCGGTGTTCCCACCATCTTGCTGCGCGCGGCCTATTTCATGGAGAACTGGATGGCCATGGTCGGGCATGCCGTGCGCAGCGGCACCCTGCCGACGTTTCTGGCACCGCCACAGCGTGCTCTGCCCATGGTGGCGACCTTGGATGTCGGCAGCACCGCAGCGGCTTTGCTGCAAGAAGAAAAGACGGGGAGGACCCGTGTTGTCACACTCTCGGGGCCCAAGGACTACACCCCGAACGATGTCGCCGCCATCGTTTCAGCCGTATTAAAGAAACCTGTCGACGTGGCGGTTTTGCCGGAAGCCGAATGGCCCCATGCGCTGGCGGATGCCCATTTCTCAAAGGCCGCCCTTGCCGGTTTCACCGAAATGACCCGTGGCCTCAATGGCCCACATATCGACATCAAGAGTGATCCCAGCGCAGTCGAATGGATCGGAACGACAGAACTCGAGCAAGTCATCGTTGAACTGGCACAGCGTCAGCGTTAAGGCTGACTGGCGTTATTCGGCTTCGCCAACCGGCTAAGAGGCCGACCACCATGGTTGCCTCCACTCTGACAGGGAGATGGATACGAGGAACTTCACCACCTTCGCCGCTACCTTGCAATCGCGTTTGGCTTGCAGAACGCACCCAGGAATTGGTACCCGGCTCGCAGCCACCGAAAAAAAATCACAGCAACCAATGGCGAAATGACAAAACGCACTACATGGCCCTAAACAAGCAATAGGATTTTCCTCGTTGTCATAAGAAGGAGAACGTCATGCCTAACGGACCTTCATTTGAAACACTGATGTACATCGTGGCACCGCTAGTGCTGCTTGTACTCGCCATCGGGTTGAGCCTACTTCCTAAGGAAACAGAACGTAGACAGCACCCCAGAACCCCTGACAAAGAGGGATGAGTCAAAGGGACCCAGTGACATGGGACCATGGTTGCGTTGGTAGCTGCAGTATTGGAGCATGCGCTGCTTGACCTAGGTTATTTGGTTTCAACGCGCTTAGTCATGCGAATGAATGCGGATGGTGCAGTGTCACACATTGACCTTCTTAAACCATCGGGATGGCACTACGGCGTTTCCGTGGTGGTTACTGAGCATCGCCAGCGAGATTTGCGAAGCGCTGACCTTGCATGCCACGGTTGAGGAGGAGTTCTTCTACCCGGCCATGCGTGCAACTGCCGATGACGCCAAAGACCAACTGGACGAGGCGGAGGTCGAACACGCTTCGGTCAAGGAGCTGATTGCACAAATCATGGCCATGGACCCGGACGACGATCTTTACAACGCAAAGGTCAAAGTCCTCGGCGAGTATGTGGACCATCACGTCAAGGAAGAGGAAGGAAAAATGTTTCCAAAGGCAAATAAATCAGCTCTGGAACTGGATGAGATCGCTCAACAGATCAAGGCCCGCAAGGAAGAATTACGAGGCTTCGATCTGCACTGAGCGCAGACGGAATCGTGCTTGTCTTCGGACTGCTCCATTCCGTTTGACTGGCATGCAGAAGGCGCTGTGGGGTATGTGCGACTTCGAACAGTTCTCTGACCATTTCAGGAATACCGTTTGCCATTCATACACGGCTTAAGAGCCACCAACTGAAGGGATGAAATTATGACGATTGCAGGAAAACTTTTGAATTGGACACTTGCATTGACATGTGTAAGCGCTCTGGCGGCAGAACAGCCAGTGGCCGCTTTAAAACCAGCGTCCGCGCCGCAAGGGCAAACGTCGCCAAGTGCTGACAACACCAATATCAATGAACGCGACAGGGCTGGAGCAAACAAGACACCCCAAACCCAATCCAACAATGCACAAGACCTTGAACTGCTGGCAGCAGTTCGCCGTGCCATCGTTGAAGACAAGTCACTCTCTAACATGGCCCACAACGTAAAAATCCATGTAGAGGGCGGCGCCGTTACCTTGCGCGGCCCCGTCAAGAGTGAAGCGGAAAAGTCCAAGGTTGAATTGCTCGCCAAGCAAGTCAAAGGTATCACCACGACTGATAACCAGTTAGATGTGAAAACCGATGTCTCAACCAAATAACCTATTTACTACTTCAAGGAGTTCCAAATGACAAAGAACGCTGTTTTCTGTATTGCCCGTGATCGCAACCAAGCGGAGCAGATCGTTGAGGGTTTGAAGGTCGCCGGATTTCCCAATACCGACATTTCAGTGCTTTTACCCGACACCTCTGGCACCCGTGATTTCGCCCACGAACAAAATACGAAGATTCCTGAAGGCGCGACCACTGGTGTCGTTGCGGGAATGAGCACCGGCGCAGTCTTGGGATGGCTCGCTGGAATCGGCACCTTGGCCATTCCTGGAGTGGGTCCATTTATCGCTGCCGGTCCGATCATGGCCGCGCTCGGTGGCGCGGCTGTTGGCGGTGCCGGCGGTGGGATTATTGGTGCTTTGGTTGGTATGGGAATCCCCGAATACGAAGCCAAGCATTACGATGGAAAAATCAACGGCGGCAACACGTTGATCTCGGTACACACCGACGATTCCAATGAGGAAAAGACAGCAAAGGAAATTTACAAGCGGTTTGGTGCCCAAGACATCCGATCGACGGGTGAAGCTGCCGTTCCGCACTGATGACTTCCTTCAGTCCGCGTTTGGGTTAGGGTGAATGATGGGCTGCCAGTACATTTCCGAATTTACCGGCGGCTCATCCTTCCATCAACGGACAGCACCGAAGGAGTTGTATGAGTAATCCCTGGTTGAAGAAAAACCCGTTCATGAGCATGTGGCTGAGCGCGGCGAACCGTGTCGCGGGATCCTTGCGCGGCCAAGCCGTGGCACAAGCCAAGCGGCAGGTGAAGACGGCAATCGCCGAAGCTAACGCACCGCCTAAGACAAAGGCCAAAGCCAAAGCCAAACGCAAGCGTTGATGAGAGATTTTGCCAATCCTTGGCTGCCGGCTGCGCCCGGCGATGATTTGAACGTTCGTTACGCCGACCTTGTCTCGGAACCCGTCAAAGATGCCCATATCCAGTGCAGGCAGATTGCCTCCGCTGTTCCCATATTCCCCAGCGCGCACACTGCATTGCTACGAAATAGATAGTGGAACCTTCATATTCCACGAGGGCTAGCACCACGTTATGCCTAGAACATTCCGCCAAAACCTTCCATCCCCTAAACTAAGCTTTTTCCCCACACCATTCATCCATCGCCATGCAAACCCGCACCCTCGGTCCCTTCCAAGTCTCCGCTATCGGGCTGGGCTGCATGAACCTCAGCCACGCATACGGCGCACCGGTGTCCGCCGAGCAGGCCGAACGCGTGTTGTTGTCGGCGCTGGACGCCGGCGTCACGCTGTTTGACACGGCCACGCTGTATGGCTTTGGCGCCAACGAAACCCTGGTGGGCAAGGTTTTGAAACCGCACCGGCAGAAATTCACGCTGGCCAGCAAGTGCGGCATGCAGGGCGTGGACCTGCATGGTGACGGCAAGCTGGTGCGCGTCATCGACGGCCACCCGCAAACGCTGCGCAAGACGTGTGAAGACAGCCTGCGCCGCTTGCAGACCGATGTGATTGACCTGTATTACCTGCACCGCTGGGACAAGCGGGTGCCGATCGAAGACAGCGTGGGCGCTTTAGGTGAGCTGGTGCAGAAGGGTCATATCCGCAGCATTGGCCTGTCCGAGGTATCGGCCGCGACGCTGCGCCGTGCACATGCCGAGCACCCGATTGCCGCGGTGCAGACCGAGTATTCGCTGGCCACGCGCAACCCCGAGATTGCGGTGCTGGATGTGTGCAAGGAGCTGGGCGTTGCCTTGGTGGCCTTCAGCCCGGTAGGGCGTGGGCTCTTGTGCGACACGTTGCTGGACCTGTCCGCACTGCATGCAGGCGACATACGCCGCAGCATGCCGCGTTTTGCGCCCGATAACTATGCGGCCAATCTGCACTTGCTCACCGGCGTCAAACAGCTTGCCAACGAGGTGGGCTGCACCTTGGCCCAGCTGGCCATCGCCTGGCTGCTGCACCGGGGTGATCACATCATCCCCATACCCGGCACCACCAGCCTGTCGCATCTGGCTGAAGACCTGGAGGCGGCCAGCGTGCCTCTGAACGCAGCCACGATGGCCAAGCTGGATGAACTGATCAACCAGAACACGGTGGTGGGCTCACGCTACAACGCACAGGCCAATAGCGAGGTGGATACGGAGAGCTTCACACCTTGATGGTGTTTGCTACGTATTTCATAGCTACATGCGCATAAACCACGAGGGCTAGAGGCATTTTTTTATTTGTAGATTTTCATCAACAGTACCAGCAGGGTCTTACGCTCGGTTGCAGACAGCCCGTTGGTGGCATCGATTTCCAACTGGGTGACAGCCTTCTCAGCCTCCAGCATCAACTTCTGCCCTTTGGCGGTCAGGTGCAGGCCCATGGCCCGGCCGTCCAGAGGATGGGGCTTGCGCACAATCAGCTTCTTTTTTTCCAGGCTGTTGATCATGGCCACCAGGTTGGGCGCCAGGATGTTCAGGTTGCTGCACAGCTGGCGCGAGGTGATGCCGGGGTTGTGCGTGATCAGGGACAACACCGAAAAATCCACCGTGCGCAGATCAAACGGCGCCATGCGTTGCATGAACTGGTCGATGACGACCAGCGCAGCGCGGCGGGCGTTGTAGCCCACCAGGGTTTCCAGAAAGCTGGCGTCTACCGTGTCGACGTAAGGGGTCTCGTTTTTAATGCGGGGGGTGTCCATGGGCTTTATTGTGCCCTCACACCGTGGCGGGTTTGCGCGCCGCGCCCAGATAGGTGTCGATCACCCGCGCATCGGTCGCCAGGTCTTTGGCCGGGCCACTCAAAGCGACATCACCCATCTCCAGCACATAGCCATGGTCCGCGGCGTCCAGCGCGGCGCGGGCGTTTTGCTCTACCAGCAGCGTGGTCACTCCGGTGCTGCGCAGCGTATCTATGGTGCGAAAGATTTCCTTCACGACCAGCGGCGCCAGGCCCAGGCTGGGCTCATCCAGCATCAGCAGTGTGGGGCGTGACATCAGCGCGCGGCCCACGGCCAGCATTTGCCGCTCGCCGCCCGACAGCGTGCCCGCCAACTGCGAACGCCGCTCCTTGAGGCGGGGGAACAGTTGGTAGACCACGTCCATCTGCTCGCGCCAGGCTTTGTTGCGCAGCCGCACCTGGCGAAACGCGCCCAGGATCAGGTTGTCTTCCACCGGCATGCTGCCAAACAGTTCACGCTTCTCGGGGACCAACGCAATGCCCAGCATCACGCGCTCTTCCAGCGACAGCGTGGTTATGGGCTGGCCGTTGAATTCAATCGTTCCCTGCGCGGGCAAAACACCCATCAGCGCATTGAGTAAGGTGGACTTGCCCGCGCCGTTGGGGCCGATGACGGTGATGACGCTGCCCTGCGGTGCTTGTAGGTCTATGCCGTGTAGCACCTCGGCGCGGCCATAACCGGCACGCAGGCCTTTGACAACCAGGAGGGGCTTTTGTTGCTGTTGGCTCATGGTCATCTTTCAGTGTTCCACGCCCAGATAGGCGGCGCGTACCTTGGGGCTTTGTTGCACTTCCTGCGGCGTACCGTCCATCAGCTTGGTGCCGAACTCCATGACAACAATGTGGTCGGTCACGTCCATCACCAGGTCCATGTCATGCTCCACCAGCAGGATGCTCATGCCCTCACTGCGCAGTTGGCGCAGCACGGCGATCAGCGCCTGCTTTTCCTTGTGGCGCAGACCGGCCGCGGGCTCATCCAGCAGCAACAACGCCGGGTCGCTGCACAACGCGCGGGCGATTTCCAGCAGGCGCTGCGGACCCATGGCCAGGTTGCCGGCCAGCTCGTGTTTGGCGTGGCCCATGCCGATGCGATCCAATTGGCGGGCGGCCTCGCGCAGCAGGCTTTGCTCTTCCGCGCGGTCCAACCGTAACATGCTGGATAACGCGTCTTTGTGGCCACGCAGTTGCGCGCCCAGCGCCACGTTTTCCAACACCGTCAGCTCGGGGATCATCTTGACGTGTTGGAAGGTGCGGCTCATACCCCGGCGTGCAATCTCGCGTGATGGCAAGCCGCCGATGGCTTGACCGCGGAAGCTCACGTCGCCCGATGTCAGGCCCAGCACACCGGTGATCAGGTTGAAGGTGGTGGACTTGCCGGCTCCGTTAGGGCCAATCAGACCGACGATCTGCCCGGCCTTGATAGCAAAGCTGATGTCGTTCACCGCGGTCAAGCCGCCAAACTGCTTGCGGATTTTTTTGACGTCCAACACCATGTCGCCAATGGCGGGCTTGCTGCGTTCGACCAGGGGTTCTGCGTTCTGCCAATCGTCCACGCGCTGGGACTTTGGCAGGAAGCGCCCCACCAGCGACCACACACCATCGGGCAAATACTTCAGCACCAGCACCAACACTACCCCAAACACAATCACCTCATA
This sequence comes from Pseudomonadota bacterium, assembly GCA_040384785.1. Taxonomy (GTDB): domain Bacteria; phylum Pseudomonadota; class Gammaproteobacteria; order Burkholderiales; family Burkholderiaceae_C; genus Allorhodoferax. The sequence continues at coordinate 117,645 of JAZKIR010000070.1, forward strand.
ACTGCCGCTGGTTCCCAGCAACTTGGGTAACAAGACCTGCAGCTCGTCTTCCAGCAGCTTGGTCATCAGCGCGCCGCTGATGGCGCCCCACACATAACCGGCACCGCCCAGCACGGCCATGAACAGATATTCAATGCCAAACTTCAGGCTGAACGGCGATGGATTCACCGTGTGCTGAAAATGCGCAAACAACCAGCCCGAGATGCTGGCAAACATCGCGGCAATCAAAAAGATGCCGATCTTGTGGCGCAGCGTGTCCACACCCATGGCCTCGGCCATCAGTGTGCTGGCACGCATGGCGCGTATGGCGCGGCCGGTGCGCGAGTCCAACAAATTTTGCAGCGCAAAGGCTCCACACAGCACCATGCCCCAGGCCAGCACAAAAAAGCTGCGGCCCTGGCTGATGTCCCAGCCAAACAGCATGATGGAGGGCACACCCAGGATGCCGTCGTATTTGCCCAGGCCGTCCAGATTGCCCATCAGGTAATACAGCGACAAGCCCCAGGCGATGGTGGCCAGCGGCAGGTAGTGACCCGACATGCGCAGCGTGATCCAGCCCACGACCAATGCGCTCACCGCGGTGATGAACAAACCGGCAAACACCGTCAGCCACGGCGACCAGCCCATGTTCACACTCAGGTAGGCACTGGTGTAGGCGCCAATACCGACAAACGCGGCCTGGCCAAAGGACGTAAGCCCGCCTATGCCGGTCAGCAACACCAGGCCCAGAATGACCAGGCTGTACATGGCGATGTAGTTGAGCTGGGTGATCCAGAACTCGGGCACGGGCGACACCGCATACAGCAGCATGGCGGCCACCAATGTGACACGCTGGGCCTTGGCCGAGTACACCCAGCGCTGGAGTGTGGGGGATAAAGTCATATCAATGCTCCTCCGAGTGGCCACCGGCCACCGAACGCCACAACAGAATGGGCAACACCAGCGTGAACACGATCACCTCCTTGAAGGCGCTGGCCCAGAACGAGCCAAAGGCTTCGACCAGCCCCACAAACAATGCGCCCACTGCGGCCAACGGGTAGCTGTGTAACCCGCCCATGACGGCGGCGACAAAACCCTTCAGGCCGATCAAAAAGCCCGAGTCATAAAACACCGTGGTCGTGGGGCCAATCAACAGGCCCGACAGCGCGCCGATCAAGGCCGCCATCGCAAACGTAGTCTGCCCGGCACCATGCGTCGATATGCCCATCAACCGCGCACCCAGGCGGTTCACCGCCGTGGCCTGCAAGGCCTTGCCGTACAGCGTGCGGCTGAAGAACTGCCACAGCAACACGATCAGCGCCAGTGACACTCCGAAAATGATGCTGGCCTGCCCGCTGATGGACAACGGCCCCACACTGAAGCGCGCATCCCAGAACGACGGGTTGCGAAAGCCCTCGGCACCAAAAAACAGCAGGCCCAGACCCGTCATTGCAAAGTGCACACCCACCGACACAATCAACAACACCAGCGAACTGGCGTCCGCCAGCGACTGGTAGGCCACACGGTAGACCAGCGGTCCAAACGCGGTGACGATGGCCACCGTCAACACGGCCTGCACCAGCAAAGATGGGTTGTGTGGCGCCGCCCAGATGGACAGGCCGGACACCACCAGCGGCACTGCCAGCGTGCGCAATCCGGCGTAGATGGCGCGTGTCACGTTGCGGGTGTGCAGCCAGCCCAGGCGCATGTCCATCGCCGCGGCCAGCCCTGCCATGATCAGCAACAGCCACACCGTACCTGGCACCTGCCCCGTACGAAAAATGGCCAGCGTGAGTGCGCCATAGGCCACGAACTCCCCCTGCGGGATAAAGATGACGCGGGTCACGCTGAACACCAGCACGGTGGCCAGGCCCAGCAGCGCATAGACAGCGCCGTTGGTGACGCCGTCTAGCATCAGGATGCTGACGATGGACAAGTCCATGGGAAGCCTTTACGGGTTGGATGAAATGACACTTGCATCTCCGTTCGCCCTGAGCCTGTCGAAGGGCTCTCAAGGGCTTCGACAGGCTCAGCCCGAACGGAAGTTTCTCAGACCGCTATGGCAATGCCACTCGGGTTGGTTCTGCTTACTCGACCTTCCAGTCACCATTAACCACCTTGAGCATGACGCCGGTTTCCATCGTGAAGCCCCAGTGGTCATCCTTGGTCCAGTTCAGCACACCGTGGGATACAACGGTGCGTCCCATGGTTTCCAACGCCGTGCGCAAGGCGGCACGGAATTCCTTGCTACCCGGCTTGCCGCTTTTCAGCGCCAGCGGCACGGCTTTTTCCAGCACCACCAGTGCGTCAAATCCGTGCGCCGCAAACTGGTTGCGCGAGCCTGCGCCATAGGCTTTTTCGTACTGCTGCACATACTGGATCGCCATAGGCTTCGACGGGTGGCTGTCGGGCAGTTGCTCGGCAATCACGGCCGGGCCGGACACCACAAAGGCGCCCTCCACGTCCTTGCCACCCACACGCATCAGGTCACGCGAGGCTGCGGCATGGGTCTGGTATATCTTGCCCTTGAAGCCGCGCTCGACGACGGCCATGTGCGGCATGGCCGCGCCGCTGCCGGAGGCCACCACCAGCATGGCGTCGGGGTTGGCGGCCACCAGCTTCAGCGCTTGTGCGGTGACGCTGGTGTCAGATCGGGCAAAACGCTCGGCGGCAATGACCTTGATGCCGCTCTTCTCTGCTTCAGTGGTGAAGTCCTTGAGCCAGCTCTCGCCATAAGCATCGGTGTAACCCAGGAAGCCCACTGTTTTGATACCTTGCTTTTTCATCAGACCGACGATGGCGTGCGCCATGACGGGGGTGGACTGCGGCAAACGAAAGGTCCAGCCGTCTTTGCCCGGAGGCAACTGCATGGGCGAGAACGCGAGTTGCACGGTCTCGGCCTCGGCCGCAACCGCCGCCATCGGGATGGCCACCGGTGTGGCAGTCGATCCGAGGATGACGTCCACCTTGTCGTCGGTCACAAAACGTTTGGCGTTCTTGACACCGTTGGTGGGATCTGTCGCGTCATCCAACACGATGATCTTGACTTTTTCACCGGCTATGGTTGCCGGCCAGAGTTTGATCTGGTTGTTGACCGGAATGCCCAGGCCCGATGCCGGGCCTGTCAGCGGCAGGCTGACACCAATGGTGATGTCGGCCAACGCAGTGCCTGTTATGGCCAACGTGGTGGCTGCGGCGATCAGGGATTTGACGAACTTCATACGATGTCTCCTTGGTTTAGTTAGAACGGTACAAGAAATAAAAATGCACTCTTTCCGTTCGCCCTGAGCCTGTCGAAGGGCTCAAAGGCTTCGACAGGGCCTGTCCTGAGCCCGACGAAGGGCTCAGCCCGAACGGAATCGTGGAATACGGAACCCACAAGAATCTCAGCGCGGCGCCATGCGCAGCGCGCCATCCAGGCGAATCACTTCGCCGTTCAGGTGGCCATTGCTGACGATATGCGCGGCCAGTTGGGCAAACTCTTCGGGCTTGCCCAGGCGCTGTGGAAACGGAATGCTGGCCGCCAGCGAGGCTTGCACGGCCTCGGGCAGTTGCTGCATCAGCGGCGTGGCGAACAGGCCTGGGGCCACGGTGCAGACACGGATGCCGTGTTGCGCCAGGTCGCGCGCCATGGGCAGCGTCATGCCAACCAGCCCACCCTTGGACGCGCTGTAGGCCTGCTGGCCGACCTGGCCATCAAAGGCCGCCACCGACGCGGTGAACACCATCACACCACGCTCGCCATCGGCCAGCGGCTCCAGCTTGGCGCAGGCGGCGGCAAACAGGCGGCTGACGTTGTAGGCGCCAATCAGGTTCACATTCACCACGCGCACAAAATCTTCCAGCGGCGCGGCCGAGCCGTCTTTTTGCACGATGCGTTTGGCGCTGCCGATGCCGGCCACGTTCATCAGCATGCGCGCTGGGCCGTGGGCCGCGGTGGCCTTGGCCAGCGCAGCGGTCAAGCTGTCGGTGTTGGTGATGTCGCACTGGCAGGCCACGGCGCTGCCGTTGCCAAATTGCGCGTTGATGTCGGCTGCTACCTTTTCTGCCAACGCCATGTTGACGTCGAGCACCGCAACCTTGGCGCCCAGGCGGGCCAGTTCACGTGCGGTGGCTTCGCCCAGGCCGGAGGCAGCGCCGGTGACGAGGGCGGAGTGTCCTTGGATGTTCATGTCAATTCTCTTTGGGATGGAAGGGGGAAAGGTCAGGCGTATTTGTCGCCCACTTCTTCGCGCAGCGGGTGTGTGTCGTAGATGATGGTCATCTTGGCGATGCGGTCGCTGCCGGGCGCGAAGTCGAATACGTCGACGCAGGTGAAGGTCACAACCTTGCCGTCCTTGAGGGTCCAGTCATAACGGAAGTAGGCCGCCACACGGGTGCCCTGGGTGGCAGGTTCCACGCTGGCGAACAGGTCAATCGGGGTGATCACGCTGAGAGACGATGCCTGTGCCAGTTTGGGGAAAAAATCGCGCGCTACCATGTTGCCAAGAAAGGGTGATATCACCAAACCTTCCGGCTCAAACGTGGCAATCAGGGCCGCGGTATCGCTGGCATTGAGCGCCTTCAGGTAACTGCGGATCGTGTCGAGTTGGGGCGAGTTCATGGCGATGTGTCCTTGGTTGGAAGTAACGTAAAGGCAAGCTTTCCAGCGTGCAGGGCGTCGACCAGATCGGCACGGTGTTGCAATACCGCCCGCTGGTTGATGGAACCTTTGTCTGTGATTTCGCCGCGGTCACTTGACGGCGGCTCGGCCAACAGCACCAGGCGGGCGACGCGGCTGGCGCTGCCGGTGGCGGTCTTGGCCAGGTCGTTGACGACGCGTTGGAAGTGCGCTTGCACCGGCGCGCTGTCCAGCACTTCATCCATAGATGCCGATGTACTCAGACCTGCGAGCTTGCGCACCTCTTGGCTGGGGAACACCATGGCCCCCACTTCCTTGCAGTTAAGCCCGGTGATCACCACGTCCTGCACATACGGTGCGCCCGCAGCAATGATCTTGCTGCGCATGGGGCCCACGCTGACAAAAGTGCCGGTGCTGAGCTTGAAGTCTTCGGCGATACGCCCGTCAAAACGCAGGCCCTGGTGCATGTCGTCGGCGTCGATCCAGGTGACGGCGTCGCCGCTGCAAAAGAATCCTTCCTCGTCAAAGGCTTGTTGCGTGGCCTCGGGGCTGCGCCAGTAGCCGGGCGTGACGTTGGGACCCTTGTAACGCACCTCGGTCTTGCCATCTACATCGATCAGCTTGACCTCCAGGCCCGGCGTGGGCACGCCCAGGTCACCGGCCTTGACGTTGGCGCGGTTGACCGAGAGCGCAAAGGGGCCGGACTCAGTCATGCCCAAGCCGGTGCACATCGTGATGCGCTCGCCCACTTCGCGCTCCTGCGCTTCATGCAGCGCATCCCAAATGGGTTGCGACAGGGCCGCGGCGGCATAGAAGAACATGCGGACACGGCTCAACAATTTCTTGCGCAACACGTCATCGGTCTTCATCGCATCGGCGATGGCTTCAAAACCGGTGGGTACATTGAAGTAAACCGTGGGTGCGATCTCGCGCAGGTTGCGCAGCGTCTCATGCATCAGCGCCGGCGTGGGCTTGCCGTCGTCGATGTATAACGTGCCGCCGTTGTAGAGCACCATGCCAAAGTTGTGGTTGCCACCAAAGGTGTGGTTCCACGGCAGCCAGTCCACTAGCACCAGCGGCTCTTCCACCAGCGGCGTCATGGACTGGCGCATTTGCTGCTGGTTGGCGCACCACATGCGGTGTGTGTTGACCACTGCTTTCGGCAACTTGGTGGAACCCGATGTGAACAGAAACTTGGCAATACTGTCGGGCCCGGTGCGGGCAAAGGCCTGGTCCACCGCGGGCGTGGGTTCCGTGGCAAGCAGTTGGTCAAACGTGCTGCTAGCCCTCGTCGAATGGACATATCCCGCTATTGAATTAAGAGTAACCTCGCAATCAGAGGGAACGGCAGCCGCTATCGCCGCGCCGTAGCGCTGGCCATCGTTGGCAAACACCAGGCCCGGCGTCAGCGTGGCCATCACATGCTTGAGCTTGCCGTGGTCGGTGCTAACCGTGGAATAGGCTGGCGACGTGGAGCAATAGGGTATGCCCACATAAATGCAGGCCAACGCCAGCAGCGCATGCTGCAGGTCGTTGTCGCTCAGGATCACCACGGGGCGATCAACGCTGAGCTTGCGGTCCAGCAGCGCCTGGCCGATGCGGCGTGCGCCATCAAGCGCCTGCGCAAAACTCAAGTGCTGCCAATCACCGGTGCTGCCATCTGCATTGCGGGTGCGGTGCGCAAATAACGTGTGATCTGGCGTGGCCTGGGCCCAGTGCACCAGGCGTTCACCCATGGTGTGTGCGTAGGGCTGCAACGGGGCTTCGGCGCGCAGGTAACGCACGCCCGGCTGGCTGCCTTCGCGCAGCACCACGCGGGTCACGCCAAAGCGCATCGGCCGGTATTTGGGTTCTGTGTCTACGGTGGTGGTCATGCGGGTTTCCTCGTGCGCGTGTTATCGCCGCTCAGTCTTTTTGCACCTTGGCCGCGCGGCCTTCCAGAAAGGCTCGCACCCGTGCCTTGGCCTCGGGCGCGGACTGCGCAATGGCCGCCATCAGCGACTCGGTCATCAAGCCGTGGTCGGCCGTTTGGTCGGCAATACGGGGCAACACATGGGTCAGCGCGTAATTGGTGGCCGGTGCATTGCTGGCCACCCGCTCGGCCAGCTCCATGGCCTTGGTGAAGGCCTGGCCCTTGGCGACCAGGTACTGCGCGAAACCGGCGCGTTCACCATCTTCGGCGTTGTAGACACGGCCGGTCAGCATCATGTCGGTCATGCGGGCCACGCCGATCAGACGTGGCACACGCACCGAACCGCCGCCGCCGACAAAAATGCCGCGCGAGCCTTCGGGCAGCGCATAAAAGGCCGAGCTGTCGGCCACACGGATATGGCAGGCGCTGGCCAACTCCAGGCCGCCACCCACCACGGCGCCATGCAGCGCGGCAATGACCGGCACCGTGCCGAACTGCACGGCGTCCAGCGCCTTGTGCCACATGCGCGAGTGGTGCAGGCCCTGCAGCGCATCGCGCTCGCTCAGTTCGCTCAAATCCAGGCCGGAGCAAAAGTGGTCGCCATCGCCGTCGATGACCGCGGCGCGCACCTCGGGGCCAAAACTCTCGAACACGCGGCGCAGGTCCAGCACCAGCGCGTCGTTGATGGCATTGCGTTTGGCCGTGCGGGTGAGCCGAACCACGGCGACGGCGCCGGTGATCTCGACCGACAGGTCAGCGGAAACAGGGGTTGCAGACATTTGTATTTCCTTGCTTCAGTGCATTAATTTAGTTATAGTCTATAACCAAATATCGCCATTTGCAAGCCACGAATGGGGCGAAATGCTGCGGCCTAGGGTTTGTACTAGGCCCAAGCTGCAGGCCCCACCAGGCACACGAATGTGATGGCTTTTAAGTAAGGAGACAAGTGAATGCAAGCGTTTATTCCCTACGGGATGTACTGGTCCACACCCTTTGCCAAGTGGCAGGGTTCGCTGGCCAATTTGAATGCGCTGCCGCTGGCGGCGCAGGTCGGCAAG
>JAZKIR010000071.1:0-60052 GCA_040384785.1 Pseudomonadota bacterium
CCGAAGAAACCGGCACCCAGATCAACATCGACGAAGACGGCACCATCACCATCGCGTCGGCTGATCCAGAGAAGGCTGAAATGGCCAAGCGCCGCATCGAGCAAATCACGGCTGAAGTGGAAATTGGCAAGGTCTACGAAGGCCCCATCACCAAGATTCTGGACTTCGGTGCCCTGGTCAACCTGCTGCCCGGCAAGGACGGCCTGTTGCACATCAGCCAGATCGCACACGAGCGTGTGGAGAAGGTTTCCGACTACCTGACCGAAGGCCAGATCATCAAGGTCAAGGTCATGGAGACGGACGAAAAAGGCCGTATCAAGCTGTCCATGAAGGCTTTGATGGACCGTCCGGTACATTCTGAATAAGCACAATTCAATCCATTTGCTATTAATTCGATAGCCCTCTGCGCTGCTGCGACGAGGGCTAGCGGTTAAAACGGCTATGAGAGTTATTGAAATACCATCCTTTGGCGGACCCGACGTTTTGCGTTTGGGCGAGCGCGCTGTGCCCGTTGCGGGCGCGGGCGAAGTGCTGATCCGCGTGCGCGCGAGTGGCATCAACCGCCCGGATGTATTGCAACGTGCCGGCATGTATCCCGCGCCAGCGGGCGCGTCCGATATTCCAGGCTTGGAAGTGGCGGGCACCATTGAGTCGGGTGACGCTGCAGCCATGCAGCAAGCCCAGCTCAAAGTGGGCGACCACGTTTGTGCGCTGGTGGCTGGTGGTGGTTACGCCGAGTACTGCGTGGCGCCGGTGGGGCAGTGCCTGCCTGTGCCGCAAGGGCTCAGCGATGTGGAAGCGGCGTCGTTGCCGGAGACCTTCTTTACCGTCTGGAGCAATGTGTTTGACCGGGGCGGTTTGCAAAGCGGTGAAACACTATTGGTGCAGGGCGGCAGCAGCGGCATCGGTGTCACGGCTATCCAAATGGCCAAGGCTTTGGGTGCACGCGTGATCGTTACAGCGGGCAGCGACGAAAAATGCGCGGCCTGTTTGGCACTGGGTGCCGACCACGCCATCAACTACAAGACGCTGGACTTCCAGGCGGAGGTCTTGCGCCTGACCGATGGCCGTGGTGCGGATGTGGTGCTGGATATGGTTGCTGGCAGTTATGTCGCCAAGGAATTGCAGTGTTTGGCAGAGGACGGGCGTCTGGTCATCATCGCGGTGCAGGGCGGTGTGCAGGCTGAGATCAACGCGGGGCTGGTCATGCGCAAACGTCTGACGATCACCGGGTCGACTTTGCGTGCGCGGCCGGTTGCGTTCAAGGCGAAGATCGCCCAAGCGTGTTTGCAGAAGGTGTGGCCACTGCTGGCTGCCGGACGCATTAAGCCGGTGGTGCACAGTGTGTTTGCGGCGGTGGATGCTGGCCACGCCAGTGGCAGTGGTGCGTCACAGGCGCATGCGCTGATGGAGTCCAACCAGCATGTGGGGAAAATTGTTTTGACTTGGGAAATGCAAGCATGAAAAAGCAGCTGATTGCAGGGAACTGGAAAATGAACGGTTCATTGGCTACCAATGAGGCATTGGTTGCCGCGCTGGCGGCGGGTGTAGGTGGTAGCGCCCAGTGCCATGTTGCGGTATGTGTACCCGCTCCCTACCTGGCACAGGTGCAGCGTCTGCTGACGGGAACCGGCATCGATTTGGGCGCACAAGACGTGTCCCAACATGAGTCGGGCGCATTTACCGGTGAAGTTTCGGCCGGCATGTTGCGTGAGTTCGGCGCCCGTTATTGTCTGGTGGGCCATTCGGAGCGCCGCCAGTACCATGCTGAAACCGATGTGGCCGTCGCGACGAAGGCGCAGCGGGCCTTGGCAGCGGGCATCACGCCCATTGTGTGCGTGGGTGAGACGCTTGCTGAGCGTGAAGCCGGTCGTACCGAGGAAGTGGTCAAACGCCAATTGGCGGCGGTGATCCATACCAATGGGCATTGCATCAGTGAGATCGTCGTGGCCTATGAACCGGTGTGGGCGATTGGCACCGGCAAGACTGCCAGCCCGCAAGAGGCGCAGCAAGTGCATGCGGTATTGCGTGCGCAGCTGCATGCGGCGACCGAGCATTCCGATCGCATGTTGATTTTGTACGGCGGCAGCATGAACGCGGCCAATGCGGCCCAGTTGCTGTCGCAGCAAGATATCGACGGCGGGCTGGTAGGGGGTGCATCCCTTAAGGCAGCAGATTTTTTATCCATCATCGCAGCGGCACACTGATTCCATCCGGTGCTCGCAGCTAGTTTCCCTTTTTAGGAGTTGAGAATGAATGTAGTTTTGACAATTATTTTGACGGTGCAAATGCTTTCGGCCCTGGCCATGATTGGTCTGATTTTGGTGCAGCATGGCAAGGGCGCAGATATGGGCGCAGCGTTCGGCAGCGGTGGCTCGGGCAGCTTGTTTGGCGCCAGCGGCAGTGCGAATTTCCTGTCCCGCACCACGGCTGTTTTGGCCACTGTATTTTTTGTCTGTACTCTGGCGTTGGCCTATTTTGGTAACTTGCCCCGTGCGAGTTCCGGCAGCGTTCTTGAGGGTGCGGCAATCGTTGCCCCGGCCGTTACAGAAGCTGCTTCCGCGCCTGCTGTTGCTGCCTCGGGTGTTGGGCAAATTCCCGCCAAGTAATCGCTACTTTAATTGCCTTGCCCCCTCGGAAGGAGGGGTAAATTCAGGGTAAACTCTATGCTTGTCTGAAAAAGCAAAATACCCTAGGGTTCCTCACGCAATGCAGACAGAAAAAAGCCGCCGTCGTGGTGAAATTGGTAGACACGCTATCTTGAGGGGGTAGTGGCGAGAGCTGTGCGAGTTCGAGTCTCGCCGACGGCACCAAATGGTTTTTGATCTGCTTGGTATTTTGAGCAGACTGCAATGGTGATAAGAAACGCACAAGATGAACCTCGATCAATATCTTCCTGCACTCTTGTTCATCTTGGTAGGCATCGCAATCGGTGTCGCGCCACAAGTCATTGGCTACATATTGGGTCCAAACAGGCCTGATAAAGCAAAAAATTCCCCTTATGAGTGCGGTTTTGAGGCGTTTGAAGACGCCCGGATGAAGTTTGACGTTCGTTATTACCTGATTGCGATTTTGTTCATCTTGTTCGATCTGGAAACGGCATTTTTGTTTCCGTGGGCGGTTGCGCTCAAAGAGCTCGGACTGTTTGGTTTTTTGATTGGTGTCGAGTTCGTGGGTGTGTTGACCATTGGCTTCGTGTACATGTGGAAAAAAGGTGCCCTGGACTGGGAGTAACAAATGATTGAAGGTGTTCTAAAAGAAGGCTTTGTCACCACCAGTTACGACTCGGTGATGAACTGGGCCAGAACCGGCTCTGTGTGGCCCATGACGTTTGGTTTGGCCTGCTGCGCCGTGGAAATGATGCATTCCGCCACCGCGCGCTATGACCTTGCCCGTTTTGGCGCAGAGGTGTTCCGTGCCAGCCCGCGCCAATCCGATTTGATGATTGTGGCAGGCACGCTGACCAACAAAATGGCGCCCGCGTTTCGCAAGGTTTACGACCAGATGTCGGAGCCACGCCGCGTGATCAGCATGGGATCCTGTGCCAACGGTGGTGGTTACTACCACTACAGCTATTCCGTGGTGCGCGGCTGCGACCGCATCGTACCGGTTGACGTGTACGTGCCGGGATGCCCTCCGACAGCCGAAGCGCTGATCTACGGCATCATGCAATTGCAACTCAAGATTCGCCGTACTGAAACCATCGCGCGGGCCTGAAGGGGTTTATGACTACATTTTTTGTTACGCCTGAAGCGATTCAGGCGGCCGTAGTAGCAGCCTTGGGTGACAAGGTGCAGCGCACATCCATTTCCCTGGGGGAGGTGGAGGTCGTGGTATCTGCCAACGACTACCATGCCGCTGCGTTGGTGTTGCGCGATGCTCCTGGGTGCAAATTTGAGCAGCTCATAGACCTATGCGGGGTTGATTACTCCGAATACAAAGGTGGGGCCTACGAAGGCCCCCGTTTTTGTGTGGTGCTCCAGTTCTTGTCTGTGAGTCTGAACCAGCGTTTGCGCCTCAAGGTGTTCGCACCGGACGATGCCATGCCGGTGGTGGTGTCCGTTACTGATGTGTGGATCGCTGCGGATTGGTACGAGCGTGAGGCTTTCGATCTGTTCGGCATCATGTTTGATGGCCACAATGACTTGCGTCGCATCCTGACGGACTATGGATTTATCGGTCATCCGTTTCGCAAGGACTTTCCGACCAGCGGGTATGTGGAAATGCGCTACGACGCTGAGCAGGGGCGCGTTATTTACCAGCCCATCACCATCGAAAGCCGCGAAATCACGCCGCGCATCATCCGTGAAAACAACTATGGGGGTTTGAAATGAGATGCACCCCTGGCTTGGCTTGCAGCCCGGCGCCGCGGCGCATCGCAAAGATTTAAACGCTATGGCTGAAATAAAGAACTACACCCTTAATTTTGGGCCGCAGCACCCTGCGGCACACGGCGTTCTGCGATTGGTCCTGGAGTTGGATGGTGAAGTCATTCAACGCGCCGATCCGCACATCGGCAATCTGCACCGCGCCACCGAGAAGCTGGCCGAGACCAAGACCTACATCCAGAGTCTGCCCTACATGGACCGTCTGGACTATGTATCCATGATGTGCAGCGAGCACGCCTATTGCCTGACTCTGGAGCGCATGCTGGGCATTGAAGTGCCCATTCGTGCGCAGTACATCCGTGTCATGTACGCCGAGATCACGCGTCTGCTGAACCACCTGATGTACCTGGGCTCACATGGTAACGATTGCGGTAGCTCGACGATCCTGATCTATACCTTCCGGGAACGTGAAGACCTGTTCGACATGTATGAAGCGGCTAGTGGTGCGCGCATGCACGCGGCCTACATCCGTCCAGGTGGTGTGTACCGCGACCTGCCGGACACCATGAACCAGCACAAGGCCAGCAAGGTACGCAACGCCAAGGCGGTTGAGGAGCTCAACCGCAATCGCAAGGGGTCCTTGTTGGACTTCATTGAAGACTTCACGCAGCGTTTTCCGAAGTGCCTGGAGGAATACCACACACTGCTGACCGAAAATCGCATCTGGAAGCAACGCTGTGTTGGTATCAGCCCGGTGACCCCCGAGCGCGCCTTGAACCTGGGTTTCACCGGTGCCATGTTGCGTGCCACCGGTATGGCGTGGGATCTGCGCAAGCAGCAACCTTATGACGTGTACGACAAGCTGGACTTCGACATTCCCGTTGGCGCCACGGGCGACGTATACGACCGCTACCTCGTCCGTATGGAAGAGATGAAGCAGTCCAACCGCATCATCAAGCAGTGCGTGGATTGGCTCAGAGTCAACCCCGGTCCGGTGATCACCGACAATCACAAGGTTGCACCGCCCTCGCGCGAATCCATGAAGACCAGCATGGAAGAGTTGATCCACCATTTCAAGCTCTTCACCGAGGGCTTTCACGTGCCCGAGGGCGAGGCCTATGCGGCGGTGGAACACCCCAAGGGCGAGTTCGGCATCTACATCATCAGCGAAGGTGCCAACAAACCCTATCGCCTGAAGATCCGCGCGCCTGGTTTCCCGCATCTGGCGGGTCTCAATGAACTGGCCAAGGGCCACATGATTGCCGATGTGGTCTCCATCATCGGTACCCTGGATATTGTTTTTGGAGAGATTGATCGATGATCTCTGAATCTACCAAGGCACGCTTTGCCAAAGAAGTGGCCAAGTACCCCGCCGACCAAGCCCAGTCCGCTGTCATGGCCTGCTTGGCCATTGTCCAGCAGGAACTCGGATTTGTAAGCACTGAGAGCGAAGCCCTAGTTGCGGAGTACCTGGGCATGGCGCCCATGGCGGTGCACGAGGTCACGACCTTTTACAACATGTACAACCAACGCCCGGTTGGCAAGTACAAGCTCAATGTGTGCACCAATCTGCCATGCCAATTGCGTGAAGGCCAGAGCACACTGAAATACCTGGAGACCAAGCTCGGCATCTCCATGGGGCAAACCACACCGGATGGCATGTTTACGTTGCAACAGAGTGAGTGTTTGGGCGCTTGTGCCGACTCACCAGTCATGCTGGTCAACGATAGGTCCATGTGCAGCTTCATGACTCCAGAGAAGCTGGACCAGTTGGTGGACGGCTTGCGGGCGGTGGAGAACAAATGATGACGGCCCAGCATATTCTTTCCCAGTTTCGCGCCACCGGCGTGCAAACTTGTTTCCATGACCGCCACATCAATCCGCAAATTCTTGCGGGCCTGAACGGCGCCAACTGGCGTCTGAAGGATTACGAGTCGCGCGGCGGCTACCAGGCCTTGCGCAAGGTCTTGGGTATCGGCGGTGGCGAGCCCTTGACGCAGGACCAGGTCATTGCAACGGTCAAGGAATCCGCCTTGCGCGGACGTGGCGGCGCAGGCTTCCCCACCGGCTTGAAGTGGAGCTTCATGCCGCGCCAGTTCCCTGGTCAAAAATACCTGGTCTGTAATTCGGACGAGGGTGAGCCCGGTACTTGCAAAGACCGTGACATCATGGAGTTCAACCCCCATATCGTCATTGAGGGTATGGCCATTGCCGCTTTTGCGATGGGCATTTCGGTGGGCTACAACTACATCCACGGCGAGATTTTCTCGACCTACGATCGGTTTGAAGAGGCGCTGGAAGAGGCCCGCGCAGCAGGCCTGCTGGGCAACAACATCTTGGGCAGCAACTTCAGCTTTCAGTTGCATGCCGCCCATGGTTTTGGCGCCTACATTTGTGGTGAAGAAACCGCGTTGCTGGAATCGCTGGAAGGCAAAAAAGGCCAGCCCCGTTTCAAGCCACCGTTCCCGGCCAGCTTTGGTCTCTACGGCAAACCCACAACGATCAACAACACAGAGACTTTTGCTGCTGTGCCGTGGATCATCCGCAATGGCGGACAGGCCTATCTGGAATGTGGCAAGCCCAACAACGGCGGCACCAAGATTTATTCCGTCAGCGGTGACGTGGAAATGCCGGGCAACTTTGAAGTACCCATGGGAACGCCATTCTCCAAGTTACTGGAGTTGGCCGGTGGCGTGCGCGCCGGTCGCCAGTTGAAGGCTGTCATACCTGGTGGTTCGTCGTCGCCCATATTGCCAGCATCCATCATGATGGACTGCACCATGGACTACGACTCCATCGCCAAGGCCGGCTCCATGCTGGGTTCTGGCGCCGTCATCGTGCTGGATGACAGTCGTTGCATGGTCAAGAGCTTGCAGCGCCTGAGCTATTTCTACATGCACGAGTCCTGCGGACAGTGCACACCGTGTCGCGAAGGAACCGGGTGGTTGTCGCGTTTGGTGGACCGTATTGAAACCGGCCACGGACGCCCAGCCGATATGGATCTGTTGGACAGTGTTGCGGAAGACATTCAAGGCCGCACGATCTGCGCATTGGGCGACGCAGCGGCCATGCCCGTGCGCGCCATGATCAAACATTTCAGGCACGAGTTTGAACACCACGTAGAGCACAAGACCTGTATGGTCCCGGCTTACGTTTGAGCGAGTAACAAATGATTCAAATCGAACTCGACGGCAAAAAGGTTGACATTGTCGAAGGCAGCATGATCATGCATGCGGCCGACAAGGCTGGCACCTATATTCCCCATTTCTGCTACCACAAGAAGCTCAGCATCGCGGCCAATTGCCGCATGTGCCTGGTGGACGTGGAGAAAATGCCCAAGCCCATGCCGGCCTGCGCAACCCCGGTGACCCAAGGCATGATTGTTCGCACCAAGAGCGACAAGGCAATCAAGGCACAAAAGTCGGTCATGGAATTTTTGCTGATCAACCATCCGCTGGATTGCCCCATTTGTGACCAGGGCGGCGAGTGCCAGTTGCAGGATTTGGCGGTTGGCTACGGATCGTCTTCTTCGCGTTACGAGGAAGAAAAACGCGTGGTGTTTCACAAAGACATCGGCCCCCTGGTTTCCATGGAAGAAATGAGCCGTTGCATCCATTGCACGCGCTGTGTTCGCTTTGGACAGGAAATTGCCGGCGTCATGGAGTTGGGCATGTCACACCGCGGTGAGCATGCCGAAATCGAGACATTCGTAGGCCAATCCGTGGACTCTGAGTTGTCCGGCAACATGATTGACATTTGCCCCGTTGGCGCTCTCACGAGCAAGCCATTCCGCTACAGTGCCCGCACCTGGGAGTTGTCTCGGCGCAAGTCCGTCAGTCCGCATGATTCGACCGGTGCCAATCTCGTGGTGCAGGTCAAAAACAACGTTGTGATGCGTGTTGTGCCGCTCGAAAATGAAGCGGTCAACGAATGCTGGATTGCAGACCGGGATCGTTTCTCCTACGAAGCCTTGAACGGTGCGGAGCGGCTGACAACGCCCATGCTCAAGCAAGGTGGCGAATGGAAGAGTGTTGACTGGCAAACTGCGTTGGAATATGTAGCCCACGGTTTGCAAAGCATCAAGAAGACCCATGGCGCCAATGCCATCGGTGCCTTGGTCAGCCCCCATAGCACGTTGGAAGAGCTCTATCTGGCCGGAGCCTTGGTCCGAGGCCTCGGCAGCGAAAACATCGACTACCGCTTGCGCAACGCAGAGTTTGCAAGCCAACAAGACGGCGCACGTTATCTTGGCATGCCCATCGCAGACTTGTCGAATCTGGAGCGTGTGCTGGTTGTGGGCTCCAATCTGCGCAAGGACCATCCCTTGTTCGCCCAACGTATTCGCCAAGCGAACAAGCGTGGCTGTGTTGTCAGTGCCATCAGTGCCGACGCAGTGGCCTGGGCCATACCCGTGCGTAACAGCTTGTTGGCACCCACCACCCAGTGGGTCCAGGCAATGGCCGATATCGCGTCTGCCATTGCAGCAGAGAAGGGCGTGGCAGCACCGCAAAGCGGCCAAGCAACAGCGGTTGCGAAAGACATTGCACAGTCATTGCTGTCTGGTGAACGCAAGGCAATTTTGCTGGGTAATGCCGCAGCCCATCACGCACAGGCTAGTCAGATCTTGGCGCTCGCAAACTGGATCGCCGTGCAAACCGGTGCATCGTTTGGTTATCTGACCGAGGCAGCCAACACTGTTGGTGCGCAATTGGCTGGAGCGTTGCCAGGCGCCGGTGGCCTGAACGCAGGCCAGATGCTGTCGGGTGGCGTGAAAGCCGCCATCCTGTTGAACACCGAGCCCGAGTTTGATTCGGCACCAGGTGCAACAGCGGTTGCCACCTTGAAGCAATGCGAGATGGTCGTGACCCTAAGTCCGTTCAAGGCCAATATGGAATGCAGCGATGTGTTGTTGCCCATTGCGCCATTCACAGAAACACCGGGAACATTCGTCAATGCAGAGGGACGGGTGCAGAGCTTCTATGCGGTCGTCAAGCCGCTGGCTGAGACGCGTCCAGCCTGGAAGGTGATTCGTGCACTGGCTAATGTGCTGGGTCTTCCGGGTTTTGAGTTTGAATCGGCGCAAGAGGTGCTGCAGCATATGCATGCAGACAACGAAGGCGGCGTACCGGCACAGGTGCCTGCCCACCGCTTGAGCAACACCTGCGCGTTGCAGACCGCATTGGTGGCTGATACGGTGGAACCCTGCGTCGCCAGTATCTACCAGTTGGATAGCATTGTCCGACGTGCTTCGTCCCTACAACTGACAGCAGATGGCCGTGCAGATGTCAGGGCTGGCGTAGCGCAGGGGGTGCTGGCATGATCGACGTTCTGTTCAACTTTGGTTTGGGTCTGGTCGCTGAATCGTGGTGGGCCGAACTGGCTTGGCCTGTCCTCTGGGCCTTGATCAAGATTCTCGCTATCGTGCTTCCGCTGATGGGCGTGATCGCCTACACAACACTTTGGGAGCGCAAACTGTTGGGCTACGTGCAAGTGCGCCACGGCCCCAATCGGGTGGGGCCGTTTGGTATGTTGCAGCCTATCGCGGATGCACTGAAGTTGATGACCAAGGAGATATTGGTTCCGGCTGCGGCCAATAAGGGCTTGTACTTTTTGGGCCCCGTGATGACGATTACGCCAGCCTTGGCAGCATGGGTCGTCATTCCCTTTGGCCCTGATGTGGCCTTGTCCAACATCAATGCTGGGCTCTTGTTTTTGATGGCAATTGCAGGGATGGAGGTCTATGGGATCATCATTTCCGGCTGGGCTTCGAATTCAAAGTACGCTTTCCTGGGTGCGATGCGGGCTTCCGCACAAATGGTCAGCTATGAGATCGCGATGGGCTTCTGCTTTGTGGTCGTCCTGATGGTGTCGTCCAGCATGAACATGACGGACATCGTAATGGGCCAAGGCCAGGGGCAATTCTTCGCTGCAAATGGGCAATGGTCTTATTTGGGATTGAACTTCCTGTCGTGGAATTGGCTGCCATTGCTGCCCATTTTTGTGGTCTATGTGATATCGAGCATGGCCGAAACCAATCGCCATCCTTTCGACGTGGTCGAAGGAGAGGCAGAAATTGTTGCGGGCCACATGGTCGAGTACTCGGGCATGTCTTTCGCCATGTTCCAGTTGGCTGAATACGCCAATTTTTATCTGGTATCGCTCTTGGGCACCCTTTTGTTCCTTGGCGGTTGGATGTCTCCCATTGACACACCATTGCTGAACTGGATCCCCGGCTGGATCTGGCTGGGTCTGAAGGCGTTCATGTTCATGTCGTTCTTTATTTGGGTGCGGGCAACGTTTCCGCGTTTTCGCTACGACCAGATCATGCGTTTGGGTTGGAAGGTATTCATACCCGTGACTCTGGTGTGGTTGGTCGTTGTAGGCGCATGGATGCAGCTGCCTGCTCCCTACAACATTTGGAAGTAAGGGCACATCTATGTCTGCAAATACCGTTGCCCCAAAGCCATTGGCGTTTTCGCTGAAGGATTTTCTGAGTAGCTTTTTGATGTTGGAGTTGTTCAAGGGCTTGGCCTTGACAGGGCGTTATGCTTTCCGCCGCAAGGTCACACTCCAGTACCCGGAAGAAAAAACGCCGTTGTCGCCACGCTTTCGCGGTTTGCACGCCCTGCGCCGTTATGAGAATGGCGAAGAGCGTTGTATTGCCTGCAAACTGTGTGAGGCAGTTTGCCCGGCGATGGCGATCACGATTGAGTCTGAGATGCGCGATGACGGTTCACGCCGCACCACGCGTTATGACATTGACCTGAACAAATGCATTTACTGCGGCTTCTGCGAAGAGAGCTGCCCGGTGGATTCCATTGTGGAAACACAAATTTTTGAATACCACGGCGAGTCACGTGCTGATCTGTATTTCACCAAAGACATGCTGCTAGCCGTTGGTGATCGCTACGAAAGCCAGATCGCGACCAACCGCCAGCTTGACGCCAAGTACCGCTGATCTGTCGTAAGAAAGAATTTGAATCATGAGTGTCACGACCGGTCTGTTTTATCTGTTTTCCGCGGTCATGCTGTTTGCAGCATTTCGCGTGATCACGGCCCGTAACCCGATCCATGCCGTACTGTTTCTGGTGCTGACGTTTTTCCAGGCTTCCATGATCTGGATGTTGCTCAAGGCAGAGTTCTTGTCGATTATCCTGGTGCTGGTCTACGTCGGTGCGGTGATGGTCTTGTTCCTGTTTGTCGTCATGATGATGGACGTCAACAAGGAGAACCTGCGGCTCGGTTTCTGGAAACATTTCCCCTTTGCCGCCGTTGTTGGTGTCGTGATTGCGCTGGAGATGTCCGCTGTGTTGATGGGCGGTTTCCGTGTGGTTGATGACCCTGCGTCGCTGGCCGCTGCTGCGCCTGCTACGGCAAGCGCTTCAAACACAAAGGAACTGGGTAAGTTGCTGTACACGCAGTACCTGTACCCCCTTGAAGTTGCGGCCGCTATTTTGCTGGTGGCCATGATCGCCGCCATTGCTCTGACACTGCGTGCGCGCAAGGACACGAAATTTATCAGTGTGTCGGATCAGGTGCGCGTCAAGGCGAAAGATCGCCTCTCGGTGATGAAGTACGCAGCTACACAAGCAGCGCCTGCGGCAGAACCAGCTCCAGTGGAGAAAAAAGCATGATATTGACACTAGGCCATTTTCTGTCCCTGGGCGCAATCCTGTTCGCGCTGTCGGTAGTTGGCATTTTTCTGAACCGTCGTAACCTGATTGTGTTGCTGATGGCCATTGAACTCATGCTGCTGGCAGTGAACACAAACTTTGTTGCGTTCTCCCATTACCTGCACGATATGCATGGTCAGATTTTTGTGTTTTTCATCTTGACGGTGGCTGCTGCCGAGTCAGCCATTGGTTTGGCCATTCTTGTGCTGCTGTTCCGCAACAAGTCCAGCATCAGCGCGGACGAACTCAATTCGCTCAAGGGTTAAAAATAATATGAGTCAAACCCTGTCTGTCTCTAGTTTGCTGTGGGTGCCGTTGGCGCCTTTGGTAGGTTCGGTACTCGCTGGCGTCCTGGGGACCAAATTCGGTGGCAATGTCATGGGCCGCCGAGCCAGCCATTCGGTGACCATTCTGGGCGTGTTGATTGCGTTTGTCATCTCTGCCATGACCTTGAAGTCAGTGGCAATCGATGGCGCCCGGCTCAATGAAACGATTTACACGTGGATGGTGGTTGGCGGTCTCAAGATGGAGATCGGCTTTCTGATCGACGGGTTGACCGCCATGATGATGTGCGTCGTAACCTTTGTCTCTTTGATGGTTCACCTCTACACCATAGGTTATATGGAAGAGGACGAGGGCTATAACCGTTTCTTCTCCTACATCTCGCTGTTCACGTTTTCCATGTTGATGCTGGTCATGAGCAACAACATGCTGCAGTTGTTCTTCGGCTGGGAAGCCGTGGGGCTGGTGTCGTATTTGCTGATCGGGTTCTGGTACAACAAGCCAACGGCAATCTTTGCCAATATGAAGGCTTTCCTGGTCAACCGCGTTGGTGACTTCGGTTTTATCCTTGGCATCGGTCTGATCGTCGCTTTTGCGGGCACCTTGAACTACACGGAGGCGTTTGCCAAATCGGCTGAGTTGGCGGCTCTGAGCTTCCCCGGCACCGACTGGATGTTGATAACAGTCATCTGTATTTGTTTGTTTATCGGTGCCATGGGCAAGTCGGCGCAATTTCCCTTGCATGTCTGGTTGCCGGATTCCATGGAAGGCCCCACACCGATCTCCGCGTTGATCCATGCGGCAACCATGGTGACTGCCGGCATTTTTATGGTGGCCCGCATGTCACCCTTGTTTGAGCTCAGCGACACCGCGTTGAGCTTCATCATGGTAGTAGGCGCCATTACGGCCTTGTTCATGGGTTTTCTGGGCATCATCCAGAACGACATCAAACGTGTGGTGGCTTACTCCACACTGTCGCAATTGGGTTACATGACGGTCGCGTTGGGAGCATCCGCCTATTCGGTGGCCGTGTTCCACTTGATGACACACGCCTTCTTCAAGGCCTTGTTGTTCCTGGGTGCTGGCTCGGTCATCATGGGTTGCCACCACAACCAGGACATCCGCTGGATGGGTGGACTGCGCAAATACATGCCCATCACCTGGATCACGTCCTTGCTGGGTTCGCTGGCGCTGATCGGTACGCCCTTGTTTGCGGGCTTCTATTCCAAGGACAGCATCATCGAAGCCGTCATGGAGAGCCATTTGCCGGGTGCCGGTTTTGCAAAGTTCGCCGTGATGGCCGGTGTTTTTGTGACGGCTTTTTACTCCTTCCGCATGTACTTCCTGGTATTCCACGGCAAAGAGCGTTTTGACCAGAACCCGGACGCTCACCATGACGACCACGGACACCATGGTGAACACCATGTGCCGCACGAATCCCCCTGGGTGGTGACTGTTCCTTTGATTCTGTTGGCTATTCCATCCGTGGTGATCGGTTACCTGACGATTCAGCCCATGCTGTATGGCGATTTCTTCAAAGACGCCATCTTTGTGAATGTGCAACTGCACCCAGCGATGGAGAAATTGGGCCAGCATTTCCATGGTCCTTGGCAAATGGCTATTCACTCCTTGACCACCTTGCCGCTGCTGCTGGCTGCCGCTGGCGTGGCGTTGTCCTATGTTTTCTACATGCTCAAGCCCGAGTGGCCGGCAGCGATCAAGCGGACATTTATGCCGGTGTTCAATTTGCTTGAAAACAAGTATTACCTCGACTGGATCAACGAGAACATTCTGGCGCGCGGTGCCCGCGCACTGGGTATGGGGCTGTGGAAAGTTGGTGACCAGGCCATCATCGATGGTGCCTTGGTGAATGGTTCTTGGAAATTGGTGGGATGGGTTTCCGGAGTGGTGCGCAAGGTGCAGACCGGATTCCTGTACCACTATGCGCTGGTGATGATTTTGGGCATTTTTGTGCTGATTACGTATTTCGTGACTTGGCCCCCAATCCGCGAATGGCTGAACCGATAAGGAGAAGAAAAAGATGGGATTGTTGAGCCTTGCGATTTGGACGCCGATTGCGTTCGGTCTTGTATTGCTGGCGCTGGGGCGTGATGAGCAGGCAAGGGCCGTTCGCTGGGTTGCGTTGGTGGGAGCAGTCGTCAGTTTCCTGGTGACTTTGCCCTTGTACAGCCGGTTCGATACGTCGACGGCTGCCATGCAGTTTGTCGAAAACGTGTCGTGGATTGAACGTTTCAATGTCTACTACCACCTCGGCGTGGATGGCATCTCATTGTGGTTTGTTCTACTGACTGCATTCATCAACGTGGTCGTCATCATTGCCGGTTGGGAGGTCATTACCCGCCGCGTCAACCAATACATGGGTGCGTTCCTGATTCTCAGTGGATTGATGATTGGCGTGTTCTGCACCTTGGACGGCTTGTTGTTCTACGTGTTTTTTGAAGCCACGCTGATACCCATGTACCTGATCATCGGCATCTGGGGTGGTCCGAACAAAATTTATGCAGCGTTCAAGTTCTTTCTCTACACCTTGATGGGTTCGTTGCTGTTGTTGATTGCCTTGGTATCCCTGTATATCAAGTCGGGTGGCAGTTTTGATCTGGCAACTTGGCATGCCTTGCGTCTGGATGGCAAAACCCAAACCCTGCTGTTCTTTGCTTTTTTTGCGGCCTTTGCCGTCAAGGTTCCCATGTGGCCGTTCCATACCTGGTTGCCTGACGTGCACGTGGAAGCCCCGACCGGTGGCTCTGCCGTGCTGGCGGCCATCATGTTGAAGCTGGGAGCCTATGGTTTCCTGCGTTTTTCCCTGCCGATCGCACCCGATGCGGCCCACGAGTGGGCATGGCTGATGATTGCCTTGTCCCTGATTGCTGTGGTCTATGTTGGCCTGGTTGCGATGGTCCAGCAAGATATGAAGAAGCTGGTGGCCTATTCGTCGGTTGCGCATATGGGTTTTGTGACGCTGGGCTTCTTCGTTTTCATGGACTTGGGGGTGTCCGGTGGTCTGGTGCAAATGATTGCGCACGGTTTTGTGTCCGGCGCCATGTTCTTGTCCATCGGTGTGTTGTATGACCGTGTGCATTCCCGTGAAATTTCGAGCTATGGTGGCGTGATCAACACCATGCCGAAGTTTGCTGCATTTTCTTTGTTCTTCGCGATGGCCAATTGCGGGCTGCCCGGAACAGCCGGATTCGTAGGTGAGTGGATGGTGATTCTGGCTGCCATCAAATTCAACTTCTGGATCGGTCTGGCAGCGGCCAGCGCCCTGATCTTTGGTGCCGCCTATACGTTGTGGATGTTCAAGCGTGTCTATCTGGGGCCAATCGCCAATGACGATGTCAAGGCGCTGACCGACATTGATGCCCGTGAATTCCTGATGCTTGCGCTGCTCGCTGCCGCTGTCCTGTGGATGGGTGTGTATCCCAAGCCTTTTACCGATGTCATGGATGTCTCGGTCGCGCAACTGCTCAAGCATGTTGCGATTTCCAAGTTGAACTGATCAAACTGAATTGAGAGACGAAAGATGATTGACAAAATCAGTTGGATCGCGGTTTTACCCGATTTGGTCTTGCTCGCGATGGCCTGCGTCATTGCTTTGCTGGACCTGAACGTCAAGACCGCCATGCGCGGCGCGACCTATGCGCTGACGCTGGCTACGCTGGCGGTCGTGGCCTGTCTGCAGGCGGACCAGGCTCTCACCGGAGCCACACTGTATGGTTTTGGCAACATGATTGTCAGTGATCCCATGGGGAACTGGCTCAAGTGTTTTGCAACCGTCGCCGTGATGGTGACCTTGGTGTATGGGCGACCCTATTCGGCGCACCGTGGCATGTTGCGCGGCGGTGAGTTCTTCACGCTCAGCATTTTTGCACTGCTGGGTATGTCGGTGATGATCTCCGGGAACAACCTGCTGGTGATCTACATGGGCTTGGAGCTGTTGACATTGTCCAGCTACGCATTGGTCGCACTGCGGCGCGACAACGCGACGGCTACTGAAGCCGCGATGAAGTACTTTGTGTTGGGTGCCATGGCTTCCGGTTTCCTGCTGTACGGCATGTCTATGCTGTATGGCGCTACCGGCTCGTTGGACATCACTGCGATCTTCAAGGCGATCGCGTCGGGTCAGATTCGCCACCAGGTGTTGGTGTTTGGCCTGGTCTTCATCGTCGCAGGCTTGGCTTTCAAGTTGGGCGCGGTTCCTTTCCACATGTGGATTCCAGACGTCTACCAAGGCGCACCCACGGCCATCACGTTGATGATTGGCGGCGCACCCAAGCTGGCAGCCTTTGCCATGACGATGCGTCTTTTGGTTGAAGGGTTGCTTCCGTTGGCCATAGATTGGCAGCAAATGCTGTTGATGTTGGCGGTGGGGTCCTTGCTGGTTGGTAATCTTGCTGCGATTGCGCAGACCAATGTCAAACGCATGCTGGCGTTTTCCACGATCTCGCAGATGGGTTTTGTGTTGCTGGGCATCATGTCGGGTGTCGTGACCAATGACTCACTGACCTATACGGCCAACGCCTACAGTTCGGCGATGTTCTATGTCATCACCTACGTGCTGACCACGCTGGCCAGTTTCGGCATTTTGCTGCTGTTGTCCCAGGAAGGTTTTGAGAGCGAAGAGATCGCGGACCTTGCAGGCTTGAACCAACGCAGCCCCCTGTATGCCGGTGTCATGGCCGTGTGTCTGCTGTCCCTGGCTGGCATTCCACCGCTGGTGGGTTTTTACGCCAAGCTGGCCGTGTTGCAGGCTTTGGTGTCCTCCGGACAAACGCTGCACATGGTGATCGCGGTCTTTGCCGTGATGATGTCACTGATAGGCGCGTTCTATTATCTGCGCGTGATCAAGGTCATGTACTTTGATGAGCCCATCACTGCCAGCAGTGTCGTGGCGCCGCTGGACGTTCGCGTTGTGCTGTGTATCAATGGCGGACTGGTGCTGGTCTTGGGGCTGTTGCCAGGTGGTTTGTTGGCACTATGCAGCAATGCAGTCCGGCAGATGTTGGGTACCTGACGCTCGGCTTCTTACGCACTGTTTCCATCCTCACGCTGCATTGGCGGCCATAGTCTTGCATGAGCCATCCGCATTTGCTTGAGACCCGGTTGACCAGCCGGGAAGTCCTCCGTGGCAGCTTCCTGCATGCCTTCCAAGACCAGGTTGCGTTGCCGGATGGCAGTTCCAGCGTTCGTGAGTACATCGTGCACCCCGGTGCTGCAATGGTCATTGCTTTGTTGCCTGCAAAAGATGGTGTTGTGCACGTGGTGTTGGAGCGGCAATTCCGTTATCCCGTCAACCGAGTCATGGTGGAGTTTCCAGCCGGCAAGCGCGACGCTGCGGAAACTTCACTGGTCTGTGCACAAAGAGAGCTGCGCGAAGAAACCGGCTACTCGGCCGCAGAGTGGGCGCATGCCGGGCAATTGCATCCCACCATTGCCTATTCCACCGAGTGCATCGATATATGGTTCGCGCGCAACCTGAGGCTTGGCGCGCAGCACCTGGACGCGGGCGAATTTCTGGAAGTTTTTACTGCAACACCAGCCGAGCTGCTGACATGGTGTCTGGATGGTACGGTGACCGATGGCAAGACCCTGGCCGGCGCGTTGTGGTTGCAAAATGTGTTGTCGGGTGCCTGGTCGCTGGATTGGCAATCGTCTACACCTACAAATCCCGTTTGAGATTCGGTCCATGAAAGTTCTGGATCTGCAATGCGCCACGGGTCATGTCTTTGAAGGCTGGTTTGCCTCCGAGGCGGATTTCATTGCACAACTCCAGAAGTCACTTGTGCAATGCCCAGTCTGCGGCGATCCGTCAGTAGTCAAAAAACTGAGTGCACCGCGCCTCTCATTGTCCGGTAGTCGTTCGGGCCCCGCCGAACCGCCTGATAGCGCGGTTGCCATAGAGTCCAATACCGCCCATCCCGCCGCGTTCACCGATGCACTGTTGGCCCTTGCGCGCCAGGTGGTCGCCCAGACAACCGATGTGGGCGAACGGTTTGCCGAAGAAGCCCGCCAGATGCATTATGGAGAGAAGGAGCAGCGCGGAATACGGGGGACGGCCACCGTGGAAGAGACACGTTCGCTGGCTGACGAGGGCATAGAAGTGCTGACCATTCCACTGCCCATTGCCTTGAAAGGGCAACTGCAATAGGTCTCAGGCGCTGATGTTGACAATGCGGCCTGTCGCCTGGCCCTGTACGTTGACGACCGGAGCCGCATTCACATTGGCCTTGAGGGCGTTGCCGCTTTGGGCGCGCTGATCACTGGTCGCGCTGTACATCTGCTCAATCAGCTTTTGCACCTCCAACGGAACCTCGGAATCGCTGCGTTTCGCTGCAATGGAGTAAGTTGCCTCGTCTTGCCGGTTGCGGGCGGAGATTTGGCGAGCCCTGCCCTGGCTGCTTTGAGCTTCCTGTTCCGCCCGATCGGCCTGCGCTCTCAGACTCTTCGCATTGGCCTCCGCTTGGTCTGCTGCCCTAAGCAGCGCCTTTTCCAGTAACGTCCGTCCCACCATGGACTGGAGCGACGGTGTGGCACTGTTGGTGGCGGTGATTGCAACCATGGCTTTGTGGCAAAGCCTTTTTGGCTCTTCAGGCGGTTACGTTCAAAAGACGCCCTGTAACATTTCCTTGGGTGTTGACTACAGGTTTGGCTGGCGCCGGTTCCGCCTTGCGTGTTTCATTGTCCTGCGCTTGTTTTTCTCGCACCGGCGGGTTTTGTTGATTTTCTGTTGGGCGTTTGGGCGCTACCGCCGCTTGGACCACAGGTTTGTTGACTGAATTAACATCCATAACGAACTCCCAGGGTGGATACAGGCATTTTATGAGCGCTGTGTTTGCTTTTCAACCTCTAGTTCTCTCTACATCAGGGCGCCTCAGGGCGGTTTAGGCGTTGAACTGCAGCGCCGCCAGGCCCGCATAGACGCCACCGTGCGTCACCAGTTCGGCGTGTGTGCCTTGTTCCACCAACCGCCCATGGTCCAGCACCACAATCAGGTCGGCCTTTTGTACGGTTGCCAACCGGTGCGCAATGACCAGCGTGGTGCGGTCACGCATGGCGGATTCCAGCGCTGCCTGCACCATGCGTTCGCTTTCGGCGTCCAGCGCGCTGGTGGCCTCGTCCAGCAGCAGCAGCGGCGGGTTCTTCAGCATGGCGCGGGCGATGGCGATGCGCTGGCGCTGGCCGCCTGACAGGCGCACACCGCGTTCGCCCAAAAAGGTGTTGTAACCCTCGGGCAAGGCGGTGATGAATTCGTCGGCAAAGGCCGCCTTGGCTGCGGCCTTGACTTCGTCGTCCGAAGCGGTGGGTTTGCCGTAGCGGATGTTTTC
This sequence comes from Pseudomonadota bacterium, assembly GCA_040384785.1. Taxonomy (GTDB): domain Bacteria; phylum Pseudomonadota; class Gammaproteobacteria; order Burkholderiales; family Burkholderiaceae_C; genus Allorhodoferax. The sequence continues at coordinate 19,627 of JAZKIR010000071.1, forward strand.
CAGTGCGCTGTTGGAGAAGATGACCGCGTCCTGCGGCACGATGCCAATACGCTGGCGCAAGGCTTCCAATGACATTTCCCGTGTGTTGACGCCATCCAGCACGATGTGCCCTTGCGCGGGGTCGTAAAAACGCAGCAGCAGTTGGAACACCGTGCTCTTGCCCGCCCCACTGGGACCGACGATGGCCACCGTCTGGCCTGGCTGGATGGTCAAAGAGAAATTCGACAAGGCCTGCTGCTGTGGCCGTGAGGGATAGTTGAAGGTTATTGCTTCGAATTTGATAGCGCTTCCGGCAATAGGTACGGGGGCTAGCGCCGGATTCTTTGGGGAGACTATGGGCGACTGCGTCTGCAGCAGCTCCATCAGGCGCTCGGTGGCGCCAGCCGCGCGCAGCAGGTCACCGTACACCTCGCCCAGTATCGCAAAGGCACTGGCCAGGATGATGACATAAACCACGGTTTGCCCCAAATGCCCGGCCGATATGCGGCCAGCCACGACAGCCTGCGTTCCCTGGAACAGACCCCACAGCAGCGCGGCCGACGTGGCGATGATGATGAAGGCCACCAACACCGAGCGCGCCTTGGAGCGGCGCACCGCGGTATCAAACGCGTTGTCGGTGGAGGTCGTGAAACGTGTGGTCTCACGCGCTTCGGCCGTGTAGCTTTGCACCACCGGGATGGCGTTGAGGATTTCGGCCGCGATGGAGCTGGAGTCGGCAATTCGGTCCTGGCTGGCCCGCGAAAGTTTGCGCACCCGCCGACCAAACCACACACTGGGCAGCACGATGAGCACCAGTACACCCAACACCTGGAACATCACGTAGGGATTGGTCCAGACCAGAATGCCCAAAGCGCCTGTGCCCATGACCAGGTTGCGCAGCCCCATGCTCAGTGACGAGCCCACCACGGTTTGCACCAACGTGGTGTCGGCACTGAGGCGTGACAAGACTTCGCCGGTCTGTGTGGTCTCGAAAAATTCCGGGCTTTGTTTCAATACGTGGCTATAGACAGCGTTGCGCAGGTCGGCGGTCACGCGCTCTCCGAGCCAACTCACCATGTAAAAGCGCGCGGCAGACGAAAGCCCCAGGGCCACTGCCACCCCAAACAGCAGTGCGAAGTGCTCGCGCATGGCCATGATCTGTTCACCTTGATCGCCTTTGACCAGGCCACCGTCTATCAGGCTGCGCAGGGCCAATGGGAAGGCCAAGGTTGCAATCGCGGCCACGACCAGGAAAACAAAGGCTAGAACGATACGACCCCGGTAGGGACGCAAAAAGGGGATGAGGCCAGACAGAGACTTGGGGTTTTGTGATTTTGCGCGTTCTGTGGTCATGAAAGGGGTATCTGGGGTGAGAAGCTACGGATGCAAGCGTTCCATCACATCCCCTGATGATAGGTGGCCGACGGTGGCGCGGGTGTTGCCGCAGCCTCCGCATCAACGCGTGGTGTTGGTGACTCTGCTATTCTTCGCCCGCGTGGTGGTCAACCACCAGACACCTTATTCCGTTCTAAGATTGCGGCCCATCCGCAAAAGCACCCAACTAACCCAAGAGGAAATGAAATGAAACGTACTATTTTGGCTATTTTGTCGGCAGCTGCCACCCTCACGGTGACCAGCCCTGCATTTGCCGATGAGGCGTTGGCCAAATCCAAGAATTGCATGGCATGCCACGCAGTCGATAAAAAGGTTGTGGGTCCTGCTTACAAGGATGTGGCAAAAAAATATGCCGGCGACGCAAAGGCCGCTGACATGCTGGCTTCCAAGATCATCAAGGGTGGCTCGGGTGTGTGGGGTCCGGTGCCGATGCCCGCCAATGCCCAGGTCAGCGATGCCGAAGCCAAGAAGTTGGTGGCCTGGATAATGTCCTTCAAGTAACCCCCGGTCTCCCACCCATAAAACCCGCTGCCGGCGGGTTTTATCGTTTTACAAGCGAATGGGAGCGGCATACCCCGTCATCTCCAGGTAGCCACGCCCCACAAGTTTCTGGTTGCTGTCCCATACCTCGCACAGACCCTCCCAGTAGATTGCCCCAGTAGACATACGGCTGTCCATTTCCTGGTTGTCGAGCACGGCGCGTACGGTATAAAAATCCGCCGGTGTGCGCACGATCCATTCCACGGGGTAACTCGCCTGGCTCAAGGGGCTTTTCCAGACGCGCAAGGGTTTGAACACCACCTCTCCGCGTTGGAAGGTGAACAGCTTTTCTTTCACACGAAACGAGCCGCCATCCCATAGGGCATTGCCGCCCTTGTCACGCAGCCGAAACGCCGTGAGTGCGCTGCCGTCCAACAGGTTGATGCCAATCCAGTCCCAGCCCACGGCTTGGGGCGGCATGACCTCCTGGCTCCACTCATGGTCCAACCAGGCGGTGCTGCCAGTCCCCACGGTATGGCGCTTACCGCGCAAGACCAAGTCTCCTGCTACCTGCAAATGGGGCAGGCTGTAGTAGTAGCTTGTTTGTTTGGGGTTGGGGCCTTTTTGCGACAAACCCTGCTCACCCTGCAGCAGCACGGGCTGTGTGGCAACCAGGGTCAGCGCCAACGAGAAATCCGCGCCTTTGACGCGTGCTTGCAGATTGCCGTCTTGGCGCAGCAGTGACCAATCCTGCAGTGTTATGCCCGTGTCTTGGGTGCTAGCCGATGCGGTGTCCAAAGGGTTCTCGCCCGGTTCCGCACCCGATGCGCGGGCCATGCGTTGGTCGTGCCACAGCTTTTTGCCTTGGACGTCGGTGATGGCCGCGTGCGCAAAAATCAGCTGCCGAGCCGCCAATCGGGATTGCATGTTTTGGGTTTTAGCCACCCGGCTGCGAAAAAATGTGACCTGAAATCCAAACACCGGGTCGTTACCTCCAGCGTTGACGTATCCGGTGACATACCACCACTCGGTCGTGAAATCGGGATGTGCGCCGGCGTCCCTGGGGAATTTCAGTTGGGTTCGGGTCAGCGCATCAGCGTTTGGGTGCATGCCGAGGCCTGCGCCAAAAAAACCCAGGCCAGCACCCAGAAAGCTGCGACGGGGCGGTGCAAACTGGTAAAGGTTCACGGTAGAGCGACAGCTTGCATGGCGTGGGAAATCACTGGTTTCACTGGTATTTGGGGTAGGAGTGTGTTGCCTGTGATGAGCGACCCAGGTCTGTACGGCAACTGACAGACGAGGCGTTGGTAGCACCATAGTCTGCAAAGTGTTCCACCATAAGACCCCATGCCCAACTTTACAAGATTTCATATGTCTCCATACAGCAGACATTGGGCAGTTCCAGAATAACACTGTGAAACACCATTCTTCAACTTTCTGGACGATACGCTCGCATCCGGAATCCACCCCTCTGCGTGCGGTTAACACCTGCCAGTCTTTGGCTGTAGTGCTGGCCACGCTGGCCTTGTGTGCTTGTGCTGGCCAGCCTTTGGCGCCTGTTGCGTTGCCCGACACGCCGGTACCTGCGCAGTGGTCCACCACACAGCCGGCTCCTGTGGATGCCGTGCCATCGCTGGCCGTATGGTGGCAGCGCTTCAATGCCCCGACCTTGACCGCGCTGGTGACGCAGGGCCTGCTGCGCAATACCGACGTACGGTCGGCCATGGCAGCCTTGCAGCAATCGCGTGCGTTGCGCGACACCAGGTCCGCGGGCTTGGGCCCCAACGTGGGCGGGTCTGCATCGGCGCAGCGCAGCCGGTCCGGCAGTAACGACGCGACCGATTCCTTCCAGATCGGCTTTGATGCGGGTTGGGAGCCCGATGTGTTTGGCGGCAAACGCAGCGCCTTGCGGGCAGCCGAATCCGATACGCAGGCCGCGCAGGCCAGCTTGGCCCAGGTGCAGGTATCCATGGCGGCCGAGATCGCGGTCACCTATATCGAGTTGCGCGGACTGCAGACACGCTTGGCGATTGCCCGCAGCAATCTTGCGGCACAAATGGAGACCCTGCAGATTGCGCAGTGGCGCGCCCAGGCTGGCCTGGTGTCCTCGCTGGACGTGGAGCAGGCTGTGGCTGCCAGCGAACAAACCGCCGCGCAAATTCCTGCGCTGTCGACCAGCTTGGCCCAGGCGATCAGCAGCCTGGCCGTGCTGACCAGCCAAGCGCAGGACGTGGTGCAAAACCAAGTGAAGGCAGACCCTGGTCTTGCCGTTGACAGCAGTGCCGCGGCCATCCCGCAGGCCCCCGCAGGCGTGGCCGTGGCCATTCCTGCACAAACGCTGCGCCAGCGGCCCGATGTGCGGGCCGCTGAATACCGCATCAGTGGAGCACTCGCTCAGGTCGCGCAGGCGGATGCCGCGCGTTACCCCAGTTTCCAGATATCGGGCTCGATCGGGCTGCGTGCGCTGACGCTGGGTGCCCTGACCAACGGTGCGTCGCTGATGCAGTCCCTGTTGGCAGGTGTATCGGTGCCGCTGTTTGACGGAGGTGCCGCGCGGGCGCAGGTGCGTGCACAAGAGGCAGGTTTGGAACAAGCGCGTGTGGCCTACGAGGCCACCGTGATGCGGGCGCTGAAAGACGTGGAAGACGCACTGGTCGCCTTGCAGGGTGATAACGAGCGCGCCATCCGCTTGCAAGCCGCGGCAACCGCCGCCGCGAACGCGGACCTGATGGCCCGCCAGCGTTATTCCAGCGGCCTGATTGACTTTCGCGCCGTGCTCGACGCCCAGCGCACCGTGTTGTCCACGCAGGACAGCGTGGCCGCAACACGTGCCAACGTGAGTGCCGACCACGTCCGCCTGTACAAGGCCCTGGGCGGTGGCTGGACACCCGAAGCCGATACCTCCGCGCGCTGAAGCCGCCACACACCATGACCCACAACAACACACCGCCCGTTGACAACACCCCCGATAGCCCAGCACCCGCTGCTGCCCCACCCCATGGGCCAACGGCGACTGATTTAAAAGCCATCCTGGGTGACGACCATACCAAGCGTTGGTGGCAGAAGTCCACGCTGTGGATCGCTGTTGGCGCGCTGGCACTGGGGGCTGCCGGTCTGGCCTATTGGCAGATGCAGGCAGATGCCGATGCGCAACCCGTTTACGTGACCGAGCCCGTGCGCCGGGGCAACCTGACATTGACTGTGTTGGCCAACGGCACGCTGCAGCCCACCCGTGCGGTCAATATCGGCAGTGAACTCTCCGGCACCGTCAAGCGCGTGGCGGTGGATGTGAATGACCGCGTGACCAAGGGCCAGGTATTGGTGGAGCTGGACACCGCCAAGCTGTCGGACCAGGTGTTGCGTTCGCGTGCTGGTTTGGCAGCGGCGCAGGCCCAGTTGGCGCTGAGCACCGCCACGGTCAAAGAGGCCCAGGCTGGTCTGGCACGGTTTGAGGAAGTGGCGCGCCTGTCCGGCGGCAAGGTGCCGTCGGCCACCGAGCTGGACGCAGCCCGTGCCAATGTGGCGCGTGCCATTGCAAGCGAGGCCAGTGCCCGCGCCAACGTGGCCGAGGCACGTGCCACGGTGTCCACCGACGAAACCAATTTGTCCAAGGCATCCATTCGTTCCCCCATAGACGGCGTCGTGTTGACCCGTACCGTGGACCCCGGCAATGCCGTTGCCGCCTCACTGCAGGCTGTCACGCTGTTCAGCATCGCCGAAGACATTGCCAAGCTGCGCCTGGAAGTCAGTGTGGACGAGGCCGATGTGGGCTCCGTGCAGGCAGACCAAAAGGCCAGCTTCACCGTCAGCGCCTACCCGGCACGCCGCTACCCGGCCAAGACCACCCGCGTCGCATATGGTTCCACCAAGACCGACAACGTGGTCACCTACACCACCAATCTGGCGGTGGACAACAGTGACCTGAGCCTGCGCCCGGGCATGACAGCATCAGCCACCATCATCTCGACCGAACGTACCGGGGTGCTGTTGGTACCCAACACCGCGCTGCGCTTCTCCCCGTCACGCGACAAGGGGGCTGAGGCAACGCCCCGATCGGGTGCCGCATCCGGTGCGGGTGTGGTCTCCAAGCTGGTGCCGCGTATGCCGCGTGGCGGCGGTGGCGGGCGCAAATCCGCTGGCGGCAGCGGCGTGGCGGCCAAACAGGTTTGGGTTGTCAAAGACGGGCAGGCCGTTGCGGTGCCGGTCACCGTCGGCATCAGTGATGGCCGTATGACCGAAGTCAGTGGTGAAGGCATACAGGAAGGCCTGCAAGTCATCACCGACCAGCGTGCCGCAGGAGCTGAAAAGTGACCGAACCGCTGATCCGCCTGCGCGGCATCACCAAGACTTATGGTGAGGGCACGACCGCGTTCCAGGCCCTCAAGGGCGTCAACCTGGATATCGAAGCCGGTGACTTTGTTGCCGTCATGGGACCGAGCGGCTCCGGCAAGTCCACCGCGATGAACACACTGGGCGGCCTGGATACACCGACCACCGGTGAATACCTGTTCCAAGGCATGCATGTCGAAACACTGACCCGCGACCAGCGCGCGCGGCTGCGGCGGCGCTTCCTGGGTTTTGTATTCCAGGGCTTCAACTTGCTGGCCCGCACCTCGGCGCAAGAGAATGTGGAGCTGCCGCTGTTGTACCGCGGCGAGCCTGCGGCCAAGCGCCACGCCATGGCCGCCAAGGCGCTGGATTCGGTCGGCCTGAAGGGCTGGGAACACCACACACCAGCCGAACTGTCGGGCGGGCAACAACAGCGCGTGGCGATTGCCCGCGCCATCGTCACCGAGCCGGCTGTGCTGCTGGCCGACGAGCCCACCGGCAATCTGGACACGCAGCGCAGCCGCGAGATCATGGAGCTGTTGTGGGGCCTGAACGTCAACCACGGCATCACCGTGCTGATGGTCACACACGAGCCCGACATGGCCGCTTATGCCCGGCGCATCGTGCGTTTTGTCGACGGCGTGGTGGCCAGTGATGAACGCAATGAACACCCCATGGGCTTGCGCGATGCCAGCGTTGATGCGCCTGCGGCACCCCAGGAGCATTGATGCTGCTCAACACCTTGATGCTGGCCCTGCGCTCGATCCGGCGCAACCTGATGCGTTCGTTCCTGACGATTCTGGGCATCGTCATCGGTGTCAGTGCCGTGATCACGATGGTGACGCTGGGCAATGGCGCCACGATGGCGGTGCAGAACCAGATTTCCGGCCTGGGCACCAACCTGCTGCAGGTGCGCCCCGGTCAACGCATGGGGCCAGGTGGCGGGGGTACGGCGCTGTCGTTCAAGGAGTCGGATGCCGAGGCCGTCGCCAGCCAGATTGGCGGCGTGGCCGCGGTGGCACCCGAGGCGCGCACCAATGCCACGCTGGTGGCCGGTGGGCGCAACTGGAGCAGCAATGTCATCGGCAGCACCAACGACTGGCTGCTGACCGGCAACTGGAAGCTGGCCAGTGGACGCGAATTTTCCGATGCCGAATTGCGCGGCGGCGCGGCGGTCTGCCTGATTGGCGAGACCGTGCGGCGCGAGTTGTTTGCCGGCCAGGCGGTGCTGGGTGCGCAATTACGCGTCAAACAAATCTCGTGCGAGATCATCGGCCTGCTGGCATCCAAAGGGCAGGGCGCCTTTGGCAATGACCAGGACGACGCGGTGCTGGTGCCCATCCGAACCCTGCAGCGGCGCATCACCGGCAACAACCGTGTCAACTCGCTGCTGGTGTCCATGCAGGATGGCAGCGACCCTGCGCGCGTGACGGCCGGCATCACACAATTGTTGCGCGAGCGGCGCAAGCTGGCCAGCGGTGATGAAGACAACTTCAATGTGCTGGATACCAAGCAACTGGCCGACACCTTGTCGGGCACCACCAAGGTGCTGACCATGCTGCTGGGCGCCGTGGCCGCGGTCAGCCTGCTGGTGGGGGGCATTGGCATCATGAACATCATGCTGGTCAGTGTGACCGAGCGCACGCGTGAGATCGGCCTGCGCCTGGCCATTGGCGCGCTGGAGCGCGAGGTGCTGTTGCAATTCTTGATTGAGGCCGTAGTGCTGGCCGCGCTGGGCGGCCTGATCGGCATTGTGATCGCCACCGGCGCCTCCATAGGCCTGGCTGCGCTGATGGAGGTGCCCTACACCTTCAATCTGGGCGTCAACGTGATGTCCTTTGTGTTCTCCGCCGCCATCGGCGTGGTATTTGGTTACTTTCCGGCACAACGTGCGGCGCGTATGGACCCGATCGATGCGCTGCGCCACGAATAATTTGCTATTACTTTGGTAGCTATTACTTTGGTAGCTATTAGAGCTTATTTCACGAGGGCTAGGGCCTAGTTTACTCAGAGTGGCTGGCTGTGCATGAATGCCTCGAATGCCGTGACCGATAGCGGCCGCGCAAACCAATAACCCTGGCCAAAGTCGCAGCCGGCCGCCATCAGCAAATCACGCTGTTCGGCAGTCTCTACCCCCTCTGCCACCACCTGCATACCGAGGTCGTGGGCCAGTGCAATGATGGCCTTGCACAGCGCCAGGTCGGTGGAGGCGGGTTTCAGGTTGCGCACAAACGACTGGTCGATCTTGATGAAGTCGATGTCAAATTTCTGCAGGTAGGTCAGCGACGAATAACCCGTTCCAAAGTCATCCAGCGAGATGGCCAGGCCCGCCGCACGCAACGCCTCCAGTTGCTGCGTGACGTCTTCATTGGTATCCAGCAGCAGCCCTTCGGTAATCTCCACCGTAATGCTGGAGCCTGCCACTCCCATGGATTGCAGGCGTGTGCTCCAGGGTTCACGGGTGTTCTCCGGCCGGTGGAACTGCACCGGCGACTTGTTGACGCTGATCTGGAAGCCGCTGCCATAACACGCCTGCCACTGCGCCACCTGATGCGCCGCTTGTTGAAAGACCCAGTCACCAATGCCAATGATCAGGCCCGTGGACTCGGCTATCGGGATGAACTGCGCCGGGCTGACCATGCCCCGTTGCGGATGGTGCCAGCGCAGCAGCGCCTCGGCCTTGTGAACCGCGCCGCTGGCCATATGGACGATAGGTTGGTACAGCAGCTCAAACTGCTGCTGCGCGAGTGCCAGGCGCAGGTCGGCCGCCAGGCGGGCGCGCAATTGCGCGGCTTCCTGCAGGGCGGGGGTAAAAAAGCTGAAACGGTTGCGCCCTGTGCCCTTGGCCACATACAGGGCCTGGTCGGCGTGTTTGAACAACTCTTCGACCAGCGTCGCGTTCTGCGGATACTGGGCCACGCCAATGCTGGCCGACACAAAGACCTGTTCGCCACCCAACTGGAAAGCGCGGGACAGACTGGCCAGGATACGATGCAGAGCGGCATCCACCTTCCGGGCATCGTGTGCATCACACAGCACAACCGTGAACTCGTCCCCACCCATGCGTGCCACCGTGTCGTCGGCCGCCACGCAGTCCAGGATGCGTTGCGCCGCCTGCACCAGCAGCAGGTCGCCGTTGTCATGGCCCAGCGTGTCGTTGACTTCCTTGAAGTGGTCCAGGTCGATGAACAGGATCGCCAGTTGCTGGTGTTGTTGCTGGCTGCGTTGTATGGCTTCGTCCAGCCGTTGCCGCAGCATGCGGCGGTTCGGCAAACCGGTCAGCGCGTCAAAGTGGGCTTGTTTCCAGATCAATGCCTCGGCATTCTTGCGGTCCGAGATGTCGGTGTGTGTGCCAATCATGCGCAGCGGCAGGCCCAGTGTGTCGCGGCTGATGACCATGCCGCGGGTCAACACCCATTTCCAGCTGCCGTTCTTGCACAGAATGCGGTGCTCGTTGGCATAGGTTTCGGTCTCGCCTCTGAAATGTGCGTCGCGGTCGCGCTGCATCTGGGCCACGTCGTCGGGGTGGGTGCGCCCATCCAGCGCATCGGACCGGTCGGGGATCTCGTCTTCGGCAAAGCCGTAAATCTCCTTGCAGCGGCGGGAGTAATACTCCACGCCGGTCTGCACATACCAGTCCCACACGCCGTCGCCGGTGCTCTCCAAGGCCAGCTTCCAGCGCTCTTCGCTCTGCATCAGGCTCACTTGCGCAAAATGGCTTTCCGTGATGTCCTCGATCGTGCCTTCGTAGTACAGCAGCACGCCGTCGGTGTCACGCACCGCGTGTGCGGCTTCGCGCACCCAGATGCGGCCGCTGCGGCGGGCGCTGTGCACTTCGGAGACAAAGTCGATGACGGCATTGTCGCGGTCCAGCAAAACACGCAACTGCTGGCGCCGTTGCGGGTCCACGTACCACGCGTGCACATCCTGGTTGATGACGGCCAGCCACTCGGCCTCGGTGTCGTAGCCATTCATGCGCACCAAAGCAGCATTGGCGCGCAACACCACGCCGGTGGGGCTGGTGCTATAGGCCCCTATGGGCAAGAACTCAAACAGCGTCGACATATTTGCCTGCTACCAATCTTCCTTCACCGCCAACACGGCATCGCGCCCGGCTGCTGCGCGCCCGGCCAGCCAGGCCGTCAGTGTGCCGGCCACGACCACCGCAGTTGCCAATGCGAAGAGTCTAAGCGTGGGAAGCGTCAATTCCATGCTCCAGTGAAAGCTTTGCGGGTTGACCACATGCACTAATACAACGGCCACGGCCAGCCCAAGCCCTAGGCCGGCCATGGCGCCCAGCGTGGTCCAGGCCATGCCCTCCGTGGCGACCACGCGCAGCACCTGGCGGCGTGTCAGGCCCAGGTGCACCAGCAGGCCAAACTCCTTGCGCCGCGCCAGCACCTGGGCGCTGAAGGATGCGGCCACGCCAAACAGGCCTATGCCAATGGCCACAGCCTGCAACCAATAGGTCACGGCAAAGCTGCGGTCAAAGATGCGCAGCGTGGTGGCGCGTATCTCGCGCGCCGAGCCAAAGTCCATCAAACGGCCGGCCTCGCCGCCGGGTGTGCCGGCTTGTGTATCGGCCAAGCTGCGCAGCTTTTGCTGGAGTGCGGGCAGGTCCACATCGGGCTCCAGCCACAGGGCCAGGTCGTTGACGCGGCGGTCGCCGCTCAGGCGCTCAAAATCCGCCTGCTCCATGGCGATGGTGCCGAACTGGCGGGCATAGTCGCGCCACACACCTGCTATAAAAAATGTAGTGGGTTGTGCAGGTTTCACGAGGGCTAGAGACCGGAAATGCTCAGAGAGGGGGGCGTAAACCGTGCCCGGGCGGGCGCCATGCAGGTCGACCATGGCCTCGCTGACGTAAATGCCGATGTGGCCGGCGGGCACGGGCAGCGATTCACCGACCATCGGCAAGCCTAGCGTGGGGCCCATCTGTGGACTCAACGGCCGGGCAATCAGCGCCACGGCCGGCAGCGTCGGGTCTGGCAGGAACTGCTGGTTGCGTTGGGTGACCACACGCTGCACACCCGGCAGACGTGATACAGCCTGCACAAACGCGGGGTCGAAGTAGGCCGTGTCCTGTGTGCTGGCGCTGTTGGCGCTGCGCACGTACAGCGCGGCGGGCAGCACCGTGTTCAACCAGTCGGTGACCGAGGTCCTGAAGCTGGCCACCATGACCGTCAGCGCCACGGCCAAACTCAGCGACGCGACGACACCGCTGACGGCCACGGCGGCGCTGCCACGCACCCGGCGCGCGCGCTCCACCGCCAGCAGCGGCAGGGCCTGGCGTGCAACCAAAGGCGCTACGCGGTCCAGCACCGCGCCCACCAGCCATGGCAGGCCGGTTATGCCGCCCACCAAGATCAGACCGACACTGGCATAGGCGGCCAGCGGAACGCCCCACACCGGTGGCATCAGCGCCAGCAGGCCACCGGCCAGCAGCAAACCGGCTGCCAGCAACACGTGGCTTTTCGGGGCTTGGGCGGTGCCCAGGCCCTTGAGGGTTTGCGCGGCCGGCAGGCCCTGCGCCCAGCGCGCCGGCCACCACGCGCCGACCAGTGCCGCCGCCACGCCCAAGGCTGCAAACACCCCAGCCGCCAGCGGGCTCCATTGCAAGGCGGGCGCGGCACCCGAAAAATAACCACCACCCAGGTCACCCCCCAGTACACGCAAGCCCAGGGCTGCCAGGCCGGTGCCCAGTGCAACGCCCAATACGCTGCCCACCAGGCCCAAGGCCAGGGCTTCCAGCAGCACCAGATGCAGGCGCTGCCGTCCAGTCAAGCCCAGCACGCCCAGCAGCGCGAATTGCGGCGCACGGCGGCTGACACTCAATGCCAGTACCGAGAACACCAGGAACCCCCCGGTGAACAAGGCCACCAGTGCAAGAACCGTCAGGTTGACCCGGTAGGCGCGCGACAGCGTGGACATGCGCTCCAGCGTATCGCCCGGCTCCACCAGTTGGGCATCTGCCGGCCAGTCGGGCGCGGCCTGCACGGTGCGCATAAACGCGGCGCGGTCTACGCCGGCGCGCAAGCGCAGGTCCAGCCGGGTCAGGCGCCAAGGCTTTTCAAACAGGTCTTGTGCCGCTGCAATATCCATCACGGCCAGCGGCGGTCCCGCGGCGCGCACGGAGCCCGCCACCCGCACGGTCTTGATCTGCAGGCCCCACTGCAGCTGCACGGTGTCGCCGGGGATGCGGCTGCGCGCACTGGCATTCAAAAATACGGTGTCGGGCGCAAAAATGTCCATGCGGTCGGCGGTGGCAGAGGGCAGGGGGATCAGGTCCGGGTTGAGCTGCCCCACCTGGATGGCGTCCACGCCCACCATGCGCAGCAGCACACGTGTTGATTCGCCGGCCTTGGAGGGCGCGGCATTCACTTCCTTTGTGTTCAATGCATAACTGCTGATCTCCAGCACCGGGCTGGCCAGCGCCACATCCGGGTGGTGGACCATGCGCCCCAGCATCGCGTCGTCAATGCCGGCCACCGCACCGGTGCGCGCGCGCAGCTCCAGGTCGGGCTGGCCGCCGACCGAACGCACGGCCTGCGCAAACTCGTCCAGTGCCGAGGCATTGATCAAGTGCACGGCAAACGCCAGAGCCACACCCAGCATGACCGACACTACAGCCGCCGCATTGCGCCAAGGGTGCTTGCGCAGTTCTTGCCACGAGAAAGTGATCAGCAGGGGGCCTAGCGGTGAAACCATGGCCTGATTGTGATGGGATTCACAAAGCTGCTAGCGCAGCAGCGCCTATAGTGCGGGCTGTTTGCAAATATGCGGGTCCGGCGCGGAGAAGGAAAACAAGACGATGAAGGTCATGGTACTGGGGGGTTACGGGAATTTTGGCGCACGCATCAGCCGTGCCTTGGCGGGGGATGCACGCATCCAACTGCTGGTGGCGGGGCGCGATGGCCAGCGCGCCGCAGCCTTTGCGGCAGATTTGCCGGGTGCGCGCGGTGTGGCGGTGGATATGCACAGCGCCAACTTTGTGCAGTCGCTGCAAGACCACAAGGTGGGCCTGCTGATCCACACGGCAGGGCCGTTCCAGGGGCAGGACTATGCCGTGGCCCGCGCCTGTGCACAGGCCGGTGTGCATTACATAGACCTTGCCGATGGACGGCGTTTTGTCTGCGATTTTCCCCGCGCGCTGCACGCGGCGTTTGTGGATACCGGGCGCGTAGCCATTACCGGCGCCAGCACCGTGCCCGCATTGTCATCGGCGGTGGTAGATGCCTTGTGCGCGGGCTGGCAGCGTGTGGACACGCTGGACATTTGCATTGCGCCGGCCCAGACGGCCCCACGCGGGGTGGCCACCTTGCGTGCCGTGCTGAGTTATTGCGGCGGCCCCATACAGGTCTGGAGTGGCGGGCAGTGGCAAACACAGATGGGTTGGGCCCGTCCGACGCGTGTGGCGTTTCAGCGCCTGCGCCCCCGCTTGGCGGCGGTGTGCGACATCCCGGACTTGGAACTTTTTGTAGCGCGTTACAAGGTGCGCGAGCGCATGGACTTCAGGGCTGCGGTAGAGGTGGGTCTGGCGCAACGCGCTTTTGCGCTGCTGGCATGGTTGCGGCACATCGGTCTATTGAAAAATCCATCGGCCTTGGCCGGTTTCTTGAATGCCAGTGCCAGGCTGTTTGATCCCTTTGGGTCGGGCCTGGGCGGCATGGTCGTGCGCGTGGCGGGCCTGGATGCCAATGGCAAACCGGCCAAACGTGCATGGCACATCTCTGCGGACAACGACCATGGCCCCGAAATCCCCTGCATGGCCGCTATTCTGCTGGCCCGGCGACTGGCCAGCGGCGAACCCATGGCCAGCGGCGCCTACCCCTGTGTGGGACTGAATACATTGGCAGACTTTGCGCCCGAATTTGCGAAGTGGGGCATGCTGACCGACGTGGTGGAAGAAGCCTGAGCCATGTCGCACCGCAGTTTTACTTTTGCGATGCCCGCGCCAGCAGTCGTGGTGTTTGACGCATTCCACTACCACCACTGGCGGCACCGCTGGGACAGCCTGGTCAGCGCCACGGCGGTGGAGGGCGGTGCGCCGTGTCCTGCTGTCGGCGCCGTCACGCAGAACGCAGGCGGTGGCTGGATGCGGGCCTTGTCCATGCGCACGCAGTTTGTCTCTTACGACAGGCCGCGCCTGGCCGCCGCGTCCATGCTGGGCCGGTCGTTTCCCTTCACACGCTGGGCGGCGTCCATGCGCCACAAGGATCTGGAGAGCGGGCAGTCAGTCCTCATCTACACCTACACCTTTGAGGTCGGACCGCGGGTGCTGGCCTGGTGTCTACGCCCGTTTGTGGAACGTATTTTTGAGCACCAGACGCGCAAGCGTTTTGGACGGCTGAGCACCTATCTGGCCAGCCATACCCATGAGATCACACACTGGCAACAGGAGCACGCAGCCCATGGTGGATGACCAAGCCTCTGTAGGCCGTTCCGATGGGCGGTGGCTGCGGCTGAGCCTGGTTTTTGTCTGGCTGTGGACGGCTGTGGTGAGTGTGTGGGAACTGCAGGGCCAGAGTCGTTCCCTGTTGCTGGCCGGTGGCATAACGGATGCGGGCCTGGCCGACACCTTGGTCCTGGCGGGTGCGGCGCTGGATGCGCTCTTGGGCGTCTGGTTGTGGCTGCGGCCCTCGCGCCCGGTGTACCTGCTGGCTTTGGCCGCCATGGTCGCAATGACGTTGGTAGCCACGGTGTTGATCCCCTCGTTGTGGCTGCACCCGTTGGGGCCGATCAGCAAAAACATCCCCATTGCCGCCGTGCTGTGGGTACTGTCGCGTAGACCGTCATGAACACCTACCTGATTGTCAAATGGCTGCATATCCTGTCCAGCGTGGTGCTGGTGGGGACCGGCTTTGGCACCGCGTTTTATTTGTTCTTTGCCAACCGCAGCGGTGTGGTCGCGGCGCAGGCCGTGGTGTCGCGCCTGGTGGTGCGGGCGGACTGGTGGTTCACCACGCCGGCGATTGTGTTGCAGCCGGCAACCGGCCTATGGTTGATGCACCTGATGGGCTTGCCGCTGAGCACCCCGTGGATCGTCTGGACACTGGTCTTGTATGGCCTGGCGGGCCTGTGCTGGATACCCGTGGTGTGGCTGCAGTTACGCATGATGGCCATGGCGCAGGCAGCGCATGCAACGGGTCAGGAACTGCCCGCACTGTACTGGCGTTACGCCCGCCGGTGGGAGGGCCTGGGTTACCCTGCGTTTGTGGCCATGCTGGCCGTCTTCTACCTGATGGTCGCCAAGCCCGACCTGTAAGCTCTGCACCCACAAGACATTGCATGAAAAGTTGGAACCGCATGAAACTGAGGATTTTTCCGTTGCTGGGCACTGCCGCAACCGGATTGCTGCTGGCGCTAGCCATCGGGGCGGCGCAGGCCGCCGAATTGCGCGTATTGGCACACGCCTCGTTTGCATTGCCCAAGCCCCTGCTGGCGCAGTTTGAAAAAGATGCTGGTGTCACGCTGCGCATCACCAAGGCCGGTGACGCGGGTGAGATGCTGAACAAGCTGATCCTGACCCGCGCCAACCCGATCGCCGATGTGGTGTTTGGCATAGACAACGTGCTGGCGGCCAAGGCGCTGGGCGCGCAGGTGCTGGACTCTTTTGAGAGCCTCTCTGCCAAGCCTTCCAATGGCATCGCCCTGCCAGCGGGTTTGGTGCCCGTGGATTACGGTTATGTCACCCTCAATTACGACAAGGCCTGGTTTGCCAAGAAGGGCCTGGCCTTGCCCCGCACACTGGACGATCTGGCACAACCTGCCTATGCCAAGCTGCTGGTTGTGCAAAACCCGGCAACCTCCAGCCCGGGCAATGCCTTCCTGCTGGCCACGATAGGTGGGATGGGAGAAGAGAAAGCCTTTGCCTGGTGGGCCAGCATGCGTGCCAATGGTGTCAAGGTGGCCAAGGGTTGGAGCGAGGCCTATTACACCGACTTCACGCACAGCGGCGGCGCGCGCCCGCTGGTGGTCAGTTATGCCAGCAGCCCGGCGGCAGAGATCTTCTACAGCAAGACCAAACTCAGCGAGCCGCCGACGGCCAGTCTGTCGCTGGCCGGTGGTGTGTTCCGCCAGGTCGAAGGGGTGGCCTTGGTCAAGGGGGGCAATGAGCGTGTGGCCGCTGTCAAGTTTGTCGAATTTCTGCGCTCACCGGCGGTGCAGCAAGGCCTGCAAACGGAGATGTGGATGTTTCCCGCCGATGCCGGCGTGCAACGCGTCGAAGCCCTGCGCCATGCCGTCGAGCCTGTTAGCCATGACAGCCCCAGCGCGCAAGCCATTGCCGACAAGGGCGCGGAATGGGTGCAACGCTGGACCAAGGTCGTGCTGAAGTAAACATGCAGAACCGCGCACGCCTGGCTCTGGCTGCTTTCCCACTGGTATTTCTGCTGGTGGTGCTGGTGGCGCCCGCGTTGCGTCTGCTGTTGGAAGGCGGACAACTCTCGCTGCTGGCGCCGCTGCAGGATTCCTATTTGCGCTGGCGCCTGGCCTGGTCTTTTTTACAAGCAGCAGTCTGCTGCGTGGCCGCGCTGGGTCTGGGTCTGCCAGTGGCCTGGGTGCTGGCCCGGTTTGAATTTGCCGGGCGCACACTGGTGCTGCGCGCCTTGATGCTGCCCTTTGTAGTGCCCACGCTGGTGGCGGCCATGGGTGTGCTGGCGCTGCTGGGGCCGCAGGGCCTGCTGCACCGTTGGGGTGGGCCCGATCTGCAAGGCGGCCCGTGGTTGTTGATCTACGGCAATCTGTTTTTCAATCTGTGCCTGGTGGTGCGCACCGCGACCGAGGCGCTGGGGCAGGTGAGCGCATCCCGTGTGGCCGCCGCCCGCACGCTGGGCGCCACACCGTGGCGGGTGTTTGTGCGTATTGAGTGGCCTGCCATTGCGCCCTGGCTGGCATCGGCCATGTGCCTGGTGTTTTTGTATTGCGCCTGCGGCTTTGGTTTGGCGCTGGTGCTGGGCGGGCAGGACTACGCCACGGTGGAGGTGGAGATCTACACGCTGGTCGCGCACGAGTTGCAACTGGCGCAAGCGGCATCACTGGCACTGTGGATGTTGACGCTGACCGGTATCGTCGCGCTGGCCTATGCGTTGATTGAGCGGCGTCTGGCCGCCCCGGTGCGTGCGGATGCCATCCCTCGGCGCAAGCCGCACGGTGTTTACCAGTGGACCAGTCTATGTGCGGCGTTGGCGGTGCTGGCCCTGTTTTGCGCAGCACCGTTGCTGGCCATTGTGTGGCGTGCCGTGGCGGCGGGTGCATCGGCCTGGAGCGTGTTGTGGGAAGAGACCACGCTGGCCGCGCTGTGGAACAGCCTGCGCTTCACGGTGCTGGCCGTGGCGCTGGCTACGGCGCTGGGCCTGGCCCATGCCTTGGCTGCGCGCAAGTCGCTGCTGCTGCGTACGCTGGTGTTCCTGCCTTTTGTGGTGTCACCGGTGATGGTGGCCTTTGGCCTGCTGTTGCTGTACCCCACGTGGACCGCCAGTTTTGGCCTGCTGGTCTGCGCCTATGCCTTGCTGGCCTACCCGTTTGTCGCCAAGTCATTGGCCGCAGGGCTGGACAGCATGCCGGTGCACCTGGCCCAGGCCGCACGTTCGCTGGGCGCCACACCCTGGCATGTGTTCTGGCGTGTGACGCTGCCGCTGCTGCGCCCAGCCTTGCGCCGGGGCATGGCCTTTGCCGCGGCCACGGCGGTGGGTGAGTTTGCCGTCACGCTGTTTTTATCACGCCCCGAATGGGCCACGCTGACCACACTGGTCTATGAATACCTGGGCCGCCCCGGCGCTACCAACCGCGACGCCGCGCTGGTGTTGTCTTGCCTGTTGATGGCGTTGGCGCTGCTGGCCTTCGTGTTGATTGAGTGGGCAGCGCCCGCGCCCGGCGACCGGCGCAGAGAAGCCAGTGCTACCGGCCCCCATGCCAAGGAATTTTTTATTCATGCTTGAGTTGCACACCATTTCCAAAGACTGGCAGGCGCGCGTGTTGTTGCGCGATGTGAGCCTGAACGCCGCGCCGGGCGAGACGGTGGCCATTCTGGGACCGTCCGGCAGCGGCAAAAGCACGCTGCTCAAGGTCGTGGCCGGGCTGGAGCCGCTGGACTCTGGTCGTGTCGTCTTCGATGGGCAAGACATCACCACACTGCCCCCCGAGCGCCGCCGCTTCGCGCTGATGTTCCAGGACTTTGCTTTGTTCCCGCATCTGGACGTGCAGGACAACGTGGCCTTTGGCCTAGTGGAGCAGGGCGTGCGCAAGTTGGACGCCCGCGCCCAGGTCTGCGCCATGCTGCTACGCTTTGGCCTGCAGGACTTTGCCCGTGCCCGCGTCACGCAGTTGTCGGGTGGCGAGCAACAGCGCGTGGCCCTGGCCCGCGCGCTGATCACCCGCCCGCGTGTGCTGCTGCTGGACGAACCCTTCTCCGCGCTGGACGCCGAGATGCGGCTGCAACTGCGTGAGGAGTTTCGCCAGCGTATTGCGGAGTTCAATATGGCGACGCTGCTGGTCACGCACGATGAAGCCGAGGCACGGGCTATGGGGACGCGGGGGTATCGGGTGGTGCAGGGCGGTTTGCAGGCCGTTTGGTGACGGTGTCATATGATAAACTGGCCGCTAGCCCTCGTGGAATATGATTGTAGTGCTGCATATTTTGTAGCTAATGGCTTGGTATTCCAACGTTTGTTCGGGGCCGGCGAACCGGGCAGCCATTCCTTTGGCCCCGCGCTCCCGGGCGGACGTTGCTGGTTGGTAGGGTGACGAAAATGAGGGCGTTGCGCGGGTCGTATATCGGATGTGGGGCGGAAGCGGTAGTTCAGTTACGCTCCACACTTGAGGAATGCGATCACTGGCTCGTAGATTGATCAACTCGCATGACAAAGCATCACACAAAGGTAGCAAACTCCACTTGGTTCTTGCTGACCGGAGACAAGATTCTTGTCTTGGCGGTGTGTGTGTTTTTTGCACCATCGGTGTGGGCTCTTCGATTGATTCACTCTGGGCAGGTTGAGATTGGTTCTGCTATCTTTGTCGCATGGGCAATTTCTGACGGGCTTGCCCTTTGGCAATTACATCGACGAAATTTCCTCCGCCTGTCGGTCTCGGTTCCGTGCTCTCTGCTTGGCGTCGCTGCGGCACTGCTCGGTGTTTTCGGCGCCTAAGGGGCGGGAGCAGACATTCAATGTTTAGAGCTAGCTTTGCAGGTTAGTAGTCAATATGAGATTCACTGATGATTGGCCCATTATTCGGGAAGGTGTTTGGTTGTACTCGGGGACAGTACCAGTAAGGGTGCGAGTTCTGTGCAGCTCCCAGGAATGGGGAAGTGGAGACTACGGAGACGAAATGTCTGTTCGCGATGATCAGAATTTGCCATGCTACTTTCTAGCTTACGAGATGGCAGGCAAGCCAGGCGACTACTGCAACCTTGTACCAAATCTCGATAGTGTGACTACAGCAATTGCGTATGCAGAACAGAAGTTTCCCGGTATCGAGTGGAGCACTTCGAGCACAAATTGATTTTTGTGGAAACTGTGATCACATCCGGGTTGGGGCGCAATCAGACATTCGCAAGGATCTCCAGAATGAGAGAGATCAAATTAATGAGGGGAAACACATGAAGTTGTATGGCTATGCAGATGAAGGGCTTTCGGCTGAGGATATCGCTCCCAGTGAGCTTGCGGAGGTAACGCTCAGTGCAACTTCAACGGAGCTCCTTCAAATGGCCGATTTTCTTGTGTTTTGTTCCCGGGAGATGGAGCGCATTGGCCCCGAGTACGGCCATATTCACCTTTCAGATAGATTGAAGGAATTCAGAAATTCTCCCCACTTCGTTGTTACAACGTCATCCTAGTGATGCCCCCAATGGGGCGAAAGCGGTCTTTAAGTAGACTGCAAAATCGCACGGTCTTACTTCCAAACAAATGCCCATGATCAACAAGCAAGAAAACCCCGTTGAATGGGTTGCGTTTATGTATGAATTGGAGGATGCGCAGGAACACTTGTCTAGGCTGATTTCGGACCTTGAATCTGATCCTGATTACGATGCGGAAAGCCTACGAATAGACCTAGGACATGTGTTTGCTCATCTCAATCGTGCATGGCACCGCCGGGAATTGACCAAGGACCTCACAGATGAGCAATGGAAATCTGCCAGCCAGTTCCCTTCCGATCTCGAGCCACTGTGACCGAGATTGCATCTGCTGTGGGGCGGAAGCGGTCGTCCGCGTAGTGTGTATGACGGACTATAGTTTCGACCTGTGCAATCCAATATTCGCTAACCGCCTCATGTCTCAACCATCCATTTCCGCGGCTTGGCAAGCGTCCTTTGGCAAGGCATTGCCTGCTGGATATCTATGCCGAGCAACACTGCCAGAACGGTGGATGCGAATACACAGCCTTCCCGAGTCAAAAAGGTACCCTGAATCAGAAGACGAGCGGAGAGAAATATTGCGTCGCCACGGTGCTGCGGCACTTTACGCCTTGGGTGAAGATTCTGAGTGCGTCCTCTTCATTACCCTGCATGGTGAAAGCCGAAATTGGTCCGACTACCTTGGTGAAGGCACAAGATATTCCCCTGAGTTCTTGATGCTGGATAGACTCGCGCCCGAGCACGTGCAGTCGCTCGATAAGGGAGACGACGGTGTACTGCAATTCTTCGCGACCCGACAGCGCTGGCGTACTGGCGCTTTTGACGAACTTATATTGATGTGTGCTGACGGAATTGCTGGACCATATTTGTTTGCGAGTACGGAGGGCGGCAGTGCTTATGCGCCGTATGACGGTGGTGCAGACTTGTTTTTCTCTTCTGCAGATGCCGTCAGCAAAGCGCGCGAGAAGTTTTCCAGTTGGCTCTCGACAACTGAGAGCGGCCTATGACCCCGACGGTTAATAGGTCGCTCCGCACGGCAGCAGGTTGCCGCTTCGCGGCGCATGCTGCATGCTGGACAGCGCTAACGTTTGGCTGCTCATGATCTCTGGTACCGAAGGGTTGAGTGACATTTTCTCTGTCTTCCACGATGGAGGGATTACTCGCTATTCGGCAAACGGTGCAAACCTCGAATTGGAAGTTGAAGTTCCCTATCTAGCCGAGCGAGTGAACCCGGCCTTTCGGAGCTTTCGCGTCGCCCTTCTCCAGGTTCAGAACCTTTCCTTCACGACATGGCCCAAGGACCGGGAGGCGGAACCATCAATCCTTCGATTGCTCAGTCAAATCTTTGAGCCTGAATTGGAGATACTTAGCGGCGAAGTTGATGGAGAGCTCATCAAGGTCATTTGTAACCAGTCTGATGCTGGGGGCGACTACTGTGGAGGCGAGCTTTTCTTTTCAGCTGTCGGAGCAACAGTCACTGATGAAGGCGGCAAAGAGTATTCAATTGATGAGCTTCGCCAACTATCCAGCGAGTATTGGCAAAAATGGAGTGATGGTCATGATTAGTGGTCTTCGCAGACCTAACCCATCGTCAACCCAGACCCAACCGCTTTGCCGTCGGGCCGGCTAACTTCATCGTTGAATGACTGCTTCGGAGCGGCGGCAATGTCCGGAGTGTGTCTTAAACGGGTATTCAAGTTCGCGTGCCATCTCGTCACTCCAGGCGGGCGGTGGGGTTTGCGGGCGCAGGCCGCACTTGCGGTTGCCGTAGAGCGGGCGCACCATCCATGGCGTTGACGCAGCTATGTTTGTGAACCAACACCGTTCGCCCGCGAAGCGAGCCGGAGAACGCAAGCCACGCCGTTCGCCTGCGCGAAGTTTTTTGAGGGTAAGGGACCTGTTGCCCGGCTCAAAACTGAAATTTCATCCCCAGGCTCAGCACCGTCTCGTTGTTGACACGGCCGACGGTGGCGTCCCATTGGAGATTCTTGGCAATGTCGGTGCGTAGCCCCAGTTGCACCGTGGGGCTGGTCTGCTCTTGCCCAAAGGTCTCCACGTGCGCCGTCCATGCCCCGAATCCATGTTCAAGCGCGACGCCCCATGTACCCAGGGCCGGACCTTCCGGCGCTCGGGTGCTGCCCAGGTTCAGATGCAGCGATCCGAAATCGGCGTTGCAAGTCAGCAGTCCGTTGACAAACACCGTGTGCGCGCTGCTGTTGTGGGTCTGACTTGCGCCGATGCTGCTGCCGATGTTGCAACCGGTATCCAGCGACGGCGTCCATCGAAACTTGGCTTGGAGCAGAGTTGTGGATACATCGTTGCCGGCGTCGCGGGCAAAGGCAGCGCTGATTTCAACACCCTCCGCCACTCCAAGGGCAGGCGCCACCGTGCCCACGTGGGTGTTGTCCGCCAGGCGTTCATACCAGACCTCCACATGGGCGGCACCCACGGCGTTGACATTGGCATCATCAACGGCAAGCGGTCGTCCGGCCAGGCTGGGGCCGGCACACAGGGCGGCCACTGCGAGGCCTGCCAACGTGCGGGCCGCTTCGGATTTACTGGCAGGGGTGCGGAGCAACATTGTTTTCCTCAGTTTGCAAATCCTTACCCCATTCCACCAGCCGGGGCACAGCGTTGACACCTATGATTCCGCCAGGCGCGGTTGGGTGGATGACAACACGAAACGGAACCATGTTCACAGCACTGAAGGCGCAAGCCAGGCAACTCAAGCAACACACGCTGACCGTGTATTTCGCAGCGCGCGATCCCCGCACGCCCTTCTACGTTCGGGTGCTGGCCTTGCTGGTGGCGGCCTATGCCCTCAGTCCCATTGACCTTATTCCTGACTTTATTCCAGTCATCGGCTATCTGGATGATTTATTACTGGTGCCGCTGGGCCTGGCCCTGGTGGTGCGGCTCACTCCGCCCGAGGTTTTAGAGTCCGCACGGGCCAAAGCGCAACAGGCTGCCAACAAACCCGTCAGTTATGCCGCAGCGACATGTTTTGTGTTGCTGTGGCTGGTCGTGGCATGGCTGTCGGTCCGATGGGTGCTTGGGACTTTCAGCCCATAGCCCTCGTGGAATATGGGTATGAAGCTACTAATTTTGTAGCATTTGCTGGGCGGGCTCGGCTTCTGAACGCCTGGAGCCAAAGGTATTGGCGTAGATCCACGTGAACTCTGCACCGATCAGAAAGATCTGCGCCGAGTAGTAGACCCACAGCATCACCACGACCAGCGACCCCGCTGCGCCAAAACCCGAGACCACTCCGCTGTGGCCGATGTACAGCCCGATCAGTGATTTGCCGACGGTGAACAGCACGGCCGTGACCACCGCGCCCACCCATACGTCACGCCACTGCACATGCACGTTGGGCATGGTCTTGTAGATGAAGGCAAACAGCGCCGCGACCACGACAAAACTGCTGAGCGTATTGATGGCCGTGGCCAGCACAACCCATTCGCCAAACAGCGGCCCCCACCAACGGCCCGCAACTGATAGAGCGGCGCTGATCAGCAGCGAGACGACCAGCAAAAATCCCAGCGCCAGCACCATACCAAACGACAGCACACGCGAGCGAACCAGCTTGATCCAGCCACCGACCTTGCTGGGGACCGGCACTTTCCAGATGCGGTTCAAGCTGTCCTGCAGCTCACCAAATACGGACGTCGCCCCCACCAGCAGCAACACAACGCCAATGACCGTGGCGGCAACGCCCGGCGCGGGCCTGCGCACGCTGGTCAGCAACTCCTGCACCGCCTTGGCACTGCCTTCGCCCATCAGGGCGCGCAACTGCGCCTCAATCTCCCCGCGTGCGGCGTCCTGGCCAAACACCAGCCCTGCAACGGCAATGACGATCAGCAGCAGGGGTGCCAGCGAGAACATCGTGTAATAGGCCAGCGCGGCACCCATGCTGGGCACGTAGTCGTCCGACCAGGCCTGGAACAACTGCCGGAACATCGCAACGGTGGGGCGCAGCTGTCGGCGCCATGGCGGCATGGTGTGCATGGAGGCGAATCATCGACTCCGCGGCTTGTTGTTTCCGTGCTGCGGCACACACAGGATGGCGCAGCGCGTCTGCGGGGCTTATCAGCGCCGGGCAGCCCAACCCATGACCGCCTTGCCGGCCGTCGCCGCCACAGCACTGACAAACGTGCCCCAGGCCATATCGATCAACGCCAAACCGACAGGCCAGCCCTTGAGTGTGGCGAGGTTGGTCAGGTCGTATGTGGCGTAGGCAAATAAACCGAACAGCGCACCCATGGTGGCAGTCTTGGCCCAGCCCGAACCACCCGTTTGCGGCGCCACGGCGAAGATGACCAAGCCCAGCGGATACAGCACATAGAACAACAGCGCAGCCGGAATGTTGAGCGTATCGGTCATCAGGTGCCCTATGCCTTGCTGGTACAGGGGCTTGGCGATCAGGCCCAGCCATAGCGCTTCCAGCGCAATCATGGCGAGTGCGGTTCCGACGTAGGCGGTCAGATACTTTTTGTTCATCGCACAATAAACAAAACCGCCAGAGCCAACACCACTGCCGCTACTGCACCAACCCAGGCTCCCGATAAGCCCCTAACTGCACATCCAGCACGGCCCGCAGCTTCTGGATCGTCAGCTCGGTTTTTTCCCGGTAGTCATCGATCTCGTACTCGTGGTCCACGCCGTTTTGCTGTGTCATGACGCCGGCTTGGCCGGTGCGCACCACCATGCGGGTGCTGTGGTTGCCCAGCGTATGGCGCACATAGTCCACCAGCTCCAGCCCGGCCAAGTCACGCTCCATGACAACGTCCACGATAGCAAGGGCGATGTCCTGGCGTTCTTCAAAAATCTGTTGGCCTTCTTTGCCGGAGTAGGCACTGATGAACTCCAGTGTGCGGCCCTGGAATTCATAGCCGCGCAGGGCGAGGCGGGTCACGGTGTGGACCACGGCATCGTCGTCCACCATCAACACGCACCACGTGTTCTTGGGGCGCCAATCGGGGGACACCAGCAGTTTGGAATCTTCTTCTTCGGCGAATAGCATGGTCAGTGCCCATTTTTTTTGAGGTCCGCAATATGTCTTCCTACGTTTTCTGCGCGGAACGTGATTGCATTTTGCTGCAATTCTCTGAACGCAACCACTATTTTTCTGATAGTTGCGCTGCCCGGAAAAGTCAGCCTTAATTCACGGATTGAGCAGAATCGCGGCCACTGCGATGGGCACCACGACGCCGTCCGTAATGGTCAGGTAGCCGACCTGCAAGTCCAGGCTGCCGGTCGGCGCCAGGAAGTGGTAATCGTCTATATAGCCCTCGGATTTGTCGTCCATCTTGCTGCCGTTGGGCCACAAAAAGAAGATGTCGCGTGAGGCAGTCTGCGCCTCCCAGTCTTCAAACTCCACCGTCGCGTCCGCGCCGCTGCCACCACCGTCGGCATACATCAGCTTTTTCGGGCCCAGGAAGGGCAGCGGCGAGCCGGTGACCTTGCCCGCCGTGACGGACGGGTCGCCGCAGTACATCTTGTAGCGTGCACCACCAAGGTGCATTGGCAGGCAGGCCTGGGCGCTGGTGAACAGCTTGGGGCAGCCGTCGGCGCGGTACTGCACGTTCCAGCGCGTGCCGTCCCAGACGGCGTAGCCGTGGTTTTGCTGCACCGTGCTGCAACTGCTGACGCTGTCGGTTGTGAACACCATGAAGGCGCCAGCCGCACCGTCCCATCGCCAGTCGGTCTGGGTGGGGAAGGCGACCTTGTTCTGGCGCGCATTGCGAATGCGCAGGTTGGCGCCGGTGGCGTCGCCGTCCACACCGATGACCAGCGTGGACGCGCAGCCGCCGGTGCTGGCGTAGTCGGCATCGGTGGAGCAGGTGACTGCCGCGCTGCTGTTGAAATCCTGGCCGACGAAACCATCTTTGCTGTCGACGGAGTAGATGCGCGTTTTGCCATCGCTGCCGGCGGCCTCAAAAAACACGCGGACCTTGTTGCCCAGGTTGGCGGCCAGCGGCACGCCCTGGCCGGTGGCCACGCTGGCAATGTCGCGCGCGGCAGTTGTGCTGCTGGGCGGGTTGACCAGGCCGGAGGAACCGGCCTTGCTGGTGAACGTCAGGTAGCTGCTGGGTGTGGCGGCGCTGGCCGCTGCGTTGCCGACCGCTACCGACAGCGAGGCACTGCTGCCCTGTGTCGGCATGGGGCCGTAGTAGAACTGCACTTTTCCAGCATTGGCCGTGCCGGCGTCCGGGCCGATGCGGGTGGCGCTGAGGCGGGCATTGCCGTCGGAGACCACCTTGGTCAGGCCGCTGACGCTGGCGCCACTGCCCTGCAGTTGCCAGTATTCCGTGGCCGTGGTGGCGCTTACCGCCGCCGCTGCGCCGTATGCCGTGCAGGCCGCGTCCTGGCAGGCCTTGACCAAAACGCGGTAGGCGGTTGCGGCCTTCAATCCGCTCAGCGTGGCCGATGTAGCGCCGGCGGCAGCTGTGGCGCTGGTGCGGGTGCCACCCACGGACTCGGTGCCAATGACTTCGAAGTGGTGTACCGTAAAACTGGTGGGAGTGGTCCAACTGGCGTTGAGCTTGCTGGACGAGCCAAAGCTGAAGCTGCCCACGGTCTGGTTGTTGGGAACGCTGGCTGCCACGCCGGTAGGCGGCGCCAGGGTGTTGGAGGTGGCGACCACGGCCACCGAATTCGGCACCACGCTCCACTGCGTCAGATTGGTTGTGGTCAGGCTGGCGCTATAGGCCTGGGCCAGGCCGTCCACCTCCACAAACGGAAAGGCCAGCACATAGCTGCCACCGGTTTGCTGCAAGGTCGTGGTGTTGCTGACGCCCGCCTGCACGGCGACGGCTGCGACGGAGCCGGCGTCGGCGCTGAAGGTAGACAGGTCGGTGGTGGTGGCTTTGGCGGTATAGGCCTGTTTGGCACCGCCGGGGCTGAACTCCAGGTAGGGGATCTTCAGCGCGTAACCGGTGCTCGTTTGGATGAGGGTGGGCGTGGTCTGCGCATACGCGACGCCTGCCCAAGAGGTTGTCAGCCCAATCAACAACAGCGAACGCACGGCGGTTGTTTGCATGTTCTTACCTCCTGGCTAGGTGAGCATCGCCGCGCGGGCGGTGGTGCAGTGCGAACCAGTGTACGCCGCCTCTCGCCGCCTTAGCAACAAGCTTGTGGGAGCCCTAAGCCGTGGGTTTCATCTGCCGCGGATCGTAGAAAAACTGCTCTTCCACAATCTGGTCGCCCTCCCAACGTTGGTAGGCCAGTTCCTCCAGGCGGGCGCGGGTGCCATCGAGGTATTCGACTTGGAATACCCAGCGGATGACCACATAGTCGCCATTCACAAACACCGGGTGCACACACTGCGAATGTACGGAGCGCGTTCGCGACAGAGCCGCCGCTTCGTGTGCCATCAGCGTGTCGCGGCCGACACGCTGCGGTTCGTTGTTCTCGCGCATGGTGGCGTGCGGCGCGTAAAAGGCGGCGATGGCTTCCACATGGGCGTTGGACTCCACTTGGGCGACGAATCGGTTTAGAGCATCAGCAGATGGCATTGGGTTCCTTCAGAAACAAGTTTCAGGGGCTGCGATAATGCACGCAATGCAAACCCTGCGCAACGCCCACCTTTTCGCCCGCTTCGTGCTGGTGTGGTTTGTGTTGTCCATGGGTGTGGCGATTGCGTCGCCGCTGGTCCAGCCCAAGAGCATGCAGTTGATTTGCTCGGCCGCCGGCGCGGTGACCGTTCAATTTGACATCGAGGGCGGTGATGCTGACGCTGGGTCGCAAGCCAATATGCTGGACTGCCCCCTGTGCGCAGCGGTAAGTCCGCCACCGCCGCAGGTCTCTTTGCAGGTGCTGGCCCCCATGGGCTTGATGTTCTCACTGCAAATGCCCGAAGACGCGCAGAGCACCCGCCGCTCTGCCGCACCGTTTCCGCCCCGCGGCCCCCCTGTTTCTGTCTGAGATGACTACCGGCTGTAACGGCTGGTGATTTTTCATCCTGTTGTTGGCCACGGCTGCGCCTCGCAGCCCGTGCCACGGCGTGTATTCCAGATTCGGGGTTTATCCTATGAAACATCCTATTGCTATCTATTTTGTAGCGTTATGCGCAGCATTTACGGGGGCGGGCAGCGCTTTTTCCCATGTCGTCTTGCAGGATGGCGCGGCTGCGGCCGGTGCCGGCTACCGGGCCACTTTTCAGATTGGCCATGGCTGTGACGGCTCGCCCACCACCGGTGTCAAAGTCAGCATCCCCGCTGGATTCACCGGCGCGCAGCCCATGCCCAAGGCCGGCTGGACGGCACGCACTGTGAGTGGAAATCTGGACCAGCCCTACACCTTGCATGGCAAGACCTTCACCGAGGGTGTCGTGGAAATCAGCTGGAGCGCTAACACGGCCGACAACGCGCTGCCCAGCGATTTTTACGACGAGTTTGTATTGCGCGGCACCACGCCGGCCAAGCCCGGCCCGCTGTGGTTCAAGGTCGTGCAGACCTGCGCCAAGGGCAGCCTGGAGTGGGTGCAGGTGCCCGCGACTGGCACATCGACCAAAGGGCTCAAGAGCCCCGCCGCCTTGCTGGACGTGCTCGACGTCCAGGCCGCCGGTGGCCACAGCCACTGATAGACACCATTTACCGAATTGAACACTGGAATGATCCCCATGAAATTTCAACTACAACAAGCACACCGTTTTGCACTGATCGCCCTGTGCGCCATGAGCCTGTCTGCCGCGGCAGTGGCCCAATCCATAGACGTGAAGAGCGCCTGGGTCCGCGCCACGGTGCAGGGCCAAAAGGCCAGTGGCGCCTTCATGACACTGACCGCCAAGGACGGCGCCAAACTGGTAGGTGTCGCCTCTGCGGTTGCCGGCGTGACGGAAATCCATGAAATGAAGATGGACGGCGACGTCATGAAGATGCGTGCCGTGGAGGGCGGCATCGATCTGCCCGCCGGCAAGGCGGTGGAGCTCAAGCCTGGCGGCTTCCACCTGATGCTGATGGATTTGAAGACCCCGCTGAAAAAAGACACCACCATTCCGGTGACGCTGTTGTTCAAGGACGCCAAGGGCGCGCCGGGCAAGATGGAAATCAAGGTACCGGTGTCGCAAATACCGCCTGCTGGCGCCAGCGCGGGTGGCCACGGCGACCACAAGATGTGATGCGTGACCGGTGGGGACGCGTAGTCCCTGCCATATCGAGTCCTTCTCCTGTTTATTTCTGAGGCCCGGCTACGCCCGTGCTTTCTGGAGTCTTGTCTTGAAATTTTTCCCTTTGACCGTGCTGGCCGCCGCCGTGGCCTGCGCCTGTGTTCCCGCCAGCGCGCAAACCCAATTGGCGCTGCACGACGTCAACAGCACCGCCAAACCTACCAAGAGCCTGGGCGTCGTCACCATCAGCACCAACGGTGGCCAGCCCACGTCCCTGCCCACGCAGATTCCCACGACGATTGAGGGCATCAGCAAGGAGCAGATCGAGCAGGGCATCAACGCCACCGACAGCGAAGACGCCCTTCGTTACTTACCCAGCCTGCTGGTGCGCAAGCGTTATATCGCCGACTACAACCACGCGGTGTTGTCCAGCCGCGCGTCGGGCACCGGCAACAGTGCGCGCTCAGCGGTGTATGCCGATGGCATTCTGTTGTCCAACTACCTGGGCAACGGCGCTACGTTTGCGCCGCGCTGGGGCCTGGTCACGCCGGAAGAGATTGCCCGCGTCGACGTCATGTATGGCCCGTTCTCCGCCGCCTACCCCGGCAACTCGGTGGGCGCCGTAGTGGATTACGTGACGCGTATGCCGCAGCGGTTCGAAGCGCATGTGAAGGCCGGTTATGTGTCGCAACCCTTTGATCTGTACAACACACACGAGACCTACAAGGCCTGGCAGACCAGTGCGTCCATGGGCAGCAGGGAAGGGGACTGGTCCTGGTTTATCAACCTGAACCGCACCAACAGCCATGGCCAACCACTGACCTTTCCCACCCGCCTTAAAAGCGCCGGTGTGGCGGGCACCACTGGCACGGCCGTGACCGGCGCCGTGCTGGACGCCAACAATGCCAACCAGCCCTGGTACATCGTCGGCACCGGCACCGAATACACCACGGTGCAAGACCACGCCAAGCTCAAGCTGGCCTACGACATCACGCCAAGCTTGCGCGCCAGCTATACCTATGGTCTGTGGAAGAACACGTCGGAGGGCCGGCCCACGACCTATCTGCGCGATGCCAATGGCCAGCCCGTTTACAGCGGCGCTATCAACATAGCCGGCTTGGCCTTTACCGGAGCCAATGCGCTGACGGGTGGCGACTACGCACTGACCAACGAAGACCTGAGCCACAGCCTGCACGGCGTGTCCATTAAAAGCCATACGCAGGGCGTCTTCGACTGGGAACTGGCGGCCAGCCAGTACCGTTATGGCGCTGACACAAATCGCCGCAATGGCATCAACAACTTTTTGCCCACCGCGCAAAGCGGTGGGGCGGGCACGATGGCGGACGCCAGTGGCACGGGTTGGAATGCGTTGGCGCTCAAGGGCATTTGGCGGCCCGATGGTGTGAAGGGACCACACATTGTGGACTTCGGCCTGCAGCAAGAGCGCTACAGCTACCGCATGCTGACTTCCAACATCGCGGGCAACTGGATCACCGATGCGCCAGGTTCATTGGTCAACGACGTGGGCGGCAACGCCACCACACGCGCCCTCTACGCGCAAGACAGCTGGGCCTTTGCGCCACGGTGGAAGACGGTGCTGGGTGCCCGTGTCGAAAACTGGACCACCAGCGACGGCAGCACCATCTTTGGCGTAGGCAATACTGCCAACACGCGCTACGACGGCCGCGATGAGAGTTTTGTATCACCCAAGGCGGCCTTGTCTTACCAACTGACCCACGACACGGTGCTCAAGGGCTCGCTGGGCCGTGCGGTGCGTTTCCCTACCGTGACCGAGTTGTATGGCGCAACATCCACCACCAACTCGCAATACATCAACGACCCGAACCTGAAGCCTGAAAAGTCGTGGACCACGGAGTTGAGCGCCGAGAAAGATTTAGGGCTGGCCAGCTTGCGCATCACGTACTTTGCAGAAGACACACAAGACGCGTTGTATGCACAAACCACGTTTGACACCGCGGCCAACAAAAACATCAGCCGTGTGCAAAACGTGGGCCGCATCCAGACCCAGGGGCTGGAGCTGTCCTTCAATGGTGAGAACGTGCTTGCCAAGGGCCTGGACATCAACGCCAGCATCACCTACACCGATTCCACGGTCAAGTCCAACGATGGCTTTGTGGTGGTGCCCGGCGACACGGTGGGCAAACGCCAACCCAATATCCCGGCCTGGCGTGCATCAGCCCTGCTGAGCTACAAGCTGGACGACCACTGGAGCACCAGCCTGGGTGCACGCTACAGCGGCCCCCAGTTCCGCACGCTGAACAATACTGACACCAATGGTTATACCTACCAGGGCGTCAGCGAGTTCTTCACCGCCGATGTGCGTGTGCGCTACAAACACAGCAAGAACTGGAGCGCGTCGTTTGGCGTCGACAACGTCAACAACTACCAGTACTGGAATTTCCATCCCTACACACAGCGAAGTTATGTGGCGGAGGTGAAGTTCGATTTGTAGGTAGTGTCTGTTTCGTTGTAGTTGAATAGTGTTGCGGGGAGCACCTCGCTTTTTGAACAACCCACTCCCCCAGCCCCTCGCCCCGCCGGGCGAGGGGAGCCTTAACAGCCGATTTGGTTGCGTCGCGCCGGCTACGGCGCTACAGGCGGCACGGCGTGGTACATGCTGGGGGCACTACGGCCCTGGCGCAGCGGTCGGAGTAAACGGCTGCCGCTTGGGTGCACCCCCGCTGGCCGCTGCGCAGGCCAGTGGCTCCGCGCCCACGTACCACGAGGTCTCTAGGACCGTAGGCTCACGCCGCAGTGTGCAAAACCGCAACGCAACCTCACCTAAGTAATTCCCTGGCCGGCGCACAGAAACAAAATCGGCTGTTGAAAGGCTCCCCTCGCCCGGCGGGGCGAGGGGCGGGGGGGAGTGGGTTGTCCGGCTATTCGGCTATCCGGCTGTCCAAAAAGCGAGGTGCCACGCATCCCAACAATCCCGCATCAAAGCAAAGAAACCCTGATGCTCAGCCCGAACGAAGATCAGTCCCGTTTCTTATCCCGCAGATACAGCAACTGCGCCTTGGCCTCCGGCCATTCCCCGCTGCGCATGCTGTACATCACGGTATCCCGGATCGTGCCGTCGCGGCGCATGGCGTGGCCGCGGATCACGCCGTCTTTCTTGGCGCCGAGCCGCTCAATTGCGGCCTGCGACGCAAAGTTGAAGTTGTCGGTGCGCCAGCCGACCACGTGGCAGCCCAGGGTTTCAAACGCGTGGGTCAGCATCAGCAACTTGCAGGTGGTGTTGACATGGGTGCGCTGGCTGCTTTTGCCATACCAGGTCCAGCCAATCTCTACGCGTTTGATAGCAGGAACGATGTCGTGGTAGCTGGTGCTGCCCAGCACCTTGCCACTGGCGTCGTCCACCACCGCAAACGCAAAACGGTTGCCGGCCTCGCGCATGGACAAGGCGGACTCAATGTAGCCGCGAACGTTTTCGGGTTCAGGCACCGACGTGATGCGGATATTCCACAACTCGCCGTCGGCCGCCGCGGCCTGCAAGCCGGCCTCGTGCTGCAGACCCAGTGGCTCCAGATGGAGGCCACGTGCGGCCAAGGTAATAGGTTCTACGAATGCCATAAAAATCCTCTTACTAATTAAGTGTCAGGGCTACGGTGGCATCCAACTCCACCGCAGCATTCTTTGGCAACTGGTACACACCAACCGATGTCCGTGCATGGGGCCCGCAGCTGCTGCCCAACACCGCAGCGAGCAGACTAGAGGCCGCATCGGCCACCTCGCTTTGCTGCGTAAAGTCGGCCGCGCTTTGCGTGAATACATTGAGTTTCAAAACCTGCGCAATACGCTGCAGGCCATACTGCTTTTCCAGAATTGCCAGCACCCGCAGCGCACATATTTCGGCCGCGGCCTGCGCCTGCTGCAGGCTCACCGCCTCGCCAACACGGCCCAGGGCCATGATGGTGGTGCCCACACGCGGAACCTGGCCGCTGACGTAGACCACGCCCTGGTGCTCGATGGCAGACACATAGTTGCCACCGATGACCAGGGGCGCAAACAGGTCCATGCCGTGTTTCTCGGCCAGTTGGCGGGCAGTCTCCAAACGTGAAGGTGTTGTCATGGTGTACGTCAGCAGTAGTAGTAAGTAGGGTGCCTGGATCTGCACCAGGCTTTGGTGCAGCGCGACAGGCCTCCAGTCTAAAGTTAACATTGGTTTGTTGAAAGTACCAATTAGCACAATTTAAGGCATACCAATGTGGAGCGTGCGCCCATCATGAAACTTGCTGCACCGTTGCCGGAAATACGTTTGGATGCCGCGTCGAACGTGCCCCTGTTCCGGCAACTCTATGGCGCACTCAAAGAGGCCATCCTCTCGGGGCAGATCAAGCCCGGCGCACAGTTGCCACCCTCGCGCAGCCTGGCTGCCACCCTGAAGGTGTCGCGGCAAACGGTGGTAAACGCCTATGCCCAGCTACTGGCCGAAGGGTACTTCATGTGCACGGTGGGCAAAGGCAGTTTTGTCAGCCAGAACCTGCCGGTGCGGATGGAGCGTGTCCGCAGGCGCGAACCGCAACCCGCCACACAGCCCGAGCCCCCCCAGCTGTCGGAGCGCGGACGGGCCTTTGCCAACCCGCGCCTGCCGCTGGTGGAACAGGTGGGCGGCGCGCGGGCTTTTCGCACCGGCATGCCGGCATTGGAGGCCTTTCCGTTTGACGTGTGGACGCGTCTGAACGCCCGCCGCTGGCGCCGTCCGTTGCTGCCCCTGGGTTATGGCGACCCGGCCGGCTTCGCGCCGCTGCGCGAGTTGCTGGCCGCCCATCTGCAGGTCTCGCGCGGCATGCGTTGTGCGCCGGAGCAGATCATCGTGACCACCGGCGCGCAGCAGGCCCTGAACCTGGTGGCCATGCTGCTGACCAGCGCGGGAGACAAGGTCTGGATGGAAAGCCCGGGCTACCGTGGGGCCGCTGCCGCCTTTGAGGCCGCGGGTTTGGTGGCCTGCCCGGTGGCGGTGGATGGTGAAGGCTTGTGTGTGGAGCAGGGCATAACCCAGCACCCGAC
This sequence comes from Pseudomonadota bacterium, assembly GCA_040384785.1. Classification (GTDB taxonomy): domain Bacteria; phylum Pseudomonadota; class Gammaproteobacteria; order Burkholderiales; family Burkholderiaceae_C; genus Allorhodoferax. The sequence continues at coordinate 53,802 of JAZKIR010000071.1, forward strand.
GGCCAGGCTGGCCTATGTGACACCTTCGCACCAATACCCCTTGGGCGTCACGATGACGCTGGAGCGGCGCATGGCGCTGATTGCCTGGGCGGCGCAGCACAAGGCCTGGATTGTGGAGGATGACTACGACAGCGAATACCGCTACAGCGGCCCGGTGCTGGCGTCCTTGCAAAGCCTGGACCGGTCCGGCTCGGTGCTGTACGTCGGCACGTTGTCCAAGATTCTTTTTCCCGGTTTGCGCCTGGGCTACCTGGTCGTGCCACCGGCGCTGGTGGACGCGTTCCGGCGCGGCAAGGCCGTGATGGACCGCACCACGGCGCTGATGCCCCAGGTGGTGCTGGCCGACTTTATTGCCGGCGGGCATTTCCACCGCCAGATCAAACGCACCCACGCGTTGTACGACGAGCGCCGCACGGTATTGGTGGACGCGCTGCAGAGTGAACTGGGGCAGCACGTCGCCATTGGCCCGTCCAACGCAGGTCTACAGTTGGCGGTGGCCTTTCAGCGTCCATTGGATGACCAGGCCTTTGCCGAGCGGGCCGCGGCCAAGGGCATAGAGGTGCGCGCGCTGTCGACCTTTTACCTGGACCAGGCCACGCAAACCCGGGCGTCGGGCCTGCTGCTGGGGTATTCGTGTGTGCCACCGGTTGATATCAGACGGGGCGTCGCGGTGTTGAAGGGGCTGCTGTAGCCGGCCCTGCATCACCAACCGATTGCTATCGTTTGTGTAGCGTACTATGTATATTTGACGAGGGCTACAGGCTAATTTTTCATATGGTGTCGGCTGAATACCCCAAATTGGGTATTGTGGGGGCAAAAAAGGCCTTGCCAGCCAAGCGCCGCGGCCCGGCCGCGTTCGGCATGCGTGGTGTGGCGGGTGTTATAGAAACCGCGCGGGAATGGCCTTGTGAAACGGGTACATGGGGAAGTAGGGCTTGGCCTCTGCCAGTACGCGTTGCACCGATGGCCGGCCGATCAGCCTTTCAAAATAGGCGCGCAGGTGCACGTGCTGTTCCGGAAAAGCCTCCAGCGTATGGGCGTAGAAGAGGGCGGGGGCGGCGGCGCAGTCGGCCATGCTGAAGGTCTGACCCGCGGCCCAGGGCAGCGCCGCCATGTGCTGGTCGATCAGGTTGTAGGTGGTCTGGATGGTGGCCCTGGCACTGGCCATGTCGCCCTTCGCGCCACGGATGTGGTCGAGCACGATGTCCTGCATGGGTGCGTGCACATGGTTGTCGAAAATACGATCCCACAGGCGGACCTGCAGCGCGTCGTCGGCACTGACGGGGATCATGGTTTGCCGGGTCGCGAAGCGGTCCAGGTATTCGATGATGATGGACGATTCCGGCACCGTACGCTGGTGTTCGTGGTCGCGCAGCACGGGGAACTTGCACAGCGGCCACAGGGCGCCCAGTGCCGCCCGGTCTGTGTCCGCACCGAGATCGATGGTGCGCGCTTCAAATGCAATATTGTTCTCGTACAGGGCGATCAGAACCTTGTGGCAAAACGATGCCAGGGGGTGGTAATACAGTGTCAATGGCATGGTCTTCTCTCCTATGCATGTGTGACGGGCTCAAGCCGTGCGGAGCAGCGACAGGTATTGTTCCAGCACATCCAGGTTGCCGCTCCAGCCCTGGTTCCAGACCAATTGGTGAATCAAACAGGAAACGTAGCCGAAGGTCAAATGCTTTTCAAGGGGGAGGGTATTGGGCGTCCAGCGCAGAGCGCAAAAAAGGGAGCCGCAGCTCCCTTTTTTTATTCGTCAAGACTGAATACTTATCAGGCTTGTTTGGCCTTGCGACGGCGTGCCACGGCACCCATCAAACCCAAGCCGGCCAACATCAGGGCATAGGATTCTGGTTCTGGTACGGAAGATGCGAACACCACGTTGTCCACGTCATGGGTTTCGGCAACACCGTTGAAACTGCCGCTGTGTACCGATACCTGGCTGAATGCGGTGGTGGACACCAATCCGAAGAAACCACCGGTGTAGGTGTTGGCGATCTGCGGTGTCACCAATTGGCCGCCTGCGAACAGTTGCAGGCCCTGGCCAGCGCCGCCAGGTGTCAAGTCCCAGTTTGCGCCAAAGGCATTGATCAGCGAACTGAAGTTGTAGTTGGTGTAGGCGGTGTCCAGCACGGTGCGGTCATGGTAAACGCCACCACTGATGCCGGAGGAATGGCCACTGCCGACTTCGGCAATCGTAAAGCCGGTGGTGCTGCCCGAGCTGAAGGTTTCTTCAGAGAAAGAACCGCTGACTGCAGCTTCCCATGCGGCGCGATCAGTGAACGTGATGAAAGACGCATGGGCAGTGGATGACAGCACAACTGCGGTAACTGCGGCGGTAACAAGCGATTTGATTTTCATGGGAATAGATCAGTGGGTAATGGTGACCTATTGTCTTTTATCAAGTGCCGTGGTTGCAATAGTCCATATGGACTAATGGACCGACGCGGAGCCCGCACCGCGCCGCAGTGTGTGCAAGCCCATGATGGCCTCACTCCTTGCGCTTTTTCCTTGCGGTTGGGGCCTCGGACGTGCCAATGGCTTTGAGATAGACCGGCGATCGCTTGATGAGTGTTATCGCATTCCACAATTGTTCGGCGACGTCCGGGTGCTTGGCGTCGAACTGCTTGGTGATGGCCAGGTAATAAACATCATCGGTGAACGGCAGGGCAAGCGCCTCCAACTTGCCAGCAAATTCCGGTTTGCGCAACAAGGCGTGCCCCTCAACCTCCGGGCAGATCGCAAGGTCGCCGCGGCCCGCGAGCAGTTTCCTGAAATTGCTTTCCGGCGACTTGCCGGTGTCGTCCATGGCAACCTGCAAGGCGGCGAGTTTCTTTCCAATCATCATGGTTCCATACTTCACCAACACCGGCTTCTGCAAGCCGGTAAGAGCCTTGCCATCCCAGTTGGCGGGGCTGCCTATGCGCCGTACTACCAAGGTACGGACACTGGTCGTGGCGCGGGGCCGGTCCACTTTGCCGTCCGCCATGGGAAAGACCAGAAAGGGCAAGACATCCGGAGCGTACGGGGTTACGGGAAAGGCGTCGGCCTCGTTCGCGCGCAAGTCCTCTTGGCATCGTCGTATGGGCGCGTCATAGAACTCCACGTCAAGCCCAATGTCCTGCGCTGCCATTCGGATCAACAGACCTGTCGTGCCATGGCCCCCCGGCATCAGGTAGGGTGGGTGGGGCAGTATGTCGGAACAGATGCGCAGCTTGGCCGCGCTTGCCAGCGTGGGCATAGCCCACAGCAGCAGTAGCGACAGCAGCAAGCGTGTCCAGACCATGCGGTCGATTCTATGCCCCAAGCTCAGGCCGCCGCCATCCCATCCACCCGCAAATGCAGCACGCGGTCGGCACGTGCGGTCGCGGCCTCCGAGTGCGTGACCAGCACCAGCGAGGTGCCATGGGCACGCGTCTGCGCCACCAGTGCTTCCATGACCTTGGTGGCGGTGGTCGGGTCCAGGTTGCCGGTGGGTTCATCGGCCAGCAGCAGCATGGGGCGGTGCACCAGCGCACGCGCTATGGCGACCCGCTGCAACTGGCCACCGCTGAGCTGTTGTGGCAGGCGCGCGCCCATGCCCTGCAGGCCGACAGCCTCCAGCATGGCCTGCACCCGGGCATCGTCGGGCGTGCCCAGCAACAGCAATGGCAGAGCCACGTTTTGTGTCACGTCCAGATGGCCCAGCACGTGGAAGGCTTGGAATACAAAGCCAACCTTTTGGCGCCGCAGCAAGGCCCGTGCATCGTCGTCCAACTGGCCCATGTCGACGCCGTCCAAATGGACGCTGCCGCTGTCCCAGGTGTCCAGGCCGGCCATGCAGTTGAGTAATGTGGATTTGCCGACACCGGACTCACCAACGATGGCGACAAACTCGCCGGGCGCAACGTCCAGCGATACGTTGGCAAAGACCGGCGTGTCGCCATAGTGTTTGCTCAGATTCTTGATTTGCAGATTCATGGTGATGGAATGGGGTGCGCCATGATAGGGGCACAAGGCACAATGGCTGGATGATGCATCGCCGAAACCTACTCACGACCACGTTGGCCGCCGCAGCGGTCCTCTTCACGATCAACCCTGCCGGTGCGCAGAGTCGCCCGATCCGCCTCATCGTGCCCTATGCCGCAGGCGGCCCCATCGACGTGACCGCACGGGTGCTGGCCGAGCGTGTCAAGGACAGCCTGGGCACGGTCATTGTCAATAACAAGCCGGGCGCCGGCGGCAACATCGGCGCCGACGCTGTGGCGAAGGCCGCGCCAGACGGTCTGACCATAGGCATTGCCGCCACCGCCACGCACGCGGTCAACCCCTGGTTGTTTGCCAAGATGCCGTACAACGCGGCCACCGACTTTGCACCCATCACACAAATGGTGCGTGTGCCCAATGTACTGGTGGTGAATGCCGAGGCCGCCCAGCGATTGAACATCCATAGCGTCAAAGACCTGATCGCCTACGCCAAGGCCAACCCCGCCAAGCTGAATTACGGCAGCGGCGGCAACGGCAGTGCCGGCCATCTGGCGGGCGAGATGTTCAAGGCCCAGGCCGGAATTTTTGCGCTGCATATTCCGTACAACGGTGGCAACCCGGCGCAGTTTGCGCTGCTGAGTGGCCAGGTGGATTTCAATTTTGACAACCTGGCCACCGCTTCGCCAGGCATCAAGTCCGGCAAGCTCAAGGCCCTGGCGGTGACCACACCCACTCGATCGCCCGCGCTGCCGGATGTGCCGCCCGTGGCTGACACGCTGAAGGGTTTTGCCATCGACACCTGGTGGGGTCTGGTAGCCCCGGCTGGCACACCCAAAGACGTGATCGCCAGGCTCAACATCGCCTTTGTTGCGGCGCTGAATTCGCCCGAGGCGCAAACCCGTTTCGCCGGCCTGCTGGCGGAGCCAGTGCCTAGCACGCCGGAGCAGTTTGGCGCCTTGATGAAGAGTGAAATGGCCAAGTACCAGGGCGTGGTGAAAGCGGCTGGCGCCAAGGTAGATTGAGAAAATTGGCCGCTAGCCCTCGTAAATATTCAGTATGTCGCTACATTTGTTGTAGCAATTGGGGTTAGACGTTCGCCAATAATGAATCTAGAGGACTGCTGGTGCCGCCAGCGGCCACCTTGAGTACATGGGTGTAAATCATCGTTGTGCTTACATCGCTGTGGCCCAGCAGCTCTTGCACGGTGCGGATGTCGGTGCCTGCTTGCAGCAAGTGGGTGGCGAATGAGTGGCGCAGCGTGTGGACGGAAACCGGTTTGCAAATACCTGCAAGCGGCACTGCCTTCTTGAGTGCCCGCTGAACCCTGTCTTCATACAAGTGGTGACGCCGTTCTACGCCGCTACGTGGATCGATTGACAGTGTTGGGGATGGGAACAGCCAGAACCAACCCCAAGTGTGGCCGACCTTGGGGTATTTTTTCTCCAACGCGTGCGGCGTCTCAACCCCACCCCGCTGCGTCTGGCGATCCGTCTCCCATTGCGCGCGCGCTGCCAGCATTTGGGCCCGCAACGCGGGTGCTAACGAATGCGGCAACATCACTACGCGATCTTTGCCGCCTTTGGCTTCCCGCACGATGATGACGTGACGGTCAAAGTCTACGTCTTTGATGCGAAGACGCATGCCCTCCATCAGCCGCATACCCGTGCCGTATAGCAAACGGGCCAACAGCGCAGTCTGCCCCTCCATGTGCGCCAGTAGACCAGCCACTTCATCCCTGGTCAATACACTGGGAATGCGACGCTTTTGGGCAGGGCGGTTAATGTTGTCAAGCCAGGGCAGATCTATGCACAGCACTTCGCGATACAGGAACAATACAGCGCTGAGGGCCTGGTTGTGCGTGGAAGCTGATACCTTGCGCTCGGTTGCAAGCATGGAAAGAAAGGCTTCCACATCGGGGGCACCCAGTTCACGCGGATGCCGCATTTGGCCACAGCGTGCCGACCAGCGAATGAAAAACCGGACCCAGTAGACATAGACCTGCTCGGTACTGAGGCTATAGTGCATGTACCGAATGCGCTCACGCAACTGGTCCAACACACGTGTGGATTGCAACGGAGGGTTGCCGGGTTTCATGGAATTTTTATAACTGTATGTTTGTCCAGTATATTCAACGAATTGCAAGGCTGCAAGCCATTTCTAGGAGATATTTATGTCCAACTTATGGAGCAGCCACCAACTTATAGAGCAGGTTTTGCTCTGGACATTACGTTAAAGCGCAACATGCGACGCACGCTATTCCTAGCAACGCTTCTATTGCCTAC
>JAZKIR010000072.1:0-129170 GCA_040384785.1 Pseudomonadota bacterium
GTGAAGCGGGAATGGATATGCCACTTCGAACAGTCAGAACGAATATCGTTCAATCGATCCGGGCCTTCAGGGTGCCGGATTTGCAGGAAGCTGCCCAGGGTCTGGGACACCACTTTCTGTACGCCAATCTGGCCGATGCACAAACCAAGCAGGACGTGCTGGACCTGATTGGCAGCCAATTCAAACTGCCAGCGCACGTGGGCAAGAATTTTGATGCCCTGTACGACAGCATGACCGACCCGGTGCACAAGTCTGGCCCTCAGCCTGGCTTCATCGCCGTGCTGGAGCACATTCCCGCCAACACCAAGTTTGACAAGGAAGCACGCGAGCAATTGCTCGACATCTTCCGCGACACTGCAGATTATTGGGGGGACCGGAAGATACCGTTCCGATGCTTCTATTCTTTTCTGTAGCCCGTTCTGCACACACCAGCCAAGCAGAACGGGCGAACGAGGCAAACGGTACCATCGCTCAGGCCGCATCCATTGCGGGTATCGAGATGACAACCGAAACGGGCGAAAAGATGCCCACCGACAAATTGTTGGATGTATCTCCATTGGCGCTGCGTATGAGCAGCCCCTTTAACTCAGGTTACTGGCTCGCCGCGGCGTAGAGACAAGTCCCCAACAAAAAAAGCCCACCAATCGGTGGGCTTTTTGCCGCCTGTTCAACGCGCAAAAGACTATGGCGTAACCAAATCCGCAGCTGCTTTGGCAAGGCTGGAGTGCTGCACCAGGTTCACATAATCCTGTACCGGCACCTCTTCGGCGCGCCTTTGCACGTCAAATGTGCCGCTGAACTCTTGCGCGTCCAACCATCGGCCCAGCGTATTGCGCAGCAGCTTTCGGCGCTGGCTGAAAGCTACCTGCACCAGCTCACTCAATAGCTGCACATCCAGCACAGGTGGTTGGGCCAGCGGCAGCATGCGGACCACGGCACTGTTCACGCGGGGAGGTGGGTCGAAACTCTCCGGAGGAACCAACAACACGTTCTCCATCGCATAACGCCACTGCAGCATCACACTCAGGCGCCCGAATGCCGACGTGGCGGGCTGTGCCACCATGCGGTCAATGACTTCCTTTTGCAGCATGAAGTGCTGGTCTTCAATCACATCCACCGCATCCAGCAAGTGAAACAGAATGGGGGTGGAGATGTTGTACGGCAGGTTACCCACTACACGCAACTTGTCCGATAAGCCTGTGGCTCCCACGCCATTTGCGACTGAATCAGTAGCAGGCCACTCCGATTGCACGCGGGCAAAATCCACTTTCAGCACATCTGACTCAATGACCCTCAGCTGGCCATGCCCGCGCAGGCGTTGTGCCAGATCCCGGTCCAATTCGATCACCGTTAGATGACCCATGCGTTCCACCAAAGGCTGGGTCAGTGCCGCCAGCCCGGGGCCAATTTCCACCATGCGCTGCCCAGGCTTGGGGGCAATGGCATCCACGATGGCATCCACGATGCCCCCGTCGGTCAGAAAATGCTGGCCAAATCGCTTACGCGCAATGTGTTTCATAGAAGGCACCCGCGTGCAACAGATGGCGTGACGGACAAAAGTCCACGCCGGGCCGCCCCAAGTGGACTTAGCCCCCTTGGGGGGCAGCGACCCGCGCAGCGGTGGAGCGTGGGGGCCAGTTTCGCCGCCGGGCCGTCCCAAGGCGAAACGCACCCCCTCGGGGGGCAGCGACCCGCGCAGCGGTGGAGCGTGGGGGCCATCCTCACTGCGGAGGCTCGCGGTACTCCACGAAAGCATTGCCCCGAATATCCTGGGCCCAGCTTGCAAACGCGGCGTCATATTTGCTATCGCGCAATTGGTTGCGAACGGCCTCGCGCACTTCACGGGCGCTCAGCTCCACCCTACGGCGTTCGATCAATTCGATCAGATGCACGCCAAAACGCGAGACTACCGGCGCGCTGATCTGCCCCTCGTTCAAACGGTTCATGGGTTCCTCAAACTCCGGCACAAAAGCACCAGCGGCTACCCAGCCCAAGTCGCCGCCTTGTGGTGCGCTGCCGTCTTGTGAATGCTCACGGGCCAAGGCCGCGAAGGTCGCCGTACCAGCCTCGATGCGTTTCTTGAAGTCCGCAAGGCGGGCAATGGCTGCGGCCTGGCTCAGTTGGGGGCCAGTGCGCAACAGAATGTGCCGCGGGTGGCTTTGAATTGCGGCCTTGCTGGGCGCCGCAGGGGCCTGTCTTGCCACTACTTTCAAGATGTGATAACCCGCACCAGTGCGCACGATGTCCGACACCCCACCAACCGCCAGGTTTTGCGTGGCCGACACAAAGGCCGGTGGATAGCGGTCCGCCCGACGCAGTCCCAACTGGCCGCCATTGCTGCGATCGGCGGCCGACACTTCCTGCACCAGGGCGGAAAAATCCTCTCCAGCGCGGATACGGCTCAGCACCTTTTGCGCCTGCTGCGACAGCGCTGTCGCCTGCTCCGCCGTTGCCTTTTCCGGCACAGCAATCAGCAAATGGCCAAGGTTGATTTCTTGTGCCAAGGGATCGGTGTTGCCTGCCTGCTGCTCCGCAATAAAACGGTCAATGTCAGCTTCGGAGATGCGCAAACGACCCTCGACTTCACGTTCGTGCAGGCGCGACAGCAACAACTGGTCGCGCAATTGGGCGCGGAACTGGGCCGGTGTAATGCCGTCCTTGGCTACGCGCAACCGCAACTCGGACACATCGATCTGGTTTTGGCGTGCCACCGCCTGCTCGGCATTGTCAATGGCCGCTTCGTCCACGCGCAGCCCAGTGTCATTGGCCACTTGCAGTTGCGCCCGCTCGTTGATCAGACGCTCCAACACCCTGCGCCGGAGTTCGTCCGTGGGTGGAGCCGACTGGCGTTGCTGGGCAATGTCCCGGGCCACCCGCTGCATCGCGTTGCGCACCTCGCTATTGGTAATCGGCTCGGAGTTCACGACAGCCACAATAAAGTCGGCCTGCTGCGCGGTTTGGGCGTGCACACCCGGCACCAGGGCGCTGCAGAAAATGCCAATAACAGGTGCCCAAATTCGAAAATTCATGGTCTCTCAATCAATCGTAGTTGCTAAAGCGGCTGGTTGTGCCGCCCGAATTTCGCAAATTCTGGTAGCGCGAAATATTCTGGGTTAAGGTTTGTATGGGGTTTCCGCCCAGACCCAAGCGGGTAAAACCCACAAACTCCAACTGAAACATCAGTTGCGTCTTTGCGGTGGAGTTGCTGGTTTGCGTGCGCTCCAGCACAACCCGGGCCAGCCAGCAGCCAGCATCGTACTCGACGCCCAGAACCGTGTCGACCAGGCGCCGTTCGTCCAAACTATAGTTCAGCCGCCCGACGCTGTAATAGCGACCCTCGCCCTGGCCCCGACCGGAACCCAACTCTTTGCCGGTGTCGCCCCACAAATTGTTGAGCGGCCATTGCCAGCTCAAATCCAGTTGCTCGCTGACGCCTCTCTGGAAGCGGTAGGCGGCGTTGACGACGCGGTAATTGCCCGGGTTGTAGCGCACACCCAGAATCGAGCGCACCGATTGGTCGGTTTTTCCGTTGTACTGCAGCGTGGTATCCAGGGCCCAGTGCTCCTGCACATTGACGGAAGCCCCCAGCATGACGTCGCTGAATCCGGCCTGTGCCGGTGCATCGGTGCGATTCAGTGTCACCCGCTGGTCCGCAAAACGCAAACGCTGGGCCATGCCAAAACGGGCCAATTGGGCGCCGGTATCGGCGTCCAGGAACCGCGTGCTCACCCCCAGTGTCAACAAATTGTTGTCGGATATCTTGTCGTGCCCGACATAGGCGTTTTCCGTAAAAATGGTCGCAAAGTTGAAGTCATTGCCGGCGGTGTCGTAATTCGGCTGGGCACTCTGGTTGCGGTAGGGTGTGTAGACATAAAACGCCCGGGGCTCCAGCGTCTGGACGAGACCGCGCCCAAACAAGCGCGTTTCGCGCTCAAACACCAAACCACTGTCCAGGCTGAAGGTCGGCACTACGCTGTCCGCGGACTGGCTGCCATTGGCGAGCGTTTCGTCAAACTGGTAGGCCGTCGCATGTAATTGCACCTTGGGCGTGATAAATCCCGCCGGCGCCAGCCAGGGGCGGCTGACCTGCAACAAGGCCACGGCACGCTGTGTGTTGGGTTGCAGCGTGCGACTTTTGTCGGCTTCAAATTGGGTAAAGTCGCCATCGATAGACCAATCAATTCCGCGCACATTGGTCAATGCATACCGTGCCGTCAATTGGGGAACGCGATCATAGGGCGGCTTGATGGGCGTCGTGACATCTTGCAGGGTTTGCCACTTCAGCAAGCGTGCCGTGGCGGAAAAGGCGCCCAGCCCCCAGGACGCGCTCAGTCCGGACGGCAGCAGACGCGGGGTTGCAGCGACGCCTACGCTGGCGCTGGTATTGGCGATGGCATTGGCGTCGGCAAATGTCCTGGCATTGGTGAAATCGCGCCAGTAGTTGTCGTCGCTGACCCGGTTGATGTTGGCCGCCACGGTGACCGGCCCAACCGGCGTTGCGACAACACCCTGGTGTACAACCGACAGACCCCATCGGTCTGTATCAGTCAGCTTGTCACCGGGCATGTAATTGCCCCGCACAGTGCCGGTATAGGTTGGCTCCAGGTAACGAAACTCCGCACCCAGATCGACACCCCGGCGTGTCATCAGCGTGGGGGCGAACGTGGCATCACGGTTGGGCGCAATATTCCAATAATAGGGCAACGTTAATTCCACGCCACTTTCAGTCCCAAATCCAATGGTAGGCGGCAGCAGGCCCGACTTGCGCTTGTCGGAGAGCGGAAAACTGATGGCCGGAAAAGGAAGTATCGGCACGCCCTTAAAGCTCAGCACCGCGCCCTGTGCAATACCCACGTCTTCGTCATTGTCCAGGCTGATGCGCGTGGCACGCAAGACCCAGTCAGGCAACCAGTCCGGGCCGGGTTTACGCCGGCACGTGGTGTAGCTGGCGTTATGGATGACGGTATGGCTCTCATCCACAAAGTCGGCACGCTCGGCTTGGCCCTGGCCATCGTTATTCAGAAAGTGGTAACGCGGTTCATTAAAAAAACCTTCAAACGCCTCGACCTTGAGCTCCAGCAAAGGGCCTTCAAACACATTACCCTTGCGGTTGATACGAACATTGCCATGGGCCTTGACGTAGTCATTGGGCTGGTCATATTCCAGGCGGTCGGCACGTATCACCGTGCCGGCCTTACGCAGCACCACGTCGCCTTCGACCAAGGTGTCGAGATCGGGACGGCCCGACATGCGGTCTCCGGTCACAAACACTGGAACCTTGTTCGCCTGGTCCGGCGACAGTTGTTCCTCCAGCATGCTGCTGGATTTGAGCAGGGGCGCCTCTGCGGGCTGCGCGCCGGATGCCGTTGTCTCCACCGTTTGTGCGCGCACTGAAACTCCGGCGCACGCCAGACCCGCCGCAACCACCAGGTTGGACAACACGAATCGGTGTCGGGGCTTGCGAAAATTTACGTCGCGCTTGGGAACAGGCATGGGGCAAATGGCAGCATCAACAGGGAATGGGCGGTTCTGCGCGGCAGGGTGTCAGTCAATACAGAGGAGGGAGGGAGGGCGTATCTTAGAGGGGCTTTGTAGAATGGATTATCCATGAGCCCAATCTCCAGCACCCCGCCAATGGCAAGCCCCTCCAGTCTCCTGTGGACCGACCCCCTGCGCAAGGCCCAGTTTGACGACTGGTTCGCCCGCGTCAGCCAAAACCACCAGCTCGCCCCCGACACGCTGCGCCTGGCCTCGGCCGATGCCAGTTTTCGCCGCTACCTGCGGGTCGATAGCGCGGCTGGTGGCGTGCCAACCAGCCTGATCATCATGGATGCGCCACCCGACAAGGGCGACTGCAAGCCCTTTGCGAACGCTGCCGAACTGATGGCTCAGGCCGGACTCAGGGTGCCAAGCGTGCTGGCCTGGGACGAGGCCAACGGCTTCATGCTGCTGACCGATTTGGGCACACATACGATGAAGGACGTGATCCAACCTGATGCCCCACCACCACTGGAGCTGTACCTGGACGCGGTAGAGACGCTGATCCAGTGGCAACTGGCCTCGCGCGAAGGCGTGTTGCCGCCGTATGACCGCGCGTTTGTGATGCGCGAGCTGGAATTGTTCCCCCAGTGGTACATCGGCGAATACCGGCAGGTCACGCTGGATGAAGCGCAGCGCCAAGTGCTCGACAAGGCCTTTGCCGCCCTCGCCGATAGCGCGCTGTCCTGGCCCAACGTCTACATGCACCGGGACTTCATGCCGCGCAACCTGATGGTTTCTGAAGGTATGGCCCCCACGCTTACCACTGCGTGTGCTGCGCTGCCCCCCGAGGGGACTGTTTCGCCTGGGGGCGGCCCGGCGGCGAAACTTGCCCCCACGCTCGACACGAACGTGTCGTCACTGCTCCCCGAGGACGCTGTTTCATCTTGGGGCGCCCCAGCCGCGAAACCAGCCCCCCTTGGCAAGCCTTCCGCCACGCGCCTGGGCGTATTGGATTTCCAGGATGCGGTCTATGGCCCCATCACCTACGACATTGCCAGCCTGCTGCGCGATGCATTTCTGAGCTGGGAAGAAGACTTCTGCCTCGACGTGACCATTCGTTATTGGGAAAAGGCCCGCAAGGCCGGCCTGCCGGTGGGCGACGACTTCGGCGAGTTCTACAAGGGTGTGGAATGGATGGGCCTGCAGCGCCACCTGAAGATTGCCGGCATCTTTGCGCGCTTGTCCATCCGCGACGGCAAGCCCCATTACCTGGCCGACACACCGCGTTTCATTGCCTACATACGCACCACCTGCTCACGTTACATGGAACTCAAGCCGCTATTGCGGCTGGTGGAGCGCATAGAAGGTATTGAAGTGCCGAATGCCTACGCCTTCGGCAGGACCTAAGCCAAATCACTCGCTAGCCCCCGTAAACATTGCGCAACGCGCTCCAAATTTAATAGCAACTTCAAGATGCCCCGTTTTTACTGTCCGCTTCCTTTGGCGAGTGGCACGCTGCTGGACCTGCCCGCGGGCGCCGCACGCCATGTGCAGGTGCTGCGCCTGCAACCGGGAGACACGATAACGCTGTTCAACGGCAGGCACGGTGATGTGCCGAGTGGGTTGGATGCACTGGGCAATATCGGCGGCGAGTTTGAAGCCACTATCACCCACATGGGCCGCAGCGACGTGCAGGTGCAGGTAGGTACACATAGCGCCATTGAGCGCGAGGCAAGTGCCACCGTGCACCTGGCAGTCGGCATGCCGGCGAATGACCGCATGGACTGGTTGGTGGAAAAAGCCACCGAACTGGGCGTGGCCAGCATCCAGCCCTTGATGACGGAACGCAGCGTGCTGCGCCTGTCCGGCGAACGCGCTGACAAGAAGATTGCCCATTGGCAGAGCGTGGCCGTCGCGTCCTGCGAGCAATGTGGCGGCAACCGCGTACCCCAGGTGCACGGCGTCAAAACCCTGAACGCATGGTTGCAATCCCTGCCTGCGCCGGGGCAGGATGTACGCAGCCTGCTGTCGCTGGCCCCAGGGTCCAGCCCCCTGCAAGCTCTTGCCGCCCGCAGCCTGGCACAACACACCACGTTTCTCTCGGGCCCGGAAGGTGGTTTAGGGGCAGCCGAAGAGGCCTCGGCCATCGCCGGTGGCTTTGCTCCGGTCTCCCTGGGTCCACGCGTTTTGCGTGCAGAGACTGCTGCATTGACGGCACTGGCACGCTTGCTGGTGTAACCCCTGGCCACTGCCCCGGACAGTTCCTTATTCGCGCGCGGCGGCAAGGGGCTTGTGTTCAGCGGATTGCCGCGCGCTGCCGGGTGAAACGCCGAATACCCGCTTGAACGCCCGGCAAAACGCGGGCTCCGACTGGTAGCCAAAACGCTCCGCCACCCGACCCAAAGATTCCGCGCTGTGCTGCAGGTGCGCACGGGCCAGATGCATGCGCCACTGGGTCAGGTACTGCATGGCCGGCTCGCCCACCAGGCTGGTAAAACGCGCCGAAAAGGCCGAGCGTGACATGGCGACCTTGTCCGCCAAGGCGTCCACCGTCCAGGCCTGCTCGGGCACACGGTGCATCAGCGACAGCGCCTTGCCGATCTGCGGATCGCGCAGGGCAGCCAGCCAGCCCCGCTGGGCCTCGGGTGCGGTATCCAGCCACACGCGCAATGCCTGTATGACCAGAATGTCCGCCAGGCGGGTAATCACCGTTTCGCCCCCGGGACGCGATGCACCCGCCTCCTTGGCAATGAAGCGCAAGGTACTCTGCAACCAATTTGCATCGTCTTCGCTCCAGGTGTCGACTTGCAAGACGCTTGGCAGATGGGCTATCAGGCGTTGTGCCGCCACATGGTCGAAACGAACCACTCCGCACATGGCATGGGTCATCGCGCCACCGCCACCGTAGCGCAACACCTCATACCGCTCGCTGACCTGCTCGACCGGTATGTTGAAAAGCCCTTGTGCGGGCGTATGTGTGTCACTGTAGATGCGGTGCCCCGCGCCGTGCGGGATGAGGGTGAGGCTGCCGGGCTGCAACAAACGTGGCTCACTGCCGGCCACCTCCAGCCAGCCATGGCCGGAGGTGACGATGTGGAACATCATGCAGCCCTCTATCGGCGGCAGATCGATGGCCCAGGGCGCGCTGAGTTCGGACCGGCAGTACAGCGTGCCATTCAGTCGCATCAGGTGCAGGGCTTCGCCCAGCAGGTCAGGGGTGTTATCGGGAAGGCTGGCCATGGGAGGGTATTGTGCTTTGCCTATGCCAAGTATCTTTGTAATTGGACGATTGGTAAATAGTTAGGGATTTTTTGGCATTGGTTGTCTTGCAATATCTCCATAAACTGGATGAACACATTACCACTCTGAAAGGCTTTCCATGCAAAACACACCTATCCTGATTATTGGCTCCACCGGAAAAACCGGCCGCCGCATCACGCAAAAACTGCGCGCTCTGGGCCACACTGTGCGCGAGGGCGCACGCCAATCCCCTATACCGTTTGACTGGGACCAACCCGCTACCTGGACCGCTGCCCTGGAGGGAGTGCACAGCGCCTATATTTGCTACGCACCCGAGTTGGCCTTCCCCGGTGCGCCGGAGAAGTTGGAGGCGCTGGCGCAGGCTGCCGTGCGAGCCGGGTTACGGCACGTGGTGCTGTTGTCCGGCCGCAATGAAAGCCATGCCCAGCGCTGCGAAGCCAAGGTGCAAGCCAGTGGCCTGGGCTGCACGATCCTGCGCGCCAGCTGGTTTTCACAGAACTTCAGCGAAGGCCATCTGCTGCACCCGGTGTTGGAAGGCGTGCTTGCGCTGCCCGCTGGCAACATACAGGAGCCATTCCTGGATGCCGATGACATTGCCGATGTGGCGGTAGCCGCGTTGACCGAGCCACACCATCGAGGCCGCGTGTATGAGTTGACAGGCCCCCGACTGCTCAGCTTTGACCAAGCCGCCGCAGAACTATCCGCCGCGACCGGGCGAAACGTGCGTTATGTGCCCTTGACCCTTGATACGTTCCGTGCAGAGATGACCCCCGTGGTTGGCCCGGTCCTGGCCAATATGTTCACCGACCTATGTGAGGAGGTATTCGATGGACGCAACGCCTGTCTGGCCACCGGCGTGCAGGAAGCGCTTGGCCGCGCACCGCGCGACTTTGCGGACTATTGCAAAGTGACCGCAGCCACGGGTATCTGGAGGCCTGCTCCGGTAGCCGTCTGATAGAGCACCGTGCGCACACGTCGGTTATGCAGGGTTGATTCGGTTTGCTTTTTGCACTTCGCATTTTGGGTTGGAGGCAGCACCCGCTGTGCGCATCAGGGTTTGTACGCGTCTAGGTTGGCGCCCCAACTCTTGTATGCGTGGGCATACTACAGTGACGCCTTTGGCCTATTTGCGAGGAGACCTTTCTTGATATCCGAATCGATGCGCAACACTGTTCGTGCCACGGGCCTGGGAGCCCTGATGAAGGGTGCCGGCCTGCTGACCCGCTTCATACCGATCCCGCAACCCACACTGCTGGTAGGCCCCGGTTCCAGCGGCCGTTTGGGACAGGCGATTGCCGGCTTTGGACACCGCAAGATCCTGATCGTCACCGACAGCATCATCTCCAAGCTCGGCTTGCTCAAGGGCCTGACCGATGCGCTGACCGCAGGCGGCGCGCAGTTCGTGGTGTTTGACGAGATCACACCCGACGCGCCGATCCCGCTGGTGCAAAAAGGCATTGACTTCTACAAGGACCAGAACTGCGACGCCATCGTTGCGTTCGGCGGCGGCTCCAGCATGGATGCCTCCAAGGCGATTGCCGTGGCTGCCTCCAACCCCAAACCGCTGAACCAGTTGGCGGGTTACCTCAAGGGCTTGCGCACACCGGTCAAGATTTACGCCGTGCCCACCACGGCCGGCACTGGCTCCGAAGTGACCGTGGCCGCCGTGATCTCCGACCCGGTCAACCACAAGAAGCTGGTCATCGTCGACCCACGCATGGTGCCCAAGATGGCCGCGCTGGACCCGTCCTTGATGACCGGCCTACCGCCCCACATCACGGCCGCCACCGGCATTGACGCACTGACCCACGCCATCGAGGCCTTTGTTGGCAACTGGACCACGCCCTATTCCGACGGCATGGCGCTGTCCGCGGTTGGCCTGATCTTCGAGAACCTGCGCACCGCCTACACCGATGGCACCAACCTGGAAGCGCGCGAGAAGATGTCGCTGGCCTCGACCTACGCCGGCTTCGCCTTTACCCGCGCCAACGTGGGTTATGTACACGCCATTGCCCACCAGTTTGGCGGCCTGTACCACACACCCCACGGCCTGGCCAATGCCATCATGCTGCCCCTGGTGCTGAAGTATTCGCACCCTGCCATCGTCGACCGCCTGGCCCTGCTGGCCGTGGCCGCCAAGATCGGCACCGAAGACGAAGACAACGACACCCTGGCGCAAAAGTTCCTGGACGCGGTGGACCAACTGAACCGCGATCTGGGCATCCCCACATTCCTGGCCGCGCTGAAAGAGTCCGACATTCCCGCGCTGGCCAAGGCCGCGTGCTGGGAGGCGCACACCGGTTATCCGGTGCCGCGTTATATGTCGCAGGAAGTGTGTGAAGATCTGATCCGCAAGGCGCTGCCGCCCAAGGCCACGACAGCAGCCCCAGCGAAAAAAGGTAAAAAGGCGGCAGGCTGAAACGCGGCCCCCGTGGGGGCAACGGTTTCACCGCCGGGCCGCCCCAAGGTGAAACAGCCCCCTTTGGGGGGCAGCGACCCGCGAAGCGGTGGAGCGTGGGGGCAATTTAGTAACGATAAGAGGAGCGGTTGATGATGAAAAAAGTAGTAACGGTAACGCTGGGTTCGTCCAAGCAGGATTTTGAATTCAAGACCCAGTTTTTGGGCCGGTCCTTTTCGGTGCGCCGCATGGGCGCGGACCAGGACACGGGCAAGGCCTGGGAGCTGATGCGCCGCCAGCAGGCCACGGCCGATGCCATTGGTCTGGGTGAGATCCCCGACCACTACCAGGTGGGCTTGCGCACCGTCATCAACAAGGAAACCCAGCGCCTGACCAATGTCGTGACCCGTGTGCCGGTCACTACCGGCGCCACGCTGCGCCGCATGCTGCAGGTGCGCGCCGTGCGTTACGTGCAAAAAGAGCTGGGCCACTACTTCAACAACAACCTGGTGCTGTTCCTCTCGGGCATGCGCAACTACGACATGGCCGTCGCCATGTCCGACTACACCAAGAACCTGAGCTTTGCCGACGCACTGTTCCAGACCGGCGCACCCACCATGCTGGGCTCGCTAGAGCAACTGGAGTTGTACGCCAAGGGCAGCAAATACATGCTGCAGGGTAAGTCTGGGCAGATGTTGGAAGCGGCCATGTCCGGCTTCAAGAACCGCATGGTGGCCGACGTGGTGGCCAAGTCCCACGTCATTGTGGGCACTTTTGCCGAACTCAAGGCGGTCAGCAACGCGACCAACCTAGAAGGCAAAACCATCATCACGTCGGCGGTGGACGACGAGCGCCAGGCCTTCTTCACCAAGTGCAAGGTCAACCTGGTCATAGACGTATCGCCCAAGCTGTTCCCCGAAGTGGTCGGCATCAACACGATTGAGGCCATGATTCTGGCGGCGCTGGAGAAGCCGCAGGAGGAAGTGTCCGACGATGAGTTCGACGAAATCCTGAACGAGCTGGACATCAAGCCGCGCCTGCTGCACCCCACCGGCAAGTTCCGCAATATCCGCCGCTTTGCGTTTGTGATCCACCCGCTGAGCCAAAACTACATCAAGAACGCATACCCCTTCCCTAAGGCCACGCCCAAGTTTGTGATGGACCAGGTTGAAACGCTGGCCGCGCACTTGCCGCCCATGGTGTATTGCAAGATGAGCAACATCGTCTCGCCCACCGGTGCCGAGGCCGAAGGCTGGCTGATCTCCGTGGGTGGCACACCCAAGGAGATGCTGACACGCAGCCCCGAGTTCACCTACCGCCGCCTGTTGCAAGCCTCCAAAATGGCGGAAAAAATGGGCGCGCAGTTGATGGGATTGGGCGCCTTTACCAAGGTTGTGGGTGATGCCGGTGTCACTGTGGCACGGCGCTCCAGCCTGCCCATCACCACCGGCAACAGCTACTCCGCATCCGGTGCGCTGTGGGCCGCGGCCGACGCCATGCGCCGCATGGGTCTGATGACCGTCAACAAACACAATAAAAAAGTTGCGGCCAAGACCATGGTCATCGGCGCCTCCGGCTCCATCGGTTCGGTCAGCGCGCGCCTGCTGGCCATGTCGTTTGACGAGGTCTACCTGGCCGGCCGCACGCTGAGCAAACTTGACGAACTCAAGGCCTCCATCCTGAAGGAAACACCGGACGCCAAGGTCTTCACGACCATCGACTACAACGACCTGCTGGCCGACATGGACATGATCGTTACGTCGACCTCGGGCGCCGGCAAGGAGATCCTGGACATCATGCGGGTCAAGCCCGGTTGTGTCATCACCGACGTGGCGCGTCCGCTGGACCTGCCGGCTTCCGACGTGGCCAAGCGCCCCGACGTGCTGGTCATCGAATCCGGTGAGATCGATCTGCCGACCAAGGTCAAGGGTCTGAAGAGCATTGGCCTGCCACCGAACGTGGTCTACGCCTGCCTGGCCGAGACCATAGTGCTGGCGCTGGAAGGCCGCTTTGAGGTCTTCACCGTGGGCCGCGACACCGAGTGGGAAAAGGTCAAGGAGATCTACAAGCTCGGCCTCAAACACGGCATGAAGCTGGCCGCCATTTCCGGCGTCAATGGTGTTTTCTCGGACGAAGCCATTGCCAAGGTGGTGACACTGGCCAAGAAGGCACGCTTGACCTGGAAGGATGGTGGCGCCACCAAAAAGGCCAGCAAGCCGGTGGTCGACAAGGCGCCAGTGGCAGCCAAGGTACCCGCAAAGACACCAGTAGCCAAGGTCGCGGCCAAGAAGGCACCCACGCCCGCCAAAAAGGCCGCACCTCCTGCGAAGAAGGCAGTAGTCGCCAAGAAGGCGCCGGCAAAGAAAGCCGCAGCCACCCCTGTCGCAGCGAAGAAGGCCGTGGCCAAGAAAGCGGCCTCGCGCAAAACGGCCGCCGCAGCAGCAGCCTAAAAGGCCAAGTGATTTCTGTGCCGGTCCCCTGAACAGGGGCCGGCCAGTCATCGCCGCTCCGTGGAACGGCCGGCACCGCAGACGGCCACTTACACTGGTGGCATGAACCGCAACCTCTGGCTACTGGCCCTGTGCCAAGGACTTCTCCTCACCAACAACGTCGCCTTTATTGCCATCAATGGCCTCGTTGGCCTGAGCCTGGCGCCCTTTGGCTGGATGGCCACGCTGCCCGTCATGGGGTATGTGGTGGGCGGCGCGCTGAGCACGCCACTGGTGGCGCATACACAATCGCGTTATGGGCGGCGCATCTCGTTCCAGATCGGTTTGCTGGTGGCCATGGGCTCATCCTGCGTGGCCGCCTGGGCCATCGTGGACAAGAATTTCTGGATGCTGGTGGCAGCCACCGTGGTGGCGGGTTATTACAGCGCCAATGGCCAGCTGTACCGTTTCGCCGCCGCTGAACTGGTGCCTGCGCCGCAGCGCGAAAGAGCCGTATCACTGGTGTTGGCGGGTGGCCTGATCGGAGCCATTGCCGGCCCCAACCTGGCGGCCCGTTCGCGAACTTTGCTGGACGTGCCCTTTGCCGGCGCCTACGCGGCGCTGGCCGTGGTGGCGCTGGTTGCCATGGTGTTGATGGCCTTCATCCGTTTTCCACAACACGTGATCACACCCAGTGGGCCGGCTGGTGGACGGCCGCTGTCGGAGATCATGCGCCAGCCGGTATTTATCGTCGCCTGCGCCAGCGCGGCCCTGGGTTATGGCGTCATGAGCCTGCTGATGGCCGCGACACCACTGGCCATGCAGCAGTGTGGCCTGTCCTTCGACGATGCCGCCTTGGTGCTGGAATGGCATGTCATCGGCATGTTTGCGCCGGGCTTTTTTACCGGCGGCTGGATCAAGCGTTTCGGTGCGCTGCCCGTCATGGGCGTGGGCGTGGTACTGAACCTGGTGTGTATTGCCATTGCGCTGTCAGGCGTGGAGCTGCACCAGTTTACGGTCGCCCTGTTTTTGCTGGGGGTGGGCTGGAATCTGATCTTCACTGGCAGCACCACGCTGTCACTGAGCGCTTACCGACCGGAAGAAAAAGACCGGGCCCAGGCAGCCATCAATTTCTGCGTGTTTGCGGTCATGGCCGTCACGGCGTTTGCGTCCGGCGCGCTGGTCACCACACAAGGCTGGGCGCTGTTGAACTGGGGTTCACTGGTTCCGGTGGCCTTGATGGCGTTTGCGCTGGTGTGGTTTGCGGTCAGGTCGGCGTCAGGGGCTCATAACAAAGCCACTTTATAACCACCAACAACCAACCGCAAAAAATACAGAACATGAAAAACCGCATTGCTGCCTGCCTGCTCGCCCTGGCCTGCCTGCCGGGCCTGGGAATTGCCCAAGACAAAGCCACGGTCCACGCCGCCGAAAAAGTGAAAGAGAGCGCCTGGATCAGCGATCCCGCCATGGGCAAGATGGTGCAAAAAATGGTCGACAGCCGCTTCATGCCCTTCAAGGTCATGGGACAGAAGGATGCCAAAGACATACTCAGCTACAAGGCTTTCTTCAGGCCTTTTCCCGCCAACATGGACAAGTTTTTTGTCTACTGGGGCATGACCGCGGAGTGGTACAAGGCCCGCAAGGACGGCATGCAGCAGGAGGGCTACCAGGAGATCTGGCACCACACGTTCAGAGACGCGGCCAACACCGAATTACACCAGGCGATCTGGCAAAAGACGTTGACTACCGAACAAAAACCCGTTGCCAACAGCCACGTCTACAACGACGAAGAGCATGCGCAGAATATTCTGATGGGCATGTTGTGGCGCAGCGAATTCAAAAAGCTGGACCAGACGCTGGATGCCGCGTTTGCGCAGAAAGCCACCGGCAAGTTGAAGTCCAACGTCTTGCAGGCGCGCTTTGCCAGCTTGTCCCGGCTGGACAGCGATTTTCAGAAACAGTTTGACCGTTGGGTCAAGGAGTCCGGCAGCGGCAACGCCTATCTAGCCCGCGGCATGTTCCTCAATGTGCTGGCTTGGGATGCCCGGGGTGAGAAATACATTTCCGAAACCAGCAAGGACAAGATAGCCGAGTTCCGCCGCCTGTCGGCCCTGGCCAGGGTGGACCTGAACAAGGCGACCGACAAGCTAGCCAACTGTGCCATGTGCGCCGGGGAGTTGATACACAACAACCGGGCCTTGACCCTGCAGAAATCGGATGACACGTTGCTGCAAACTGCCTTGCAGCAGGACCCCTCGCTGTGGGCCCCGACCATTTCTTACTTCAACGCGCTGCGACCCGAGTGGGGCGGCTCGTTCGGCCAAATGGAAACCTTCATCGCCACGGTGGAGCAAAAAATCGGTGACAAGGCGCTGGTGGAGCACCTGAAATCGCGTTTGTATTTCTCGCGCGGCATGGCTATCTACAAAGAGGATTTGGAGGGCGCCCGGGTCTGGTTTGAAAAGGGTGTGAATGAACAAGCCTACCAATTACTCGTCAACGAGCTTGCGCTGATCTACACCCGCAAGAACAACCATAAGCGCGCTGCCGAGCTGCTGGAAAACAGCATGGCCAGAGGCAACGAATGGGACCTCTACACACTGGAGGCCCTGGCACAGGCTTACTTCAACTTGGGGTTGACGGTGAAGGGCGAGACGCTGATGGCCAAGCGCAATGAGGCGGTGCGGCGTTTCAAGAATGCGGAGTAGGTTTCGCACCACACCCATTTTGGGTATAGATAGCAATGCCTTAAGCAAAACAGGCCGCTAGCCCTCGTGGAATATACCTAATCCACTACTTAATTGATAGCAAACCAATAACGAAATGCCTGGCTCGACGCTCAGAACCGCTGATCCAGCCACTTCTGCAACGCCGCAAAAACCGGTTTCGCATCCAGCTCGTTGAAGATCTCGTGGTACAGCTTATCGAAACACTGCGCGGTCACGACGTCCTTGGGTGCGGTTGCCGCAAACTTGCGGCTGCCTTCGGGATTCAGCAGCCGGTCGTCACCCGCATACAGCAACAGGGTCGGCACCGTCCACTGGGGGGCCAGCGCCAGGGTTTGTGGGCCGGCGGTGGCGATGAAATGCGCCAGGCGCGCCGAGATGCGGTCATGCACCAGCGGGTCGGCCTTGTAGGCGGCGACCACGGCCGGATCGTGCGACACAAATTGCGGCTTGACGCCGTTGCCAACACGCAGATCGGGGGCAATCTTGGGCAGTATTGAGACCAGCAATTTCTGGAAGCCATTCATGCCCGCGTCCAGCGCCGGGGATGACATGACCAGGCCCTCGACCTTGCGCATCGCCAGGGACACAAAGCGGCCGACAACCAGACCACCCATGCTGTGGCCCAGCAGGATCAGCGGCGTCTTGTCGTTCATGCGGGCGCGGGTGCTGTCCACGATGTCGGCCAGGTCATCGAGCAGGCGCGAGTCCGTCGGCAGGCTGCCGCGCACGCCGGCCGATTCGCCATGGCCGCATTGGTCATAACCGCGCACCGCAAAGCCCCACGCGTTGAGTTGGCGCGCCACATGGTCGTAGCGCCCGGCATGTTCACCCAGACCATGCACAACGATGACAACACCGCGTGTGGCGACTGCGGAATCCAAGGGCCAGTCCTGGACGATGACGTTGTGCCCACCACTGGCAATAAAGGGGGAGAGTACGGATTCCGCGGTCATAGAGGGTGTGGTCACTGGTTTCAGGGAAATTGGGCAATGACCTGGGCCACGGCGGCGGTCAACTTCTTGGCATAGGGAATATGCAGGAACTCGTTGGGACCGTGCGCATTGCTCTTGGGACCCAACACGCCGCAGACCATCATCTGCGCGGCCGGGAAGCCCTGGGACAACATGTTCATCAGCGGAATGGTGCCGCCCTGGCCTACGTATCCACACGACGCGCCAAAGTGCGCTTGCGACGCGGCGTTGAGTGCATCCTCAAACCACGGCGCGGTGCTGGGTGCATTCCAGCCGGTGGCGCTGGACAGACCTTCAAAGGTCACCTTGGCCTGGTAGGGCGCGTTGTCTTCCAGCAGCGCCTTCAATTCCTGCACGGCCGTGGCGGCTTCCACCAACGGCGGCAAACGCAAGGACAGCTTGAAGGCGGTATAGGGGCGCAGCACATTGCCGGCGTTTTTCATCTCGGGAAAACCATCGGCGCCGGTCACGCTCAGCGTGGGCAGCCAGGTGCGGTTCAGCAGGGCCTGCAGCGGGTCGGTGGTCGTGGGCAATGCAAAGGTGGTGGAACCGCCGCAGTCGTAATGCGCCCACGGGAAACGTTTGTAGATTTCATCACCCAGGATGGCGGCCGTGGCCTTGGCCTGGTTCAGGCGGTCGGCCGGCACCTCGCAGTGGAAGCTGGCTGGCAGCAGGCGGCCGGTCGCGCTGTCCTCCAGGCGGTCCAGCACCTGGCGCATGATGCGAAAGCTCGATGGCACCAAGCCTGACGCATCACCCGAGTGCACACCTTCGGTCAAGATTTCGACCTTCAGCACACCGCTGGCCATGCCGCGCAGGCTGTTGGTCAACCACAGCTGGTCGTAGTTGCCGGCGCCCGAATCCAGGCACACCACCAGGCCCACTTCACCCAGACGGGGTTTCAGCGCGTCGATATAGGGCAGCAAGTCATAAGAGCCGCTCTCTTCACAGCTTTCGATCAGGCCGACGATGCGGGGGTGCGGCGCATTCTGTGTTTTCAGGGTCTGGATGGCGGCAATCGCGGCGTAGGCCGCGTAACCATCATCGGCACCACCGCGGCCGTATAACTTGCCGTCGTCGATCTTCGGGGTCCACGGACCCAGGTCGTTGCGCCAGCCGGAGAACTCGGGTTGTTTGTCCAGGTGGCCGTACATCAGCACGGTTTGTGTGGAGCCGACCCTGGTGGCCGGCACTTCAAAAAACAGCACTGGCGTGCGCCCCGGCAGGCGGATCACTTCCAGCACCAGGCCGCTGACCTTCTGTGCCTCGATCCATGCCGCGGTATTGCGCACCACGGTGTCGAGGTAACCATTGGCTTCCCAGTCCGCATCGAACATCGGCGACTTGGCCGGGATGCGGATGTAGTCCTGCAACTGGGGAACGATCTCGGCGTCCCACAACGCGCTGACCTGGCTGAGGGTTTGTGCTGCGTCCAACGCGTTCGGGGGTATACGGGCGTTCATGCAATTCTCCTATTAAGCCCCCCATGTTTCGGCGGGCAAACCGCCATCATGCCACGGCCGAGGCTGGGGGGGGTCTCCAGCAGGGATACCCACAGCAGCAGCGCAGCGGGTGCCCATTGCGGCTTAAAAAAGCTTGCTACAGTGGTGAAGACTATTGCCATCTGGCACCGCACTTCATTTTTTATTACGGAGTCCCCCATGGTTCTTGCACTTTCTCAAGGCTACACGGCCAAGCTCACACGCCGTTTGGCCATCACCCTGGCGGTCAGCACTGTGTGCCTGGGCAGCGGTCTGGCCCAGGCCCAGAACGGCACGGTCAAGCTGCTGGTGGGTTTTCCACCGGGCGGCGGCACCGACGCGATTGCCCGCATACTCGCCGACAAACTCAAGGACCCACTGGGCGGCAACGTCATTGTGGAGAACAAGGCCGGCGCCGGCGGCCAGCTCGCAGCCCAGGCGCTGAAGGCCGCGGCACCGGACGGCACCACGCTGTTCCTGTCGCATGACCACACGGTGTCCATCCTGCCGCTGGTGGTCAAGAACCCCGGCTTCGAACCGGCACGTGATTTTGTTGCGGTGGGTGGTTTTGCGACCTTTGTCAATGCGCTGGCGGTGTCCGGCGGCACGCCCGCCAAGTCCATGGCCGAATATGTAGCCTGGGTGCAAAAGCAGGGGGCGGGCAAGGGCACGGTCGGTGTGCCGGCGCCAGCCTCGGTGCCGGAGTTTTTAGTCAAGATGATTGGCCAGAAATACAAGCTGGACCTGCAGGCCGCTCCCTACCGCGGCAGCGCGCCCATGATGGGCGACATGCTGGGCAACCAGATCGCCGCGGGCACCGGCTCGGTGCCCGATTTCATCGAGAACCACAAGGCCGGCAAGATCCGGGTGGTGGCCGTGATGGGCAGCACCCGCCAGGCCATACTGCCGGATGTGCCGACCTTTGCCGAACTGGGGCTGGCGGGTTTTGAAGACCTGCCGTACTACGGCATCTTTGCACCCGCCGGCACACCGCCGGCGACCATCGACAAACTTTCCGCCGCGCTGGCCAAAGTGGTCGCGTTGCCGGAGGTACACGACCGCCTGACTGCGATGGGCCTGAGCGTGGCCTATATGACGCCGCAGCAACTCACGAGCCGCGAACAGGCCTATAGCCAGACCTGGGCCCGCATCATCAAGTCCACTGGCTTTGTGCCGCAGTAGGTAGGAATGGTTGGGGTGAGCGCCATCGTGACTTGGGTATCAATCGGGTAGCGGGTTTTGCGCAGGTAAAGGAGGAGCAGAGGGCTTAGGCCCTCTGTGGGGGACACGGAGCAAAACCCGCTACCCGACTGATACTGCGTGGCTTGGTTTAGGTTGAACCGGTGCAACTAGAACCGCCCCCCGCCGACAAAGCGCAACACGCCTTGCGCAAACTCCGCGTCCTGGTCCACAAAGTCGTGGGCCTCGTGCACCTCACAGGTGGACAGACTGGGCGCACGGCCGGTACTACGCGGACCACCCACCATGCGCACCACCTGCTGGCGCGCTGCCTGCGACCCTTGCACTGCGGCGTCCAGGCGTTCGGGTAGGGACCGCTCGCAGTTGTCGGCTGCATGGCCCACCAATAACAGGGCACCTTTGAAGGCCTTTAGCTCGGTAGCAAAAATGGTTTGCGATACCCAGGGCTTGCGCTTGCTGGTTTCACCCTGCAGCATGGCGGATACCAGCACCACACCGTCGGGCGCATGGGCGCCGCTCAGTCGCGCGGCCGCATTGGCCGCCGACAGCGAACCCCGGCTATGCCCCATGACCCACACCGCCGTGGCACCACTGCGGGTCCGCACATCGGCGATCACACGCGCCAGGTCGGCCGCGTGTTCAGGCTGCATGCGGAACCCGGCCAGGCCTTCACCGGATGACCAATCACTGGGTGCATCCACCAACGCCGTCGCAATGCCAGCGGCTTGGAGCAGCGGCGCTGTGCGCACCAGGATGTTGCCCTTCAAGCGCCGTGGGCATCCGGCATCGTCCAGGTCCAAGGTGCCGCCGCCGCCAATCAGCAGAATGAACGCAACACTGCCGCCACTGCTTGCACCTTCAACGGGGCGGCCGGGCACCCAGCTATAACGGGTGGCACTGTTGGAGCGGGTGTGGACGGTGGCGACCGTTGCGCAAGGCGCCTTGGTGGTGGGCAATGCCGCTTCGGTTTGCGTCAGGGCCGAACCGGTGGCAACCAGGGCCATCAACAGGCCTACAACGAAAATTTGCAGCATGCGGGCCTATGGATGGAGACAAGGTGTTCGCGCTCTTCCGGAAAGTTGGCAGTTTGGATTCCGGTCATGACTGCGGCTCAGTATGGTGGTTAGGCCGCCGCTGCGATGACTGGAACAATGTCCCAAAGGATATGTGCCAGAACGGGTGGCCAGAGCAGCCGTTTGCGAACATAGAAAAGCGTGAAAGTAAGGCCGAACGCGAGTACCCATACTGCACCGAGAGGACCTTGGTACAGATGGTAAAGAACACGCACGAGCAACGGAACACCCATTGCCACAGAAAGACCATAGCCACGAAGACCGCGGACCAGTACCCCGAGGAGAAAGACTTCTTCAAAAGCGCCATTGACCATTGCAAACACGATGGTTGACGCAAGCGATACGCGTGCATACGAGAACTCCGTCTGCAAAGGATGCTCCACGCTCGCGAATGGGGACGTGGCGATGGCGCCCACTACCCATGCCGCGACGAATACGCCCAGCCCCCACAGCGTGCCGGCCAAGCTGGGTTCCGGGTAGAGCGACCGGATGTCAAACTTGCGAACGTACAGGTAGAACAGCGTGCTGGCCGCGAGCAATACTTCGACAACAATCGTCCACGTGTTGCTGGATGTCGAGAACTTGGCTTCTGGAAAGCCGGCCAGTACGGCTTCGGTTGACCAGACAATGAACAGCCCGAAACACATGGCCGAGACGACGGCTGCTTCGGAAAAAGTGATGGTTGATCTTTTCATGGGATCAACGAAGGATGGCCGATCAGGATTTTTGCGCGCATGTCCCAAGTGTGCCGCACATTCAAGCGCGTAACACTTTGCGAACGACCAGCCAGAACCCCAACCAGGCCGCACGGACGGCATAGACCTTGGTAAGGTCCACTGCCTCACTCTGGTGCGCTGCAGCCACCAGAGTACTATTATTTTTATAGCGACTTATGCATATTTCACGAGGGCTAGCTGGTGTTTATGCCAATGGTGATGCCGCTGCACCAGCACCAGCCCGTGGCTTGACCACCTTGGCGCCCGGCCGCGCAGGCCGTATCTGGACCTGCTTCTTGGCTTTCACACGCGGCTTGGGTGACACGGGCATTTGCGCCAAGGCCAAGTATTCCTGAAAACTGTCGCGCAAGCACTGGGCCAGTACCTCGGGGTCGGGCAACTGCTCGTAACACGACGTGAACGAAACCACGATGGTGTCGTTGTAACCGGTGACCGAGAACACCAGGCCCATGCCGTCGGAGATCGGCATGATGGCCGACAAATAGCTGAGCCGCGCACCCAGTAGGTACAGCGGTTCACGTGCGCCCGGCACATTGGTGATGGCGCAGTTGGCCAGCGGGGCCCAATCGCCCAGCAACGCCGATGCTGAGCGCAGCATCTTGCTGGTGGCCACAATCGCCAGCGACGGCGCCTGTTCCGCCAGCAGCGTCAGCTCACGGGCGCTCAGGGCCTGCGCCATGGCCTCGGAAGAGGAGCTGGCCTGCTGGATCACATGCAGGCGCTGCACCGGGTCGGCGATATCGGTTCCCAGCCCGACCCGCACCCAGGAGTAGTTGCCAGACGCAGTGTCGGATGGGTCCGCATCATCATCGCGGTGCACGGCAATGGGCGCCGCGGCGACCAGGCTTTGGAGCGGCAACTCGTCCTGCTTGTACAAATAGTTGCGCAGGCCGCCGGCACACACCGCCAGCACCACATCATTGACCGAGGCGCCAGGCACCAGGGTTCGTATGGCCTTGAAATCTGCCAGCGCAAAACGCCGCGTTTCGAACACGCGGTGCGGCGAGACTTCGGTGTTGAAGCGGGTCGTCGGAAAGGCGTGGGGCTTGCCCAGAAATTCGCCGGCAAAGGTCTTGACCGTGGCCTTGATCGCGGTCCAACTATTGCTCAAGGGCTGGGCCAGGCGCAGCGGCAGCGTCGCGAAATTCAGGCTGGCCAGCAACAGCAACTGCAGATTGCCCGGCGCCGTTTCGGGGAACCAGGGAACAGCCGGCGCCGGCGCGGTTGCGACAGGCGACATGTCGTGCAGCAGGCTGGTGATTTCATTGCCATGCGTGACATCAATCGCCGCATGGTGGATCTTCAACAGCACCGCAAAACTGCCGACCGGCAGGTCCAGAAAACTGTCCAGCCCTTCGATGACATACATCTCCCACAGCGGGCGTTGCAGGTCCAGCGGGCGCGCGTGGATGCGCGAGGACTGGATGCAGAACTGGCGCCAGTCGCCCGGCTTGGGCAGTGCGATGTGGCGCACGTGGTATTCGATGTTGAAGTTCTCGTCTTCCACCCAATACGGATAGTCCAGGTCCAGCGGCACGCGCAGGATTTTTTCGCGGAAGTTGGGCAGCTTATCGAGTCGGCTTTCGACATGTGACAGGATCTGCTTGAAGCGCACCACGCCACCGGGTGCCGTGGACTGGTCGTAGATGTGCAGCAGCGTGACGTTGGAATTGGCGTGGGCGCTGTCCGAATAAATATAGGCCGCGTCGTGTTCAGTCAGTTGGCGCATGCGAGCGTGTCTTTCTGGAGATTCGATCAGGTCGGGGTGGGCGCCGGGCAGGGCTCGGGTGCCGCCCCGGTTGCGCTCAAGACGCGCGCCAGCAGTCCGTGCGGTGCAAACGGCTTCCACTGGTTCTCGGGCTGGGCCAGCCGGTCCGCCACGATGGACAACACGATACCGTTGAAGCCCAAGCCGATATGGCTGCCGGGCACCTGGATGTTTTCATGCAGGGCCGGGTCGCCATCAATCGTGGCCTCTTGCGGCGGCACGACGCCGTCAGACAGCGAATACAGGCAGCTGGTGGGAATCGCCAAGCGACGGCGTTCGCGCATGACCTTGACCTTGGGTTGCATCACGTGGGCGGCCGGGCCCAGGCGGTGCGACACCAGCCGGTACAGCGCCTTGACGGCCGTGGGCGACTGGCTGCCGGCCGCGTCGACACTGACCGGACTGCCCAGCGTGATGATGGAGCGCACACACTCCAGTGAATTTTGCGCGCCATACAGCGAAAACACACCGCCCAGGCTCCAGCCGACCAGGCTGACCTTCTTGCCGGTCACGTAGTGCAGGTGGCGAATTTTTTGCGGCAGCGCGTTGGCGTGTTTGCTGCGAAAGCCCATATTGCGGCCCAGGCCCCAGGTGTGCACGTCGTAACCCTTGTTCTGCAGCATCAGCTTCAGGCCTATCAACGAGGTCTCGCCGGCCATGAAACCCGGCACCAGCAGCACCGGATGGCCGTCACCGTGCGGCGCATCCAGCAGCAGCGGCAGCGAGGCCGGCAACAAGGCCATTTCCAGCAGACCGCGACCCTCCAAGAGCGAACTCAGCACATGCGGCGCGCCGACATGGGCATGGCGAACGACGGGGCGACGACGGGGCATAAACACGGCTCCTGTTATACGGATGTTCCAACTCCTGACAGTCTATGACGAATTGGTTACAACTTGTTTAGGAGGCACGCCTAATACGGCGCCTGGGAGACAGGCCGAAAAGTGGCTTCGGCACAACACAATCCGACCCAAAAACCACTGCCAGACTAGATCTGCGCGTCGATACCTATATCGTTTTCATGCGGCGCGAACAGCGGCAAACGGATCAAAAACCGCGTGCCCTGGCCCAGCGTGGATTCCACGGCCAGCGTGCCGCCCAACGTCTTTTTGACCAGGTTTTCCACAATCGTCATGCCCAGGCCGGTGCCGCCACGGCCGATCTTGGTGCTGAAAAAGGGCTGGAACAGCCGCGCCAGCAACTCCTGCGGCATGCCGATGCCGTCGTCGGAGATGCGCAGTTCCACCCAGCCGTATTGGGCCTGCGCCGCGATGCGCACCCTGCCATCGTTGCGTCCTTCAAAGGCATGTAGATACGCGTTGTTGATCAGATTGATCAACACCTGGCCCAAAGGCCCCGGGTAGCTGTCCATGCCAATCACCTGGGGAATATCGACCAGCACCTGGTGCGTGTGGCGCTTCAGGCTCGGGCTCAGCGTGTCCAGCACCTCGCTGACCACGGATGCCAGCTCGAAACTGCGGCGCTGTTCACTGGCCTGGTCGGCGGCCACCTGTTTGAAGTTTTTCACCAGGTCCACGGCGCGGTGCAGGTTGCGCTCTATCAGGTCGCCGCCTTCGCGCACCTCCAGCAGAAACGTATTCAGGTCCGAGCGTTTGAGCTGTCCCGCTTCCATCTGCGCCAGCATGCGCCTGGACAGATCGGAGCAGGTGCTGGCGGTGATCAGGCAATTGCCCAAGGGTGTGCTGAGTTCGTGGGTGACGCTGGCCACCAGTGTGCCCAGCGTGGCCTTGGCAGCGCTGCGGGCCAGCGCCTCCTGGGACTGGTGCAGCGTCTGCATGGCTGCATTCAGTTGGGCTGAGCGCTCCGCCACGCGTTGCTCCAGCGTCTCGTTGAGTTCGTGGATGCGCTGTTCGGCCTCCTTGCGCTCGGCAATGTCCAGGTGCGCACCGGCCATCCATTCGGCCCGGCCGTCGGGCGTACGCGTCGATACCTGGCCATGGGCCGCCACCCAGACCCAGTGCCCGTCCTTGTGTTTGAGCCGGTGCTCGAAACGGTAGTAGGGCGTCTTATCCTTCAAATGCTGAACCAGCGCGGTCTGAGCCAGGGCGATGTCGTCGGGGTGGAACAGTTTGGGCAGCGTGGCCATCGTGATCGGCGACAACTCTTCCAGCGTATGCCCGGTCAGCTCGACCCAGCGGGCATTCACACGCACCTCGCCGGTCTGCAGATTCACCTCCCAGGAACCGGCGTTGGTGCCCTTCAGGATATTGCTAAGGCGCTCGCGCTCGATCCGCAGCGCCTGCTCGTTGACCTTGCGCTCGGTGATGTCCAGGTAGGTCGACACCATGCCGCCGTCCGGCGTGGGCATGCCCATGACCTCCAGGGTCTTGCCGTCACTGGGGCGGGTGCGCTCAAAGCGGTGCGGCAGAAAACTTTTGGCAATGTCAATGCGCACCTGGGCCAGCTTACGCGCATCGCCGGGACCGTACTCGCCGCGTTCGGCATTAAAGTGCGCCAGCCTCTCGAACGGAACCCCCGGCTGGCACAGCTCGGTGGGCAGCTCCAGCAGCTCGCCAAACTTGGCATTGCACATCTCAATCACCAAATCCGCATTGACGTAACTGATGCCCTGGTTCACATTGCTGATAACCGACTCCAGCAGCGCCGCCTTGCGCGCCAGCTCGGCCTCGCGGTGGCGCAGCTCGGCGGTGCGCGCCTCGACCCTTTGCTCCAGCTCGGCGCTGAGTTCACGCAGAGCCTGTTCGCGCTGGCGTGGAATGGTGACGTCGGTGTACGTGGTGACCATGCCGCCTCCGGGCAGCGGGTGGCCGCAGACCTCGATGATGGAGCCGTCGGGACGCACACGTTCGAAGCGGTGCGGCAGGAACTGGCGGGACAACTCAAGCCGCTGGCGCACCTGTTCGTCCGCATCACCCGGGCCATATTCCCCTTGCGCGGCGTTGTGGCGCAGCGCGTCCAGCATCGTGGTGCCCGGGCGGCACAAGGCATCCGGAAAATTCAACAACTGCTGGAAGCGCGTGTTGGCAGCCACCAGACACAAGTCGCGGTCAAACACGGTCAGGCCTATGTCGAGCTGGTCCAACCCTTCGGCCAGCAGCACCAGCTTGTCTCCCGAACCCAGTTCAATTGCCATGCACGCTCCTGAGCAGATGTTTCCTTCGATCTGCTGAACAGCGCCAGTCTACGCCTGCACCGCTTTCTACACCATCGGTGCGTGGGGATTTTCAGGCGTTGCGGCGGCCCTATTTCTACCCAAAATGGGTTTAACTGCCGGAATCTCGCCAGCATCACGAGGCAAATGTGCTTCTAGCCCTCGTGGAATTTACGTGTAACGCTATTTTTTATATAGCAACAAAAAAAGTGGCACCGAAGTGCCACAAACAGCGCGGGTCATGAAACTACCCGCACCACCCCGATTTGCCGCTCCTTTTACCCTTCGTGTTTTTGTTACTCCGTTTCGGACACGCCCGCCAGCGGAAAACACTTGCGCAGCGTCACATAGGTGGCGTTGGTCCAGCCAAATCCGTCCTGCGTGGCGTATTCGCCGCCGCCGCCGGGTTTAAACGCGGTGACGTCGTATTTCTCCAGCAGGCGGCCGGTTTCCAGGTAGACGCGGTGCACGGCACCCAGCCAGCGCGACGCGATATCGCGCGCCAACGCCTCAAAGCCGTAGCGCTGTAGCCCCTGCGCCGCCATCCACTGCAACGGCGCCCAGCCGTTGGGTGCGTCCCATTGCTGGCCGGTATGCAACCGCGTGGTCTGCAAGCCATTCATGGTCAGCAACCGCGTTTCGGCAACGGCGGCGCTGGATCGCGCCTGGGCGTCACTGGCCACACCGAGGTACAGCGGCACCAGCGCGGCGGCCGTGAGCTGCGGGCGTGCTTGGCGCTTGACCCATTGGTAGTCGATGTAGTGGCCCTGTTCCTCACTCCACAGGTAGCGGTTGATGGCCAGCTTGCGGCGCCGGGCGCGTTCGGCATAGTGCTGCGCGCCAACTTTATCGCCACTGTGCTCGCAGCCCTGGGCGATGGCGCCCTCCAGGCCCCACAACAGGCTGTTCAGATCCACCGGCAGGATCTCGGTGGTTTCTATGCTGTCCAGGCGTTGCGGGTCGGCGCACCAACGGCTGCTGAAGTCCCAGCCGCTTTCGGCGCCGGCACGCAGCTCGCGGTAGACCTGGGCGGCGGGCCGGTCGCTGCTGCGGGCCGTCAACACATCGTCGCGGTAGGACTCCTCGCGCGGGTGGTCGCCGTCGTCCCAATAGCGGTTCAGCAGTGCGCCATCCGGTAGGTGCACCAAGTGGCCACGGGCTTCGCCGCGCGGCAGCTGCACGTCGGCCGACACCTCGCCCTCCATCCAGTACGCATATTCAGCCTGGAGCTGCGGCAGGTACATCGCATAGGCGGCGGCCTCGTCGCCGGGGTTGGCTGTGGGGGCCGCGCACTGCACCATCTTGAAGAAAAACGGCGGCTGCGAACGGCTCAGCATATAGCTGCGGTTGCTGTTGGGGATGAAACCGTAGCGGTCGATCAGGCTGGCGAAGTTGCGCAGCATGTCCTCGGCCAGCGGGCGATAACCGTCCTCCACCAGGCCCAGCATCGTGAAGTAGGAATCCCAGTAGTAGACCTCGCGGAAGCGCCCGCCCGGCACCACGTACGGATGCGGCAGCGGCAACAGCGTGCTGGTGCCGACCAGCGGTGCGGCCTCGTTATCGGTGCTGCGCACCAGTTGCGGCCACAACCCGCGTATACGCTCGCGGATGGCATCCCACGGCGAGTTGGCCACGCCGGTTTGCGGCAGCACAAAATGCTCGGTCACAAAGGCCGTCAACGAGAAGCCCGGCTCATGGCACTGCTGCGTGTACAGGCTGACCAGCATGGCCGGCGGCAAGCGCCGGGGCAGGGCGTCGACAAAAGTTTTGCCGTCACTCAGCACGTCCTGCATTTGCACGTCGATAAACAGTTGTCCGTACATGCGCAGCGGCGTGCGCTCAGCGTCCAACGTACGCTGTTCGCGCGGTGTCAGGGAAACTTTTTGCTTCATGGAACCATGCCCGCCGCGGTGCGTGCATCCTGCTTCTGTTGTTGCCAAGCGTTTTGCAGCGCATTCTTGCGCAACGCGCGGTGGAACAGCCATAGGAACAAGGCCAACAACGCAATCGGCACCAACAGCAGCGCGAAGGCCGTGCGGCCATCAAAGGCCATGAACAGGCGGCCGGTCACGAAGGAGCCAAAGGAGCCGCCGAGTGCGGAAAAGATGACGATCAATCCGGTCATCGCAGCGTGCCGACTTTTGGGCAACACGCTGAGCATGGCGGAATTGATCGCGGGGTAGATGGGAGCCAGAAACAGGCCGATCAACGGGAACATATACGCAACCAGCGGTGCGCTGGCCCAGCCCATGTTCGGATTCGGTTGCAAACCGGCCGACAGGGGCAGCGTCAGCAATATCAGCGCGGCAATCGCCACCACACACAGGTTGACCACGCTGTACCATCCGACCCGTGCAATAACAACGGCGCTGGCGAGCCGGCCAATCGCCGTGCTGGCCGGCATGATGACGGCCAGGCCCACACTCATGGCGGCGGGCATGTGTAACACCTCGTTATTGAAGCTGGGCAGCCAGGTAGCCACGCCCTGCTCAATCAACACGTAGAGGAAGGCGCTGAGCACAAACACCATAACCAGGCCCGACAACATCAGGCGCAGCATGGCGTTGACGTCCCCGGCGAGCGAGCCATCACGCGCGGCACGCGCTTCCGTCTCATCGACGCGGCTGACGGCCAGCAAGCAGAAGCTGACCGCAATGACGGCGGTCAGCACCCAGTAGACATTGAGCCAGGCCGTGGATTGTGGGTTGGCGTTGTCCACCGCTGCGCTGAACAGCCAGTAGCCCCCCAACACACCGACCATGAACAGGCCTTCCAGCACATTGGTGAAGCTGGCGTGGCTGCGTTCGTCACGCGTCAACAAACCAATCATCGAATACGCCGACACCTTGACCAGCGCAAACGCGGTGCCAATCGTGACGAACAACAGCTTGATGGCCCAGAAGCTGGCCAACACCGGCATCAGCGCACACCCGACGCCCACGGCCGCCAGACCTATCAACATGGCGCGGCGCAGGCCCAGACGTGGCAGCAGCGAGGCCACCAGGAAGGAGACGATGGCAATCGGCAGGTCTTTGTAAGCGTCCAGCAGCGCGGCGTCGGCACGGGTCACACCCATGGACTGCACGGCCAGCAGGTTGATGGAGCCCACGCTGTTGAGCAGGGCGCCAAACACCATATAGACCAGGACCACGGCGCTGCGGATCAGGCCTTGGCTGGTGGGGGCAGCGGGGGTGGGACTTGGGTTGTTCATATCATTTCCGCAATGGGCAAGCGCCGCACGGTGGGCGGCGCTTGCGGTTCAGGTTTTCGGCTCGCTTAGAAGTGTTTGGTCACAGACACCTGGAAGGCACGGCCATTGATCGCACGGGCCATGAACACGCCCTGGTCATTGACGCCCGACGAACCTATCGCACGGGCATTGCCTTCGGTCAAACCTACAACGTCGGTCAAATTGGTGCCCGTGATGCGAAATTCCAAGTCGTTCAAATCGAACACAACACCAGCATCCAGCGTGGTGTAGGCAGGCAAGGGCTGTAGATTGGCGTTGTCGGAGAACCGCTTGCCGATGTACGCAACGGTCGCAAACACCTTGGCGGAGCCCCAATCATTGTCAAAACGATAGCTTGGGCTAAACCGAGCCTGAAACTGGGGCTGGCGCGCCACCAACTTGCCGTCAAGGGCGCTGCCGTCATTGAATCTGCCTTCGGACCAGACGCCGCCGAACCCGAGTTCCAGCCCCGGCAGGGGTCGGAAGGAGCCCTCAAATTCCACACCCTTAGCCGACGAGCCCAATTGCGTGGTGATTTGCGAGCCATCTGCCAACGTGGTCGTTTGGGTCTGACCGACGAAGACGTTGTGGAACGCGGTCAGGAACAGACTGTAGTTCTTATCCGCAGCCTTGACCCCAATTTCATACTGTTTGGTGTCTTCCACAACCCGCACATTGCCGATGCCCGCCTCATTGAGGTTGGGGAAACGCCCACCCGTGTTCAGGCGCACAAAGGTGTTCAGGTTGTCGTTGATCAGGTAGGCCGCGCCCAAGGTGGCCGACGTCTTGTTAAACGTGACGTCGGTTGTTTTGAAGTTGCCCGTCAGATACCCGGAATTGTTGTTGTACGTCGTCAGAGGGTTGCCGTCCAAATCTCCGCTGGTGCCTCCGTCAAAACCGCCGGTGACGCGTTGTTGTTCCCAGCGCACCCCGGCATCCAGGCGCAGCTGTTTGTTGACCTGCCACTCATCGGCAAGGGTGAACGCGTTGTTCTGGCCATTAAAACGTCCATCCAGCCCACCTGCGCCAGAGTCAACGCCGAGGCGGGTAACGGTTACGCCGTTGTTGAGCGCGACGTTGACGGGCTGGGCGTGTGTTTGCGCCGTCATGAGCATGTTATTGCCCAGGTACCACAGCGTGTTTGCGCTGTAGGAGGCGTTGTACATGCCAAAGGTCAGCGTATTGCCATCAAAGATCTCGCGGCTCAGGCGCGCGTCATTGGTGAAGGCCTTGAGATCCATGTCCACGTTCCACATGCCCACCCTTATCACTGGCGTATTCATATCAGTGATCGCAGCGCCGCCCGCCACGTAGCTCGCCGTGCCACCGGTCGCCGCCTTGCCGGCCGCAGCCAGCACTGCGGCATTGCCGTTGGCACTGCCAACTGCGCTACTGATGTAGCTGCCCAGGGTCACGGGTGTTGCGCTGGTGAACATGGCATGGGTTGGTGTGGACGCGGACATATAACCCGCCTTGTTGCTCAGGCTCCACTTGCCGAACTTCTGGTTGAAGTCGATGCCAAACATGCTGGAGCTCACACCGCGCCCATCCATCATGTCTATGTTCATGTTGCCGGGCGTGGCACCGGGAGTCGTTTGTATGTTCACAATACGCGTGGCGTTACCCTGCAGTGCTCCGGTGCGCGGATCGATGCCGGGATAACCGTTGATGGTGTCACCGTTGTCATTGGTCGTGTACGGAATGCCGGTATAGAACACGTTCTTGTCACGCGTGACACGCCCCCACACAGACAACTCGCCGCCGTCCAGTTTGCGCGTCAAGTTGATGCTGGCTTGACCACCTTCATCAGCAGGATATTGGGTGTCGCGCACACCCGTGGAGGTGCGGAAAAAGCCGCCGCCGCTGACGTACCAGTTGTCGCTCAACTTGCCGCCGTAATACATGTCGAAGCGTTGCAGTCCACCGGTGCCCGTGGTGTAGCCGATGCTGCCCTCGGGCGTATCGGTTCCTCTCTTTTGGATGAAGTTGACGGTGGCGCCAGCTTGGCCATTGGACCAGATGGTGGCTGGGCCGCCGCGCAGCACCTCGACCCGCTCCACCGTGCTGTCCAGGCGGAACAGCGCGGAGTTTTCCACAAAAAACAAAGTTGATGCCGGATACAGCGGCACACCATCGAGCTGCATGGTCACATAGGGCGCGTCGCTGTTCGTCGGGAAGCCGCGCACCTCGATATTGGCATTGCCTATGCCACCCGAAGTTTCAACGTGGATACCGGGAACAATTTTGAGCAGGTCGGCGGTACTGGAAGGCGCCGCCTCCTTGATCTGCTCTTCAGAGGCAGTGGAAACGGAGAAGCTGGTGGCCAGCTTTTTTTGCCCGGTATTGCGCGCGGTGCCGGTGACGACCACGGCATTGAGCGTGTTCTTGTCGTCGGCGGCTTGGGCCCGGCTGGCAGCGGTCGCCTTGGCCGGGGCGGACGCGTCCGTCGCAGCGGGTGCCGCGGTGGCGTCTGTTGTGACAGCCACCGCTGGCGCTGTCTGGGCATGGGCGGACTGGGCCATCGTGGCGAGGGCGGCGACGGCCAGGCAGACCGGCAGAACCTTGAAAGAGCGGATCGGGGACATGGGTTACTCCGTTATGAGATAGGACAGGGACCGTTAGTGCAGCGCCAGTGTAAAAGCGAAATGACATCGATGTCATTAGTACTAACCCGAGGGACTGTCGAGTGCCTGTTTGGCTTCAAAAACGGGGGGTTTTGGTGACCGCGCCGATCCGGGGCGCAGTGGTTTATTAGGTGCCGCGCACCATCAATTCGGTCGGCATGATCTCGCTGTGCGCCGGCAGACCGGCGATCAGATCCAGCACCTTGCGTGCCAGCAACACGCCACCATGCCGCCAGTCCTGGTGCACGCTGGTCAACGGGGGTGCAAAGGTTTGTGCGGCGGGGGAATCGTCGTACCCCACCACCGACACCGCGTCCGGCACCG
The DNA here is from genome assembly GCA_040384785.1 of Pseudomonadota bacterium. Taxonomy (GTDB): domain Bacteria; phylum Pseudomonadota; class Gammaproteobacteria; order Burkholderiales; family Burkholderiaceae_C; genus Allorhodoferax. The sequence goes on from JAZKIR010000072.1 coordinate 32,842, forward strand.
ACAGGCCGGCATCGGTCACCGCGCGCACCGCACCCATGGCCAGCAAATCGCTGGCGGCAAACAACGCGTCGGGCGGCGTGCCCTTACGGGCCAGGTAGGCCTGCACGGCGGTAAAGCCGGCGCCAAACGTGAAGGCGGCCGGCACCAGCGTGTGCACCTTGAGGCCGGCGCGTTTCAGGCGCTTTTGAAAGCCCAGAAAACGCTCGTTGATTTCGGCGTGGCGCGTGTCACCCAGAAACACCAGCTCGCGCCGGCCCAGCGCCAAAAAGCGCTCGGCCGCACAGGCGCCACCGTGGTAGTTGTCACTGCCCACGACCACGCCTTGCGACTGGCCTTTCTCCGCGCCCCAGACCACAAAGGGCAGGCCGCAACTGGCCACCGCCGGTACCGCCGCGCCATGCGCGCCCTGGCCCAGCAGGATGACACCATCGGCCGGCATGGCCAGGCTGCCATTGCTGATGCTTTGCATCGCCGTCAACAACACGCTGTAGCCGCGCGTCGTCAGTTCTTGTGTGATGCCGCCCAGCAGTTGCAGCGGGTAGGGCTCGGACATGGGCCGGTCCGCATCGGGCTGCATCTCCAACACCACGGCCACCGTGTGGCTGCGCCGCAAGCGCAGATTGCGCGCGCTGTGGTTGAAGCGGTAACCCACCTGTTCGGCCAGCGCCTTGATGCGCGCGCGCGTCTCGGGCGTGACCATGGGACTGTCGCGCAGCGCGCGCGAGACCGTGATCTTGCTGACCCCGGCCAACACAGCCAGGTCTTCCATGGTGTGGTTTCCCGGCGCGCCGGGGGTGGGAGTGCTTTTCATGGAGGACGTGTTGTGGCGGATCGGTGGCGTTGGAAATTGGGGGTCGAATAGCTGGCGTAGCGGCGACTGATCATAGGTTGAATTGTCATGCAGTGCCGATCCAGAGGATTGGCCCAATATGCTTGCCGTTAAACCTCTACATAACCCTTCTTCACCTTCTCCGCGATGAGTTTTTGGACCTCCCGGGCGGCTCTGGCTTCGTCGGAAAAAGTTTTGCTCAGGGTTTGGCCCTTGGTATGGATGCGACCATAACGAACGGTCATCTCGCAGGCGGATTGGCCGATCTCCCAGAATTTGCTGGAGTCGCCTTCGATGAACTCGTAGCGTTTCAACACGCTGGACGGTGCTGCAGCGGGTGCGAGGGGCAGTGGTGCAGACGGGGGCTCGGGCGCTTCCGTCGCCTCGGGTTCGCAGACTTCGGGTTCCTCGGGAGCTGCTTCGGTGTCGTTGCGCAGGGCTCGCTCGATGCGTTCAATGACGGATTGCGGCTCATGCCACCAGTCCTTTACCAGGATGACGCGTGCCTGCCAACCGAAGGCCTGCAGGATGCTGGGCTGGGTATGGAAGCGCTCCAAGACGTCGGCGTTGCCAGTGACATCCAGCAAGACGCCGATTTGGTGTTGTGCTGCGCCGTTTGCGCGCACCGCGACATCGCAGCGAAAGCGGCTTTGGCCAACCTGGGTCTCGGCCAGCCACCCGCGGGAGCGCAGCGCCTCGGCGATTTGCTCGCTAACGATTCCTGCCACTTGCTGATGCGCCAGGGAACGGCGCTTCAGAGGATTCAGGCCGTCCAGCACTTGCCTTGCCAGCGCCGCGTCGCCGCGCGAGAGGCTTTCGGCGTAGTGCAGGAAGTTCTTCAGCGCGTTGGCGCCGTCGTTGTAGTCGTTGGTGATGTCGCTGTGGCGCAGGTTGCTGAGGAGCACCATGTGATGCCGGGCGCGGCTGAAGATGACATTCAGTCGCTTCTCACCGCCACGTTGGTTGATGGGGCCGAAGTTCATCAGAATGCGCCCCGTGGGGTCGCGTCCATAACAGACGGACATGAGGATGATGTCGCGCTCGTCGCCCTGGATGTTTTCCAGATTCTTGACAAAGAGACCACAGAACTGATCGTCTTCCTCGCGAACGTACTCAGCCTCCAAAAGCGCTTCAAAAGCGGGGTCACTGCGCGCCAGCGAATCGAGCGCGCCCTCGATCTCACTTTGCTGCGCCTCGCTGAATGCAGCGATGCCGATGCTGTGTGGTGTGCCGTCGGTGAGCAGCCTGCGGACGATCTGAGCGATAGCCGCCGCTTCACCGGCATTGCGGCGATCTTCATACGGCATGGCTTCGCAGTGGATGAAGCTGATGGGGCGGCTCAAAAGAACCGGAACGAGCGCTGCGGCCTGGTCAGGCGATTGGATGCGCATGTCGCCTCTGTCGCGATGGGCGATTTGACGATCCGGAACGGTGTACAGCTCGCCACCATAGAACGCCGCGTTGCTGAAGCTGATCAGGGCCTCATAACGGCTGCGGTAGTGCCAGGCGAGCAGTGTGTGGGGCAAATTGCGCGCGCTTTGGGACAGGAAGCTGTCGGCATCCATCAGCACGCTGATTTTTTCGCCCTCGTCTTCGAGCGTGATTTCTTCCTCGCCATCGCTGGTACTGGAGCTGGTGCTGAAGAAGCTCGTGGGCGGAAGCTGCATCTCATCACCAACAACGATGATCTGCTGCGCGCGGTACGCGGCGGGCACGGCATCTTCGACTGGGATCTGGCTGGCCTCGTCAAAAATAACCACATCAAAAGAGGAGGAATCAAGGGGCAGGGTGTCGGATACGGAAAGCGGGCTCATGAGCCAGATCGGCTTCAAGTCGCGCACCACCTGTCCGCTATCACCGGCGGCAATATCGCGGATGGATTTGAAGCGCATGGTTTTGCCGAACTCATGCTCGAGCTCGCGCCGGCCCGCGCTGAAGTTCTTCTTGAAGAGCTTCTGCTCCGGCGTGAGCACGGTGGCGGACTGGTTCGCAGTCTGAACGTGTTCCATGAAACGGCGCCGCGTCTGGTTGCGGATCCATGCTGCGTTGTGGTCCAACCACTGGCGGTGCGCCTGCGCGACGCGGTCAAGTTTCTGTTTCAAAACGTGTCCGTCAAAACGCTGCAGAACGCGGTCGCTGCGGTAGATCAACTCCAGCGAGTTCGCGGCGCAGGCGGACTCCAGCTGCGCCAGTGTGAGGGGCAGTGTGCGCACCGCGCGGGCGAGCCGTGGCGGCGCACGGGCCAGATCACGCAACGCCGGCACTAGCTCGGGCAGCGCATCCATTTCCTCCTGTATCTCCCGGATCGCAGCGCCGAGCGTCTGCAGGTTGTGCTGCTCGGGCTCAAACAGCACGCTGCCGAGTTCACTGCGAAGTTGGGCAAAGCCCCGTGCTTGTGCCGCCAGTATCTCGACCACCGCAGCACCCTGTGTGGAGGCGAGCAGCCGCTCGCGCAGCGCCAGCGCCGCGGGCGAGGCATCGTGTGCGGACATCAGTGTCAGCTGCTGCCGCAGTGCCTCGGGGTCATCACCAGCGAACTCCTGCGCGCATCGCGCTCGCACGGCGTCGACGCCGGCTTGGGCCTCGTGTTCAGCAGCGAGATCGGCCAGCACCTTGGCCCATGTCGGTTTCACCGCGTGTTTGCCGAAGTCGTAACGCTGGCCCAGCACCTTGCGCAGTCGCCACCAGGACGGATTGAGGAAGCCGAAGGTACCCTGAAGTCTCACCGCCTGAGCCAGCGCATCTGTGGTTTCATCCGCCGGCAACTTGTCCCGCCAGTTCGTAGTCTTTTTTTGCGCGCTTTCGAGAGCCTTGCACTTCTCGCCAAAGTCTGCGCACAGCTTGGCGAACGCGGCACTGGTCTGGCTATCCGTGTCCAGCAGTCCGAGCAAGCCCTTGCTGGCCAGCGGAAGCAGACGGGTGGTCGATTCAAGGAGCTGAGCCACCTCGCCCAGAGTGTCCCAATGCTGCATCGGCAGGCCCGTCTGCTGCAGGACATCATCGAGCTCGCTGATGCGTTGTTCGAGGTCTTCGAGGCGGCTGGCGGACGTTTCCAGGTCACTCAGCCAGCGTAGTGGATGCTTCGCAAAGATGGGTTCAGCGCCGAGGTCAGTCAGGGCACTGGCCAGGCGAATGGCGCTGTCGCCACCCTGCTGCCACTCTTCATAAACCGGCACCGCTGCGTCCTGCGACAGCATTTCATTTTTCTTTTCCTTTTCCAACCGGGAGCGCAATTCGATGAGGCGCAGCAAGAGAGGATTTGTGGCAGCGCTGGCGTTGGTGAATTTCACCAAGGCGGCCAGTTCCGCATGGAGGACGTTCAAGGCGGAATTGCGCTTCGCTTCGCTGGGGTCGGTGGCCGTGCTGTTCACGAGCCACTGTTCATAGGTCTGCTTCAGATTGAGAATGAACTCCTTCTTGTCCGTCTGCGAGTCGTGGATCAGGCAGCAGAGTTCATCCAGCCCCTGCTGCCGCAGGCGATGAAAGACAACATCGATGGCGGCGCGTTTTTCACAGACAAAAAGCACGCGTTTTCCACAACCGACAAAATCAGCGATGAGGTTGGTAATCGTCTGCGATTTACCGGTGCCGGGCGGACCCTGGATGATAAAACTCTCGCCCGTGCGCGCCCGGGCAATGGCGCCGATCTGCGTGGCATCCGCGGCGATGATGAGATGCTGTTGGGCTGGTGCCAAGACGGGAATAGCCGGGGCATCGACGGCCTTGGGTTGCAGCGAGAAGACGCGATCAAAGGCGGCATTCGGCATGTCGCTGCTGATGAGCTGCGCATAGTCACGCACCAGTGTCATCTTGCGGTAGTTGAAGTTCGCCAGCGTCAACGCACACAAATCAAACTCCCATGTGTAGGGGTTGCCGACGCCATCTTCCACGAGGGCAAAGCTCTTGCGTTCGGCGACCATGTTGAGCGGGCGTGGTAGCGGTGCTGCGCCAGCGAGTTCACGTAGTGGCAGCGGGGAGGGCTTGATCTTGCGTTGGAAGACCTGCAGACCGAGCGGACGAAAGTCGGCACGGTCATAACTGTAGTCCACCTTTGCCGCACGCACGCCACGCACCGTGCGCGCCATGCGTCGGCGGTGTTGGTCGAGGCGCTGCTTGGCCTTCTCGTGGAAGAGTTGGATGCGCGGTTTTTCCGAGAACGTAAGACTCACGCCTGACTCGCTGGCGTGGATCTGCGCCTCCAATTGCTTGTGGAAGGCCGCCAGCGTGGTGGTACGCAGGTCAACGGTCTCGGGAAGGTCGAGGTTGTAGAGTTGCTTCAGGTGGTGGCGCAGTGCGGGGTTCACCTCGGCATCGGTGCTGGATGGTTCGAGCGTGTAGTGGTCCTTGACGCCTTTTTTCTTCGCGAGCTCCACGGGCAGCAACAGGAGCGGCGAGTGGATGCGTTCCAGCGGAGCCTCTTTGAGGTTGTGCCAGCGCAAAAAAGTAAGCACGAGCCGAAGCTGCGAGAAACCATACTCCGCACGGTCGCGGCGTGCCTCGCTGATCAGCTTGTCGAGCTGGCCGGGCAGATAAGGCGCGTCTTCCATGCGCAGCCAGCGATTCAGCGGCAAGGTGTTTCCGGCACTGATCTCCTGGGCGAGCGATTCGTGCCAATAGAGCAAATCCTCCGCCTTGACATTCCGATAGTCCAACACCAGGGGCACGCTGGCGACGGTCAGATTCAGTGTTGACTGGGTGCTCTTGAAATAGAGCAGTTTGTTGCGCCGGGAGACTTCAAAGAGCCGATCCCGCAAATGTGTCTGGATGATGGTGCGCTTGTCTTTTCTGGTGCCGGCTTCCAGGCCGGGCAGCGCGGCAAGATTGACGTCCACGGGCTGGTCGCGATAGGTCTCCAGCATGCGCATGATCGACGGCAAATCCTGCGCCCGCTTGCTGCGATGCAATTCCGTCATTTCGGTGATGACACTGGCAATCACGGGATGCAGCCGTACCGAGAGTGAGAAGAGGTTGCTGCGTGAGTTGACAAAAAGCGTCAGGTCCTCGGCGTCGCAAAAATCCAATCCGCAGGCCACGCTGGCGAGGATGAGGCCAAGAGAATGCACATCCGTCAGCGCATCGTGATGGCCAACCCCGTGCTCCCAGGTGGTGTAGCTTGGCAAATAAACCGGGCGTGTGATTTCCGTGTCCGCGGAGCCGATATCGAGGTTGGTAATATTTTGCGCAAAGGAATCGAGATCCGTCTCGCGCGTGGATTCACCGATGACATCGAGTCCACGTGACTGCGGTGCCAGCAACTCACGCACACGCGCAGCATGGTGCGACGGGGGTATGCCCACCGTTGAAACAAGTCCTAGTGCCCGCCCCTCCAGAACACGGATTGCCCCAAGGCCACGCAAGGGAGCCACACTCCCGCTTTCATGGATGGCGAGCACTTCGCGCATCAGCGGCAGAACCGCCGAGAGTACGTCCTGCATTTCGAAACCGCCCTGCGCTTCGCCTTGCGCCAAAAATGCCGAAAACTCGCTCATGCCATCGCCTCCTTGAGCTTCTTGACATCCTTGGGTTTCACTTTCATGTCCTTGATCAGCAACTTTTCAAACACGCCGAGGCACTCCAGGTCGCGCGCCAACTCCAGGCACCGGGACATCGGTTGATCGTGCAAATCGGGGTCAACCGCGCAGAAGTCGAGCATGATTTGCGCGAGGTATTCGCGGTGAGAAACCGGAAGCAGCGACAGCTCATCCATGACCGAGGCATCCGCCGCGGGTTCCAGCTCGCTGAAAAACAGGCGCGCGTGGGCCAGCACCGCCTCGGTTTGAAACCAGGCCGGCTCCAACAAGTGCGCGAGAAAACGCCGGGTCAGTGCCGCCAACACAGATTGCTGTACCAGTGTGAGGTCATCCAGCCCTTCGTCAAAATTCAGCATGCGCTCTATGGTCTGGTCCAGCGAGGCATCTTCTTGCACCCAGAGTTGAAGTGCCCGTGCTCGAATGAACGTCTCGGGGTGGCTGAGCTGATCCATCTTCGGTTTTGACTTGGCAAATACCTCTTGCGCCTGCGCGAGGTAGCTCTTTGCACTCAGATGGGCGAGCCCCGTCGTCGTCTTCACCAAACCTCCTACAGCGGCTTCGAGACTTCCAGTCGCCAGGTAGGCACCCCGATCCGCAAACAACTCGGTCGCAAGCCGCCACACCCGCGCGCTCTGGCTGTGCGCCGGCTCCGCGCCCGGATGCGATGCCGCCGAGTGGAGGATCCGATCCGCGAGCAGGAACACGCCGCCTTCCATCTGCCAAAGAAAGTGGTGCGCCAATTCATGGCCGATCACCGCCCGCAGTTCATCACCAGTGAGCAAGGACAGAATCGGCCCGGAGAAAACAATATGTGCCTCACCCGGCAAGTGGCACACGGCTGCATTCGGCTCCGGCTGATTCTGCGCCTGGTAGGCATGCACCGTCACCTCAAGCTCCAGCGCCGCACACGCCGCCGCAATTTCCCGAAACACCTCGGGGTGCCCTTGTGCATCCATGCGGTATGTGTCCCTCAGCAGGGAAAGCCGCACCTCTTCAGCATTGGTAGCTGCATTCTCCTTTTCCGCGAACCACCGCCAAACCTCCGGCTCCTGCGTTTGCAGCCAGTCAGCGAGCGCACGGTGTTGAGAGAGCGGTGTCAGGGTCTTCGGCATAAGCAAAGGGAGGTTGGTGCAAGCAGAATTGGCAAAACATGCAGAAGAGCTGTCTGCATGGGCAGCGTCAGTTCAGATTCTGCTCGAAATCATGGCGCGCGCATTGTCAAAAATATTGTGAATGAGGCTTCGCATTGCACCAGGTCCAGTGGACATGGAGACTGTAAGCCTGTGCCCGGGCCGGCGCCATCCAGGCCGCTCGTTGCGAGCAACGCGACCCGCACCCGCGGCCGCGTGTCAACGCGCTCAGCGTTGGCGCATCCAAGTGGATGTTTAACCCACGCAAAGCCCGGCATTTGGAGTACGCTTGGGAATCTCATAGCACTTGGAGGAGTCGCCATGACAGCAGCCATGCCGTGCCCCGTGTGCGCCGGCCCTATCGGCATCCATGTCGTACGCCCTGAGTTCACGTGCCACCACTGTGGCTGGGTGTTGCGAGCGAACGTGGGGGACGCATTCCGTCGCGCCACCGTAGTGGGTGTTGCTGCGGTATTAATTGCGCTGGGCCTGTTGTTGTTGCTGCCATTTCCGACAGCATCCGTGGTCGACGTGTGGCTGCGGGGTGGCGCGGGTCTGGGTATGATTTTTGCGACCATCACCTACCGTACGACGCTGGCCCTGACACCGGCACGGCCGCTGCGTGCGAAAGCCCGTCGGTCCGTGTGACCGCCTTGGGCTTGCGCAAGACTCCTGCCTGGCCTCACCCCGGCAAAGCCTTCAACCTTCCATCCCCCAGGTACTTGCTCACATAGGCCTTGACCACATAGTCCTTGAACAAACGGTCCTCGATCATGTAACCCACATTCGGTGGCTTGGACAAAATGCCGGCCTTGCGCATGCGGTCCAGCGCGACGCGCACCTTGGCCAGCGTGGCGGGTTTGCCGGTGATGCGCTCCAGTGCTAACAGGCTGTCCTTGCCCATGGGTGGCAGGCCATGCGCCAGCACCACCAACAGGGCTTGCTCAATCGGCTGCAGACTGCCCAGCACGCCTTGCCAGGCGGGCACATTGCGGTCATCGGCCATGAAGCGGGCCAGGGCCTGGTCCACATCGGTGATGCCCTCGGCCGACATTTCCTTGACGATGTCTTTCATCAGCGCCGGCTTGTGGCCAATGTGCATGAACAGCGCTTGCAGTGCGGTTACGTCCAGATTCTTGTTGGGGTGCACGCGGTTGTAGTGTTTGGCCAGTTGCTGCAAATAGTCGGTGCCCAGAAACGGGAACGTGAGTAGCTGGGCGAACTGGTACATCGGGCCACCGGCGGCCATCATCATCTCGCCGAGTTCTTCTTGCGAGGAGCCGGTGAAGACGGCAAACACCTTCTTGTTGTGTTTTTGCAGCACGGCGCGCACTGTGGCAACCGCCGCCTCACCAGTCGCGGACTGGCCCAACACCTGAATTTCGTCCAGCATCAGCAGGATCTGTTTGCCGGATGCGCTGGCCAGACGGCTGATCAGTGCGTCCATGCGCAGCTCGGGTTTTTCCGGCAGGGCACGGCGGGCGGGCTCGTCACCCAGTTCAATGCTGGCGCTCAGTGCACCGATTCTTTTGATGGCCGTCCTGCCAAGACGGGCGGCGGAAGATTTGGGGACTCTGGCATCGTCCAGCGCCTCTTCCAGTGCGTGGTTGATGGCGTCCATGGGCGCTGCGCGCTGCAGCCACAGGTCGGCATAAACCGGCAGCATGCCCGCCTTTTCGGCGGCGGGCGCCAGGTCACGGTCCAGAAAATAGGTCTTGCCGACCCGCCGGGGCGCGAACAATGCGATAGGCCGCCCGGGCTGGGCCTTGAGCAGTGCGAGGTAGGAGTCGGCCAGGGCCGGCCTGCGGATGGCGATGTCGTCAAAAGTCTGCATGCAGAAGATTGTCATGTATTGCTATAAAAACAGCAATTGCTACATTTAACGCAGCAAACAGCAAGCGCGGAGTGACCAGCCGTCGCCGGGCCAATGGAATGGACGCCCCAAGACGGCTTGGGCCCCCCTCGGGGGCAGCGAAGTATGCGCAGTGACGAGCGTGGGGGCGATGACCTAGCTCTGCGCCTGCATGCGCTCTTTCATGTCGGCATATGCAGTTGTTATCAGTGCCGCGAGCGCCACGGCATGTTCATCACTTCCAGGCCTGAGTTTTACGTGGCGCATGAATTTGCCCGAGCCTTCCAGCAGACGCTGGGGGTCGGCAATCTCGACGCCACGGAAAAACCCTATATTGACGTGTGCCGTGAAGGCATTCACATAGGCGAATGCCGCGTCACCTATACACACGGTCGGGGCGCCATCGTGCAGCAACTCACACACATCGTCTCCGCAGCCGCGCATGACCTCAAACCAGCGCTGCGCGATAGACCCCAAATCACCCGCGTGATCCTGCATCCAGACCTCGATGGCGGAATCTCGCGGGACAGCACCGGGAAAGCGCATCAATTGGCCCCTGGTGGTTGCGTTTCGACGGTTGAGTGTGTTCATGTTCGTGTTGCGGCTAGGCCTGCCAGACGCCAAATCCGGCGGAGCGCAGGTCTATGCCAATCTCCACCTCCATCTCGCGGGCCTTTGCATACGGCATGGGATTAAAAGCTTCATACAGATCCGGCAATAGCCGCAGCCCATACCGTTGCGCATAGGCATTGGCTTGTATGCCCGCCTTGTGTTTGTCAAAGCGCACATCGGGGTCCAGGCCAGTCATGCCTACGTATACGCAGGGCTTGCCGTCCTGGTAGTCCGGGTTGCAGCGCCGGAATTTGGCCTCGAACAACACGTCTTTTGACAACTCAATGACATAGACGTGGTGATGGTGTTTTCGGCGGGCCATTCTGGTTTGGATGATAGCCACGCCCGTGCGGCATTGCCAGCAAAGCCACCATTGGCGGTCCGGTGGCCAGTGCGCAATCGATAGAGTCACGCCACTGACATTTGGTTTTTCAAGAATCCGATCTTTGCCATTCAAACCGGAGAGCCACTTCCATGGACCGTCGCAATTTTCTCAACGCCACCACAACCAGCCTGCTGGGCAGCACCGCACTGGCGACACCGCTGGCACTTGCGCAGACCCCATCGGCCACACCGCTGATCACTTCTGACGCGATGCGCCCGCAGATGGCGCATGGCATACAAAGCGGCGACCCGCAGGCAGACGGTGCCATCATCTGGACCCGCAGCGACCGCCCGGCCCGCCTGTGGCTGGCCTGGTCCACCACCGCCAGCATGGCCAATAGCACCCGCGTGCGTGGCCCGTATCTGTTGGAAGACAGCGACTACACCGGCCGCCTGGACTTGCGCGGCCTGCCTGCAGGGCAAGAGATTTTTTACCGTGTGGTGTTGCAAGACCTGCACAACGAACGTGTGTTGTCCGAGCCCCTGCCTGGCCACTTGCGCCTGCCCGCGGCCGCACACGGCAAGACCACAACACGCGACGTGCGCTTCACGTGGAGCGGTGACACCGCCGGCCAGGGCTGGGGCATCAACGAGGCCTGGGGCGGCATGAAGATCTACGAACAAATGCGCCAGGTCCGGCCCGACTTCTTCTTGCACAGCGGTGACACCATTTATGCCGACGGCCCGATCACGGCCCAGGTCAAGCTGGACGACGGCACGTTCTGGAACAACGTTGTCACGGAAGAGGTCAGCAAGGTCGCCGAGACACTGAACGAATTCCGCGGCCGCTACCGCTACAACCTGATGGATACCAATGTGCGCCGCATGGCCGCCGAGGTGCCGCAGATCTGGCAGTGGGACGACCACGAGGTCACCAACAACTGGTCCGACGCCAAGGACCTGGGTGCCGACAAACGCTACACCGAAAAGAACATCCCGCTGCTGACCGCACGCGCAACCAAAGCCTTTATGGAATACGCACCGCTGCGCCGCACGCCTGACGTGGAGAGCGAACGCATCTACCGCCACCTGCCCCAGGGTCCGCTGCTGGACCTGTTTGTGGTGGACATGCGCAGTTACCGCGGCCCCAATAGCCACAACCTGCAAACCACCGAGAGCGAAGAGAGCGCCTTTATGGGGCGGCCACAAATCGCCTGGTTGCTGGAGGGCCTGAAGCGATCCAAGGCCACGTGGAAAGTGATTGCCGCCGACATGCCCATCAGCCTGCATGTGGGCGACGGCAAGGGCGCGGATGGCCGCGACAAATGGGAGGCCAGCGCCAACGGCGACGATGGCGCACCGCTGGGCCGCGAGATCGAAATCGCCCGGCTGCTGCAGGGCATCAAAAAGGCCGGCGTCCAGAACGTGGTGTGGCTGACCGCCGATGTGCATTACACGGCGGCGCATTACTTCGACCCCCACAAAGCAAAGTTCAGCGACTTTGCGCCGTTCTGGGAATTTGTCTCCGGCCCGCTCAACGCCGGCGGCTTTGGCCCGAACAAGGTGGACGCCACCTTTGGCATGCAGGTGGTGTACCAGAAGGCCCCCACGACCGTGAACGCGCCGCCCACGAATGGCATGCAGTTTTTTGGCCAAGTGGATATTGATGCCAAATCCAAGGCGATGACGGTGACGCTGAAAGACATTGCGGGGGCGGCGTTGTACAGCAAGACACTTGCGCCGCAGCGAGCTTGAGCCTTGGATGTGCTACTAAAACAGTAGCGCATTATGCTTATTCCACGAGGGCTAGAGCCACGTTATTCTTAAGGCGCTTTGCTTAGGGCCCCATGGCGGCGGTTTCGATAGCATTCGCCGACTAGAAGGTGGCGAAGCGCTCAATGTCTGACAGCTTGTCTTGCGCCAGCCCTTCAAGTTGCTGCCGGGTGATGCGGCCCTCGCGCAGCAAGGTGCCGAAGACGACGATGAGTTGTGAGTACCTGAAGACGTACTTCGTGTCGATGTTGCGGCGACGGTGCGCCAGCCAGGCTTCGATTTCCCACAGGTCGTCGGGCTTTTGCGCGCGCTCGGCCCTCTGTTTGAAATCTGCCACCACTTCACTGAGTTCCCGTTCAAGGGCGGCGTCAAAGACTAGACGGGCAATCTTCTTCTCGCGTTCAGTCCATTTCAGATCGTGCATGGGTTTCTCCCGGTCGTTGGGTGCAATGCGTTCTGTTCTATGAGGAGAACAGGGAGTTACGACCGCAGCGGTAGGCTGTCGGCCTTGAACAATTTGTTAGGGCTTTGGCCAAGCCGCTCTGCAGCTACCCAGCAGGCTAATAGTCCCATGACAAAAGATAGGGCACCGATGAGTTCAAGCCGCGCTGCCCTGCCTGACTCTGACACTAAGAGAACGCTTGCGAGAGTGCCCAAGGACATAGACAAGAAAAGTGTCAGTAATGGGGATAGCGCTTTCTTTGACAGACGAAAGCCCGCAAGTGCCCCCAAAAACATTGCAAACAATGCCCCATTTACCACAGTGGCCTGAGCGTAGAGCCACATCTGATGGCGCGGTGTGCTACTTGGCGCCACAGAAGGCAAGAGAAAGTTTATTGCCGCTGCAGAGCAGACAACAAGGCCGAATATGAAGTAGCGGATCTTTGTCACTATGGTTTCCCGGGGTCTTAACGCGAAGATGAGCAGGCCACCAACACAAGCGGCGAAACCGTCTCCTGCTGTTGTCGGTCCGTGTCGATTGATGACAAGTTAGCCTTCGTGATGTTGAGTGTCCACGTGGGCCGACATGTTAGCGGGAGCCTACACACAGTAGGGCCGAACTTCAACCTCAACTCGCGAGTTTTTCCGAGACGGCTGCGTGGCTATCGGCTGACTGGCACCGACTGCGCTTGTGTGGATGTTTGACCTGAGTACACCATTTCGCTCAAGAAGTTCCGTCACGTACTTTGATCGCGACGTTGCAATGGCGTGAACCGCGTTCTTGTCTCCTTCGTCGATCTCTGAATACCCAACAACCATCGCACAGACAAATCCATTTGGAAACACCTGAAATGCCTTTGCGATTCGCGCAGCAAGGTGGTTTCGCTGAGATTCTGTCATTGCCACGGCGTATTTCTCAAACTCAATATCCAATGCCATGCCGTAGTCGACCGTGATGTTCGGTGGCGAAGCGAACGACTCTATCGCGCTCAGGAGCATCAGAATGAACCCGACAAGGCGTGCCAGTGTTGACATAAAGCGACCGTGTGAAGGCTACCGTCCACCGAGAGTGGACCACAACGGCGCACTCAGCATTGAAGAATGGCGACCACGCTGACCGCCATTGTGGGTCCATTCGACGAATCCGTTAGGCGTCGCTTTGTGCATGACAGAGCTCTTTGGCTGAAGCAAAGATCAAGCAAGATGAAGCTTGCTTCGACTCAAGGAATTTCTTCAGGCCGCGCTTGCTCGAAACGAGAGCGAGCCAGGACATTCCATCTAAGAAAAGGGCCTGCAATGCCTGAGCCGGGGGATCTACTGAGGCTTCGACTGATCGAATTGGCGTGAAGTACTCAGGCGCCGAGACGCGCTCAAGACGCGCCCGCACGTGGCAGTGATGCTCTGGAGGAAATTCTTCATTCCCAAGCTCTCGGAAGTACGCACCCAAGTTGAAGAAGAATTCGTCACCGAAGCCGCGCTGAAGGTTGAACACTTGAACCGCATCTTCGCCTTGGCGCCACCAAGTGCGTGACTTCCGTTTGAAGCCTCGCTGCCTTAGTTCCGGAATGAGTGCCGCTTCGATTGGGAGCATTTTCGACGCCTAACGTAATGTCCAGAGCAATAAAAATTGCTCAATCAATTGCGCACTGCCCCATAAGTTAACCATCAAATCCTCCTGAAAGTGGCTTGCGGCCTCGCTTGGGTTGTTTTCCTGGCTCAACAAACGGATGTCAATATTCTGGCAGACCCAACGTTGCACTGAAAGCAGATTCTTCGACTATCTCCACAGTTTGCTGCGACTCCAATTTCGACATGATTATCGAAACGCTATCAAAATAAGAGCGATACACGCATATTATTCGGGGGCTGCAGCCAATATTTTGAAACTAGCTTGGTCAAAAATTCCATGGCGATGGCAGATGCACCAGGTCGGCAGGTTCATCGATGTCGTGCAGTTGCGGGCCTAGCCATACGCGCATGTTCAACGCGGCCAAGCGCCGCAAGGTTTCGTCCGCTACCACCGACGTGCTCCAAGCCATGTCCGCAAACACGGCTGGGCAAGGCGCGTGCAGGCCTATCAAAACGTAGCCGCCATCGGCCACCGGGATCAACACCGCGTCATGCTGTGCCAGTGCCGCGGCGGCCTGGGCGATGTGCTGGGCGCTGAGCGCCGGGCAGTCCGTGCCCATCAGCAGCACGGGTTGGCAAAGCGTGGTGGTGACGCGGTGCACAGCTCGGTCCATGCGCTGTCCCACATCGCCTGCACCCTGGTCGCTGCGTTCTATGCCGTCTGGTAAGTCCACATCAGCCCAGGCGGGTGCGCCAGGCGCCGGGCTCATGCACAGCTCAACCACACCCACGCCGGCTGTCAGCGCCTGTTCCAGCGTGTGGGTCAACATGCGCCGTGCCAAGTCTGCCGCACCTTGGGCACCCAAGGCCGGAATCAAACGGGTTTTAACGGCGCCGGGCTGCGGCGCCTTGGCAAACACCACGAGCTTGGGAGCCAGGGCGGCAGGGCGTTCTGCGCAGGTCAAGGAGGAGCTCGCGCAGCGGGCGGGGGACACGGAGCAGGGCGCTCTGCCGCCCTGGCTCCCAGGCGGCAATGGCGACGCTACCGGTTGGCTCAACGGTACAGCTCCGCGAGATGCTCCGGTGACGCACCGCGCCAGTAAGCAAAACGCAGACGCCACATCAGCAGCACAGTGCGCCAGACGCCGCGCGTCTCCCAGCGTCGGCCAGACGTGACGACCTGCGCGCGCAGGCAGGCCGGGCGTGACAGGCGCAGCAAGCGCTTGGACATTTCAATGTCTTCCATCAGCGGCTGCGCCGGGAAACCACCCGCCTTGTCAAAGGCGGCGCGTGTCATGAACAAGGCCTGGTCACCGGTGGCAATGCCGCTGCGGCGCGAGCGCCGGTTCATCAGTGCCGCGATAACACGCAACATGCCATGTTGTCCGCTGATGTGCACATCAAAGCGGCCCCAATGGTGGGTGCCGCGGTCCAGGGCTTGCGCGATAAGTGTGTCCGCAGCCGACGGCAGGTGGGTGTCTGCGTGCAAGAAAAGCAATGTGCTGCCGCCGGCCTGTTGCGCACCGGCGTTCATTTGCGCCGCACGGCCGGGCGGGGACGTGATCACCAGCCAGGACCGTGCGTCGGCGGGCAAGGCAACGTCACGTCCTGCAGGGCCGTTGGCAGGCGCTTGCAGGGTCTGGCGGGCTTGCACTACCGTGTCATCCGCGCTGCCCCCGTCCACAACGATGATCTGCACGCCGCGTACGCGCAGGGGCGCCAGCGCCATCAGCGCTTGGGCTATGCCCGGGGCTTCGTTCAGGACCGGGATGACAATGCTCAGCGTGGGCGCCGCCATCGTCATCACGCCAGCGCTCCACCGCAGCTGCTGCCCTGCCCGGCGGTGCAGCCAAAACAATGGCCGGCCACGCGGATCGGTTGCGCGTCCAGATCGGTCTTCAGCAAATCGCGCAGGTGGCGGCGCACGCCGCTGGTGCCCAGCGGCAGGCCCAGCTGTTGGTTGAAATCGCAGTCCGACAACCAGCCCTGCCAGTCCACGCTGACCAGGCTGCGGCACATGACGCCGGCCAGGTTGTCGGCATGGAAGCTGGACTTGAGCAGGTCCATATACGTGTCAAAAGTGCCCTTGGACACCAGCGTGGAGCCAAAGCGCTGGATCGGCATATTGGTCAGCGCCAGCAACTGGTTGAAGACCACGCCGTAACGCGCCAATAACTCACGCTTGTAGTCGGCCTGCAGTGATTGCTGGTTCGGTGGCAGCGACGGGCCTTGCGGGTTGTAGACCAGGTTCAGCGGCAGGCCGGAGCCCTCAACGCCATACCCCAGCGCATTGAGCTGCTGCAGCGCGGCGATGCTTTTGTCGAACACGCCGTCGCCGCGTTGTTTGTCGACGTTGTCCGACAGATAACAGGGCAGCGACGCGACGACCTCCACACGCTGTTCGGCCAGGAAGGCAGCCAGCCCTTCCTGCCCCGGCTCAAACAGAATGGTTAAATTGCAACGGTCGATGACACGCACGCCTTGTGCCCGCGCGGCCCGCACCAGGTCTCTAAAACCACCGTGCAGCTCGGGCGCGCCGCCGGTCAGGTCCAGCGTGCTGATGCCACGCGCGGCCAGCACCTGGGGTATCAGCGCCAGGGTCTCGGTGTCCATCATCTCGGTGCGGTTCGGTCCGGCGTTCACATGGCAGTGCACACAGGTCTGGTTGCATTTGTAGCCCAGGTTGACCTGCAGCGTGTCCAGGCGCGTGCGATGGATGGCCGGGAAACGTGTCTTTTCCAGCAGAGGTAAGGTGTCGTGCATAGGCGAATCCGATTCGGTTCAGTCGTAGTGATATGGCATCAGCCCAGCAGGGCCGCCAGGCGCTGGCGCACCTCGGGTGCCATGGCATCGGGCTGGGTGACCAGGGCACTCTGCAGGGCGCTATGCGCCGGGCTAATGGGTTGCTCCGCACCCAGTAGGCGAATCGCTTCCGCAATCACCTTTTGCGCACGGCCGGCGTTTTGCAGCAGATTGGCCAGCGCCATGTCGGTGCTCACATGGGCCTCCACCGGGTGCCAGCAATCAAAATCGGTGACCATGGCCAGCGTGGCGTAGGCCATCTGCGCCTCGCGCGCCAGCTTGGCCTCGGGCATGTTGGTCATGCCGATGACACCGGCACCCATGCTGCGGTACCAGTGGGATTCGGCCTGGGTCGAGAACTGTGGTCCTTCCATACACACATAGGTTCCGCCCTGGTGCAGCGCAATGCTGCCACGGCCGTCTGCACTTTCCGCGTCCAGCACCTTGCGCACCGCACGCGCCAGCGCATCAGACACCAGCGGGCAGACCGGCTTGGCCATGGACACATGGGCCACCGCGCCCTGGCCAAAGAAGCTGCTGTCGCGGCGCTTGGTCATGTCGATGAACTGGTCGGGCAGCACCATGTCCAGCGGCTTGAATTCCTCGCGCAATGAACCCACGGCGGAGGCCGACAACACATACCGCACGCCGAGCTGCTTCAGCGCATAGATGTTGGCGCGGTAGGGCACCTCGCTGGGCAGCAGGCGGTGGCCACGCCCGTGGCGCGCCAGAAAGGCCACAGACACGCCATACATGCGACCGGTCACGATCAGGTCGGATGGTTCACCAAAGGGCGTGTGCAGGTGGTGCTCTTCGGCGTCCAGCAGCCCGTCCATTTGGTAGAGGCCGCTGCCTCCAATTACACCTACCAGCGCCTCGGTCATGCTTATTGCTTTCATGGAAATACGGTTGAGAGATGGGGCCAGCAAACTGGGTCGACCCGGTCCCCACGGAATGGTTCCCTGGCAGCGTCCATTTGACACCTCGCGCGGGGATCTTGCAGCCACCCATTCTGCTGCACAAGCATGCCCTCCACAAGCGCAGGGCCTGCAGTCCATATGTACAAAGCGCGAATGGCGGAGTAGCATGAAGCGCTCAACCAGGAGCGAGCGATGCACTTCTTGCACAGGATCAGCCTCATGGGACTGCTTGCTACCGTGGTTGTTGCCTCCGCGGCCGTGGCCCAGACGGTCACCGTCGTCACGGAAGAATACCCGCCCTACAACTTCCAGGACAACGACAAAAAAATCTCCGGCATGGCCACCGAGGTGGTCCAGGAAGTGCTCAAGCGCAGCAAGATCCATTACCAACTGGGCATCTACCCCTGGGCACGGGCCTACCAGATGGCGCAGGACGCACCCAATATACTGATCTACTCCATAGGCCGCAATGACAAGCGCGAGTCGCTGTTCAAGTGGGTCGACATCATTGCGCCGTATGACGTCTACCTGTACCGGCTGAAGAGCCGCCCCGAGATCAAGGTCACCCAGGTCGCAGACATTGCACATTTCAAGATCGGCGCCGTGCGCGACGATGTGCGCGCCCAGTATCTGGAAAAGGCCGGCCTGCCGCTGGACCTGGTCATAGAGGACAGCGCCAACACCAAGAAGCTGGCAACGCAACGCATCGACATGTTTCCCATAGACGAACTGGCCCAGGTCGCCCTGTACAAACGCGAAGGCCTGGACCCGGCCAGCGTCGTCAAGGTCTACAAGCTCGAAGCCCTGTCCGCCGGTCTGTACATGGCGTTCAGCAAACAGACACCGGACGCACTGGTGGCCAAATGCAAGGCCGCACTGGCCGAGATCAAGCGGGATGGGACCTTCGAAAAGATCCGCGTCAAGTACCTCAAGTAAGGGGGTGTAAGCCGCCGTTGCGGCCACTGTTCTTTGGGCACAAAAGGACTATGCTGCGCCGATGTTGCCCTCCCCGCGGATTCGCGGCATGGACTGCAGTTCAACCCCACTGGAGACACCACCATGAAGTACGCACCCGTCCTGGTAGCGCTCGCACTTGCATCAACACCCGTTCTCGCCAAGGACCTGTCATTTGTCGGCCAGGACTACCCTCCTTTCAATTGGAACGAGGGTGGTGAAGTCAAGGGCGGCATGGTGGAGGTGATGAAAAAAGCCTGCGAGAAACTCAAGCACAACTGCAAGTTCGGCATTGTGCCGCTGGCGCGCGCCATGCAGATGCTGGAGGAGGGCAGCATCGACGGGGTCCTGAGCCTGATACCCAATGCCGACCGTGCGAAGTTTGCCAATTTCTCGCCCACGCTGGTGGTGTCCAACCTGTCCTACTTCGGCGCCAAGGGCAAGGCCAAGAAGGTCGGCAGCCTGAATGACCTGGAAGGTTGGACCGTGGGTGCCGTGCGCGCGTCCTCCAGCTTGAAACTGGCCGTGGCCAACCAGAAGCAACTGAAGAACATGACCGTGGTGGAAGAGGTCAACAACGAAACACTGATCAAGAAGCTGCAGGGTGACCGCTACGGTGACAAGGGCGCCATCATCGGTGGCGACGCGGTGCTGGAGTTCGAGGCCAGGAAGGCCAAGCTGGACCTGGAGCTGATACTGGGTGGCGAGGCGCAGGGTTTTACCACGGCCTTCTCCAAGAAAAGTGTGGATGCCGCCACCCTCGCCGAACTGACCAAGACCCTGGAGGCCATGAAGAAAAGCGGTGAGGTAAAGACCATTCTGGACAAGTTTTCCCTCAAGACCGACCAATAGGCTGCCACCCTTCAGACGTTTGCAAAGTATTTCTAATTAATACTTTTGATACGCTGGATCAGTACCAGCATAAATAATCGATTCTATTAGTGCCATGCGGTACAAGAATGTGCCCACAAGCATGTGCTTGGGCCTCAAGGAAATGTATGGGAATGGATCGTTCGTGTTTGGTTGCGCCACGCCGTGTTGTATTGGCTTTGGGATTCGCTGCCGGAGTGGCCACACTCTCGGGTTGTTATGTGGTGCCGGTCAGCCAGTATCCGAACCAATATCCGCAGCCCGCCACGCAAATCGTGGTGGCGCCCGCCCCAGCTCCCGTCACCTTCTCGGCACGCCTGTACCCCGCCAACGACCTGGCCACCGCCTATGGCATGGTCAACGCCGTAGTCACCAACGACTTGCATGGCCGCGGCAGCTTCAACACCGCCATCAACGGTGAGTCGTTTGCCGGAGAAGCCACACGCAAGGCCGGCTCATCACGCGACGGCATCGCCAACGGGGCAGGCAACCGGGGCGGTTACATCAACTGCCAATACGCGATGAACTCAGCCACGCTGGGCACCGGTAGCTGCACCTTATCCAACGGCGCGCGGTTCACGATGCACCTTGGCCAATAAGCTCAGTGCTGTGTCAGGCTGGCCAGTTCGACCTCGGTGGCCACGGGGCCGGACTTGAGGTGGCCCACGTAATGCAGCGCTTGCTCGATGCGCACCGAGGGCACGTCGCCCTCGCGCATGTGCAGCAGGTCGGCCGGGCTGACCAGCAGCGGGTCGGCGCTGGTCAGCGGCAGCTTGGCCTGCTGGTAGGCTGCCAGCACGAACTGCGAGCAGAAGAAACGGTCGTTGCGCGCCACGCCGAGCTGGATGGCGGCGAGCCCGCGGATGCACGCGTCGCGCACCAGGCTGGGCACCAACGGCAACTCGCAGTACTGGCGCTGCAGCGTAAACGGCGCCTGCAGCACGATGCCGAGCATGTTGTACTTTTTGCCCGCGTGTGACTGCGCAAAGGTACGCATGCTGTCTGCATGCTCGGCACGCACACCCGGATGGCGGAAGGCCACGATGGTCGATTCATCGTCGATGAACTCCGCGATCTTGCGGGTACGGATGCCGGACCCCACGGCCTCTGCGATGTCGTCGTTCCCCAGATACAGGGCCGCGTGGCTGACCGGCGAGACGGTCAGCAGCCGTATGCCCAGTGACGTGACGCCGTTGGTCGAAGACAAGATGATGTCACCCGGCAGCAGCTCGGCGGACGTGATGCGTTGGCCTCCATTGGCCGGTGTCAGCAGCAAGCGGTTCTGGACCTGGAACGCCGGCGCACCCGATGTGGGGTCGGTGCCGATGCCGGTGGCGCAGGCGCCCAACAAGCCCACCATGGCGCACAGGCAGGCTGTGCGCAGCATGCGAACCCAGCGGTTGGGGAGAAGGGCTTGATGTGGCATGGTATTTCCGTCGCGCGTCGGGGATTGAGGCCGCAGTGTAGAGGGTGGGCAGCGCCCAGTCCCTCAAACGCACGCAGGCCCCGTCAGGCCCAACCCAGCGTTTTGGCCGCCAAACCTGCCAGCGCACAGGCGGCAATCACCGGAATCACGCCCACCTTGTAGCGCAACAGCGCGACCGCTGCCAACGCGGTCAACACAAGCGCCGTCCAGTCAAGCCTTGCAAGAAATGGGCCGCTAGCCCCCGATTTTATTGATATATGCGCTATAAAAAACAGAGCAAGGCTAGCTATCACTCCGACCACCGCCGCGGTGATGGCGGTCAGTGGCGCGGTCAGGTGTAGCTTGCCGTGCGTGGACTCGACCAAGGGCCCGCCGGCCAGGATGAACACAAACGATGGCAGAAACGTGAACCAGGTCACCACCGTGGCGGCCAGCGCCGCGCCCAGAAATAACGCGTCCGGCCCCAGCACCTCTTTGCTCCAGCCGCCGACAAACCCCACAAAGGCCACGACCATGATCAGCGGCCCGGGCGTGGTCTCGCCCAGCGCCAGGCCGTCGATCATCTGTGTGCCGGTGAGCCAGCCAAAGTGCTCCACCGCGCCCTGGTAGACGTAGGGCAGCACGGCATAGGCGCCGCCAAAGGTCAGCAACGCGGCCTTGGTGAAGAACCAGGCCATCTGCGCAACGGCGCCATCCCAACCCTGCCAGGCGACCAGCACACCCATGGGCAGCAACCACAGCGCCGCGCCCACCGCCAGCACGCTGGCCAAACGCGACGGCTTGAAACGTGCATGGGCCGGTGTGGGGGTGTGGTCGCCTATCACCCAGTCCAACTGACCAGGTGCCAACACCACGGCCTTGGCGCCGCCGTGGCCACCGGCCCCCGAGAACTGCTTGGGGGCCCAACGGGAACCTAGCCAACCGGTCACGGCGGCGGCCAGCACAATCCACGGAAAAGGCACATTCAACGCATAGATTGCTATAAAACTAAGAGCGGCAATGACCCATAACACGGGGGCCACCGTCGGCTTTTTCAACGTCTTGCTGCCGATGCGGTGCACCGCCTGCAGCACAATCGCCGCCACCGCCGGCTTGATGCCATAGAGCAGAGCGGCCACCCAGCTCACATGGCCAAAGGCCACGTAGACCCAGCTCAGGCCAATCAGGATGAACAGCGAAGGCAACACAAACAGCGCGCCCGCCACGATGCCACCCCAGCTGCGGTGCATCAGCCAACCGATGTAGGTTGCCAGTTGCTGCGCCTCGGGCCCGGGCAACAGCATGCAGTAGTTCAGCGCGTGTAAAAAGCGCGACTCGGAAATCCAGCGTTTTTGCTCCACCAGCTCGCGGTGCATGATGGCGATCTGCCCGGCCGGGCCGCCAAAGCTGATGAAGCCGAGCTTGAGCCAAAAGCGAAAGGCGTCACCAAAAGACACTTGGGTTTGGTGTGTGGTCACGCGGCAGCTCCGGGAGTCATGGTTGCGGGTTTCCAGTTGTGGGTTTCGTCCTGCGCGGCAACCCGGTCACGGCACCAGGCATACAACGCGTCGTACAGCGGCATGGCCGCCTCCAGCATGGCGTGGTCGTCCGCCGCATGTATGCGCGACAGACCCAATGAGAAGGCCAGCAAACCGGCGGACTGCGGCGCCAATTCCAGGCGGTCGGTGTCTGCACCACGCACGATGGTGGCCAACAGATCCAGCGCGGCGTCGTGTATGTCAAAACCCAGCAACAACGCGTCAAAACTGCACAGGTCCCCCACATGGGATACCGGTGCGCCCGGGATGTCATAGGCCACGGCGTTCAGCGCTTGCGCCTGTGCCAGTACCTGGTTGGTCGGCACATAGAAAAACTCAGCCCGTGTGTCAACGAAACGGCGCAGCAACCAGGGGCAGGCAATGCGGTCGATCTTGGGCCGCTCACGCGTGATCCAGCGCGAGGGCCGCTCGCCGGTCACGCCCCAGTCGGCGCGTTTGGCGAATGTCAGCGGTGGCTGGGCACGCCACTGGCCGATAGCCTGCGCGTCGTCCGCGCCGTCCTGACCGCCTTCGATGCCGCCGGCAATGGGTTGCGCGCGCCAGCCTGCTGCCTGCAGCGCGGCGGCGGCTTCTTCGCTGACGTTGTGGCCATAGACGCAGTACACCAGCACCTCACCCGCGGGTCGGCTTGCAGCCAAAGCCGCAACGTCTTCTGGTGCACAGCGCTGCGCGCCGGCCAGCAGGCGCGGGCTCTCGTCGAAACGCGCCTGGCGGCGCACGTCGAGCACCAGGGGCGTGTCGGAACGGCCCTGGCGCGCATTAAACGCGAGGGGGGAAATGGAAGAAAAAATTGACGGTTTTTGGGTGTCCACGGATTACTCCTTTTGCGTTACCAGCAATTGGATGGGACACCATCTTGGAGCCCGTAGGGCCCGACACCGGGGAGCTGAAACCCCGACGCCCGAACTTTAGCACAGCGGCCGTTCCAGGCCTTTGTGCAGCCGACCTGAAGGCTACACTTTGCACGCCAAAATCCCTTTTTGCCGCAGGAGAGACACGTGTACATCCAGCCCCTGAAGAGCGCCTTCCGCGCAACCACTATTGCGTCTTTTTTAGCACTATGCCTTGCGGTTGGCCCGGCGAGCGCGCAATCGCTCGATGCACGAATTTCCGGCCGACTCGAGCAGGTCAACCGCATGCTGGATGCTGCCGCCAAAACCGATGCCAATGCCTTGCTGGACGCCAAGACCGAGATCGAGGAGATGCCGTATCCGGTGCGGGGCGACCGCCGCGTGGCTCGCAAGCTGAACACCAGTGCGCTGGAAAAGTTCAAGGCTGAACAGGTGGCACCCGCCCTGGCCGAGTTCGAGAAGGCCTGGCAGTCCGACCCCTCGGACCAGGAGATCAGCAACAACTACGGCTACGCGCTGTACCGCAGCAACCGCCTGGCCGATGCCGAGAGCAAGCTGCGCTACACACTGGCGCTGGCTCCGGGGCGTGCCACGGCCTGGGCCAATCTGGCCGAGGTGTTCGGCGCCCAGGCCTTGCCCCAGCAGGCATCACAAGCGTTTGTGATGTCGCACCGCTTCTCCCGCAACCCCGATGTGACACGCCAGTACATTGAAAAATTTGCGGCATCCACCGATGTGCCGGGCTTGAAGGAAGGCGCGGAACTGGCGCTGAAGAAGTTGTTCCCCCCGGCCGCGACTACCGCTGGCGGCGCCGCGCCCGCACAAGCCCTGGCGGTGACGAGCAGCGAGCGCAAGTCCATGGACGCCGCGGACCTGCAGGTTGCCCGAACCGTAACACCGGTGGCTGCTCCGGTTGCCGCCAAGGAAGCGCCACCCGCTGATGCCGTGCCGGTCGCCTTGCGCGACCCCATGGCCAAACTGATCCAAAGCCTGCCGGCATCCGAGGTGCCGCGCCTGTACCAGGCCGCTGCGACCGGGTCTGCACCGTCGCGCGAAGCGCTGCTGCGCATGGCCCATGGCGGTGACTTGCGGGCACAGAACGCCGTTGGAAACTTGTACAACTACGGCTATGGCATTGAAACCAATCCCGAACTTGCCAACACCTGGTACACGCGGGCCGCCAACGCCGGTTTTGGTTTGGCGCAATTTTCCCTGGCCTACAACCAGAACAAGGGTATCGGGACCGCCGTCGACTACGGTGCCGCAGCAGAAAACTACCGGCGCGCAGCGGAACAGGGCCACCCCTATGCCATGAACAATTTGGCAATCCTACACGAGCGCGGTACGGGCGTGGACCGCGATCGCAAGGCCGCATTTGCCTGGTATATGCGCGCCGCAGAGACGGGACTGGCCCGTGGCGCTTACAACGTGGGCCTGTACACGGAAGGGACTTTTGCGAGCCATGCCGGCTTGATGGCCCAGGACCGCAAACGCGCCACGGCTTTCTACCGGTCCGCTGCCAACGTGGGTTTCGCACAAGCCGAATTGCGCATGGGCCAGATCCATGAATACGGCCTGGACGGAACTGTGGACAAGGAGCAGGCCATCGTCTGGTACAAGCGCGCCGCATTGCAGGGGCTGGAGCCCGCCAAGAATGCGCTCAAGCAGTGGGGCATCACCGACTACTGAGCCGCACCCCAAAGGCCGCGGCAGCCCTATTCAAGGGATCAGCGCGGCAACGCGAGTTTGTAGACCGAAGTGCCCGCCCGCAGGTTGGGCAAAAAGCGCACCGCATGGCCGTTTTGCAAGCCAAAACTGTCCTGCACCTGCAGACCGTTGCGCGCGGCCAGCGCCGCCAGGTCGGCGTGTGTGCCGACGCGGATGTTCGGTGTGTCATACCACTGGTAAGGCAGGCGTTTGGTCACCGGCATACGGCCCTGGAGCACACTGAGGCGGTTCGGCCAATGCGCAAAATTGGGGAAGGCGACGATGCCCACGCGGCCCACACGCACGGTCTCGCGCAGCATGACCTCGGCATTGCGCAGATGCTGCAAGGTATCGATCTGCAGCACCACGTCAAACGACGCATCGTCAAACAGGGCCAAGCCTTCGTCCAGATTCAGCTGGATGACATTGACGCCGCGTTTGACACAGGCCAGCACATTGGCATCGTCGATTTCCACGCCGTAACCGGTGCAGCCGCGCGTCTGTTGCAGGTGCGCCAGCATGGCGCCGTCGCCGCAGCCCAGGTCGAGGACACGTGAACCCTCGGGCACCAATTGGCCCAGTGCGTGCATGGTGTGGATGTCGCTCATGCTGTAGCTCCTGCATCGGCCGCTGTGTGTACAGTGCCAGCGCTCACGGGTGTTGCGCCTTGCGAAGGGCGACCCAACACCGTGGTTGCGGCCCCAACGGTTTGCGCAATGCTCTCGAAATAGGAGCGCACCACGCCCATATAACGAGGGTCATCGAGCAGAAACGCATCATGCCCATGCGGTGCGTCGATCTCGGCGTAGCTGACGTCGCGCTGGTTGTCGAGCAAGGCCTTGACGATTTCACGGCTGCGTTTGGGGGAAAAGCGCCAGTCGGTGGTGAAGCTGACCAGCAGGAATTTGCACGTCGCCTTGGCCAGCGCTTTGCTCAGGTCGCCGCCGTGGGCGCCGGCCGGGTCGAAGTAATCCAGTGCGCGCGTGATCAACAGGTAGGTGTTGGCGTCAAAGTATTCGGCGAACTTGTCGCCCTGGTAGCGCAGGTAACTCTCAATTTGAAACTCGACATCCTGGGTGCTGTATTTGTAGGCCCCGGTTCCCAAAACCGAATCCCTCAATTGACGCCCAAACTTTTCATTCATCACGTCATCGCTCAAGTACGTGATGTGCCCAATCATGCGGGCGATGCGCAGGCCACGCTTGGGCACGGTGCCGTGTTCGTAAAAATGGCCACCGTGGAAGTCGGGGTCGGTGACGATGGCGCGGCGCGCCACTTCGTTGAAGGCAATGTTCTCGGCCGTCAGATTGGGCGCGCTGGCCACGACCGCGGCATACCGCACGCGGTCCGGGTATTGCAGCGTCCAGCTCAGGGCCTGCATGCCGCCCAATGAACCACCCATCACCGCGGCCAGGGTTTTAATGCCCAGCACGTCGAGCAGCCGGGCCTGTGCGTTGACCCAGTCTTCCACCGTGACGACCGGAAAATCCGCGCCGTAGACTTTGCCGCTGCCGGCCGGCGCATCCGGGTTGGCGTGCATGGGACCGGTGGAGCCAAAACAGGAGCCCAGGTTGTTGACACCGATGACAAAAAAACGGTCGGTATCCACCGGCTTGCCGGGGCCTATCATGTTGTCCCACCAACCCTCGGAGTTGGCCTGCCCTTCGTAGCTGCCGGCCACGTGGTGTGATGCGTTCAGCGCATGGCACACCAGCACGGCATTGCTGCGCTGCGCGTTCAACGTGCCATAGGTCTCGTAGGTGATGGAATAGTCCCGCAGCGCGGCGCCGCTTTGCAGCGGCAAGGCATCGACAAAACGCTGTGACTGTGGTGTCGCGATCAAAGGCATAAAGACAAACCCAACCCAACAATAAAAAACCCGGCGATGCTTAAAAACAAGGCCGGGGTATGGTGGTGTCACGGTCCGTCTTTAGCTGTATTTATTAAGCGCCCGCAAGCTGGGCAAATTGGCGCTGGGGAACAGTATAACAACAGGGGATCAGGAATGCGGCCATAACGCGACCACGCCGAAAACGGCAAAGACCAGCGCGGAGACCACATGGACCACACGAATGGGGACCCGTTTGGTGATGGCGTCACCCAGCCAGACCACCGGCGCGTTGGCCAGCATCATTCCCAGCGTGGTACCTACGACCACCCAGGCCCAGGCTTGGTAACGCGCAGCCAACATTACCGTGGCGATCTGTGTCTTGTCACCCATCTCGGCCAGAAAGAACGCAAGAACCGTGGTGCCGAAGACGCCGAAGCGAGGGGCGCCGGCCGTCTCCTGGTCATCGTCCAGTTTGTCGGGAATCAGCATCCAGGCCGCCATCGCAATGAAAGAGCTGCCCAGCACCCAGCGCAACACGTCCGGCCCCAGAACCGTGGTCACCCAGGCCCCGGCAGCGCCCGCGAGTGCATGGTTGGCCAGCGTGGCGACCAGAATTCCCCAGACGATGGGCCAGGGCTTGCGAAAACGCGCCACCAGTATCAGTGCCAGAAGCTGGGTTTTATCGCCCATTTCCGCCAGGGCGACGATGCCGGTCGATACGAGAAATGCTTCCACAAAAAAGGACTCCGGCCGGGATGGATCAGGCGCTTGAGCATTGTAGGGAGGCCCCTCCGCGAGACTCGACCCAATCTGGCGCATTTATTGCTTACATTTGGTGCGGTTTTGACAATTCCCTCAAAACCGCACCAATAAGCAGCATTTCATACCAAAGGATTCACATGGACGCACTAAAACAAGGTGCAGATGCCTTGTTCATTCTGCTGGGAGGCATCATGGTGTTGGCCATGCATGCCGGTTTTGCATTTCTGGAGCTGGGCACCGTGCGTCGCAAGAACCAGGTCAACGCCTTAGTCAAGATCCTGGTGGACTTCTCGGTGTCCACCGTGGTGTATTTCATGGTCGGCTACGCGGTGGCCTATGGCACGAGCTTTTTTGTCGGCGCCGAGGTGCTGGCCGCCCGCAATGGTTATGAACTGGTCAAGTTCTTCTTTTTATTGACCTTTGCCGCCGCCATACCCGCGATCATTTCGGGCGGTATTGCCGAACGGGCACGTTTCTGGCCCCAACTGATTGCAACAGCTGTCATTGTTGGCTTTATTTATCCCTTTTATGAGGGCATCGTGTGGAACCAGCACTTCGGCATTCAGGCCTGGCTGAAGGCGTTGACGGGTGCCGAGTTCCACGACTTTGCCGGCAGCGTGGTGGTACATGCGGTAGGCGGCTGGATTGCCTTGCCGGCGATTGTGCTGCTCGGCGCGCGCAGCAACCGTTACCGCAAAGATGGCGCCATCTCCGCCCATCCGCCGTCAAGTATTCCATTTCTGGCGCTAGGTGCGTGGATTTTGACGGTGGGCTGGTTTGGCTTCAACGTCATGAGTGCGCAAACATTGGACAAGATCTCCGGCCTGGTGGCCGTCAACTCCTTGATGGCCATGGTGGGCGGAACCCTGGCCGCCCTGGTGGTCGGCAAGAACGACCCGGGTTTTGTGCACAACGGCCCCTTGGCCGGCTTGGTGGCGGTGTGCGCCGGTTCTGACCTGATGCACCCTATGGGCGCGCTGGTCGTGGGCGCGGCGGCCGGATCGCTGTTTGTCGTGATGTTCACGCTGACCCAAAACAAATGGAAGATCGACGACGTGTTGGGCGTATGGCCGTTGCACGGCCTGTGCGGCACACTGGGCGGCCTGGCCACCGGCATCTTTGGCAGCACCGCGTTCGGTGGTTTGGGCGGTGTGTCGTTTGCCGCCCAGGCCATCGGCACAGCGATGGGTGTTGCCTGGGCGCTGCTGGGTGGAACCCTGGTCTACGGCCTGTTGAAGGCCACCACCGGATTCCGCCTCAGCCAGGAAGAGGAATACGACGGGGCGGATCTGTCAATTCACAAGATCAGCGCGTCGCCGGACCGCGAGGCCAACTGGTAAGCGCAAACCAGCACGTGAAACCCGGGGGGCCTTGTCGCTCCGGCTTTCACCCCAAAACCCGGCCGAATGCCGGGTTTTTTTATGGCCGTATGCCCAGAATACTTGAACTACTGACCATGCTAACTTCAAAATAGTTGAATTGTTGCAACAAGTAATTTGAACTTTTCCTGCGGGTGGCCCTCTTAAACTTTGCTTGAAGCTGGGCCACTTGGTGCTTGGCGGGTGAATTTAGACCAACACCGTTCCCCATGAATACAGTACCTGCAACCCAACGCTACAGCGGTTTTGCCATCACCTTGCACTGGCTGCTGGCGATTGCACTGGTGTCGATTTTTTCCGTGGGCCTTTACATGGCCGACTTGCCGTTTTCGCCCCAGCGCCTGAAGCTTTACAACTGGCACAAGTGGGCCGGCATCACGATCCTGAGCTTGTCCGTGTTGCGCCTGGTCTGGCGCCTGACCCACAGGCCGCCCGCATTGCCACAAGCGGTTGCGCGGGCCATGCCGGGCTGGCAAATGCAGGCCTACCACGCAACCCACGTGCTGATGTATGCCTTGTTTTTCATCGTACCGCTGGTGGGCTGGGCCTATAGCTCGGCGGCAGGTTTTCCGATTGTGGTGTTTGGCCTGTTGCCACTGCCCGACTTCGTGCCGGTGAGCAAAGAACTGGCCGAACTGATCAAACCCTGGCACCAGATTTCGGCGTTTGCGCTGGCTGGCTTGGTGCTGCTGCACGTGGCGGCGGCTGTCAAACACCACTTCATCGATAAAGACGGCTTGCTGCAGCGCATGTTGCCCGGCGGACGTTGAACGTCGGCCGCATTCCATCTGCTTTTTTAGAGAAACCCGGAGTAAACCCATGACCTCTTTTTCCCGAATCGCCCGCACCACCGGCCTGGTACTGCTGGCTGCGCTCTGCGGCGTGGCGGCACAGGCCCAGCAAAAGTTATTGCCCGCACAAAGCGAGATTGCTTTTGTCACCAAACAAATGGGCGTGCCGGTGGAAGGCCACTTCAAGAAATTCGACGCACAAATCACCTTTGATCCGGCCAAACCAGAGACCGGGAAGATCGCTTTCACGGTCGACATCGCCAGCGCGACACTGGGCTCACCCGAACCCGATGCCGAACTACCCAAGGCCACCTGGTTCAATACCGCCAAATTTCCACAAGCCACCTTCCAGTCCAGCGCCATCAAAAGCCTGGGCGGCGGCAAGTTTGAGATCAGCGGCAAGCTGGCCATCAAGGGCAACACACGCGACGCCGTGGTGCCCGTCACGTTGACCCAGAACGGCGCCACCACCACAGCCAATGGCGCGCTGACCATCAAACGCCTGGCCTTCAAGATCGGCGAGAACGAATGGGCGGATACGTCCATGGTGGCCGATGACGTGCAGGTCAAGTTCAAGCTGGCGCTGTCCGGCGTAGGCAAGTTCTGATTTTTCCCCTCTCCCTTTTCCCCAACTTTTTTCAACGGAGCTATTTTTTTATGCGTAAATCCCTTCTCGGCTTGGCTATCGCCACCACCCTGTTGTCAACGGCTGCCCAGGCCCAAACAGCCACCTATACGCTGGAGCCGACGCACACTTTTGCGTCCTTTGAAATCGGTCACTTTGGCACCTCCACCAACAGGGGCCGCTTCGACAAGAAGGAAGGCTCCGTGCAATTGGACCGCGCAGCCAAGACCGGCAAGCTGGAAGTGACGATCGACGCCACGTCCATCAACACGGGCACGGCCAATTTTGACAAACACCTGCAAAGCGCCGACCTGTTCGACACCGCCAAACACCCGACCATCAAATTTGTGTCCGACAAGTTTGTGTTCAACGGCGACAAGGTGGCAGAAATTACCGGCAACCTGACCTTGCTGGGCAAGACCCAACCGGTCACGTTGAAGGCCAACCAGTTCAACTGCTACCAGAGCCCCATGCTCAAGCGTGAGGTCTGCGGCGGTGATTTCGAAACCACGATTGACCGTACCGCCTTTGGCATGAACTACGGTGTGGATTGGGGCTTCCCCAAGAATGTGCGCCTGATCGTCCAGGCAGAAGGCGTGAAGCAATAAAACGCAAGATTCCGGCCCGCAAGGGCCTTTTTTTTGCCACTGCAGAAGTAAGCGAGAGCGGATCGCCGCGCGCCCCCCGGGGGCAGATCAGCCCTTAGGTGAATACATTGAACTTGGCGGCGAGTTGCTGCAAGCCCTTGAGCTTGCCCCAGTTCATGTTGTCCGCGGGCGCCGAGATGGGCTCGGTAGAGCGAATCTTCACGCGCTCGGCTTCGTCACTGAATTCGCGCATGGCGGAGACCGCGAGCGCCACAAAGTCCGCAGGTTTGCCCTCGCTGGCACTTGTCGGCTTGGCGACCAGCACACCGTCCTTGTTGAGGGTGATCTGCGTGAAAACGCCGGCATTGCGGTCCACCGCCCGCTGGTGCGCCTCTGCCTGGACCTCAACACCCGGAGGTTCGTGTGCGGGCACTTTGCGCGCGTTGGAGTAGACCGGCGCTTCGGCGCGCGCCATGGCCTTGTCGTCGTCCGGCCACTGGATCTTCAGCACCACGCCCTCGGGCCGCGCAGCAGCACGCTCCGGGACAACAGCCGGTGCCGGGGGTTTGGCCTGCGGCTTGGCCGCGGCCGCAGTGGCGGCGCCTGCGGACGCATCACCACCCTTGGCGGCGGGCGCGCTGTTGTTGTCGCGTGGGAAGAGTAAATGGTTGTAGCGGTCGATCTGCATGGCACATCCCCTATTGGTAGTGGATAGGCCCAGTATCGGAGTCTGGAAAACCGGTCAATGCAGAAATAAAGCCCGATAAACCGGGTATTTCCGGACCATGGCCGCTCCGCCATCCCCATGACCTATGCAGTGCAGAAAACTGAAATACTATAACTTTAATAGCAATACATTAATATTCTGCGAGGGCTACGGGGCCATTTTACCGAAGCACTTCGCCTGACGGCACCCTGACGGGGCGCCAAAAATCAGGGTAAACCACCGACCCGGCACCGAGGCTGCGTACCTAGACTCGCCCCATAACACCCTGAGACGGAGACTTCCATGCAGCACAACAAACATTGGCTGACAGGCCTGGTCGGCGCGGCCGGCCTGTGCCTGGCGCTGAGCGCACACGCGCAATCCAGCGCAACACTCAAAGTGGGCGTGATCGGGCCGTTTACCGGTCCGTCGTCCGACTTTGGCGTGCTGATGCTGCAAGGTATTCAGCTCGCGACCGAAGAAATCAACGCCGTGGGCGGCTACATGGGCCGCCAGCTGGAATTGGTGGTCAAGGACGATCAGGGCAACCCGGATGTGGGCCTTAAGGGTTCGCAGGAACTGGTGGCGCAAGGCGTGGTCGCCACGCTGGGCTTTTGCAACACCGGGGTGGCGCAAAAGTCGTTGGAAGTATTCCAGAACGCCAAGCTGCCGCTGATCATTCCCTGCGCCACCGGCTCGCCGCTGACGGCCAAATACCCGGCCCCCGAGAGTTACATCTTTCGCACCTCGGCACGCGACGCGATCCAGGCACCATACGTGGTGGACGATATTGTCAAACGGGGCTGGACCAAGGTGGCCATCTTTGCCGACACCACCGGTTATGGCGATGCCGGCCTGAAAGACGTGGAAGCGGCCCTGGCGGCCAAAAACTTGAAGGCGGTGCACGTGGCGCGTTTTGCGCTGGGCGTGAAGGACTTGCGCGAAGAACTCAAGGCGGCCAAGGACGCCGGGGCGGACGTGGTCTTCAGCTACACCGTCGGCGTTGAAAATGCCGTCATCGCCAATGGCCGCAAGGAACTGAAATGGAAGGTGCCGCAAGTCGGTGCCTGGCCACTGTCCTTCCCGTTTTTCATCAACGGCGCCCAGGATGCCGCCGAGGGCGCGATGATGGCGCAGACCTTTATTGCCGAGCCCAGCAACGAGCGCAGGGCCGCTTTCCTGACGGCCTACAAGCGCAAGTTCAACAAACCCATGGCCGTGCCCATGGCGGCTGCGCAGGCCTATGACAGTACCTATCTGCTAGCGTATTCGCTGCTGGGGATTCGCGGCGGCAATCTGGCCGGCCCCCAGCTGAAAGCGGCTCTGGAGAACATATCCCGGGTGTATTACGGTGTTGTGGCTACTTATGAACGCCCCTTCAGCCTGAACGACAAGGACGCCGTGACGACCAACATGCTGGTCATGGGCAAGATCAACAAAGGCGTCGTGACCTTTGCCCACCCGGAGGACGCCAAGCGCAATGTCGTGGTCAAACGCAAGACTTAGTCATAGCCCGACGACCTCGCCCGACCGGGAATCGGCGGGGCACAGATACGACAAATATCAAGGGTTCAGCAGATAGCGCGCGCCAGGCGCCAGCGCAAGCCGTTGCCGCGCAACACACCCGTTCTGTTGTTGCACTGAATCTGCTAACCTGTGATCCCGAACCATTTTTCACGAGAGGTACACCATGTCTGACTCCGATCCCACCAGCACCAGCCCCCAGGAAAGACTTGTCAGCGACATCCGGGCCGTCATTGCGGATGCGGAAGAAATGCTGCAGGTCACGGCTGACCAGACCGGCGAAAAAATCGCCAATCTGCGTGCACGTATCAAGGACCGTTTGCTGGGTGCGCGCATCCGCCTGGCAGCCGCCGAAGAAGTGTTGGTCGACAAGACCCGGGCCGCCGCACGGGCCGCGGACGACTATGTACACGACTCTCCGTGGCAAGCCGTGGGCATTGGTGCCGGCGTCGGCTTTCTGGTCGGTTTCATTCTGGGTCGCCGTTAGTCTGCCCCCACCAGCTGCCACCCATGAGCAACCCGCAAGGTGAGACCGGCGCATGGGGCGCCGTCAAAAACAAGGCTGCCTCGCTGCTGACCATTGGCCATACGCGGCTGGAGTTATTGGGCAACGAGCTCGAGGTCTGGCGCATCAAGGCCACGCGGCAGCTGATGCTGGCACAGGCCTTGATGTTTTGCGTGGGTCTGGGCGTGGTGCTGACCGTGGTGGGTTTGGCCCTGCTGTTCTGGGAGCAGCGCCTGCTGGTGTTTGCACTGGCCGGCGCACTGGTCTGGGCGCTGGTCTTGTACTTTTACCTTGCACTGCGCCGCGGCTCCGCGCGGTCCGAACCGCTGTTCAACGCCAGCCTGGCCGAATTGCAAGAGGATTTGCGCCAACTCAAAGCCGCATCGGGACACCATGGACGATCGCCTGATTGAGTTGTATGTGCAGCGCGGGCGACTGCGCGAGCGCATCAATGCCCAGCGCGGGCAATTGGCGCACGAACTGGCCCCGGTGAGCAGTGCCCTGCAATGGGTCGACCGTGGCCGGGCGCTGGTGCACCAGGCCCAGCACTGGTTGGCAGCCAACCCCGCGGTCATCGCTGCCGTCGTGGTGGCCGTCATGGTGTGGCGACCGCGGGCCGTGCTGCGCGCGGCACGTTGGGGATTTGCAACCTGGCGCAGTTGGAGCCGCCTGCGGGGCTTGTTACGGGCCGGTGTAAGCATCCTGTGACCGGCTTTGCCGGATAATCCGCCCATGGGAACCCCCGATCAAACGAACGACGCTGTCAGTGCTGCCCCCCCGGCGGCCGCGCCTGCCTTTGATCCGGACAAAACACTGTCCTACCAGTCCCGCATGACGCGGGCACCCAAGTGGTTTGGCTCTTTTCTGGCCAGCAATAGCCGCGAGAAGAACCGCATGCGCCATGAGTTGGGCAAGATCAAGGGCGCCATTCCCTTGCTGATGAAGCCGCGCAACGGCAGCAAGTGGACGGCGCAAGACCGGCAAGAACTCAAAATGATGCTGCGCGCCGCATCGGCCGTTTACCCCTACCTGATCATCTGGGCGCTACCCGGCTCCATCCTGCTGCTGCCGTTTCTGGCCTGGCATCTGGATGCCAGGCGCAAGGACAGAGAGCGCAAGGCCGCCTCCGGACCATCGGCCTGAACGCAGTTACAGCGATTCGGACAAACTCACCGCGTATCGCGCTGTACAAACTGCAAACGCAACACCAGGGCGCCCCAGACTATAGCCACCAGCACCGTCAGCGCGCCGAGCTTGTGCACCAAGCCCCCGATGAACTGCGACTTTTGCAACAGCCCCATGGATGAGAACAGGTAGATCCAATCGTGCCCGCCTTCCTCACCCGTCATGCCGGACAACAGCATGAGCTGGGGGTGCAGCGAGTCATACATGTAGGGCGCAAGATCCAGCAGCGAAACGCCCAACAGCCAGAGCCCGATGGAGGCGCCGAACGGGTCGCGATTTTTGATCAACAAGGCGCCGCCCAGAATGGCCGGCATGATGAGTTGCCCCAGGCTGCCGCCCAGCACCATCATCCAGTGGCCCAACAGCATGAACACCACATGGCCCGCCTCATGAAAGATCAACAGTGGCCGATGGATGAAAGACGAACCGAGCTCGCCGGTGCGGTAGTCCTGGGCTATCAATACACAGCCCCAGACCGCGAAACCGATCAGCATCGCAACCCGGGGCCAGAACGTGATGGGGTCCATATGCGCGGGCGTGTGGAACAGAAGCTCGCGCAGGGACGGCCGTTCGTCGTCGGCAACCTCGGGTGTGCTGACACCGCGCGCGCCACGTTGCGGTCTCAATCCAATGGATTCACCATCTTCATTCTGCAACTGTTCCATCTTGGCCAGGATGACACCACATGCCGAGCAGGATGCAGGCAAAGCCTGGTCAGCTGGCAGCGGGCTGTGGCCACATTTGGGGCAGAGCTTGAACATGTTGGCGAGTGTATTCCCCCGCGGGCCAAGCCGTGATCAAGATCCGGCCAGTTCATGGCTTGCGAGTCTCGGGTTTGCACACCGCGTCAAGGTTGACCTTTTTCAGATAGGCGATCAGGTCTTCGCGCTCTGCGGCAATCGGCAACCCGTCATAGGTCATGGAGGTTCCGGGTACCACCGCCATGGGCTTGGCCAGGAACCGGTTCAGCGATGTCTCATTCCAGACCATGCCGGAGTGCCGCATGGCTAGCGAGTAGTCGAAACCGGCAACACTGGCAGCCCGGCGCCCGATCAGCCCACAGTGGCGGGGCCCTACCCGGTCACTGGCCAGCGCGTGGTTTGCGTTCCGGATATTTCCGCAACGGCCGTCGTTCACCGATCCAATTTGCGAGAGCTTGCTACAAACACACGGCGTCTTGGATCTCTTGGCTGCGCTTGAAGAACTGCGCCCAATCACAGGCATCCTTGTCCTGGTTGTCTTTGAGCAATCGGTCGGCGCCCAGCCGCCGCAGGGCGCGCACCGTCCCGACATCGCCGAACTGCACAGCCGTCTGCAAGGCGGTCTGCTGGCGGTAGGCGGGCGTGCGCTCATTGATGTCGGCGCCCGCGCTGACGAGTTCAGCAATCGACCCCGCGGCACTTTCATACGCCGCAATGTGCATGGGGGTCCAGCCGGTCGGGTCATTGGTCGACGGTTCTGCGCCGGCCTGAACCAGGCGGTGGACGGCGGCCACTGCGTCCGTACGCAATGCCTGCGTCAGGGCGGTCACGACCTGCCCATGTTCGTTGGTTTTGCGCGCGTTGACATGGGCGTTGGCAGCCAACAGACGCTCAACCATGGCCACGTCATTGCTCGCCGCCGCATAACCCAGGGCCGTGCGACCCGGGTCATCCGCACTGTGCGCATCGGCACTGGCACCCGCTGCCAATAACACGGGCACGGTGTCGAAATTCTCGGTCTTGAGCGCCTCCAGCAACAAGTCATCCAGCGTCTCCCGCGCGGGAACCTCTACAGTGCCGAACCCCATGCGCGCAACAATGCCTTGCACACCGTTGCGTAGCCCTGCCCATGTTTTATCCAGCGTCCCAGGCAAGCCACCCGTGTGTTGGAGTGTGCTGCGCAAGCGCTCGCTGCAACCAGCCCGCACCAGTTCAAGCTTGCTTGTCAGTCGCTCGCAGGGATCTTTGGCAGCGCCGCCCCTGGCCAGGGCACGGTGCAGGCTCAGGTAGGGGCCGTGCCCCGGGTAGACCGTGCTGCCGCCCACTGAGCGGATTTGCAGCTTGAGCCGGACACCATCGGTCTCGATGGCAGCCGGCAGTGGCATGCGGATCTCCACACCCTTCTGCTCCTGCGGCAGACTCCAGCGTGTGACCTCGCGCAGATTGGTATTCACCGGAATCAAGCCGCTCTGCGCAAGCGTGGAAAAACTCTTGTCTCCATCCTGAGACAGTAACAAACCCACCGATTCGATTTCACACACGCGACTGTCCGCCGTGCAGGCGCCCACGGGCTGAACGGCCAGCGACTCGACCCGCACAATGAGCTGGCCATCCGTGACGCGTGCCTTGCCGACCAGTCGGCCGCGCAAAGCCCAATCGTTGACTAAGTAATTGGTGACGCGAATATCGAACTCCCCGGTGTCAACGGCGGTGGAGTAGGCACCGACACCGAACAAGGCCTTGGCACGCGTCCAAAGATGCAGATCGAAAAAGAACGACAGCTGCACCACGACCGCCAACGCGACAAACCCAACCAGCCATGGGGTCCACCGCTTGCGGGCGGCTGCCACTTGTGCGGGTGTGTACGTGGGTTTCTTGTTGCCAACGCTGCTGGCATCACGTTGCGCGAACTGCGCTTCACCGGCACGGGCAACACGCGTCTTCAGATCGAAGGCCCATTCAACCCCGTCCGCTTTCAAGGTCAGCACCACGCGGTACGTCGTGTCGCGGTCCGATGCCGCAGTGCTCGGCATATCACTGGGCAGGGTCACCTCCGCCTGGATGTGATGGGCGCCACTGGGTCTGGCGGCGTAGTCCTGGCTCCAGACCAGCCCAAATCCACTTTGGTTGCGCGCAGACGACTCAATTTTTGCTTCAACCAGCCATTGGTCTGCCTCAATGGAACGGTCCATCTGAAACTTCACGATGATCGGCACACCATGTGGCACCGGATCCTGGGATAAAGCCAGGCTGACACCACCGCCTTTGAGTCGCTGACGCCACAGATACACCGCTGACCACGTCACAGCCACACCTGCCAACACAAACACGGTCTTGAACCAGAACGGGATCTCACCGTCGGGGACCATCAGCTTGAGCACGACCGCATCCCACACGAGAGCGAACAGGGTCAGAAACTCAGCGCCTTGGCCCGCTCGGGTGCGGGTTTGTGATTTTTCGATTTTTTTCATGGTGATTGTTCAGTGGCACAGCTGGGCATGATTTCAGAATTGCAGTCGAGCATCACACAATACAAACGGTATGCCAACACCAGCGGTCAATCGCAGTAGGGGACCGTTCAGCCCCTAGGTTCGGAACAGAATGGCAAGAAATTTACTATCAATAATATAGCGAGATACGCACATTCCACGAGGGCTAGTGGTGAATTTCTTAATCAATGTCGGAAAATAAACCCAAATTGGGTAAATTTGGGTCGTTTTCACAACCGGGAAGTACGACCCAGGATAACGTGGGCGCGTCAGTCTGCGTGTTCCCATGTCACCGCCGCGTGCAAACCGGCCACGCTGCCGTCGGCTGCCATCACATTGATCAGCTCAATGTGGGCATTCATCGAGGTCGCGATGTCCAGGCAGATGGCCAGGCCCAGGCCCGCTCCGGCCACCCCTTTGACTGCGGCAAAAGGCTGGAACAACCAGGCGCGCACACCTTCGTCAATACCCGGCCCCCCATCCCAGACCACCATCTCCGTGCGCTCGGGCAGGCTGGTGAAACGTATGCCCAAGGTGCCACCTGCGGGCGAGTGGCGGATCGCGTTGGCCAGCAGATTGCGCACCAGTTCACCGGCCATCCAGCCGCTGCCCAGCACCCAGGCGGGCGCTTCGGCTTCCAGCGAAAACTCCAGGCGCTTGGCCGCAATCAGTGGCGACATTTCCAGCACCGCCTCCCGCGCGATATCGTCCATGCGCAGACGCTGCTGCTCCGTGGCCTGGCGCGACTGCTCCAGCCGCGCCTGGTTCAACAACTGGTTGGCCAGGTGTGTGGTGCGGTCCACCGTGCGCAGCATTTCGGGAATGATCAGTTGCGCCGGAGCATCTCCACACAACACCGATTGCAGTTGCGTCTTGAGCACCGTCAACGGCGTGCGCAACTGGTGCGACGCGTCGGCCACAAAGCGGCGTTGGTGTTGCAGCAGATCATGCTGGCGTCCCAGCAACTGGTTCATCTCGTCGATCACCGGCTGCAGCTCTTCAGGTCCGCGGCTGGCCAGCATGGAGGTGTCTTCTGCCGTGCGCTGCTTGAGCTCGTTGCGCAAGGCGATCAAGGGGCGCAGCGCGCGGTTGACGACCCACCAGGTGACGGCCGCAATGACCGCCATCAACAACAGCTGGCGCGCCAGCATGGCCCACAACAAGGCCGACGCGGTGGCCTGGCGCGCCTCCAGCGTCTCACCGACGAGTATCAACACCAGGCCCTGCCCCTGCGACATTTCGACCGCCTGGTGCAAGGCCGTCACCTGCAGACGCTGGGCGCCCAACTGGGCGATGTAGCTGTAGCTCAAGCCCGGTGCCTTGGCCAACTGCTCGTTCTGTGGCAGTGGCAACTCGGCATCACCCGCGATCTGGCGGCCGTCAAAACCGATCACGCGCCAGTACACGCGACTACCACCCGTGCCTTCCAAGGCCTCGATCAGCGCAAGCGGCACATGGATGGTCAGGCTGTTGCGCTCCACACGCAGCAGGTCACCCATTTGCTGCGCCGTGGCACTGAGCAGGCGGTCATGTGCGGCGGCCGTCGTCTGCAACACACTCTGGTACAGGCTGACGGTGTCCATGGCCGTGAACAACGCGATCGGTCCCAGGGTCCAGACCAACAGGTAGGTCCGCAGTTTGCGCACCTGCGCCAACGGGCTGAACCAGCGGTTCATGCCGCATCGCCCGGCGGCACGACGGCAGCGCCTTCACACAACAAATAACCTACCCCGCGCAACGTCATGATCTCGGCGCCACTGCCGGCGATCTTGCGGCGCAGGCGGTGCACCACGACTTCAATGGCATCCGCCTGCACGGCCTCACCCGGCGCGAACACCAGCGTCATGAGCCGCTCCTTGGCCACGCCCTGGCCGGCCTGTGTCATCAGCGCCTTGAGCAGCGCGTTTTCGCGCGGCGACAGATCCAGCGGCTTGTCATCCCGAAAACACGCACCCGAGGTTTTTTCGTAGCGCAGCGTGCCGCAACGGATCTCGCGATCACCCCCCTTGCGCCGGATGATGGCGCGCAGCCGGGCTTCCAGCTCGTCCAGATCGAAGGGCTTGGCCAGGTAGTCATCGGCACCGGCATTAAGCCCCGTCACCCTGTCGCCCACCGCGCCGCGTGCGGTCAAGATCAGAATGGGCGTCGCATCGTCGGCGTCACGCAGGCGCTGCAACACGCGCAGGCCATCAATGCCGGGGATGGTCAGGTCCAGCAGGATGGCGGCAAAGTCGTGGTGTTTGGTCAGTGTCAGCGCCTCAATACCGTCACCGCAGTGGATGACCTCAAAACCCCGGCGCACCAGCACGCGCACCAGCGCACCACTCAAATCGAAATCGTCCTCAACCAGCAATATCTTCATAGGGGGTGAGGATGCCCCAATTTCAAACGGACACCCCCCGGGAAATCACTAGTCGATTCGCAAGCAGACTGAAAGCTTGGGGACAGCCAACTGAAAGCTGGCGATAGACGCTGTGCTGCGCAACACCTAAATTCAAGCTGTTGATCACATTCCATTCAGGAGACACCATGAAACGCATCTTGCTGGCGACACTTTTGGTCGCAGCCGCCTTCCCCGCCGCCTGGGCACAGGACACCTGCAAAAGCCGCGGAGACCTCGACAACCAGTACTGCGACAGCAACAAGGATATGGTGGCCGACACCCCTACCGACCCGGCCAAACAAAAGACGCCCAACACCCTGGTCTTCACCTACACCCCGGTGGAAGACCCTGCCGTCTACGAAAAGATCTTCAAACCCTTCACGGAGCACTTGGCGCAATGCACGGCCAAACGTGTGGTGTTCTTCCAGGTCCAGTCCAATGCAGCCGAGATCGAGGCCATGCGCGCCGGCCGCCTGCACGTGGCGGGCTTCTCCACCGGTCCAACGGCCTTTGCCGTGAATATCGCGGGGGCCGTTCCCTTCGCCATCAAGGGTTATGCCGACCGCTACCAGGGTTACAACCTGATGGTCATCGTCAAGAAGGAAAGCCCTTTTCTCAAGCTGATCGACCTGAAGGACAAGAAGCTGGCCCATACCTCGCCGTCTTCCAACTCCGGCCACATGGCGCCACTCGCGCTGTTCCCCAAGGAAGGCCTGACACCCGAGAAAGACTACAAAGTCATCTTCTCGGGCAAACATGACCAGTCGGTGCTGGGTGTCCGCTCGGGCGACTACGACGCGGCGGCCGTGGCATCGGACGTGTTTGAACGCATGGTGCACCGCGGTGAGGTTCGCGAAGACGAGTTCCGTGTGATCTACCGCAGCGCCAAGTTCCCCACCTCGTCGTTTGCCTATGCCCACGATCTGGAGCCCAAGTTCCGCGACCGCATGCTCAAGTGTTTCTATGACTACCGCTTCACCGGCGAAATGCAAAAGGCCTTTGATGGTGCTGATCGCTTCTATCCCATCACGTACCAAAAAGACTACGCGTTGGTGCGCGAGGTAGCCGAGGCCGCTGGCGAGAAGTTCAACCGCGCAGCCTATGAACGCGAAGCCGCCAAGGCCAAGAAATAACATGGCACACGCACTCCAGATTGAGGGCCTGGTCAAGGAATACCGGCGCGGCCAGCCGGTGCTCAAGGGCATCAACCTCAACATTGAAGGCTCGGGCGTGACCGCCATCATCGGCCCGTCGGGCACCGGCAAGTCCACGCTGCTGCGCTGTATCAACCGGCTCATAGACCCGACCCAGGGCGCGATCTGGCTCAACGTCGAAGGCCGGCGCACGGATTTGTCCACGCTGCGCGGCCGGGCCTTGCGGGCCAGCCGGCGCCAAATTGGCATGGTGTTCCAGGAATACAACCTGGTGGAGCGCCTGACCGTGATGGAGAACCTGCTGACCGGCCGGCTGGGTTACGTCAGCGCCTGGGACGCCTGGCGGCGCAAGTTTCCCGCACAAGACGTGCAGAACGCGTTCGCCTTGCTGGACACCGTGGGCCTGGGCGACTTCGCCAACCAGCGCGCCGACGCGCTGTCGGGCGGGCAGCGCCAGCGCGTGGGTATTGCCCGCGCGCTGATGCAGCGTCCCCAGCTGCTGCTGGCCGACGAGCCCACGTCATCGCTGGACCCCAAGACCTCGGTCGAAATCATGTCCCTGCTGCGCGAGCAGGGCCGGGCGCAGGGCATACCGGTGATTGTCAATATCCACGACGTGGAGCTGGCCCGGCGTTTTGCCGACCGGCTGGTGGGTATGTCGGGCGGAAACGTGGTGTATGACGGCGACGCGGCTGGCCTGTCCGATGCCAAGCTCAAGCAGATTTATGGTGGCGAGGACTGGCTGTCATGAGCGCCACCACGACCACGTTCCCCAACCGCGTTGCCACCCCCTTTCGCGCCAGCGCGCTGGCACGCGGCGTCACGCTGGCCCTGCTGGTCTATACGGTTTACGCGCTGTCGCAGCTGAACTTCTCCTGGCCGCGTTTTGTCAGCGGGCTCGACCGCGGCGCCCATCTGCTGGCCCGGATGTTCCCGCCCGACATGAGCAAGGGGGACATTCTGTGGACCGGCATGGTGGAGAGCATGCAGATGGCGGTGCTGGCCTCGATGCTGGGCATTGTCATCAGCCTGCCCTTGGGCCTGCTGGGCGCGCGCAACCTGATGCCGCAACCGGTCACCTGGGTGGCGCGCGCCGTGGTTGCGGCCTGCCGTTCATTGCACCCCGTCATCGTCGCCATCTTTTTTGTCAAGGCCGTAGGTTTCGGTGCGATGGCCGGCATCCTGGCCTTGATGGTGGCTTCCATCGGCTTCATCGGCAAGCTGTTTGCCGAAGCGATTGAAGAAATTTCGCCCAAGCAGGTCGAAGCCGTGCGTGCGACCGGCGCCTCGTTCGCCAACGTGATCCTGTTTGGCGTGGCGCCCCAGGTCATGTCGCGTTTTGTGGGTTTTGCAACCTACCAGCTGGACTCCAACCTGCGCAACTCCACCATGGTCGGCATCGTCGGCGCCGGTGGCATTGGCGGGGCACTGTTCTCCGCGTTCCAGCGTTTTGACTACAGCTTTGTTTTCACCATTCTGGCCACCATCGTCATCATCATTGTGGTCGGCGAGCTGTTGACCAACAACCTCAAGAAGGTGTTCCATGTCTGAGGCCGTCTACCCCTTGCCACCGCTGGTTGCGGCCCCTGCCGCCCCCCGCGTCTGGCTGC
Source organism: Pseudomonadota bacterium (assembly GCA_040384785.1). Taxonomy (GTDB): domain Bacteria; phylum Pseudomonadota; class Gammaproteobacteria; order Burkholderiales; family Burkholderiaceae_C; genus Allorhodoferax. The sequence continues at coordinate 76,203 of JAZKIR010000072.1, forward strand.
GTTTCACACCACTGCAACGGCTGATACGCCTGGCGGTCTGGATGGGCATCGTCATGGCCATCGTGCAGTCGGTGCGCCACATCGAGATCATTCCCGAGTTTCTGTACGACGCGCCCGAGCAAATGGGCGACCTGCTGTCGCGCATGTGGCCGCCCGATACCGCCCACTACCCCACCACCGTGCATGCCGCGCTGATGGAGACGCTGCACATCGCGTCGCTGGGCACCTTGTTGTGCCTGGTGTTCGCGCTGCCGCTGGGCCTGCTGGTCGCGCCCAATCTGACGCGCAACCCTGTCGTCAATCTGTTCGCCCGCATCCTGCTGGTGGCTTCGCGTTCGGTCAATTCGCTGGTGTGGGCCCTTTTGTTCCTGGCGGTGTTTGGTCCGGGGCCGCTGGCGGGCACGCTGGCCATTGCTTTCCGTTCCGTCGGGTTTGTCGGCAAGTTGCTCGGTGAAGCCATTGAGCAGGCGCCACGCGGCCCTATCGAAGCGCTGGAAGCCGCTGGCGCCGGCTGGTTTTCCCGCATCGGTTATGGCTATTGGCCGCAGGTCAAGCCGGCGTTCTGGTCCATCGTGTTATTGCGCTGGGACATCAACGTGCGCGAGTCTGCCGTGCTGGGCCTGGTCGGCGCCGGTGGTATTGGCATGGTGCTGGATACCGCGATGAATCTGTTCCAGTGGGACCGCGTCGCCACCGTCTTGCTGGCCGTGTTTGCCGTGGTGGTGGTTGCAGAAGTCGTGGTCACGCAGGTGCGCAAGCGGGTGCTTTGAACCACGGCCCGGTGTCGTTGTCGTCTTTTTCAACCAACCAAAAGGGGTCAGCCATGAAACCAGCACCTGTGATCCAGATGCCCAAGACCGCTGTCCATGCCGCTGCCAATGTGGCGATGGTGGCGCTTCTGTTCGGCAGCATGGCCGTGGCGGTTTCAGCGGCCCCGTCCCAGCCCACCACCAGGGGCTCGTCACTCCCGGCGTTGACCGTGGCCTTTCCCAAAACCTACAACCGCCAGGAGACTCTGCAGTTGTATGGCCACTTCCTGCAGTCCCTGGCCCAGTGTGCAAAGGTCGAACCGGTCAACCTGCGGGGGGAGCCCATCGCCGACCGTGTGGGCGCGGTGGACATCCTGCCCGAGTCGGAATTGCTGCGGCACATGAAGGCCGGCAAGCTGCAACTGGCCCAGTTCACGACCGGACTGGTGCCCGTGGCGGCCGATACGTCGGATGGCGAGCCGTATGCCGTGCGGGGGCACACCGCCACCGGCAAATACGATATCTACGAGCTGCGCCTGATCGTGCGGGCCGACTCCACCTTCAAGACACCCAAGGACCTGGTGGGCAGCAAGATTGCCCATTCGACCGAGAAGTCCAACTCGGGCAATCTGGCACCGCGCGCCTATTTCCCCACGATAGGCCTGCTGCCCGACAACAACTACAAGGTTGCGTATTCCGGCGGCCATGAGCGCTCCATCATCGGCACGCAATATGGCTTTTGGGATGCCGCGGCCGTGGCCAGCGACCAGTTCGAACGTATGGCCAAAAAAGGCGAAATCCGGGCCGATGACTTTCGGGTGATCTGGAAGAGCGAGCCCTTTCCCGTCGAATCCTGGGTGCTGAACAAGCAGATGGCGCCCGAGCTGCGCGAACGGATTCGCAACTGCACCTACAGCTATCGCTTTCCCGCGCAGACCAGCCGTTTGCTCGACGGCGCGGACCGTTTTGTACCGATCGACCCCGACAAGGCCTACGCCCCGGTGCGGTTTGTGCTTGAAAAAAACCGCGCGCCCTGACCCTGCATAGCGCCACAGACAACGCATTTTTATGAACCGACAGCAACTGACTTCGCAGCTCGCGCAGCACACCTCTTACGACGTGGCCATCATCGGCGGCGGAGCCACCGGCCTGGGTGTGGCGCTGGACGCCGCCGCACGCGGCATACGTGTGGTGCTGGTGGAGTCGCATGACTTTGCCAAGGGCACCTCATCCCGCGCCACCAAGCTCTTGCACGGCGGTGTGCGTTACCTGGCCCAGGGCAACATCGCACTGGTGCGCGAAGGCTTGCGTGAGCGCTCCACACTGCTGCGCAACGCACCGCACCTGGCCCAGCCGCTGCCCTTTGTGATGCCGTCTTACAAACGCTGGGAAACGCCGTTTTATGGCATGGGCCTCAAGGTGTATGACGCACTGGCCGGCAAGGCCGGTTTGGGGGCCACCGAATTTCTTGACCATGCCAACACCCTGCGCTGCCTGCCCACGGTCCAGCCACGGGGTCTGCGCGGCGGCGTCAAATATTGGGACGGCCAGTTTGACGACGCCCGCCTGGCCCTGGCACTGGCGCGCACGGCCGCAGCCCACGGCGCCCTGCTGGTCAACTACTGCGCCGCCACCAGCCTGTGCCACGTAGACGGCAAGGTCGTGGGGCTGAACTGCGAAGACCGCGAAACCGGCCAGCAATACGCCATTCGCGCAGGCTGCGTCATCAACGCCACCGGCGTCTGGGTCGACGCCTTCCGGCAGAAAGACGGCGCGGCCACCGGCCGAGCGGTCCAGCCCATGGTTGCGCCCAGCCAGGGTGTGCATGTGATCGTGGAGCGCGACTTTTTGCCCGGCGACCACGCGCTGCTGGTGCCCAAAACGGCCGATGGCCGGGTGTTATTTGCCGTGCCCTGGCTGGGCAAGGTCATTCTGGGCACCACCGACACACCGCGCCAGGACCTGGCCCGCGAGCCAGAGGCTTTTGAAGAAGAAATCGCATTCATCCTGCGTGAATCGGGCCGCTACCTGAGCCGCGCGCCGACCCGTGCCGACGTCAAAAGCATCTGGGTCGGCCTGCGCCCCCTGGTCAAGCCACCGAGTGAGGACGAGCCTGGACCAGACTGCAAGCCCGGCGCCGCCACCAAGGGTCTGAGCCGCGAACACACCATCCTGGTCAGCCAGAGTGGCCTGGTCACGGTCACCGGTGGCAAATGGACCACCTACCGCGCCATGGCCGAAGACGTGCTGGATAAATGTTTTGACGCCGCCTTGCTCAACCGGCTCCCCGCCGGCGTAACCACACATTTGAAACTGGTTGGTGCCGACGGCCCGGTGTCGAGCCACCGCAGGATCAGCGATGCGCCGGGCATACATTCCTATGGCAGTGAACAGCAGGTGGTGCTGTCACTGCCAGGCGCACAGCACCAGTTGGGTGGTGGCCTGAGCGAGGCCATGGTGCGGTTTGCGGCACGTTACGAATACGCACGCACGGTGGAAGATGTGTTGGCACGGCGCAGCCGCCTGCTGTTTCTGGATGCGCGCTTGGCCGGCTCGCTGGCCCATGCGGTGGGCGCCATCCTGCAGCAGGAGACCGGCATCGACCCCAAAATTGCCGAATTCAGCGCACTGGCCCGGCGCTACCTGGGCCTGTTGGACAATGCACAACCGGAGCCTGCAAGACAAGCGGCTCTGACCCATTAGTGCAGTGTATTTACTGGAGATTTGTTGATGTTTTTAAAGGCCGTGCTGTTTGACCACGATGGAACCCTCGTCGACTCTGAAGGAGCGCATTGGAGAATCTGGCAGCAGGTGCTGCAGCCCTATGGGGTGGACCTTGACGAGGACACCTACAAGGCACACCACGCCGGTATGCCCACGGTGGCCAACGCACAAGACCTGGTGGCGCGATTTGCGCTGGCTGTGCCACCCGCCACACTGGTGCAACAAAAGAATGACGCCACGCGCCAATACCTGGACCGCAACGCGTTCCCACTGATGCCACATGCGTCCGAAGCCGTTGACGCCATTCGCGCCAAGGGCGCCAAACTGGCCGTGGTGACCGGCGCCGGGCCGGACGGCGTGCAAGCAACGCTGCGGGCCTATGAACTCGCGGACAGCTTTGCCACCATCGTCACCGGCGAGGATGTCAAGCGCAGCAAGCCGGCGCCCGACTGTTATCTGTTGGCGCTGGAAAGGCTGGGACTGAAGGCGGAAGAATGCATCGCGCTGGAAGATACCGCGCACGGTGTTCGTGCTGCAGCCGCGGCCGGCCTTGCCTGCTGCCTGGTTAAAAATGCGTTCTCGGAAACGCATGATTCTTCGCAGGCGGCCGCGACGTTTGGCAATCTGAAGGATGCGATGGAATGGGTCTTTCGCAACTACCGTTTTGCGGCCTAGTGCAGTGTTGCACGCTTGATGGAACACATAAAACCGATGGATTTTTGCGCAGGGCAAGGCGCAAACCACAGCAATAGCTGGACTATTGCGAGGATTTGCAACGCCGCCATGGGTAAAAAGACGCGGTTTTATGTTCCAGATAGCGTGCAACACTGCACCAGTAGCTCTGAATATACTGGTGCATGGCATTCGTTCAAATCTCTCGCGACTCCGGATATACAGATGTGCTTCGGTCGTACAGCATTCTGCTCAATGGTCAAAAAATTGGTGAATTGAAAAATGGGGAGACCAAGCTGATGCCCATCGGTGAAGGCAAGCACACCCTCATTGCGAAAATTGATTGGTGCGGCTCAGAGTCGATTCACTTTTCAATCTCGCCTGGAGAAACGGTTAATTTTTCCGTCCGATCAAACCTTCGCGGCTGGCGGATCCTATTGACTTTATTCGTCATCCTGTTTTCCCGCAATTCGTATCTCAGCCTGAAACAGGCAAGCTGACGGATGAGCAAGGTTCCGCGACAGCCGATCGACAAGAACGGCATAGTCGTTCGGGTGGGTTCGCGGGTCCGGGTGGTGTGCCTTTCCGGTGATTGGTTCGATCGACTCCCGCTGGAGGAGCGCGCGGATGTTGAATCCATGGTGGGAGAAATCTTTGCGGTCGAAGAGATCGACGCATACGGTCAGCCGTGGATTCGCAAGGCTTGGCCGAATGAAGCAGAGGGCACTTGCCGATCACACTCTATCGCGCCGGAGCCGAGGGAGATGGAGTACGTTGGTGAGGAGCAGGCTAAGTGAAAGGCTGCAGAATTCCAAACTATCTTGTTCACGACCCCACCACACGTCACGACGAATCCTGTTCCACAACCTCTCTGACAATCCCCAATGCCCCCGGCAGCCCATCCTTGGGAACCGACCCCAGCGCCACGCGAATGGCATGCGGCACGTGCGTAGTAGTCGCAAATCCCTCAGCCGTGGACACCGACACCCCGCGCTGTGCCAAAGTGGCGGCAATGCGGTCCGCGCGCTGGTCCTCGCCCAGCGGCAGCCAGACGAAGTACGAATTGGGATGCCGCACCAGTTGCAGCCCGGAAAGTGCCTTCTTGGCGATGGCCTGGCGTCGTGCTGCGTCCGCGCGTTTCTCGGCTTCCAGGCGCGCAACCGTTCCGTCCTCTATCCAGGCGCAGGCGATGGAGGTGATCACACCGGCGGTGTTCCATGCGGTGGCGCGCACGGCGCGTTCGATGGGCGCGATCAGCACGTGCGACGCAGCGACAAAACCGAAGCGCAGGCCGGTGGCAACACTTTTGGAAATGCTCGACAAATAGACGGTGCGCTCTGGCGCCAGGCTTGCGATTGGTGCGGGCGCGTCGGGTGCCAAGTAAGCATATGACGCGTCCTCGATCACCAGCAGGTCGTGGGCGCGCGCGATCGCTGCCAGCTGCTTACGTGCGCGGGCATCCATGACACACCCTAGCGGGTTGTGCAACGTGGGCATGCTGTAGATGGCGCGCACGGGCCGCGCTTTACACAGGCGCCCCAACGCGTCCAGGTCGGTCCCGTTGGCGCCGACGGGGACCGGTGCCAGGTCCAGCCGCAGGTGCTCTGCCAGTACGCGAAAGCCGGGGTAGGTCAGAGCATCCACGGCCACGATGTCGCCAGGGTTCAGCAGCCCCATCGCGGCAACGGCCATGCCGTGCTGCGCACCGTTGGTGATCAACACCTGGTCGCCGCTCACCTGCAATTGACGGGCCCGCAAGTGCCGAGCCACGATGGCACGTTCGTGCGGCCGGCCGCCATAGGGGTGGTAGTGCAGCATGGACTCCAGGTCGCCCGATGCCGCCAGCTTGCGCAAGGCGTCGCGCAGCAGGTCTGTCTGGCCGGCAACACTGGGGTAGTTGAACGACAGGTCGATGGCGCTTGCGGCGGGTGTTGCCAGATCATCGCCCAGGCCGCGCGGGTAGGACTGGTCGCGCACAAAGGTGCCACGGCCGGTCTCGCCGACGACCAGGCCTATGGCCTCCAGCTCGGCATAGACGCGGCTGGCCGTGGCCAGCGCCAGGCCGTGGGTCTGGGCCAGCGCGCGGTGGGTGGGCAAGCGGGATGCGGGCCGCAACCGGCCGGCGCGGATGTCCGCCGCCAATGCGTCAACGACTTGTTTGTAGCGAATCTGGCCCATGCAGTGCCCACCAATGTATCTATGACAATTTTTTGATTGTATTGAACGCAGTGGCTACGATGGGTTCCTCAACCATTCATTCACGCGGGCATTGCCCGCCTAAGGACATACACCATGCGCATTGCCGTTCTGGCCTTCGACGGTTTCAACGAACTCGACTCACTGATCGCACTCGGCATCCTGAACCGGGTGAAGCAGCCGGACTGGCAAGTGGCACTGGTCTGCCCTTCGGAAAAAGTGCGCTCCATGAACGGCATCACCGTGGAGGCCCAGGCGCCACTCGCCTTTGCGCACAGCGCGGATGCTGTGCTGATTGGCAGTGGCATGCAGACCCGCAACATCGTCAAAGACGACGCACTGATGGCGCAGTTGGACTTTGACCCGTCCCGCCAGTTGCTGGGCGCCCAGTGCTCCGGCGCGCTGATCCTGGCCAAGCTGGGCCTGCTGAATGGCGTGCCGGCCTGCACCGACCTGACCACCAAACCTTGGGTTCAAGAGGCTGGCATCACGGTATTGAACCAGCCCTTCACCGCCAAGGGCAATGTCGCCACGGCCGGAGGCTGCCTGTCCGCACCCTATCTAGCCGCATGGGTGATCGCACGGCTGGCGAGCGTAGAGGCGGCGCAAGAAGCCATGTATTACTTTGCCCCGGTGGGCGAGAAGGAAGAGTACGTTGCGCGTGCCATGGGGCATATTGCGCCGACCTTGGTGGCTAGTGCAGAAACGCTCTGAGCTCGCATGCGACTAGTTGGCGCCTTGGGAGTCAAAAAATACCCAATATAGGTATTCATCGCTAAAAATCGAGCGGGCCACGAGTAAGAACAGGTTGTAGCCCTCAAGAAATGGTCATGTATAGCTATCACTTTTATAGCTATCATGGGAGTGACTACAGATTCAGATCAGCACCAGTTCCGGCGCCAGCTGGGCCGACTGGTCGCGCAGGCTCTCGGTGGCGGCACTTTGCTCGACCAGCGCGGCGTTTTGTTGAGTCATCTGGTCCGATGGATTGGATGCTTCGATGGCCGTCAGAAACTCTTCAATCTTGGCGAGCCAAGACCATTCGAGTACAGTAGCCGCCACCATGCGCACCATCAAACGTCTACTTCTGCTTTTACTAGTACTTGCAGCCTGTGTTGGCTGCGATCAAACGACGAAGCGACTGGCTGAGTCGAACCTACCGAGAGGGCAAGCGCTGTCCCTTCTTGCTGGTACCGTGCGGCTGCAGCTGGCCCACAACGAAGGGGCATTCCTTGGTTTGGGCGTATCTATGCCCAAGGCCTGGCGTCTTGCCGCATTGCGCGGCGGGGTCGCAGCCATGCTCGTGGCGCTGCTGGCATACGCACTGTGCGCAAATGCCGTAGGGGCACCCTTGATGCTTGCGCTGTCACTTGTTTTTGCCGGTGGATTCAGCAACCTGATCGATCGATTCGTCAACGACGGGTATGTTGTTGACTTCCTGAATCTGGGCATAGGTTCACTGCGAACCGGGATATTCAACGTAGCCGACATCGCGATCACGGTGGGCGCACTCTTGTTATTCGCACCAAACAGGCGTAGTTTGCAGACTGAAGACAGGCCGTCTAATTGAAGCACTGACGGCCCAGTTCCAATGACGACTACGCAACGCCTCGGACCCGTCCATGCACCAGCGTACCGAACACTCATGCTCGAAGCCTACGCGTTACACCCGGATGCATTCACGTCCAGCGCCGCAGAGCGGGCAGCCCTTCCTCTGTCTTGGTGGGAGGGCAGGTTGAGTCAGGAACCCAACCCGTCAGAGTTGGTGTTCGGTGTGTTCCAGAAGCGTCAACAACTTGTGGGTGTTGTCGGTCTCTCGTTCGAGTCTCGTTCGAGTCTCGCGAAAAGGCCCGCCACAAGGCAAACCTCTTTGGCATGTACGTGCCATCAAGCGCCAGAGGTTTGGGGCTTGGCACGGTGCTTGTGCAAGCAGCATTGGCAGAAGCCAAGGCACGCCAGGGTGTCAAGGTCGTACAGCTCACCGTCACCCATGGAAATCTTGCGGCCCAAGCGCTGTATGAAAAGTGCGGGTTTGTTCAGTTCGGCCTAGAGCCATTTGCTGTGCGGATGGGTGAGGCGTTTGTGTCCAAGGTTCATATGTGGTGTGATATTCAGCCAAACCATGGCACCACGCATGCCTGACCATCCTCACAGGTTGGCGTTGGGTTGCATGCGACTGTCTCGACTGGCTGCATACGCGCCCACGGCGGTAAGCAAACCCACGGAGAGCTGCAGCAAATGTTTGGGTGCTATCAGCGTCTTTCGCGACAGAAGAATGTGTGGCCAGGGCCACTATTTTTTTGGATGCCAGCGTTTCAGCAACAGCGCATTCGCCATCACACTGACCGAACTCAAAGCCATGGCCGCACCCGCCAGAACCGGATTCAGATAACCCAGCGCCGCCAGCGGAATGCCCGCCACGTTGTAGGCAAAGGCCCAGAACAAATTTTGCCGGATCTTGGCCACGGTGCGGTCGGAGATATCGAGGGCCGCGGCGACCAGCGACAGGTCGCCGCGCATCAGCGTAATGCCGGCAGCGTGCATGGCCACGTCCGTGCCGGTACCCATGGCCATACCCACGTCGGCGGCGGCCAGCGCGGGGGCGTCGTTGACGCCGTCGCCCACCATGGCGACCACGTGTGCGCTGGGGTTGTTTTTTTCCGAGGCATGCGGTTGGCGCTTGGCCTGCTGATAGCCAACGACGGTGTTCTCTTGGGTGCTCGCGGCGCGCCGACGCTCTGTCAGCATTCCTATCCTTAGTCTGGCCACCAGCGCGGCCTTGTCCCCGGGCAAGACCTCGGCCATCACTTCGCCGTCGTCGACGTTCAGCCCCAAACGCTGGGCCATGGCTTCTGCTGCGCCCCAGTTGTCGCCGGAGACCATGATGGTCTTGATGCCCCGTGCCCGCAGCAGGGCGAGCGCTTGTTGTGCGCCGGGCTTGGGCTCATCGCCAAAGGCCATCAACGCCAACAGAACATAGCGCTCGCCGTCGCCCGTGCGTTGCGCAATCGCAGATACCGTTGCACCCTGTGCCTGCAGTGCCTGGGACTGGGTTTCCAACGGACCCAGGGCCACGCCCAACTCCTGCATCCAGCGCAGGCTGCCGATGCAGTAGCCGTGCTGGCCGAGCGTGCCAGTGCTGCCCTTGCCAGGCACTGCCTGAACATCCGTGGGCACTTCCAGGGTGATGCCTTTTTCTTGCGCGGCTGCAACCACGGCGCGTGCCAAGGGGTGTTCGCTGCCGCTTTGCAGGCTGGCGGCCACGCATAGTATGTTGTCGTCCGCTACTGCAGATAGCAGTGGCTGCGCGGCCACCGTATCTGCCACCAGCAATGCCGTCAAACGCGGCCGCCCCACCGTCAATGTGCCGGTCTTGTCAAAGGCCACCACATCGACCTTGTGGGCCAACTCCAAAGCCTGCGCATCCTTGATCAGGATCCCGTGTTGGGCGGCCACACCGGTGCCCACCATGATGGCGGCCGGTGTGGCCAGGCCCAGCGCACACGGGCAGGCAATGACCAATACCGCCACGGCGTGGATAACGGCGGTCTCGAACGGATGGCCGGTCAGCCACCAGGCCAGCGCGGTTGCCAGCGCCAGCACCAGGACCACGGGCACGAACACGGCACTGACCCGGTCCACCAGGCGCTGGATCGGCGCCTTGGCCGCCTGCGCGTCTTCAACCAATTGGATGATGTGCGACAGCACCGTGTCCACACCCACCGCCGTCACCTGCAACACCACGCGGCCGTCTCCGTTAATGGAGCCACCGGTGAGCTTGTCGCCCACGGCCTTAGGCACCGGGAGGGGCTCGCCGGTCAACATGGACTCGTCGACCTGGGTTTGGCCTTCCTGCAAGGTGCCGTCCACCGGAAAACGCTCTCCAGCTCGGACCACCAGGCGGTCACTTGTGAGCACCTCGGCCACGGGCACATCGACTTCACCATCACGCCCTACCAGGTGGGCGATGTTGGGGCGTAGTGCGTGCAGCGCGCGTATGGCAGCGGTGGTTTGCCGCTTGGCGCGGACCTCCAGCCATTTGCCGAGCAAAACCAGCGTGATGACGATGGCCGAACCTTCAAAGTACAGGTGCAGCATGGCCCCGTCGGGGGCGCTCAGCCACAACCAGACCGACAGCAACCAGCCGGCGGTCGTACCAATAGCCACCAGCAAATCCATGTTGCCGGTGAACGCTTTCAGCGCGTGCCAACCCGCCCGGTAAAAACGCGCGCCCAGCACAAATTGCACCGGCGTGGCCAATACAAACTGCAGCCACGCCGGCAATATCCAATGCTGGCCCAGGAGGTCGCCAAACATAGGCAGCGCCAGCGGCGCAGAAAGCAGCAGACCCAGTGCCACCGGAGCGAAACCGGCCCATGCCGAAGCATCCTCCTGTGCGTCCATTTGTGCGGGAGTGCGTGGCTCATACCCGGCATCGCGCACGGCGCGGCGCAGGCGAGCCTCCATCTGCTGGTCACCCGAGAAACTGATCCGCGCTGATTCGGTGGCCAGGTTGACTGTGGCATTACTGACACCCGGCACTTTTTTCAGCGCACGTTCGACGCGGCCCACGCAAGACGCACAGGTCATACCGCCTATGCCGATATCCAGTGCAATGGGGAGGGATGGGGTATTCAAGGGCGTGCTCATGGTTCCAAGGCTAAGGCTTCCCATGGTGGCAAGGTCAAGGAATACCATCAGCCTGGCAAGGGCTGCGCGCAGTGGCTTGACTCTGCCACCATGGCAAGGTTCAGACTATGCACTTGATTACTGACCTTTACCCAAGGATTTCTCTGATGAACCAGATATTTACCGTCACCGGAATGACCTGCGGCCACTGCGAAAGGACGGTTACCCAGGCCGTGCTGCGTGTGGACCCTCAAGCGCAGGTGCAGATTGACCGCGCACACAACCGCGTGCAGGTGGAATCCACGCAGAGCCGTGAGGCACTGGCGAGCGCCATGGTGGAGGAGGGCTATGCGGTCCTCCCCTGAGACCGGGTCGCAGGATGCCGGTTACCCGGTCAACATCGGCGAAGCGGCCCGCCGCTCGGCGGTGTCGGCCAAGATGCTGCGCTACTACGAGTCTATGGGCCTGTTGGGCCGGGTCAGCCGCACCGACAGCGGCTACCGCCAGTACAGTGCGGACGATGTGCACACGCTGCGCTTCATCAAGCGCGGCCGCGACCTGGGGTTTTCAACGGCCGAGATCGCCGAGTTGGTCGGTTTATGGCAAGACCGCGGGCGGGCCAGCGCCAGCGTCAAGCAGATTGCGCAACGGCATGTAGATGACCTGAGTACACGCATTGCCGCCATGCAGGCCATGCAGCGCGCGCTGCAAGATCTTCTATGCCATTGCCATGGCGATGCGCGCCCAGACTGTCCGATTTTGGACGACCTGGCGAGCCAGGCCTATAGCGCCAGTCCCGCCACCCGCCCTTGAAGAGGCGCATGTAAAGACAGATCTGGAATGTGTAAAGGCTTGTTAATGCAGTCATCGCAGCGCGCACTACGCCGTTAGTGGTAAACAAGCCGCTACGTTTAGCGGTACGGGCTCAGGCCCAATACCAAGCCATGCAAACAGCATCTGTTTTGTCTATTTCGTCCCGCTTTTTTCAGCCGACGGCTAGCAGCGTCGGCAAACTGGCATCCCTGTTGCTCCTGACCGGTAGCCTGGTCGGTGTGGCGCCCCAGGCCCATGCAAACGACCTGAACACGGTGCTGGGTGCTGGCGTAGGTGCAGTGGCCGGTGCTGCCATCGGCCAACACGTCGGGGGCCGCAACGGTGCCATAGTGGGCGCAGGTGCTGGCGGTTTGATCGGCGCCAGCATTGCCAATCAGCGTTATGCCCATCAAGGCGGTTACCCGGTGCAGCAAGCCTATGTGCGCACGTCCTATCCTGCGGCAACCTACTACCAACAACCTGTTGTGTGGCAAGCACCACAACCGCAATACCGCTATGCGCAACCCGTCAACTATTACCGCCAGCCCGTGGTGGTAGTGCAGGCACCCGCACGGCACCACCATGACCGCGGCCACCACCACGGTCACCGCCATCACGACCGCGGACACGGCGATGGCCACAACGGTCACCGCCACTAGGCGATAAGCATCTCCCCGCCTAAAGCCTCCAGCAAGTCGGGGATCAGTTTTCTGAGTTCACCGGTAGCAATGGCGACGTCGGCATCGAAGTTGTCGTCCTTGCCATCGCCCGGGCTCGCTGCGGCGCCCTCGAACACGGTTTCCAGAAACGCAATTTTCTTCAGTTGCAAGCCTTCAGTCAGCACAAAGGACACCCGGTCGCTCCAGGTCAGCGCCAGTCGGGTGGGTACCTTGCCCATGGCAATGTGCTGGCTGACCTCTTCAGTGTCCAGCGCATGGCGCGTGTAGCGCACCACTGCTCGGGACTCATCAGCCGCCTTGAGTTCGCATTCACGGTCCACACTGAAGGCACGCGGTGCCTCCTGGGTCGACAACCAGCCCGACATCGCGGCGGCCGGTGAGGTCTGGGTATTGACCAGTTGCACCACCAAGCCGTCCACTGCCTTGATCAACCAGGTCATCACCTCGTCTGCCTTGGCCTGACTACCGGCATCGGTCAAGAGAAAACCAGCCGCCGGATCGACCCACACCTTCACACTGGATTGCTTGCTGAAGGCCATGGGCAACAAGGCCAGGCGGGCATCTTCGCTGATCTCGCGCTTCTCCTTCTTGCCCGGCTTGCGCCCGGTGGTAGCCTCAATGTGGTCCAACTGGTCCTGCACCTTGCGCTTGACCACGGAGCCGGGGACCACCTTCACTTCCAGCGTCAACTTCAGCAACCACTGGCCACCGATCACTTCCACCATGGGGCCGTGGGCATGGCCGCGTGGCTCTTGCCAGCCAACCGATTTTTCCTGCGAGGCACCGCACTCCACAAACTGCGCTTGTTGCAGCGCTTCTTCCAGCGGCGCGACATCCACCGGCCAGCCCGACACCAGACGGTACATCATCAAATTCTTGAACACGTGTTTGCCTTTACCAATATTGAAAATTCACTCAAGGGCTGTATTGTCAACCCAGTGGACCAACCAACAGTAGGGGGAGCGTGGAGGCCACAAATCCGCGCCGGGCCGCCCCAAGCGGATTTAGCCCCTCGGGGCTGATGGCTGCGGCTCTCGGCCTGCCTGCGCAGGGCGGGACAGCCAGAAGGGGCGTTGACTCCGGCAACGCCGCGCCCTGCAAGGGCAGCGACCCGCACAGCGGCGGAGCGTGGGGGCCATCTTTACAAAGCCTCATACACACGCAATGCCCCAGATACACGGGCGGCGGACACTGTCCTCAGTCTGATCGCGATTCCCGCTGCAGATACCTCAAAGGAAGTCACCATGAAATCCGGTTTTAGATCCCTCGTCATAACAAGCGTGCTGGCCAGCGCCGGTTTCGCCACCTTTGCCCAAACTGCGCCACAAGACCCAGCCCGCGCCCCGACGGCAGGTGCCAGTAGCACCGCCCAGCACGGCGGGCACAAGGGTATGCGCGGCCATCACATGGACCCCGCCAAGCGGGAAGCAGCGGTCGCCAAGCGGCACGCCGAGCTGAAGACCAAACTCAAGTTGACGGCCGAGCAGGAAGGCGCCTGGACCACGTTCACCACTGCCATGAAACCCCAGGCGCGTATGGACCATCAACGCCCGGACCGGGCTGAGATGGAGAAACTCAGCACGCCTGAGCGCATCGACAAGATGCGTGCGCTGCGCATACAACATATGGCCGACATGAATGCAGCCATGGACAAACGCGCCGATGCCACCAAAGCCTTTTATGCCACGCTGAACGCCGACCAGAAAAAGGTGTTTGACGCCGAGCACGCGCGCATGGGGATGGGTCGCCACCACCACCGCCGCGGCGAACACCACGGCATGGACGGGAAAAAGGGTGGCGACAAACCTGCCACGAAGTAGGCTTGCTTAAGCCAGCAGGGTCTTGAACTCACCGCTGGCCAGCAGCTTCTTCAGATCGTCGGCACCCCCAACCAGGGTGCCCTTCACAAACACCATAGGAATGGTGGGCCAACCGGTCCACATTTTCAGCGCATTGCGCTGGCGCCACAGCTTGAAGTAGCTGCCATATTCCATGTAGTGGTGGGCGACCCCCGCTTCATCCAATAGTCTGCGCGCCTTCTTGGGGAACGGGTTCATGCCCATACCCACGACAACCACGGCGTGCTGCGCCACGGCGGCCTGCACTTCCTTCACGATGGCACTTTGGCTTGCTGCCACCCGCTCACGGATAGCGGGATGAATACGGGATTCGTCGAGAACGGAACGTGGCATGCAAGGCCTCCTGCTGCGGGTAAAAAGCGCCCATTATGGACGCGCATCCCGCAGCCCCGGGATCACCCCTTCAGCGCGGAGATCTAACCAAAAGGCCGAATCCCTATCAACAAACCATGCAATTTGAACGCAAACGCAGCCCACACGGCAGCACCAACCACAACCGTAACAAGTGTCATGGGCACTGTGCCTGCGCGGTATTGCGTTCCGGCCGCGCGGTCACGTCTGCGCGCGGCGATGAAATTCAAGACACCCCAGGCCAGAAAGGAGCCGAACAGCAACACGTGGGCGGCACTGCCATTGGCCAGCAAATGGGCCAGTGCCCAGGCCTTGACGCCCAGAACCATGGGATGGTGCAGCCGCGCCTTGATGCTGTTGCTCGGCACATAGGCGGCCGCCAGCAGGATAAAGGCCAGCAGCGTCAGCAGCGACGCCGCATGGCGCATGCCCACGGGCGGGGTCCACAACATGACCGGGGTTTCGCGCGCGACACCAAAGCCATAAATGATGAGGCCAAAACCCAGCAGCGAGACCACGGAATACAAGCCTTTGTAAGTCCCTTCACCGACACGCGCCAGCATCTGCGTGCGCCAGCCGTCGGCCACGATGCGCACCGAGTGCACACCCAGAAATAGTACCAATCCGACAATCAAATAAACCATGGTGTTGTCTCCTGCCGATCCGCCTCAAAGGAGACAAACGCCCCCTCGGGGGGCAGCGAATGAATATGAGCGTGGGGGTTCACGTACTGCTCCTGAAAGTTAATCTTTTTAAGCGCCCAAAACACGGTTCTTGCCCGCACGCTTGGCCAGATACATAGCCTTGTCGGCCCGCTTGATGGCGTCGGCCCCGGTTTCATCGGGTACCAGTTGGGCAACACCCGCGCTAAAGGTGATCAACACTTTTTCCGTTCCTGCCAGAAAGAATTTCTTCGTCAATTCCCGCTGCAATCGGGTCATGGCTTCTATGCCCTTGTCCAGCGGCGTATCCGGCAACAGAATCACAAATTCCTCACCACCGTAACGGGCCAAGGTGTCCTGCGGGCGCATGCACTCGCGGGCCACCATGGCCAGGTGGGCCAGGGCTCCGTCACCGGTGTCATGCCCCAATGTGTCGTTGAGTTTCTTGAAGTTGTCAATGTCCAGCAGCGCCATGCACAAAGGAGTGTCCTTGCGACGCACACTGGAGATTTCCCGCTCGACGGCCTCTTCCAATCCCTTGCGGTTCAACGCACCAGTGAGCGGGTCATGGCGGGCCTGCGAGCTGACGCGGTCCAGCTCCTGGTGCAGCTTGAGCAATTCAGCATCGGTCTGGCTGGCGCGGTCGCGCATGCCCTGCAGTTCTTCACCCGAGGTCTTGCTCTGGTTGGCCATATTGCGCGTGGCGCTGATCACTTCCTTGAGCACCGGCGCGATTTCTGCCAACGTCTTGGCCTGCTCGATCTGGCGCGCGTTTTCCTCCAACTTTTCGTGGAACGAGCCAGTGGACTTGGCCATATCGGACAGGCGGTCGATAAACGCCGCCAGCATGTCGCGCATTTCGTTCTGCGCCTGCAGTGCGTGTTCCTTGGCATCCTTCTGCTTGAAGATGACATCCTTCAGGCGACGCTCGACGTCGTCCAGACGGCGCAAGGTCAGCGGTGGTGTGGCGGCCGACATCAGGGCGTCCATCTGGCCCTTGAGCCATTGCTCTTCCAGGCTGAGTTCACCAATGTTCTCAAAAACCATGTGCAGCAGTTTAAGCAGCGCTTTCTTGATCTCGGCCTGGTCCTCGGCCACAAAAGACACCCGGTCGGTGTAGCTCAACAACATGGATTTAAGCGCGAGCACATCGCCTCCGGGCTGGCGCAGCGCACTGGTGAGGGTCTTGGTCATCTCCCCAAAACGTTCGTCGTCATCGCCCAACGCAGGTTGTGTGTACTCGATCAGACGGCCCATCTGCCCCAAGAATTCGGTGGTGAGTGCCGGCGCACTGGCATTCAGGCCGGTCTTGGGTGCGGCAGGGGCCGGAGGCGCATCGTCTCCACCGGTCAGGGGCACAAAGCTGCCGTAGGCGACCAGGGCCGTCTTGACACCGTCCCAGTTCAGGCGGTCGATCGCGTATTCCAGCAGACCCCGCTGCTTTTGCTGACCCGGCGTCTTGGTCGGCAGCGCCTTGGCAATATCCCGCAGGTTGTCCATGGGAAAGGGGGCAATCACCGGAACGCCGGCGATGTCGTTGTACAGGGCCTGGTAGTTGGCGGGTGTGGGTGGCAGTTTTTGCAGCGTCAACTGCCTGAGCGTTTCGCGGGCAATCTCGAACGGTTTCTTGTCACTCATGGCACGATACCTGCTATAAAAATAATAGCTTACTACGCTTGACGCGTGGGGGCTTGGAAATCCATTTGAACACCAATTCGGACCTTCGCATGCGCCGGCATCAGGGTGCGGCCAGGAAAGTCTTGAATGCCGCCACCGTTTTTTGCGCGTCTTCTTCGTGCGGCACATGGCCGAGTTCGTCAAATACGACCAGCCGGGATCCCTTGATATCGGCCGCAAACCGGTGGGCGGTGTCCAGCGGTATCAAATGGTCCTTGCCGCCCCACAGTATCAGCGTAGGCACGGCCAGGGTCTTGATATTTGCCTCTTCACCACTCAGGCGCTGGTCCATGCGATGCGCTAAGGCCCGGCGGTTGCCGGCACGCAGGGTCAGCTCGTAATAACGATCCACCAGCTCTGGGGTGACTCGGGACGGATCACCGTACACATTGCGCACGCTGCTTAGGACCACACCACGCGGCAGCACATGCTCCATCAATACCCGAAAGCCAGGCGTGCGTGCAATTTGAAAACCGATGGGAACCGAGGTGGATTGCAGCGGATAGCCCGCAGAATCCACCAAAACCAGCTTGCCCACCCGCTGGGGCATGGCCAACGCGGTACCCCACGCAATCTGCCCACCCAGGGAATTGCCCACCAGCACAAACTTTTGAACGCCTAGCTTGTCCACCACCGCGTGGACCAGCCGCACGTAGGCGGCGATGGAATAGTCATTGTTCGGTTGCGGCCCCGTCAGGCCAAAGGCCGGCAGGTCAAAACGTATGACACGGCGCTGACCACCCAGGCCTCGCACCCATCCGTCCCAGGTATGCAGGCTGGCGGATGTGCCGTGCAACAACACAATGGGCATGGGGTCATCGCGCGGGCCCTCGTCGCGCAGGTGCACCTGCATGCCTTCAAGCTCTAAGAACTGGGATGGCGGCGGCGCCCAACGGTCTGCCAGGGCTTTTACCGGCCGGTCCGGTGCCCAGGTCGCGAACACGCCCGCCACGGCAAAAACGCAGCAAGCCAGCAGCAACACACCCAGAATGCGAATAATCAGTTTCATGGGGCTGAACTCTACACGCCTATTTACCATTGCTGTCAAAGTACAAAGCTGTGGATAGTTCCGGCACAAACCCCAAGTTATCCACAGACATCTTCCAAATCACAAAGTTGTTCATGGATTGGGTACATCGTGGAAGCTGGGTCGCGCACAGGTGTTCGGTGAACGCAAGTGTTTGATCTATAAGGAAAAATTTGCCTTGTCCACACAAAAGTGGCTTGCTTATCTACTACTACTATCTTTTAAATAGAGATTTAAGACAATAGAGGAAAACAAAAGCTGAACAAAAAATGATTTCTGATGGCCTCGCGATTGCCGTGTGCATATCTGAAAAAGAAGATGCCGGTAGGGCTCTTTTTTTGCTGTCAATCAAGTAAGATTCGCCGACTTCCGATTCCTCGCAGCGTATTTGCCGCATTTTTCTTCCGTTGTTTCTCTCCATGTCCCTTTCTTCCGCAGGTCCATCCGCTAGCCACGTGCCTGCAACGTTTGAAATAAAAAGCGCCCAGCTGCCGCTGGTTGCGCTGTTGCTGAAGACCAGCGACGGGGATGCAGTGGCTGCCGAGGTGCTGCAACGGTTTGGACCAGGCAGCGACAGTCCGGATTTTTTTGACCACGATGCACTGGTCATTGATTTTTCGCATCTGGACCCGCTAACGCCAGTTTTTGATCTGGTACCGTTGCTCAAGGTCTTGCGCTCTTGCAGCCTGGTGCCGGTGGCCGTGCGGGGCGCCAGCCCCGAGGCCATGGCTGCGGCACTGGCCGTCGGTTTGGTCGAGGCACCGGTGGAAGTTCACCGCCCCAGGCCGGTTGTTGAAGCTGCTACGCCACAGAGCGTGGTGGAAACCGTGCGGGAAGTGGTCCATGAGGTGGTGCACGAAGTCGTGCGCGAGGTGCCCGGCCCAACAACCATGGTCATTGACAAGCCGTTGCGCTCGGGGCAAAAAATTTACGCCCGGGGTTGTGATCTGGTCGTGCTGGCCATGGTCAATCAGGGTGCGGAAGTGGTGGCCGACGGCAATATCCACGTCTACGCGCCGCTGCGGGGCAAGGCCATGGCGGGTGCACGGGGCAACACCAACGCGCGCATTTTTTCGCTGTGCCTGGAGCCCGAATTGATTTCCATCGCCGGTGTCTACCGCACCAGCGAAAACCCGATGGCGCCCGATGTGCAAGGCAAGGCCGCGCAAGTTCGGCTGAGCAACGATGGACAGGACAAGTTGATTATTGAGCCCTTGAATACCTAAGGCTCAAACGTTTTTCGCCGCTGCGGGATATTTCCGCTGCGCACCGACATTTCATTGGAAAGCATGCAATTTATGGCAAGAATTATTGTGATTACGTCGGGCAAGGGTGGGGTTGGTAAAACCACCACCAGCGCCAGCTTTGCAACCGGTTTGGCATTGCGTGGACACAAGACGGCGGTCATCGACTTCGACGTCGGCCTGCGCAACCTGGACCTGATCATGGGTTGCGAGCGCCGCGTGGTGTACGACCTGATCAATGTGATCCAGGGCGAAGCCAACCTGAACCAGGCGTTGATCAAGGACAAGCAGTGTGACAACCTGTTTGTGCTGGCCGCCTCGCAAACCCGTGACAAGGATGCGCTGACGCAGACCGGTGTTGAAAAGGTGCTGCACGACCTGGGCGCGATGGACTTTGAATACATCGTCTGCGACTCCCCCGCCGGTATCGAAACCGGTGCGCTAATGGCCATGCATTTTGCCGATGAAGCGCTAGTGGTGACGAACCCAGAAGTGTCTTCGGTGCGCGACTCGGACCGCATTCTGGGCATGCTGGCCAGCAAGACCAAGCGTGCCATCGAAGGGCTGGACCCGATCAAGGAACATCTACTGATCACCCGCTACAACCCGACCCGCGTGGACCAGGGCCAGATGCTGTCGCTGGAAGACATCCAGGACATTCTGCGCATCAAGTTGATCGGCGTTATTCCGGAGAGCGAATCAGTATTGCAGGCGTCCAACCAGGGCGTGCCCGCCGTGCATATGCAGGGCAGCGATGTGTCGGAAGCCTACAAGGATGTGATCGACCGTTTCATGGGCGTCGACAAACCTATGCGCTTTACCGAAGCCCCCAAGCAAGGCCTGCTCAAGCGCCTGTTCGGAGGGAAGTAAGCCATGGCATCGTTCCTGTCTTTCCTGCTGGGCGAGAAAAAGAAAACCGCCAGTGTCGCCAAGGAGCGGCTGCAGATTATTCTGGCGCACGAGCGCAGCGGCCGCAATGCTGCCGAACCCGACTACCTGCCTGCTTTGCAAGCTGAGTTGGTGGCCGTGATCAGCAAATACATCAAGATCAACCAGAACGACATCAAGGTGCACCTGGAGCGCCAGGACAACCTGGAAGTGCTGGAAGTGAAGATCGAGCTGCCGGAAAACCGTTAACCTGTATCTGCTACTAAATTGATAGCGATATATGTATATTTTTCGAGGGCTACAGCCCGGTTTCTCTTAAGCTGCCTCGAGTTTAGGCGCGCACCAGTCGCAGGTGCGTGATTTCGGACGGTGCACCAAAACGTTTGGGCGGGCCCCAGTAACCGGTGCCGCGGCTGGTATAGACCCACAAGGCCTTGAGCTTGTGCAAGCCCGCAGTGAATGGCTGCTGCAGGGGTACGAAGTGGTTCCACGGCCAGAATTGACCACCGTGTGTATGGCCCGAGAGTTGCAGGTCAAAGCCGGCGTCGGCGGCCGCTGCGGCACTAAGTGGCTGGTGCGCCAGCAGGAGCTTGAACACGGCGTGTTCGGGCGCGTTGGCCAGAGCCTTGTGCGGGTCGCTGCGGTGGGTTTCGTCGAAATGGTGGGCACCGTAGTCGGCCACACCAGCCACCACGATCAGTGCGGGTTCCGGGTCTTGGCCGTCGGTGCTGTGCTGGATCAGCACATGTTCGTTCAACAACACCTGCACACCCAGAGCCCGTAGGGCGTCTATCCAGCTGTGGGCGCCGGAGTAGTACTCGTGGTTGCCGGTCACAAAGAACGTGCCGTGTGTGGAGCTCAGTTGTGCCAAGGGCGCTACGTGCTGCGCCAGTTCGTGCACGCTACCGTCCACCAAATCGCCGGTGATGGCCACCATGTTGGCATTCAGGCCGTTGACCTTGTCCACAATGCGCTGCAGGTACAGCGTCTTGATGGTGGGGCCGACGTGGATATCGCTGATCTGCACGACCGTGAATCCCTGTAGTGCGGCTGGCAAATTGACAATCGGTACATCCACTCGTACCACTGCCGCCGTGCGGCGGGCGTTCCAAAAGCCCAACACGGTGACCAGCAGGGCGACCACGGGCAAGGCCATCGCAGTGTTGGTGCGTAAGGCCTGCAAGGGGACAGTTTGCGGCCATAACCAGTCCATTGCGGCTGCCAATAGCAACAGTACTTCACGCAGCAGCGTCAGTACCAGCAGGGATGAGAACAAGCCCATGCACAGCAGGCCCAGCCAGGTCAGGATGGTGGACAACGGTGGTTTGGTCACGCGGCGCGCCAGCATGCCCATGGGCATCAGCAGTGCGGACAGTGTCAGACCTACCCATAGACCCATTCCCGTTGCGGAGTCTGCCAAAGCCAGATCGGAGGCGACCCGCCAGCCAATGATGGCGTGCAGCAGCAGAGAGAACAACATCACAGGGGCCATAGCCATACGGGAAGCCGCGCGAATTGGGGTACGCGGCAGAGTGGTAATCCTGTTAGATGGTGGGTTTTAACCTGCGTTCAAGTCCTGTACGGCGACCCAAGGGTTTAAACCTGGAATTCCTCGTGGCTTTCAGCAAGTAGTCCCTGAGCCCCAAAACTTTGTTCGATGAACTCCGCATGGTGTTGGTGGATCGCGACCACGCTGCAAGCGCGGGTGCCGTACTTGGGTGTGGCGATGAAGGTGGCCGACAGAACCCGTTCCAGGTCCAAAGGGACTCCTGTGTGTGGCAATGCATCGTCGGGCGCCATGGTTGTGTCGTGCAATAGTGGCAACAGTGTGCGCAGGTCGGTTATTCCGTGGGGCGCCTGTGCTGCCAAGCCCAATCGAAGTTGGGTGAGTTTGGGCCAGGGTGTTTGAAAGTCCGCGTTGGAGACGGCACCCAGTCCCGGTGCTTTGGCCAGTACTTTGGCATTGCGGCTTTCCAGGCCCAGCAGCTGTTGGCCGTCGAACACCAGCAGGTTGAAAGGGTTGTAGTCGCCGCAGTGAGGGGCTAGTTGCTGGAGATAAGCGTCCGCTGACAGGTCGCTGTGCAGGAAAGCCGCCACCAGTTCCCCACGCGATGGTGCGTTGTTGTGCTGGGGTTGCATTGAGCGGTAATTCGTCAGAGCTGCCAGCCGACCACCGCGGCTGACGCCCAGCCAGGTGCCACCGCCTTGCAAGTCTTTGCCAGCCAATACCTGGGACCCGTTGGGTGCTGGTTCCCACCAGTGCAGCGGCAGGGCCGGGCGGGCATAAAACTCATCCCGGTTGGCCAGCAGCAGCAAGGGTGTCGCGCTGTCGGGTTGCCAGTTCCAGGCGATCAGGCACATGGTGTTTAAGCCGCGCTGGTGGAGACCGCCAGCGCCGTCTTCGACCAGACCTGGCGCAACACAAAGCTGGAATGCACACCGGTGACGCCCGTGATGCTGGCGAGCTTGTTCAGCAGCAGGGCCTGGTAATGGTCCATGTCGCGCACGGCTACTTTCAACTGGTAATCGGCATTTTGTCCGGTGATCAGCAGACACTCCAGCACCTCGGGCAGTAGGCCCACCACGGTCTCAAAGTTGGCAAAACGTTCGGGCGTGTGTTTGTCCATGGAAATATGGATCAGGGCCGTCAGCGTCAGCCCCAGTTTCTTGGCGTCCAGCAGTGCGCGGTAGCCGACGATGAGGCCAGACTCTTCGAGCGCCCGCACCCGGCGCAGGCACGGCGACGGTGACAGTCCTATGCGGTCGGCCAGATCCTGGTTGTTGATGCGGCCGTCTTGTTGCAGAACTTCCAGGATGTGTTGGTCGTAGCGATCCAATTTCATGTTTCTGCTTATTTAATTAGGTATTAAAGCAGAGTATGCCAAATTTCTTTGAAATGGACGCAACTGCGCAATAGTCTGCCGGGGCCGTCGGCCTACACTGGATGTGTCGCTGTTACCAACGGCGTGCCGCCACCGCACCACCGGCTACCCGCCTCTGTTGCGCAGTCTGGACCTACCAGGTCCGCCATTGCGAAACCCTTCCCTCCGGGCGCACCAGATGCCCGGAGGTCGGTCTTTATTGCCCCCACGGTCTCCCACTGCGTGTGGCTCCCTGCCCCCGAGTGGGCTATTTCACCTTGGGGCGGCCCAACGGTGAATTGTTGCCTCCACACTAATCTCGCGCTGTACCTTCCACAAACGCCACCACTAGACGCGCAATGTGCTGCCCTTCGTGGCCTGCCCGCAGCCCGTTGCTGAGGGCTGCATAGTCGTCTTCACCCAGGCGCATGTGTTGTTCGTCGAGCAAATGCTGGCTGAATCCCGCATCAAACTCCGGATGGGCCTGCACGCAGAACACCTCTTGTCCTACGCTGAACGCTGCCACCGGGCAGAAGTCGCTGCTGGCCACCAGTGTGGCGCCGAGGGGAAGGGCCAGAACCTGGTCCTGGTGGCTGGCCAGCAGCGCAATCTGCGTGCGGCCGGCGCTGTGCGGCAGATCAGGACGGTGCCAGTCGTAGACCATGCGCCCTTCACCCCAACCCTGTGGCGCCCGCGCCACCGGCGCGCCCATGCACAGGCCAATCAACTGGTGGCCAAAACACACGCCGATCAACTTCTTGCGCTGGGCCAGCAGCTGCGTGACCTGGCGGCGGAGTTCAACCACCCAGGCCTCGTCTGAGAAAGAGTCGGATGCACTACCGGTCAGCAACACCGCACCATAACCGTCGTACGAGGCGGGGTATTGCCCCCGTTGCGTGCTGAATACGTCATAGGTCCAGCTGGCGCCCACGCTGTCAAACAGTTGGATAAACATGGCGCCGAAACTGGAATACCTTGCCGCCAGTTCGCCGTCCAGCGTGTCGTTATCAAGAATGCAGAGTTTCATGGGTAGCTAGCGTAATGGCACGGAGTGAGAGGCTGTGTGCGTTGGGATCAATGTGCAGACATGATAGATCGGCACCGGTGCGACTATTCGTAAAGAAAATAGTGCTGACGTCTGCGTTTCTTGCGAATTCGCAAAGCCTTTTTTCATCGGTTGGCTATTCTTAAGTTGTGTTTTGAGCAGATTGCGCAAGCGAGATGCCAGAGCACAGTTGGGGGGTCCGAGCAATTGGGCCGAGTTCTGGTGCATCGCACCGGAACGGATGGGAACATCCCCAGACGTGCCAGCGCGACGAACTGACCCGGGGTTCCCACCACCACCGCCAGCCCCTGAAAAGGCTGGCGGGTCTGTTTTTGGGGTGGGTGTCTTGGCGTTCAAACTGCGGCAGCGAGGCTCCGACGCTTGCGCACCGCGGTCGCAAGCTCTTGCAATACTGGCACCGTCTGTGCCATGCTGATACAGGCATCGGTGACAGAGATACCGTGTTTCAGCGGCGTGCCGGGGCTGATGTCCTGGCGGCCTTCACTCAAATGACTCTCGACCATGATGCCGGTGATGCGGCGGTCGCCGGCGGCGATTTGCTGCGCCACGTCGGCGGCGACCACGATCTGGCGGGCGTGTTGTTTGCTGCTGTTGGCGTGGCTGACATCGATCATGACCTGCTCGCGCAATCCGGCCGACTTGAGCAACGCGCAGGCCGCATCCACATCGGCCTTGGCGTAGTTGGTGGTCTTGCCACCGCGCAGGATGACGTGGCAGTCGTCGTTGCCGCGCGTCTCGAAGATCGCGGCCTGGCCCATCTTGGTCATGCCCATGAAGGAGTGGCTGGCCTGTGCCGCCTGGATCGCGTCGGTGGCTACCTTGACGCCGCCATCTGTGCCGTTCTTGAAGCCCACCGGGCAGGACAGGCCGCTGGCCAGCTGGCGGTGGCTCTGGCTTTCGGTGGTGCGCGCGCCGATGGCGCCCCAGCTGACCAGTTCGCTGATGAACTGTGGCGAGAGCAGGTCCAGAAACTCGGTGCCCACGGGCATGTCAATGGCCAGGATGTCCAGCAACAGCCTGCGCGCCATTTCCAGGCCCTGGTTGATGGCGAAGCTGCCGTCCAGGTGCGGGTCGTTGATGTAACCCTTCCAGCCCACCGTGGTGCGGGGTTTCTCGAAGTAGACGCGCATCACGACCAGCAGGTCGTCCTTCAGCGCCTCGGCCTGTTCCTTGAGCTGCCAGGCGTAATCCATGGCCTGCTCGTGGTCGTGGATGGAGCAGGGCCCCACAACCACGATCAGGCGGTCATCCTTGCCATGCAGGATGTTGGAGATGGCGGTGCGGCTGCTCTCGACCAAGGCTTGCGCGGCATCGGGTACCGGAAGCTTTTCTTCCAGCAGCGCGGGGGTGATCAGGGGACGCACCGCGCCAATGCGGGTGTCGTCGATGCGGGTGGTGTCGTGGGTGCTGAGTTCGGTTTTCATTGCTATGAATCTTATAGCTGCTTGCGCAGGTTCTACGGGGGCTGAGGGCTGCTCCCGCCGTAAGTGGGGGGAACGGCTGCAGGGGTGTTTTATACCTATTTTGGGTTTATTACAGGTTCTGGTGAAACAAACAGGCCGCTAGCCCTCGTGAAGCATGGGTCCATTGCTATTATTTGAGTAGCATTTTAAATGCTTTCATTTGGCACCTCCCGCGTGGTGCGCCGTGTCGCACAAGTGAGCGGTCTGTACAGCGTCATCCACGACAATGCACGCAATGAACGAGCACCTGCGCCTCTGGCTTCGCCTGGTCCCAGCCTATGCGGCTGGCTACTTTTTATCCTATGGCCTGCGCAGCGTCAATGCCGTGATTGCACCCGAACTGATGCAGGAACTCAGCATCACGGCCGCCGGCTTGGGCCTGTTGACCTCGGCGTATTTTCTGGCCTTTGGTCTGTTCCAGTTGCCGCTGGGTTTGTTGCTGGATCGTTTTGGTCCGCGCCGGGTCGAGTCCGCTTTGTTACTGGTGGCTGCAGCGGGCTGTGCACTGTTTGCTTTGGGCACCACGCTGCAGACCTTGGCCCTGGGCCGGGCACTGATTGGCTTGGGGGTTTCGGCCTGTCTGATGGGCAGCTTCAAGGCCTTCAGCCAGTGGTTTCCCAGCGAGCAGCTGCCGTCGTTGACCGCCACCATCATGGTGGCCGGAGGCTTGGGCGCATTGTCCGCCAGCGTTCCGGTGGCGGCCGCACTGCCACTGTTGGGTTGGCGCGGTGTGTTCTGGCTGGTGGCCGCGTTGCTGGTGCTGGCGTCGTTTTTCCTGATGGCGGTTCCGGACAAACCTGTAGCGGCGCAGCGCGAAACGCTGGGGCAACAATTGCGCTCATTGGGTGGCATCTATGGCCATCGCGCGTTCTGGCGCTTTGCGCCACAGGGTTGTGTCAACGGCGGTGGGTTTATGGCCATCCAGGGCCTGTGGGCCGTGCCCTGGTTGATGGAAGTGGATGGCGCCACGCGCTCGGAAGCGGCCGGGGTGTTGTTTTTGTTGTCGCTGGCGATGCTGGCTGGTTTTCTGTTGGTGGCCACCTGTTCGGGGCCTTTGGCGCGCCGGGGCATCACGCCCATGGTGCTGTTGACCACGGGCATGGGGCTGGCCGTGCTGGTGCAATTGGCCATCATCCTGAGTCTGGCGCCGTCTGTGTGGTTGTGGCCGCTACTGGGCTTGTCGTTCAGCCTGGGCAATATTGCCTATTCGCAGCTTGCGGTGGCATTTCCGGTGGCGTTGTCGGGGCGGGTCAATACGGCGCTGAATCTGGCGGTGTTTGTGGGTGCCTTTGGTTTGCAATGGGGCATTGGTGCGGCGGTGGATGCCTTTGCGGGTTCCGGTTTGGAGCGGACGCAGGCATTCCGGGCCACATTTGCCGCCCTGTTGGTGGCACAGGCCTTGGCGTTTGCGTGGTTTTTGGTGCCTGTGCCGCAGGTGGAACAAGAGCCGACTTGAGCCTGGTCTTGCTTCGCCCGAAGGAAATTTGTACGCCGTTTTCGAGATCGTGGTATATTCGGGGATCGCTTTTGGCGACTGGCCACGTCCCTCCACTGTGTGGGGAGCGCGAATACCCCCGGCAGAGGGGTTGCCAGTCCAGCCCCTCAACTGCGTTCTCACCGGTCATCTCACGGCCTGGTAGCTTTTCCCCTCTGTCGATTTCGCCCCTGCTATGGCGAGCACTCCGGTGTGCGGTTCCTCGTGAACGGTGCGCCTGGAGGACAGAAAGGATACCTCGGCATGAGGGCATGCCAATATTGCTTCTCCGCGCCATGGGCTGTTTTGCCCCGCGCATGTTTGATTTTTGATGATTTTTACTACAACAATAAAAGAAACGCCCATTACCATGGGCAAATACCGCATTGCAGCTTGTCCCCGTCTATTACCATGTGGGCAGTTCGCCGCACAAGTATCGATTGCCAGCGGCCGCGGCAGCGCTTCCACGGATCGTGTGATGCGATTCCACGATGAATTTCCCTCGCACGACGCGGCAGCGCGCTATGCCATTGCACAAGGGATAGACTGGGTGCGTGACGTCACACGCCCACACTGAATTTAGTTTTACAGGAGTACCACCATGGCTAAAGAAGACTTGATCGAGATGATGGGCGTCGTGAACGAAGTGTTGCCCGATACCCGTTTCCGTGTGACATTGGACAACGGTCACCAGCTGATTGCCT
Organism: Pseudomonadota bacterium; assembly: GCA_040384785.1. Classification (GTDB taxonomy): domain Bacteria; phylum Pseudomonadota; class Gammaproteobacteria; order Burkholderiales; family Burkholderiaceae_C; genus Allorhodoferax. Next base: position 103,942 of record JAZKIR010000072.1, read on the forward strand.
ATTCCGCAGGCAAGATGCGCAAGAACCACATCCGCATTCTGGCAGGTGACAAGGTGTCGTTGGAGTTGTCGCCCTATGACCTGAGCAAGGGTCGTATCAACTTCCGCCATATCGAAGGTCGCGGGCCGATGACGCCGCGCCGCTAGGTGCGAATAAAAAAGGGCTGCAGATGCAGCCCTTTTTTCTGGAGGGTTCAACATTCCGTCCGTCACTCTGCAGACTCACCAAATGCCAGAGTTTCCAAAGTATTGCATTCACCGCCGCCAGACGTGGCCAGATAGCCAAAGTAGCGCTCAAGGGCATGTACAAGGCACCCATCTAACTGGCCATTTTCTTCTTCTAGTCGGAGAAGGTGGAGGTTTTTTTGCGCAAGCTCTCTCAGAAACGTCACGGACCCGGCAAACATGGTTCCGGGAATAAATCTACCTTCAATATTTTTTGGCGATTGTCCAAATAAGAACTGAAGCCAGTTCCAGTTGTTATCAAGGTGGTCGTGCAATGAAAGGCACTCAACTCCGTAGATACTGGGTCGCTCTGAACTGATGTGGGCAAATATCCTGTCGGTAATTATCTTCTGACCGATCAAAAACTCGATATTTCTGCGAAACCAACTTCCCCGATCTGAAAGATGTTTCGACCTCTTTGTGTGTACCTTCACGAAGTGGGTATAGGGTGTGAGGTCTAGAAGCTTCAGGGTGATTAGAAAAGGCAGTACATCTCGCCCAATGTTTGGGACTAAGAAGCAGGCGGATCTGTTTGATTCGAATAAACCATTAAAATTATTTTTTATCGCTGGATTGCTAGTTGTAAGAACAATATCGTAGTCACGATAAGCCTTTAGATTTTCAAAAATACGAAGAGCCTCTTCTTCGTAATAAGCATGAACGATTATCAATTTTGAATTTGCGCTTTTCAGACGAAGCTGGAAATTTGGAATAGCAGTGACAGTCACAACCCCATTTCCATACACGGGCAATTGAACAATAAATTGATTGCGCTCCGTGTTTTCAACACCGACTTGAAGACAGGATTCAGCAAAAACCTCGTTAGAGGGGAGATTTGATATGACCAGATGGGCGACTTTCCGCGCATGAAAATGGTTTCTGAAGAGTCTTGCTACAACCACGAACGGGAGAAGAATGGATTTCGCTACGGCCCTGACAGGATGATGCAAAACAAAATCCCACAGCAATGTATGGCGCTGAACTTCTGCGCGAAGCCGGAGATTTTCAAAGTAATTCAATAAATCAAGAGACATTAGTCATTCTCACCAACTAAAGGGTAGCGCCATATTCATCCGAATTTAAAGATGCATCCGAAGGATTGCGTGCGCCAAGGATGTGAACGTCTGTCAAGTGTTCCTTACGTCGCATTTCGATAGCAAACAAAACTATGTGTCAAGTTCTGTGCGCGCCCCAGCAGAGGGTTAAATATAGGCGCGACCGAATATGCTGTATCCAGGTCCGGAGCGATCGTCCCTGTCCCTAGTTGAAAGTTAGGGTCGGCCCTTCATCAAGCCATTGAAGTCCCGATACTGGGGGTCGCGACTCCTTTAGATGTCAATATTGCCAGCCCGTAGCGCATTGGTTTCGATGAAATCGCGGCGGGGTTCCACCTCGTCACCCATCAGCATCGTGAACACACGGTCGGCTTCAATCGCATCGTCGATCTGCACGCGCAGCAACCGGCGCACGGTGGGGTCCATCGTGGTTTCCCACAACTGTGAAGGGTTCATTTCACCCAGGCCCTTGTAGCGCTGGCGGCTGGTCGCGTTTTCGGCTTGGCCGATCAACCACGCCATGGCCTCGCGGAAGTCGGAGACTTTTTCTTCCTTCTGGCGTTCGCCTTCACCGCGCATCACGCGTGCGCCGTCGGACAGCAAACCCTTGAAGGTATTGGCGGCTTCGGCCAAGGCCGCGTAGTCGGCGCCGTGTACAAAGTCTTGCGTCAGCACACTGCTCTTCACGTTGCCGTGGTGGCGGCGGCTGATGCGCAGAATGGGTTTGTCGTTGCGCACGTCAAACTCACCGGCCACTTCGGCATCCGGCAGGCGGGCTTGCAGTGCGGCGGCGGAGACTTCGGCGTCGGCCACGGTGTCCAGGTTCAGTGCCACACCGTCGGCCACGGAGCGCAGGGCCTCGGCATCCATGAAGTTCTTCAGACGGGCAATCACGGCTTGCGCCACTTGGTGCTTGCGCGCCAGTGTGGCAAGGGTGTCGCCAGAAATGGTGGTGCCATTCGGGCCACCGGTGAACACGGACGCGTTGACCAAGGCGATGCGCAACAGGAAGTTGTCCAGGTCGCTAGCTCCTTGCAGGTACAACTCTTCCTTGCCGGCTTTGACCTTGTACAGCGGTGGCTGCGCGATATAGATGTGGCCGCGCTCCACCAGCTCAGGCATCTGGCGGTAGAAGAAGGTCAGCAGCAGGGTGCGGATGTGGGCGCCGTCAACGTCAGCATCGGTCATGATGATGATGCGGTGGTAGCGCAGCTTGGCGACATTGAAATCGTCATTGCCGGTGGTGCCACCGGCCTTGCCGATGCCAGTGCCCAGGGCCGTGATCAGCGTCAGGATTTCATTGCTGGTCAATAACTTTTCGTAGCGTGCTTTCTCCACGTTCAAAATCTTGCCGCGCAACGGCAGGATTGCCTGAAACTTGCGGTCGCGACCTTGTTTGGCGGAGCCACCGGCGGAGTCACCCTCGACGATGTAGATCTCACAGCCGGCTGGGTCTTTTTCCTGGCAGTCGGCCAGCTTGCCGGGCAGGCCCATGCCGTCCAGCACGCCTTTGCGGCGCGTCATTTCGCGCGCCTTGCGGGCGGCTTCGCGGGCACGCGCGGCCTCGATGATTTTGCCGACGATGATCTTGGCGTCGTTGGGCCGCTCCTGCAGGTAGTCGGTCAGCAGCTTGCTCACGATGTCTTCCACCGGGCCGCGCACTTCGCTGCTCACCAGCTTGTCCTTGGTCTGGCTGGAGAACTTGGGCTCGGGCACCTTCACGCTCAGCACGCAGCACAGGCCTTCGCGCATGTCGTCGCCGGTCACCTCGACCTTGGCTTTTTTGGCCTGGCCGTCGTCGTCGATGTACTTGTTGATGACACGGGTCATCGCGGCGCGCAGGCCGGTCAGGTGGGTGCCGCCGTCACGCTGCGGGATGTTGTTGGTGAAGCACAGCACCTGCTCGTTGTAGCCGCTGTTCCACTGCATGGCCACTTCCACGCCGATCATGCTTTGCTGGTCGCTCAGCTTCTCGCCGATGGCCGTGAACGCGTTCGGGTGCAGCACCTGCTTGCCCTTGTTCACGTACTCCACGAAGCCCTTCACGCCGCCGGCGCCGGCAAAGTCGTCTTCCTTGCCGGTGCGCTCGTCCAGCAGGCGGATGCGCACGCCGTTGTTCAAAAACGAGAGCTCGCGCAGCCGCTTGGCCAGGATCTCGTAGTGGAAGTCCGCGTTCTCCTTGAAGATCTCGGTGTTGTCCGGCAGGAAGTGCACCTCGGTGCCGCGCTTGTCGGTGTCGCCCAGCACCTGCATGGGGGACGCCTGCACCAGGCTGCCGTCCGGTGCCTTCATCTCTTCCAGGATGCGGTTCTGCACGAAGCCGCGCGAGAACTCCAGCACGTGCACCTTGCCGTCGTTGCGCACCGTCAGGCGCAGCATCTTGGACAGCGCGTTCACGCAGCTCACGCCCACGCCGTGCAGGCCGCCGGAAACCTTGTAGCTGTTCTGGTTGAACTTGCCGCCCGCGTGCAGCTCGGTCAGCGCGATTTCGGCGGCGCTGCGCTTGAAGTCGTGCTTGTCGTCCCACTTGATGCCGGTGGGAATGCCGCGGCCGTTGTCCGTGACGCTGATCGAGTTGTCGGTGTGGATGGTGACGACGATGTCGTCGCAATGCCCCGCCAGCGCTTCGTCGATGGAGTTGTCCACCACCTCGAACACCAGGTGGTGCAGGCCGGTGCCGTCCGACGTGTCGCCGATGTACATGCCAGGACGCTTGCGCACGGCTTCCAGGCCTTCGAGGATCTGGATGGAGCCCTCGCCGTAGGCTTCTGTAGCGCCAGCCTGGTTGGTGTCGATGGTGGGTTGGAAGTTGGAGCTGTCCGATCCGCTCTCGCCCGTATGCACGTGCGCATCGTTGTTTTCGGGGCTGGTGTCGGGCAATTTTTCTTCGGTCATAACTCACTCACTCTTCTAATCAGTTGAGGACAGAGCATCGCTACGCTCTGGTCTGTCCCGCAAGTTTTAATCGGTTGAGGACAGAGCTAACAGGTCTGTCCCGCAAAAGATCAAATTCTTCAATGACCAAACCCCCGGGAGGCCGGGGGTTTGCGTCGCATGGCGCTACTTTTTTTGCAGCATTAAATTCTCATGGGCATGACAACGTACTTGAAGGTGGCGTTGTCGGGGATGGTGAATAAGGCTGAACTATTGCCGTCCGACAGCTCCAGTTTCACCATGTCCTGGCTCATATTGGCCAGCGCGTCTATCAGGTAGGTCACGTTGAAACCAATCTCTATGCTGTCGCCGCCGTAGTCGATATCGAGCTCGTCCACGGCTTCTTCCTGTTCGGCATTGTTAGATGCCACGCGCAGCGAACCGGGGTCGATGTTCAGGCGCACGCCCTTGAACTTGTCGCTGGTCAGAATCGCAGTGCGTTGCAGAGTCTTCAGCAAGGCATCGCGGCCCAGCGTGATGCTGTTCTTGTGGTTTTTGGGGATGACACGGTTGTAATCAGGGAACTTGCCTTCTACCAGCTTGGTCACGAACTCCATGCCGTCAAACACAAACTTGGCCTGGTTGTTGGCAAATTGCATTTCGATGGCGCCTTCAGCGTCCGACAGCAAGCGCTGCAGTTCCACCACGGTCTTGCGTGGCAGGATGACTTCCTGCTTGGGCACTTCGACATCCAGTGTGGCGGAAGCGAATGCCAGGCGGTGACCGTCGGTGGCGACCAAACTCAATTGTTTGCCTTCTGCAACAAACAGAATGCCGTTGAGGTAGTAACGAATGTCGTGGACCGCCATCGCAAAGGACACTTGACTCAGGAGACTCTTCAGTGTTTTTTGCGGCACGCTAAAAATGGGGCCAAAGCTGGCCGACTCTTGCACCAGCGGGAAGTCTTCGGCGGCCATGGTTTGCAGCGTGAACTTGCTCTTGCCGCCCTTCAGGATGATCTTGCTTTGGCTGGATTCCAACGACACGGTCTGGTCGGAGGGCATGGTGCGCAAAATGTCGATCAGCTTGCGGGCACCAATGGTGGTGGTGAAGTTGCCGGTGTCACCGCCCAGTTCAGCCGTAGTGCGGATTTGGATCTCCAGATCGCTGGTGGTGACCTGCAAAGATGTGCCGGTCTTGCGAACCAATACATTGGCAAGAATAGGCAAGGTGTGGCGACGCTCCACAATACCGGCCACGGATTGCAGTACCGATAGGACCTTGTCCTGCGTTGCCTTCAATACGATCATGTCAACCTCTTCTTTAATGTCTGTTGTGGCACCTTTTAGCCCCAGTGCCCATTTTTTCTAAAATCCCGCCATTTTCCCAGTTTTAGCCGCCACTTTGGCCGCTTTGGCGTTTTATTCTGATCAACCTTTGAGTGTTTGCTCCAGCACGTGCAATTGCTGGTTCAGCTCGGTCATTTGCTGGCGTTCACCACCAATTTTGCGTACCGCATGCAACACCGTGGTGTGGTCGCGGCCGCCAAACAATTCTCCAATTTCCGGAAGGCTTTTTTGTGTCAATTCCTTGGCTAGGTACATCGCGATCTGGCGTGGCCGGGCAATGCTGGCCGGCCGCTTCTTGGAATACATGTCGGCGACCTTGATCTTGTAGTAATCGGCCACCGTTTTTTGGATGTTTTCCACCGAAATCTGCCGGTTCTGGATGGACAACAAGTCGCGCAGCGCCTCACGGGCCAACTGGATGGAAATTTCCTTCTGGTTGAAGCGCGAATAGGCCAGAATTTTGCGCAGCGCCCCTTCGAGTTCGCGCACATTGGAGCGCACATTCTTGGCAACGAAAAAAGCCACCTCTTCGGGCATTTCCGAGCCCTCGACACGCGCCTTGTTGATAAGAATCGCCACCCGCATTTCGAGTTCGGGTGGCTCAATCGCCACAGTTAAACCGGAGTCAAAGCGGGACACCAGGCGCTCGTGGATGTCCGTCAGGCCCTTGGGATAGGTATCACTGGTCATCACAATGTGTGACTTCTTCGCCAGCAAGGCTTCGAAGGCATTGAAAAACTCTTCCTGCGTGCGGTCTTTGTTGGCGAAAAACTGCACATCGTCGATCAACAGCAAGTCCAGCGAGTGGTAACGCTCCTTGAATTCGTCAAAAGTCTTGCGTTGGTAGGCCTTAACCACATCCGACACAAATTGTTCGGCATGGATGTAGAGAACTTTGGATCCGGGCTTGTCCGCCAGCAACCGGTTGCCCACAGCGTGCATCAGGTGGGTCTTGCCCAAACCGACGCCGCCGTAGATGAACAAGGGGTTGTACAAATGGCCGGGAATGGTCGCCACATGCATGGCTGCGGCGCGGGCCATGCGGTTGGCCGTACCTTCGACCAGGGTGTCAAAAGTAAGCGATCCGTTGAGGCGATTCTTGGGCAGGCCGGAGGGTGTTGGTTCACCCGCCGTCACACTTTCTTCTGCCACTGCCATCTCGGTAACTTGGGGCTGAAAAGTCGCCCTGGCAACAGCTTCTCGCGGAGTGATCGCTAACTCAACCAACACAGGTTGGCCATACATTTTCTCCAGCAAGGCTGAAATGCGGCCGCTGTATTGGGCGCGCACCCAATCCAGTTTGAAACGGTTGGCAACAAAAATAGTGACTTTCGAAAAGTCTTCCAAGACCTGGGCGCTCAAGGGTTTGATCCAGGTGTTGAACTGTTGCTCGGGCAGCTCCTGGGCTAACTGGTCGACACAGCTTTGCCAAAGACTTTGGCCTATGTCTAGCCCTGGTGACAGGGTGTGATTGGTGGGGGGGCCCTCTGACATTATTCTTTTCAGCTTCTGTGGATAGTTATGGATTGCTGCGCCGCGGATTGTAATTTATCAAACCCTTATCCACAATTTTTTCCAGGAGCCGGAACTTCCAGCAGTACGCAGCGTATCTGATGTAAGGTGTTGCCCCGGTTCAGAAAATTTGCGATAATCGATGGTTACCCTGATTGTGTTCGGGGCGATTTGACCAAGATCTGTCCTTTTCTAGAGGACGGGATCAGAACTGAGCCTGTTAGGAATTCCAAATGAAACGCACTTACCAACCTTCCAAAATCCGTCGCGCCCGTACCCACGGTTTTCTGGTTCGCATGAAGACCCGTGGCGGTCGCGCCGTGATCAATGCACGCCGCGCCAAAGGCCGCAAACGCCTGGCTGTTTAATCACTGGCCGCGCGTTCAAGTAGCACATGCACATTCGGGCGTTGCTCGTGTGCAACTTGGTGTGATACCAAGTGCAGCGATTGAAAACGCGGCCCCAGTTTCAGGCAGTTTTGGCGGGTCATACCCTGGCCAGAACGGCCCATTTTGCTTTGCATAGCTGTGCTTTGGAGTTGCCAGTGGCGGTCGCTCATGCGGCCGTTGTGCCCGCCTTATTTGCGCAGCGTGGGGTTTGGCTGGGAGCCATGGTTCCCAAACGCTGGGCCAAGCGCGCAGTAACGCGCAACACCATAAAACGCCAGATCTACAACGTGAGTGCGGAATTCGAAGCTGCCCTGCCCGAGCGTGCGCATGTTGTTCGACTGCGCGCGTCGTTTGACCGTGCCCAATTTGTCAGTGCGACATCGGACGTATTAAAAGCGGCGGTGCGCGCGGAGCTACAGCAGCTTTTTGCGCGCGTTCCTGTTCCTGTCCGGCCATGATGCAATCGCTTTTAATGGGCATTGTGAAGGCCTATCGGGTTTTCCTGAGTCCCTGGTTGGGCTCCGCCTGCCGCTTTGAACCCACGTGTTCGGTGTATGCCTTGCAGGCCCTGCAAGACCATGGCGCTGCTGCGGGCAGCTACCTTACCGTGTCGCGCCTTGCACGCTGCCACCCCTGGTGTGATGGCGGCCCGGAGCCAGTGCCCTTTGAACCCCCCCGGCTGTTTACCCGGCTGATCTCTTCTCCTTCCGAAAAGAAACCTTCATGAACGATATTCGCCGCACCATTTTGTGGGTGATCTTTGGCTTTTCCATGGTGATGCTGTGGGACCAGTGGCAGGTGCACAACGGCAAGAAGGCGACTTTCTTCCCCAGCCCGAGCCAACAAACAGCGCCAGCTGCGAACACCAGCGCATTGCCGGGTGTCGCCCCTGCTGCCAGCAATACCGGAGTGCCGAGCGCAGTCGGTGGTGCTGCAAGTAACCCAGCAGCCGTGCCCGCTGCAGCGGTAGCAGCACCTGTTGCCGCAGCGGTGCCCAAGGAGCGCATCGAGGTCACAACCGATGTGATGAAGCTCACATTCGAGACCGAAGGTGGATCGCTAGTGCGCACCGAGTTTCTGCAGCACAACGACATGGCGGACAAAAACAAGAATTTTGTGCTGCTCGACGAAAACAAGGACCGGGTGTATGTGGCCCAAACCGGCGTGATTGGCGGCGGTGCTACCGGTGCGTTTCCAACACACAAGACCCCTATGACGGTGAGCGGCGCGCGCATGTTGAAGGACGGCGACAACGAGTTGGTTGTCAAGTTCACTTCTGGTGAAGTGGGTGGCATTAAGTTGGTCAAAACGTATACCTTGCGCCGTGGTGCCTACGACATGGCGGTCAAGCATGAGCTGACCAATGTGTCGACTGCACCGTTGGCGCCGCAGCTGTACCTACAACTGGTGCGTGACGGTAACAAACCCGCTGGCGAATCGTCGTTCTACTCCACGTTCACCGGACCTGTGGTGTACACGACGGCGAAGAAGTACCAAAAGGTGGAGTTCGACGAGATCAAGAAAAAGAAGGCCGAATACGAAAAACAGGCAACAGATGGCTATGTAGCCATGGTGCAGCACTACTTCGCCAGCGCGTGGATACTGCCGGACAGTATGACGCGCACTATTTCTGTGGATGGCGTGGACATCGGTTCGTCGGTCGCCGACTGCTGCTACCGCGCTACGATGATCACGGCTCCCGAGACGATTGCTCCAGACACCACAAAGGTGATCGAGACCAAGTTCTTTGCCGGTCCGCAAGTTGAAACCATGCTAGAAAAGCTGGCCCCTGGCCTGGAGTTGATCAAAGACTATGGTTGGTTGACACCTCTGGCCAAGCCCTTGTATTGGCTGCTTGACAAGCTGCACGGTTTCATCCAAAACTGGGGCTGGTCCATCGTGGCCTTGGTTGTGTTGCTGAAGATAGCGTTTTACTGGCTCAACGCCAAGGCCTATGCCAGCATGGCCAAGATGAAGGCGGTCAATCCCAAGATCACCGAGATGCGCGAGCGCCTGAAGGACAACCCGCAGCAGATGCAGCAGGAGATGATGCGCATCTACCGCGAGGAAAAGGTCAACCCCATGGGTGGTTGTTTCCCGATCATGATCCAGATTCCGGTGTTTATCGCCCTGTACTGGGTGCTGCTGTCCAGCGTGGAGATGCGCAATGCGCCGTGGATTTTGTGGATCCAGGACTTGTCATCGCCCGATCCTTTCTACATCCTGCCCTTTGTGATGACGCTGACAACCTTGCTGCAGACCGCGCTGAACCCTACGCCACCGGATCCGATGCAGGCCAAGATGATGTGGTTCATGCCGTTGATCTTCAGTGTGATGTTCTTCTTCTTCCCTGCCGGACTGGTGTTGTACTGGATTACCAACAACGTCTTGTCCATCGCGCAGCAGTGGATCATCAATACCCGCATGGGTGTGCCGCCGCAGTTCAATTTGCCCAAATTTAGTTAACCCCCCGAAGCGCCTTTGGCGCCTCCCCCCAAGGGGGGCGATACCAGTGGCCCTGCGTAGCCGGTTCCACGGTATCCCTGGCAAGACTCCCTTTCCTCCGTCGACTATGCTTGCCCGCCACCAAGAACCGATTGCTGCCATCGCTACTGCCGCCGGGCGTGGTGCGGTGGGTATCGTGCGGGTCAGTGGCAAGAACCTGGGGTCTTGGGTGGAACACCTGCTGCGCCGCACCTTGCGGCCGCGCGAGGCAACCTACCTGCCTTTTCACGACCGGGACGGCGTTGCCATAGACCACGGGCTGGCACTGTTTTTTCCAGGACCCCACTCCTTCACCGGTGAGGACGTGCTGGAGTTGCAGGCGCATGGCGGTCCCGTCGTGTTGCAGCTGCTGCTGGCGCGCTGCCTGGAGGTTGCAGCGGAGACAAACTCGGTCAGCGGTCAGAGTTACTTGCCTGGCATGCGTATCGCCCAGCCTGGCGAATTTTCAGAGCGGGCGTTCCTCAATGACAAGATTGACCTGGCGCAGGCCGAGGCGATCGCCGATCTGATTGACGCCAGCACTGAAGCTGCGGCCCGAAGCGCCACCCAATCCTTGTCAGGCGTCTTTTCCCGGGAAATCCACGCGCTGCGCGATGCCCTGATCCACTTGCGCATGCTGGTGGAAGCTACTTTGGATTTTCCGGAGGAAGAGATCGACTTTCTGGAAAAGTCCGATGCCAAAGGGCAACTGGAGCGCCTGCGGCTGGCTTTGCACACGGTGATGCAAAAGGCCTCGCAAGGCGCATTGTTGCGCGAGGGCATCACGGTGGTCATTGCGGGCCAGCCCAACGCAGGCAAATCGTCGCTGCTGAATGCGCTTGCTGGCGCGGAATTGGCGATTGTGACGCCCATTGCCGGCACCACACGCGACAAGGTACAGCAGACCATACAGATAGAAGGCGTGCCCATTCACATTGTTGACACGGCAGGACTGCGCCACAGCGACGACGACGTGGAGAGGATCGGCATTGCGCGGGCCTGGGAGGCCATTGAAGGGGCGGATGCCGTGGTGTTTTTGCATGATCTGACACGCATGGATGCTATTGAATATATAGCGGGTGATGTAGACATTACGGGGGCTATAGGCCAAAAACTCTCTAGCAAGGTGCCGGTGATCGACGTCTGGAACAAGGCCGATGCGGCGCCCCCTGCAAGCCTTGGTACCGGGATTGTTCTGTCGGCAAAAACCGGCCTGGGTTTGGACAGCTTGCGCCGCGCGTTGCTAACCGCTGCGGGATGGCAGGCTTCCACGGGAGGGGTTTTCATCGCGCGGGAGCGGCATATCCATGCCTTGCGCCGGGTCGAAGCGCACCTGGCCGTGGCTGCCCAGCACCTGGCCGCAGAAGACCAGTTTTTGGATTTGTTGGCTGAAGAACTGCGTCTGGGGCAGAACGCCCTGAGTGAGATTACCGGGGAGTTCACGTCGGACGACCTGCTGGGCGTGATCTTTTCAAAATTTTGCATCGGCAAGTAGCTGGCATACACTCTTTTGGTCGTGGTTCCGAAAGCTAAAAAAGAATGTCGCTCCTAAACTGGTTTACCAAGAAGCCGCCACCCCACCAGACCATGCCTGTGGAGAGTTCCGGCCTGGGCCACGTCGATGCGACAGTGCCTTTCAGCGCATCAGGCAAACCCCGTGGGCGTGTTCCATCCACCCCACCCGGCAGCGCGGCAAATCGTAAAAACGAGCGCTTGGAGCGTCGTGAGATGTTGTATTCGGTGGTGCGCGAAGCCATGATCAAGGCCGGAGTGTTGTCATCCACCTACAAATTCAAGGTGTTGTCGCTGGATTCTCGCGGCCGCCAGTACCTGATCATGATGGATATGGCCCGGCAATACGCGGGTGAGACCTCCAGGCTCGCCGAGATCGAGGGTTTGATCGCACAACATGCCAAGGCTCGGCACGATATTCTGGTCACCGCCGTGTATTGGCGTATCAATGAACATGTGACGGCCGGTTTGTCGCGGGTCAGCGCCACACCACACGTGCCGGTTCCTTTGGTTAAAAAGCCCACGGAGGCAATTGCTCCTGTGTCTGCACCCGCGCCCAAACCAGGCTATGAGCCCTTGCATCCGGAGGAGGTGGAGGCTTTCAAACAGGCGCTGGCGTCGTCGGCCACACCAACGCCCTTGGTGTCACCGGGTGAAATCGTCAAATCGGGGCGCCGCAACCCGGCACCGATGCCGACCTTTGAAGACACGGAGCTGGATGACCGACCGTCTCCGCTGAGCGGTACCCAATACGGGGACCTCTGAAGGTTGTGGCCCCACGCTCCACCGCTGGGCGTGGTCTTAATGCCCGGCGAAGTCCACCAGCGTGAACAGCGGCAGGCCCGAGTCGCGCAGCTTCTGCGAGCCACCCAATTCGGGCAGGTCCACAATCGCCGCGCCCTCCATCACATGGGCACCCAAACGTTCCAATAGTTTTCGGCCCGCCATCATGGTGCCGCCGGTTGCAATCAGGTCGTCAATCAGTAGCACGCGGTCACCCGCCTTGACGGCATCGGTGTGCAATTCCACGGTGGCGCTGCCGTACTCCAGTTCATAGGTTTCCTCGACCGTGGTGAAGGGCAGCTTGCCTTTTTTACGGATCGGCACAAAGCCGACGTTGAGCTCATAGGCCACGACTGCGCCGAGGATGAAACCGCGTGCATCCAGTCCGGCCACCACGTCGGGTCGCATGCTGGGGTCCATGTAACGGTGCACAAAGGCATCGATCAAGACGCGGAATACCTTGGCTTCCTGCAACAGGGGCGTTATGTCACGAAACTGAACGCCAGGCGCCGGCCAATCCGGCACGGTGCGGATATGGCTTCTAAGGTATTCGTTGATGCTGATGTTTTGCATGTTCAGACAGGAGAGGGTTTGGGATAGCGGATGGCGGCAGCCTGCATTGTGCCCCCAAGGACGGGGGGGCAGGAGCCTAGCTCTTGAGCAGGGTTTGCTCGGCCACAGCCAGTGCTTCCGCCTTTCCAGACAGCACCAGGGTGTCGCCGGCCTGAAGCACCGTTCGCTCCAGCACCTTGGCTACTTTGCCATCGCTGCGTCGCAGGCTGACCACACGGACCTCCAGAGTGTGTAGCGCAAAGAATTCGAGTGCCTGTCCAACGGCCTTGGCGCCCGTAGGCACCGTCAGCGTGGCCAGCCGTTCGTAATGCAGCTCGTCCACCGAGTCGTCGTCCGCGCCACGGAAGAAGCCACGCAACAGGTTGTATCGGGCGTCACGCTGGTCCTGCACGATACGGATCACCCGGCGCATGGGCACGCCGACCAAAGCCAGGGCATGGCTGGCAAGCATCAGCGAGCCTTCTATGGTTTCGGGCACGACTTCAGTGGCCCCCGCTGCCTGCAGGACTTCCAGACTCAGATCGTCCTGGGTGCGCACGATGACGGGGACCTGCGGCGCATGCGCGCGGGTATGGCTCAAGGTCTTCAAGGCACTGGCAACATCCAGGTAAGTAATGACGACCGCACTGGCCCGGGCCAGACCCGATGCAATCAAGGCCTGGAGCCTGGCCGCATCACCAAATACGACAGAGTCGCCAGCAGCCGCAGCCTGGCGAACCCGATCAGGATCCAGATCCAGTGCGATGTACTGGATGCCTTCGCCTTCCAGCATCTTGGCAAGATTTTGACCGCAGCGGCCATAACCGCAGATGATCACATGCCGGTTGGCGTTGATGGATTTGCGCGCGATTGTGGTCATTTGCAGCGACTGCAGTAGCCACTCGCTGGACACCAGTTTCATGACGATGCGGTTGCTGTACATGATGATGAATGGCGTGGCGAGCATGGACAGCACCATGCTCGCCAGGATGGGGTTGAGAAGATCTGGTGGCACCAGGGAATGGGCTTGCGCCAGGGTCAGCAGCACGAAGCCAAATTCGCCGGCCTGGGCCAGGTATAAACCCGTGCGCAGTGACACGCCCGAACTGGCGCCCAAGGCTTTGGACAAACCCGTCACCAAGGCCGCTTTGAACAACGTGGGGACAATCAGCAGCATCAGAACCAACGGCCAGCGCTCCACGACCAGGCGCCAGTCCAGCAGCATGCCAATGCTGATGAAGAACAGGCCCAGGAGCACATCATGGAAGGGGCGTATGTCGGTCTCCACCTGGTGCTTGAACTCGGTCTCCGAGATCAGCATGCCGGCGATGAACGCGCCCAACGCCAGGCTCAAACCGGCCATTTCTGTCAGCCAAGCCAGGCCCAGTGTGATGAACAGCAGGTTCAGTACGAATAACTCTTCGCTTTTGCGCCGCGCGACGATGGTCAACCAACGTCGCATCACGTGTTGTCCGCCAACCAGCAGCACGGTGATCAACAGCGTGGCCTTGATGGCGGCGATGACCAGCGCGCCGGCCAGCTCTTCGCCGGATGCACCCAATGCTGGTATCAGTACCAGCAAGGGTACGACGGCCAAATCCTGAAACAACAGAACACCCATGACCCGTTTGCCATGTTCGGATTCCCGCTCCAGGCGTTCAACCATGAGCTTGACCACAATCGCCGTGCTGCTCATGGCCAGTGCGCAGGACAGCGCCAAGGCGGCTTTCCAGTGCATGGCCCAGGTTTGGGGGGCGAACGCGGCAACACTCATGGTTGCCAATGTGGCCATCAAAATGGTGAGGACAACCTGTAACAGTCCGAGTCCAAACACGTGTTGGCGCATGGCGCGCAGCTTGGGTAGGTTGAACTCCAGGCCAATGACAAACATCAGGAATACGACACCGAATTCACCCAGGTGGCGCACACCGTCCGAGCTCTGCGACAGGGCCAGTGCATTGGGTCCAACGGCGACGCCCACCGCCAAATAACCCAGCATGGGCGGCAGTTGGAAAAAGCGGCAACTGACAACTCCCAGCACGGCGGCCAGAAGGTAAAGAAGGGTCATTTCCAATCCTGTCATGGCTCCATACTAGCAAGAGATGCGCGCGTCTATAAAATGCCTGCATGACCGATCCCGCAAAGCGCCACACAGCATCCTCGGCCGAGCGCGCGATAGCGCTGGCGCACGAGACTTTCGATATCGAAGCTGCCGCCGTGTTGGGCCTCAAAAACCGGGTGGCCGCCTCGTTTGCCCAGGCTCTGGAGATGATTCTGGCTATCCAGGGGCGTGTAGTCGTCATGGGCATGGGCAAGAGTGGTCACATCGGGCGCAAGATCGCGGCGACCCTGGCATCCACCGGAACTCCCGCCATGTTTGTGCACCCAGCAGAGGCCAGCCACGGTGACCTGGGCATGATTACCGCAGCGGATCTGGTGCTGGCTATTTCCAACAGCGGGGAGTCCCAGGAGATGGCCATCATCTTGCCGGTCCTCAAACGTCTGGGTGCCCCGCTGGTGGCGATGACAGGCAATGCGCAGTCCACGATGGCGCGGCACGCCGATCTGTGGCTGGACACCGCGGTGGACAAAGAAGCCTGCCCGTTGAATTTGGCGCCTACCGCCAGCACGATGGCGCAGTTGGCGATGGGGGATGCCCTGGCCGTGGCCTTGCTTGATGCGCGCGGTTTTCGTGCCGAAGATTTTGCCCGCTCCCATCCCGGTGGTGCCTTGGGGCGCAAACTGTTGACCCATGTGAGTGATGTGATGCGCTCTGGCGATGCCGTGCCGCGTGTGCCTCCCAACGCCAACTTCAGCGTATTGATGCGCGAGATGAGCGCCAAGGGATTGGGCGCAACAGCCGTTGTTGATTCGGACAACCGGGTTTTGGGCATATTTACCGACGGTGATTTGCGCCGCCTGGTGGAACAGGGTGCCGACTTGCGTGGCAAGACGGCCGAGGAAGTGATGCACCGCTCGCCTTCCACCGTGGATGCGCAGGCTTTGGCTGTGGACGCCGCGGAACTGATGGAAAGCAACCGCATTACCAGTGTACTGGTGGTGGATGCAGACGGTCGCTTGTGTGGCGCGCTCAACAGCAACGATTTGATGCGGGCGAAGGTCATATGAAAAGCCCCCGTGCTCCACAGCAAGAGGGGATTCTCGCGCCCGGTGGCGGTCCGGCGGCGCTCGCGCCTCTCATCCCTGCGCTGAATTTTGATCCTGTCCTGTTGCTCAAGGCGCAGGGTGTGAAGGTCGCCTTCTTTGATGTGGATGGTGTGCTGACCGATGGCGGGCTGCTGTTCACCGAATCCGGAGAAACGCTGAAACGCTTCAACACCCTGGACGGGCACGGCATCAAGTTATTGCAGTTGGCCGGCATTACACCCGTGGTCATTACCGGGCGCGACTCCAAGCCCTTGCGCGCGCGGTTGCAGGCGCTGGGCGTTGTGCATTGCCACTTCGGTACCGAAGACAAGCGCCCCGCGGCGGAGCAGTCGCTGGTCACGCTGGGTTTGGAGTGGAGCCAGGCGGCGGCCATGGGTGATGACTGGCCGGACTTGCCGGTGCTGCGCCGCTGCGCCCTTGCGTGTGCGCCTGTCAACGCCCACGCCGAAGTGCTGGCCGTGTCCCACTACGTGACGACGGCGCGCGGCGGACATGGGGCGGCCCGGGAATTTTGTGACCTGCTTCTGGTGGCCAGTGGCCGTTATGTCGACTTGCTGGACCAGTACGCACAATGATCAGGCTGTTGCGCGACGCGTGGGATAGGTCCTTGCTGTATTTTCCGTTGGTATCCATGGGGCTCTTGGCGCTGGGTACCTACTGGCTGGTGCGTAGCACGCCGACCGGCAGCGGTCCGGAAGTGCAGCGGGTGGTCAAGCATGAACCCGACTACTTCATGGAAAATTTCTCGGTGCGCACCTTTGACGCCGCGGGCCATGTGCGCTCTGAAGTATTGGGTGCCAAGGCCCGGCACTATCCCGATACCCAGTGGCTGGAAATTGACAACATCCGGGTGCGCAGCTTTGACGCGCAAGGCCGGGTGACCACCGCAACGGCCCAGCGCGGTCTGACCAATGAAGATTCGTCCGAGCTGCAGTTGATGGGCCAGGCCGTCATCGTGCGCGATGGCGATGCCGGCGCAGCAGGCAACGCCAATCCGCGTGTGGAATACCGGGGTGAATTTTTGCATGCCTTCATGAATACCGAGCGGATTCAGTCTCACTTGCCGGTGGAATTTTTGCGCGGAAGGGACCGTTTTTCTGCCGACCGACTGGACTTTGACAACGTGGAGCAGGTTCTGCAGTTGACTGGGCGTGTCAAGGCCACTTTGACACCTGCGGCGAATTAACAAATCCAAGGAGGCAGTCCATGTCTAAACTGATTCTTGTCACCGGTGCATCCAGCGGCATTGGGCAAGCACTGGCCTGGCGTTACTACCAAGCGGGTTATTCACTGGCGCTGGTCGCCCGCCGCACCGAAGAGATGCAAGCCTGGGCAGGCCGCAGCAAATTGGACGCTGCGCGCTACCAAATCTACAGCGCCGATGTGGCCGTTGTGGACAGCATTGTGGCGGCCACCGAACTATGTCTGCAGCGCCAGGGCGTGCCCGATGTGGTGATTGCCAATGCTGGTGTCAGCGTCGGTATGGACAGCTCGGTGCGGGGTGATCTGGACGTCATGTCACGCACCTTTGCCATCAATAACGTCGGGCTGGCAGCGACCTTCCATGCCTTTATCGATCCTATGGTGCGCCGCGGTTCGGGTGCCCTGGTGGGTATAGGCAGCGTGGCGGGTATCCGCGGTCTGCCAGGTCATGGTGCGTATTGCGCCAGTAAGGCAGCCGTGATTGGTTATTGTGAAAGTCTGCGTGGTGAATTGCGAGACAGCGGTATCAAAGTCGTCACGATTTGTCCCGGATATATCGATACACCGCTGACGCAGCACAACCGGTATTCGATGCCGTTTTTGATGCAGGCCGACGTATTTGCTGACAAGGCGTTTGACACCATCACCGCAGGAAACAGCTACCGGGTGATCCCCTGGCAAATGGGCGTGGTGGCCAAGCTGCTGCGCTTGTTGCCGAACGGGTTGTATGACAAGGTGTTATCGGGCAGGCCGCGCAAGAAACGCGTCACCGAAACCTGAGAGACCGCAGAAGCGACGTGTTATTTTTTTAGCGATACGGGCAACAAAAAAGGACCCGAAGGTCCTTTTTTGATTTGGAGAAATTCTCCGGTAGCTGCTTAGTAGCTGCTACGGCCACCGCCGTAACCACCACCACCGCCGCCGCTACGGCCACCGCCGCCGCCAGCGCCGCCGCCGTAACCACCACCGCCGCCGCCACCACCGTAGCCGCCGCCGCCGCTACGGCCGCCGCCGCCAGCGCCGCCACCGAAGCCGCCGCCGCCAGTGCGGGGAGGACGTGCTTCCATCGGACGTGCTTCGTTGACGACCAAACCGCGGCCACCGAATTGTTGACCGTTCATGCCGCCGATAGCAGCTTGAGCTTCAGCATCGCTGCCCATTTCCACAAAGCCGAAGCCCTTGGAACGGCCAGTGTCACGTTCCATCATGACTTTGGCGCTGGAAACGGAACCGTAGGCTGCAAACGCTTGTTGCAAGTCTTCATCACGGAAGGAATAGGGCAGGTTGCCCACGTAAAGTTTGTTGCCCATGTAAGGACTCCTCAAAAACTAACTCTCAAAACGCGATGGTGTCCAAACCCGCAATCAACAAACCAATGAAGACTTAAAGCAGACGCGAAACTGGTAAATCACCGCAAACCCGTACACCGAATTTTCGGCAATACTGCACCATTATGCGGGTATTTCCGGAACTTACCTAATTTTTTTATTGGATTTGTTCAGGCCGTCCCAAAACGATGGGGGCCCCTTGGGGGGCAGCGCAGTACGCACAGCGACAAGCGTGGGGGCTTTCTGGTCAGGGCTTGGTCGACTCGTTCGATTCGCTGTAGTTGCGCCATCCACGCAAACCGTTGCGCATGATCAACAACTGGCGCTCAAAACGGGGGCAGGCGCTGCAAATCGCCATATGTACGCGCAAGGCCAGCCGGTCTTTGAAGGCCAGTTTGCGGTCTTCCCGGGAGATCAGGATGGCGGCGACTTCTTTGCAGGTTCTTTGGAGAGGAATCATCATCTTCTTTACGCGCTGGCCTTGTTGTTGAACCAATGGAGCTCCAGGCATTCACGCAATCGCAGGCGAGCCCGGTGCAATTGCACATACAAGTTGGTCGGGGTGAGCTGCAATTCCTTACAAATCTCGTCGCTGGACAGCTCCAGCCATTCGCGCATCAGGAATAAACGGCCTTGGGCCGCCGGCAGCTTGGCTGCGCAAACCTCCAGAATGGCAAAAAACTGCTGGCTGCTGGCCTGCTGTTCCGGGTTGCCCCAGTCGGCGGGCTGTTCGACAAAATGGCCGTCGGCCTTGAAAGCGATGGCTTCTAGCGGGTCGGTATTGTCGTCTTCCGAGTTGTCCAGGCCGCTGATTTCGCGGTGGTGGTGGCGCAGCGCATCGACGACCTTGTGCTTCAGAATGCCGACCAGCCAGGTCTTGAGTTGCGAGCGATTGCCAAATGACTGGGGCTTGGCCAGCGCCGCCAGCACCGTCTCGGACACGGCGTCTTCCGCCCAGGCGTCATTGCGCAACTGCAGGCGGGCGAACTTGAGCAGGTAATCCTGCAAGGCCACTATCTGTTCTTCGAAACTGGACATGAGGTGATTTTTTTCCGTAACCCTGTAAGAATGGGCGCTTGCGCCAGACTAACCGTCAACCAGCGACTTGGTGCATATATGACGAGCGCCTTCTGGTTCAACTTTAACCTGTCCACTCTAGGAGTATTCAAAATGACCCAACGTGCCATGATCGCTGCGACTGCAGCTGCTGTGATGTCCCTGTCCCTGGTAGCCATGCCCGCCGCCGCGCAGGACAAGGAGAAGTGTTTTGGTGTTGCCAAGGCTGGTCAGAACGATTGCGCCAGCATCAGCGGTAGCCATTCCTGTGCCGGCCAGTCCAAGGTCGACATGGACAAGGGCGAATGGAAATACGTCGCCAAGGGTAGCTGCAAGGAAATGAAGGGACTGTCCCAGGAAGAGGCCAAGGCCGCCGCTAAAAAGGGCTGATCGCCACGACCGGCTAGTATGGCAAACGTCGGTATAGGCTGGCGGCACCCCCACTACGCCGAGCTGCTGCAACGCCGGCCGGCGCTGGATTTTCTGGAGGTTCACTCCGAGAACTTCTTTGCTGCCGGTGGCGCAGCATTGGCGGTGTTGGAGCAGGGACGTGCCCATTACCCCATCAGCCTGCACGGCGTCGGCCTGTCACTGGGTTCGGCTGTCGGGCTGGATAGGTGGCACCTGGACCAACTCGCGCGCCTGGTGCAGCGCATGGACCCGATTCGGGTCAGCGACCATGCCTGCTTTGCGCGTGGCACCTTCCAGGGCTCGATTGTGCATGCGGCCGACCTGTTGCCCATTCCCTTCACCACCGAATCGCTGGATGTGCTGTGTGCCCATGTGGGCCAAGTGCAGGACCGCTTGCAGCGCGTGTTCATGGTCGAGAACCTGTCGGCCTACCTGCGCTGGAACGTGCCCGAGACCGAACGCGTGTGGTGGGAGGCCGAATTTCTGACCACGCTGGCCCGGCGCACCGGCTGCCGATTGCTGGTCGATGTGAACAATATTTATGTCAATGCGCTGAACGCGCAAACGCGCTTTGGCGAGATGGTCGATCCAGTGCAGAGCTGCCGCGATTGGCTGGATGCGATTCCTGCTGATGTGGTGGGCGAGTTGCACCTGGCCGGCCATTGCCATGTCAGTGATGACCATGGCGACATCGTTATCGATGACCACGGTAGCCGCGTCTGTGATGCCGTGTGGGACTTGTACCGCCATGCCATCACCCGCTTTGGCGCGGTGCCCACCTTGATCGAATGGGACACCGACGTGCCGGCCCTGGACGTGCTGCTGGACGAAGCCGCCCGTGCGCGTGGGCACTGCACAGAGGTGCTGGGTGCGGGCCTGCCACGGCCGGTCGCGGCACATGCCGCTGGAGCGTTGGCGTGAGCGCCCTGGCCGCCCAGCAGCAGCTATTGCTAGATGCGCTGCTGGCCTGGTCTGTCGGGGATGCTATTAAAAATATAGCTACTCATGCAGAGGATCCGAGGGCTAGAGGCTTGAAGGCCTACCTGGCCAATGGCCATGCGCTGGCCCACAACGCGTTGCGGGCCGCCTATCCAGTGCTGGCGCAACTCATTGGGGACGAGAGTTTTTCCGACCTGGCGCGCGCGCTGTGGCATGCGCAGCCACCGACGCGGGGCGACATCGCCTGCTGGGGCGAGGGTTTGGCTGCATTTTTGCAAAGCAGTGCGCAGTTGCAAGATGAACCCTATCTGCCGGATGTGGCCTGCGTCGAATGGGCCTTGCACCGCTGCGCTTTTGCGCCGGATGCCCCGGCCGATCTGGCCACGTTCGCGTTGCTGACCACGCATGCACCGGAGCAACTAGGCCTGTTGTTGGCGCCCGGTTGCGCGCTGCTGCGCAGTGCCTGGCCGGTCGCCAGCATTGTGGGCGCGCATCTGGAAGGCAGCCCGAGCTTGCAGGAAGCCGGCGCCCAGTTGCGCGCCGGTGTGGCCCAGGATGCCGTGGTCTGGCGCGCCGGTCTGCGCCCCTGCGTGCGTCTGGCGCTGGCGGGCGAGGCGGACTGTTTGCAGGCCTTGCTGCAAGGCGGCTCCCTGGCAGCGTCCCTGGACGCGGCGCCCGCCCTCGACTTTGGCCAGTGGTTGCCGCAAGCCGTGCAAACCGGCTTGGTGTTGGCGGCGTGCGAAATGAATGCCGAATCCGCGCTGGCACCGGGCTGAATTCCGCGTACGCTTGTACATCCGAATCCGAACCAAACGGAACCCCCACTATGGAACCCCTTCCGTCCCTTGGCGCAGCGGGCGCTGTATCCGGTCCTGCTGCCTGGTGGCCACAGCGCATAGGTTGGCGGCTGGCACTGGGCTTTGGTGTGCTGGTGGCGCTGATGCTGATTGCGCTGGCCCAGGCGATTTTTCAGATCCACGTCATCACCGGTGTTACGCAGCGTTTTGCGACCGGCGACATGCAACGCCTGCTGCGGGTGCAAGCGCTGTCTCTGCAGACCGAGGGGGTGGGCAATGCGCTGATCCGCTTGGTCAATGCGCCACGTGAGGATCGCGAGCCGGTGTATGCCGACGTGGATGATCGCAAACGCCGCATTGACGGTATCGTCGAATCGCTGGCCAATGACCTGCGCGATGAAGACCAGCGGCAAAACCTGCAGCGCCTGGTGGAGTGTCGCGCCGCCTATGCCGATGCCTTCATCGTCATGGCCGATGAGATCGAAGCCGACAACCCCAAGGGCGCCTTGCGTTTGCTGGACGAACGGGTGACCCCGGCGCTGCAAGCCATGCTGCAGGAGTCCAACAGCCTGCTGCAACGCGAACGCCGGCGCATAGAGACGAGTCTTGAGGATGCGCAGAAGCTGTTTGACAAGGTGGCGTTATGGGTCGCCGGCCTGTCGCTGCTGGCCGTGGTGTTGGCCGTGTGGCTTGGCCTGCGCACCACACGCAGCGTGGTCGGACCGCTGGCCAAGCTGGAGCGCGCGGCCCAGCGTATTGCCGATGGCGACTACAGCACACGTGTGCCCATGACCCGCACCGAAGAGGTGGACCGCGTCGGCCAGGCCTTGAACACCATGACCGACGCCGTGGCCCAGCGCGAGCGCGACATCGTGCACCTGGCCTTCCACGATCCACTGACCGGTTTGCCGAACCGCGCCGCGCTGTTCAAGTCCGTGTCGGATGCCGGTGCGGCACCTCCCAATTGCCTGGCGCTGTTGGATCTGGCCCGTCTCAAGGCCATCAATGAAACCCTGGGCTTTGCCACGGGCGACACCTTGATCCAGCAAACGGCCGAGCGGGTCAGTCTGGCGCTGAACCAGGCCGCAGCGGACGGTGTGATCGGACCCCGGCCGGTAGTGGCCCGCCTGTCGGGCGGTACCTTCGCCGCCAGCTTTTACGCCGCCAACCGCGCCACGGTCGAGGCCCTGCGCGAGCGCATCGAGCAGGCCATGGGCGAGCCGGCGCATTGCAGCGGCCACAGCGTGGATTTGAGTCTGACCTATGGCCTGGCCGATTCGGGTGAGCAAGACGGTGGTGCGGCACCAGCACTGCCAGTGGACACGATGCTGCGCAATGCCGAGGTGGCCTTGCACAGCGCCAAGCGCTCCGCCATGGGTTTTGCGTGGCACAGCGAAGCGCAAGAGGCCGCGCGTTTGGGCCATCTCAGTTTGTTATCGGACCTGCGCCAGGCCGTGGCCACATCGCAATTGCAAATGTGGCTGCAACCCAAGTTTTCACTCGCCACCGGCAGGGCCGTCGGCACCGAGGCCCTGGTGCGCTGGCAGCACCCGACGCGCGGTTTTGTGTCGCCCGCCGAGTTTGTGCCCTTTGCCGAGCAGGCCGGCTACATCACCATGGTCACACACTGGATGCTGGAGCAAGCGCTGCGCACGCTGGCAGCGTGGGCGCCCTCGCATCCCGAGTTGAGCATCGCCGTCAACGTCAGCACGCGCGACCTGCAGCACAAGGGTTTTGCCGACCGCGTGGCGCGCATGGTTGAGGCCAGCGGCGTGCCCGCCAAACGCCTGCGCCTGGAGATCACCGAGAGCGGTCTGATGGACGACCCCACACACAGCGTGGCCCTGTTGCATGCGCTGCGCGAGATTGGCACGCCGTTGTCGATTGACGATTTCGGCACCGGTTACTCGTCGTTGGCGTATTTGCAAAAGCTGCCGGTCAGCGAACTGAAGATCGACCGCAGTTTCATCGACAAGCTGGACCAATCCCCCG
The DNA here is from genome assembly GCA_040384785.1 of Pseudomonadota bacterium. Taxonomy (GTDB): domain Bacteria; phylum Pseudomonadota; class Gammaproteobacteria; order Burkholderiales; family Burkholderiaceae_C; genus Allorhodoferax. The sequence continues at coordinate 127,570 of JAZKIR010000072.1, forward strand.
GCACACAAAAGTTAGTACGCGCCATGACCGAGATGGGCCATGGCCTGGACTTGATGGTGACCGCCGAAGGCGTGGAAACCGAAGCCGAGCGCGAGACGATTACGCGCTTGGGCTGCGATGTGATGCAGGGTTATCTGGCCAGTAGGCCGCTGCATGGGGAGAAATTGCAGGCCTGGTTTGATGCGCTGCCGGCGCATGCGGCGTAGGGCCACGCAGCAGTCTGTATCCACTCACTTGCCGATGATCGTCGGGTCGCCCAGCGACGCATTCAGCGCGACCGCTTCCTGTGTGAGACGGCTTGCAGTGGTGGGGTCCACGGTGTCGTGTGCGCGCAGTTCTATGGTCGCCATTTCATACTTGCCGCCGGGTTTGAGCCGGGTATCCAGATGGCGCAGCCGCTTGCCGCGCCAGAAACCAAATAGCACCCGCTCTTCCTCTGCGCGTATCAACAACACCGGCCCATTGGACAGGTAAACCAGATGGCCCCACTTGACGACTTCATCGAGCACCGCACTCGCACGAACGGCCGATCGCAGACTCTCCACACACGTATGTTGCCAGCCGCTCAGTGCGGCGACATAGGCGTCGGGGCTTGCTGCGGGGGCTGACTTTTTCATCGGAGGAGTTTATGGGGTGGAGCGATACGAAGCAATGTTTTCAGTGTGCTGAGAAAGAACGCGCCACTCGGCCGGCGGATCGGGTATCCGTTCATCGGCCCGATTCGCGGTTGCCACAGAAGGTGCACACCGGGCACCGTGTTGACGAACAACTGCTCGCACGCCCGGCACGTCCGTCCGCGAGCCTGGGCCAAGGGAACGGATGCCCGGTCCGCCGGCCCGCCTACACGTGGGCGTGAAACGCTGGCGGATCAAATCGCATCGCAGTACGCTACAAAATAGGTAGCGATGTGTATAAATTCCACGAGGGCTAGTGGCCAGTTTTGCCTGCAAGTGTCGAAAATAAACCCAAATCAGGTATTTTTAAGGGGGAAGAAACCTGCCGCGCCTACATAGGTCTTCCAGGGTACCCTCCGCATGCCACGCCCGATCCGGCCCCTCACACATTCCCGCTAAACAGCCTTCGTATCAACAAGTCCTTGAAGCTGTGCGCCTCGGTCAGCCCCAGACGTTCCAGATACGCGGGTGGCGCCTCGCGGCCTTCCCATAGGCTCTTGATGGCCATGGTCAACAGCTCGGTGGGGTGCTCGCTGGCGTGTTTGATTTTTTGCATGGCGCGCACCATGCGCAATTCGTCGTCGGTCAGGTCGGTGCCAAACGGATAGTCGGGCAACAGGCCGGCTTCGAACCAGGGTTGCAGCTTGGCCTGCAGCACCTCGGGCAGGTTTTGCCGGTAGTTGTCGGGGATTTCGTAGTCCGCTTCGAGCTTGCCCTGGGCCTTGGCCTGGGTCACCAGGTCGTCCTGGAAGCGGGAATCGGCAATCGCGATCAGGCGCTTGACGACCTCGCTGTCACTCTGGCCGCGCAGCCGGGCCACGCCGTATTCGGTGATCACCACATCACGCAGATGGCGGGGAATGGTGGTGTGGCCATAGTTCCAGACGATGCTGCTGCTGAGCTTGCCGTCCTTGGTTTCGTGTGTGG
>JAZKIR010000073.1:0-2074 GCA_040384785.1 Pseudomonadota bacterium
TTGGAGACCAGCAGACGTCAGATCGTAGCTTCCGTCACTGTCCGACTTTCGGGGGGTAGCTCAACCCGGCGGGCCGCCGAAAACGCACTGCAGCGGCGCCATCAGACCGTCGTTGCAGCCCGAACACTTTGTTCAGGGTGAACGACTTCCACAGCCCCTTTCTGATCGGGCTGGTTGAACGCCTGCCGGATCGCGGCTGGAAATCACTCATGGCTTTCGAACAACGGGCCCCCTAACATGAGCACCTAACCGGAACGAAACCGGGGCGGGTCCAGACGGGTTGCGAGCGTAGTTCTCAACTATGTGTAGTAATCAATTCTTCCCGTTCAGCCAGTATCGCCTCGTGACGCAGAATATCGTCTGGCGAAAACAGGCTGCCGATCTGACGGGCAGGATTGCCAGCCATGATTGCGTAGGGCGGTACATCCTTGGTGACAACGGCACCGGCTGCAATTACCGAACCACGGCCGACGCGAATTCCCGAAAGCAAAGTTGCACCGTAACCAACCCACGCGTCCCTCTCCAGCACGATACTGTGTTGTTCATTGACAGGCAATGTGCCATCCCAGACCCATGGCGCATCAAAAGGACGCTGCCCAACAACTGCTATACCATGGTCATTCTTGCCGACAACGCCGACGTAGCTGGAAATTTGCACCCCGTCCTCAATGGTTCCATTGACCGCTATCCACGTGTGCATCCCGATGCGAACCCGTCTCCCGATGTCCAAACTCGTCGGCGCCATTATGCAGGATCTGCGACCGACATGCAGATCGGAATGATAACGAACATTCTTTCCAACAGCCATTTTCCGCGTGAGCAGGCGATAGATAGGTCGAAGGATAACATTTATAATGTATTGTTTCATTTCTTGAATACCTGCTTCAAATAGCGCCTCGTCAGCCCAAGAGATCCAATGACCCGGTGGTATCTGGCTTCACGCGACGCAACAATCTGGTCCAACATTGCAAAATCTACCATCACGCCCTCTGGGAGGGACGCCTTGTCCGTTGCCATCTGCTTGTCCGGCAACCACCTTCGCAACACGTTCCATCGGCTGGCATGTGTCCCAGACCCGTCAATTCCAGCGTTGATGACATGGGTTCGGGATGGAAACAATGAAACCTGGTGCCTGAAAACCGCCTCTCGGTGCCAATAGATCCACCAGGAATTGACAACGCCACGTTCAGCGAGGTCGAGCATCTTGGAAAAGTTCCGCAAACCCGACACGTTCATCGCACGCTTGAATGCCCTGGACACTTCCAAGCTATGTTCCTGTGGTGCGCGGAGTGTTTCTAATTGCGCCTGCCAGCGATCCCGCCATGTTGCCCACCCCCAAGGATGGGTCATCGGAAGAAAATAGGCCCGTGAATTCGTGTTCAGGTCGGGATTGTCTTCATTCATGGCATAGGCACAAATGCTGGCGACGCGTTTTTCGTCACGATACTTGTCAAGCCCGCGCAACAGATAATCGAGGGCGTGCGGTCCGAGTATCAGATCATCTTCAAGGACGATCACAGACTCATGCCGTTCCAATACCGTGCTTATCCCGTTCCGAAGCGAACCCCTGAGGCCAAGGTTTCCGTCTCGTTGGCAGACAGTCTTACGTGGATGCGATATACTGACAGCCAATGCCGCGGTCGCTTCCACCGCTGTCAGATCGTCTTCTGTCCTTGGTCCGTCCACAAATATGTAAAGGGGCTGCGTCACGAATTCGGGACAGAGTGCCAGACATGCTGCAAGCCTTGCCAGCTTGTCGGGTCGATTGTATGCGAAAAGTATGATTGCCGTGGACTGATCGTTCATCATACCAACCTCGCTTGCAAATTCGTTCCAGTTTCCTTGAAAGACGCCAGTTCCGCTGAACAGTACATATGCACTAACAAGGGTTTAGGCGCTGCATTGATGTGGTGGAACAGCTATGCCTCGACATGCACTTCTGTCGGCTAGACATCCCCACAGGTCCCTCGCCGTTTTAGCGTAGCGGGGCGCAAATGCGTGATGCGCGGCACAGTGGAGCTAGGGTCAGGACCCATTGATCTTGCCCTTGCAGCGTGATTCAGCCTCCGCAAGG
>JAZKIR010000074.1:0-19465 GCA_040384785.1 Pseudomonadota bacterium
TTTCGCGGATCGGTGTCAGGCCCACGGTGGTCTTTTTCAAGGACGTGGTCTTGGCCGTCACAAACTGCGCGTACAACCACGCCGCTGCCACCTTGTCGGCGTTGTGGTCCTTGAAGAAGGTCCATGAACCTACGTCCTGGTAGCCGTTCTGCATGCCTTGTTTCCAGTACGGGCCGTTGGGTCCGGGTGCCATGCGCCACTTGGGTGTGCCGTCGGCGTTGACCACGGGCAGACCCGGCTTGATCATGTCGGCGGTGAACGCGGTGTACCAGAAGATTTGCTGGGCAATCTGGCCTTGGGCTGGCACGGGACCGGCTTCACCGAAGGTCATGCCAATGGCTTCCTTGGGCGAGTACTTCTTCATCCAGTCGATGTACTTGGTCAGGGCATAAACCGCAGCAGGCGAGTTGGTAGCACCACCACGCGCCACGGATGCACCTTGTGGTGTGCAACCGTCGGCCGAGGCGCGGATGCCCCACTCGTCAACCGGTTTGCCATTGGGGATGCCGATGTCGGCGGAGCCGGCCATCGACAACCAGGCATCGGTGAAGCGCCAGCCCAGCGAGGGGTCTTTCTTGCCGTAGTCCATGTGGCCATAGATGGCCTTGCCGTCGATGTTCTTCACATCAACGGTGAAGAACTCGGCGATGTCTTCGTAAGCGCTCCAGTTCAAAGGCACGCCCAGGTCGTATCCGTACTTGGCCTTGAACTTGTCCTTCAGGTCCTGGCGATCAAACAGATCGGCACGGAACCAGTACAGGTTGGCGAACTGCTGGTCGGGCAACTGGTACAGCTTGCCATCGGGACCTGTGGTGAAGCTGGTGCCGATGAAGTCTTTGATGTCAAGACCCGGGTTGGTCCACTCTTTGCCAGCGCCGGCCATGTAGTCGGTCAGGTTCAAGATCTTGCCGTAACGGTAGTGGGTGCCGATCAGATCGGAGTCGGTGATCCATCCGTCATAAATGGACTTGCCGGACTGCATGGAGGTTTGCAGCTTCTCGACCACATCGCCTTCGCCAATCAGATCGTGCTTGACCTTGATGCCGGTGATTTCTTCAAAGGCCTTGGCCAAGGTCTTGGATTCGTATTCATGGGTGGTGATGGTTTCAGACACCACTGAAATTTCTTTGACACCCTTGGCCTGCAGCTTGGCCGCGGCGTCGATGAACCACTTCATCTCGGCGGCTTGTTGGGTTTTAGACAGGGTTGACGGCTGGAATTCGCTGTCAATCCATTTCTTGGCAGCGGCTTCGTCAGCCCAGCCTTGGCTCGCCATGGCACAGGCGACAGCCACTGCCAATACGGAATACCTCAATTTCATCGTCAATCTCCTAGGTCTAATAAACCCCTGTGTGAAAGGCTGCCACGGCTCCAGGGGGGAAACAAGCCGATCCTTAATTCGAGAAAAAAATTAACCTTTGCGCATGATCAGAGCGAGCACACCCATCGAAATCACAAAGCTGATCCAGATGGAGGGCTCGGTTTCCAGGCCCATCCACACCACCAGTTTTCCGCTGATGCCGACAAACGCCAGGTTCACATAGGCCGCAGACAGCAGACCGATAAAGAGACGGTCGCCCCGGGTGGTTTCAATCGGCAGAAAGCCCTTGCGCATGGTGGTGGGGGACTTGATCTCCCACACCGTCATGCCCGCCAACATCAGCACGATGCAGGTAAAAAATACCGCTATGGGGGTGGTCCACGCCATCCATTCGAACATCTTGAACTCCTATTTCTCTCAAACGCGACCCATCGCGAAACCCTTGGCGATGTAGTTGCGAACAAACCAAATCACGATGGCGCCGGGAACAATGGTCAGCACACCGGCCGCGGCCAATGTCGCCCAGTCCATGCCGGATGCAGACACGGTACGTGTCATCGTGGCGGCAATCGGTTTGGCATTCACGCTGGTGAGCGTACGGGCCAGCAGCAGTTCAACCCAGCTGAACATGAAGCAGAAGAAGGCTGCAACACCGACACCGGCCTTGATCAGTGGCAGGAAAATGCGCACAAAAAAGCTGGGGAAGGAATAACCGTCGATGTAGGCAGTTTCATCAATTTCCCGCGGAATGCCGCTCATGAAGCCTTCCAGAATCCACACCGCCAGGGGCACGTTGAACAACAGATGCACCAGTGCCACCGCAATGTGTGTGTCCATCAACCCGACCGAGGTGTAGAGTTGAAAGAACGGCAGCAAAAACACGGCAGGCGGAGTCATGCGGTTGGTCAGCAACCAGAAGAACACATGTTTGTCACCCAGAAAGCTGTAGCGCGAGAACGCATAGGCGGCCGGCAAGGCAACGATCAAGGAAATGACGGTGTTGATGCCGACATAGATCAAGCTATTGATGTAGCCCGAGTACCACGCCGGGTCGGTCAGAATGGTCTTGTAGTTGTCCCACGTGAAATGTTGGGGGAACAGAGAGAAGCCCGCCAAAATTTCGTTGTTGGTCTTGAAGGACATGTTGACCATCCAGTAGATGGGCAACAACGCAAACACCACATAAGCGATCATGAACAACGAGCGCTTCTGGAACTTGGGCCTATTCATGACCACCCTCCTTTGCCTGGGTGCCTACGCGCTGCATCCAGTTGTACAAAATAAAACACAGCAACAAGATGATCAGGAAGTAGATCAACGAGAACGCGGCGGCCGGTCCCAGGTCAAACTGTCCGACGGCCTTTTGCGTCAGGAACTGCGACAGGAAGGTCGTCGAATTGCCAGGACCGCCCCCGGTCAGCACAAAGGGTTCGGTGTAGATCATGAAGCTGTCCATGAAGCGCAATAACACGGCGATCATCAGCACACCCCGCATCTTGGGCAACTGCACATACCGAAAGACGTCCCACTTGCTGGCGCCATCAATACTGGCGGCCTGGTAGTAGGCATCGGGGATGGAGCGCAGCCCGGCATAACCCAGCAAGGCAACCAGCGGCGTCCAGTGCCACACGTCCATCAACAGCACCGTCAGCCAGGCATGCACCGGGTTGCCGGTGTAGCTATAGTCAATGCCCATACCCAGCAGCGCGGCACCCATCAAACCAATATCGGTGCGGCCAAAAATCTGCCAGATGGTGCCCACCACGTTCCATGGAATCAGCAGGGACAGCGACACAATGACCAGCACCGCGGATGACTTCCAGCCCTGGGCCGGCATGGCCAGCGCCAGCAGGATGCCCAAGGGCAACTCGACCGCAAGGACCGCAAACGAATAGGTGATCTGCCGCCACAGGGCGCCATGCAATTCCTCGTCGCGCATGATGGCGGCAAACCATTCGGTACCGACGAACACTCTGCGCTCCGGCGAGATGATGTCTTGCACCGAATAATTGACCACCACCATCAAGGGCAGGATGGCAGAGAAGGCGACGCAAATCAGCATCGGGAGGATCAAAAACCAGGCTTTCTGGTTGATCGGCTTGGTCGTGGTGCTCATAGTGCCCCCACGCTTACCGCTTTGGCGGCGGCGCTTCCCCCCGAGGGGGTGCGAACTTGTTTGAAGCGGTTCTGCACGGCGTTCATGCCACGATCTCCTCATTTTTGTAGATGCAGGTGTGTTCGCCCAAGACCTTGAGCCACACGGTGTCGCCGGGCACGGCCTGCGCGGCGTCGGGCGACAGGCGCGCCTTGAGCGTGGTTCCTGCAAAATCCGCGCTCAACATGACATGGGTGCCGACGTCCTGGGCGCGGGATACGGTCATGGGCAAAGCGCCCTCGGTCTGAGCCGGCACCAGCGTCAAATACTCTGGCCGGATGCCCAGCTTGATGTCTCCGGATGGCAATGAACGACCGGACGGCAAGGCCAACGTCGTGCCCCCGACATGCACACCGGTGCTGTCCACCTGACCCGGCAAGAAATTCATGCCCGGCGAGCCAATGAAATGCCCAACAAAGGTATGGCTGGGGCGCTCAAACAAATCGGCGGGCGATCCCACTTGCACCGCACGGCCACGTGTCATCACCACCACCTGGTCGGCAAAGGTCAGCGCCTCCACCTGGTCGTGTGTGACATAAATCAGCGTCAGCTTGAGTTCATGGTGGATCTGCTTGAGCTTGCGCCGCAGTTGCCACTTCAGGTGCGGATCGATGACCGTCAAAGGCTCATCAAACAACACCGCCGACACGTCCGGGCGCACCAGGCCACGGCCCAGGGATATCTTTTGTTTTGCGTCCGCGGCAAGTCCGGCTGCACGCTGGTTCAGTTGGCCGCTCATTTCCAACATCTCGGCGATCTCGCCCACACGCTTGGCAATCTGCTCCTTGGGCATCTTGCGGTTGCGCAACGGAAAGGCCAGGTTTTCCGCCACCGTCATGGTGTCGTAAATCACCGGAAACTGGAACACCTGGGCGATGTTGCGCTGTTGTGGCGACGCCGTGGTCACATCGCGGCCATCAAAATGCACCGTGCCTTGCGAAGGTGTCACGAGGCCGGACATGATGTTGAGTAGCGTAGTTTTTCCACAGCCGGAAGGACCGAGCAACGCGTAGGCGCCACCATCTTCAAAGGTCATCTTCAGCGGCAGCAGCGCGTAGTCGCTGTCCTGCTTGGGGTCCCGCCGGTAGGCGTGGGCCATGTCGAGTTCTATGCGTGCCATATCAATGTCCTCCGCCACGCACCGGGGCCAGCACCAGCATCCCCTGGGCGTCAAACACATAGACCTGTGCCGGGTTGAAATACAGGGTCACCAGGGCGCCCAGTTCGAAGTGGTGCACACCGGTGAGCTGTGCCACCAGTTCGCCCACCAGGGTGTGCACGTGCACAAAGGTGTCGGAGCCCGAGATTTCGGCCAATTCGACCTTGCCAGGCAGTGCCACATCGTCTTCTTTGGCGCTGACGCGCACCGCACTGGCCCGCATGCCAACGGTCAGTTTCGGCGTTGCCTTGGACGACAGGCCCAATGCCAACAGCGGTCCACCGTCCAGTTGCACACCGTCGGCTGTCGCCGTGGCAGCCAACAAATTCATGGGTGGATCACTGAATGCGCGGGCGACCCGCAGTGATGCCGGCTTGTGAAAGACCTCAGACGTTGGGCCGTATTGCAGCAACTCACCCTGATCCAGCACCGCGGTATAACCACCCAGCAGCAGGGCTTCGCCCGGCTCTGTGGTGGCATAAACCACGGTGGAATCGCCGGCGGCAAACAGCGCGGTCAGTTCGTCGCGCAATTCCTCACGCAGTTTGTAGTCCAGGTTAACCAGGGGTTCGTCCAGCAGCATCAGCGGTGCGCCTTTGGCCAGCGCGCGGGCCAGGGCCACACGCTGTTGCTGTCCACCGGAAAGTTCGGCCGGAAGCCGGTCCAGAAACATCTCGATGTGCAGCTTTTCAGCCAATTCACGCACACGCTGCTCTATATTCTTTTCGCCGCGCAATTTGAGCGGCGAGGCAATGTTGTCGCGCACCTTCAGCGACGGGTAATTGATGAACTGTTGGTACACCATGGCGACGTTGCGCTCGCGCACCGGCATGCCAACCACGTTGTGTCCGTCCACCATGACGCGCCCGCTGGTCGGCACATCCAGCCCGGCCATGATGCGCATCAGGCTGGTCTTGCCAGCCTGGGTCGCACCTAGCAAAACCGTCACTGCCCCGCTGCGCGGTGCAATGTCCATGTTGTGCAGCCACGTCTGCGGTCCAACTTTTTTGTTGATGCCTTCAAGGGTCAACTGCATCACGCCACCTTTAGTTTTGGGTTTTCGTCAAAATTCGAATTCAGCGATTGTGATTCTTTTGTTTTCGATTTAACTCGGTATTTACCCTAATTATGTTCGTTTTCATTCGTTTTAAGATGTGCCACCATGGCGTGATCCGGAAAAGGAACCTAAATGAATAGACACCCCAGATTGTTTGAATTGCTGGCCTACGTCCAAACCCACGGCACCGTTTCCGTGGAGCAGTTGGCCGAAACGCTGGGGGTGACCCTGCAAACCGTGCGCCGCGACGTACAGCGCCTGGCCGACGAAGGCTTGCTGGCGCGCTTCCACGGCGGCGTGCGCGTGCCCAGCTCCACCATCGAAAACATTGCGCACAAGCAGCGCGAAAACCTGAATGCCGAGGGCAAAATTCGCATTGCCCGCGACGTCGCTGCGGCGGTGCCCAACGACTGCTCCTTGATCCTGAACATTGGCACCACGACCGAGGCTATTGCGCGCGCCCTTCTGGGCCACACTGGCTTGCGGGTCATCACCAACAACCTGAATGTGGCCAGCATCCTGAGCGCAAATGCCAACAGCGAGGTGATCGTGGTCGGCGGCGTCGTGCGGGGTTGGGACCAGGGCATCGTCGGCGAGGCCGCCGTGGACTTCATCCGCCAGTTCAAGGTGGACATTGCGCTCATTGGCATTTCGGGTATTGAGGACGATGGCACGCTGCGCGACTTTGACTTCCGCGAGGTCAAGGTGTCGCAAACCATCATTGCGCACGCGCGCGAAGTCTGGGTTGCCGCGGACAGCAGCAAATTCAACCGCCCGGCCATGGTGGAGGTGGCCAAGCTGTCGCAGATCGACCGCTTGTTTACCGATGCCAATCCGCCAGATCCCTTCCCCGCCCTGCTCACCGATGCGCAGGTGCGTTACACCGTGGCATCGACCACGACGCCCCAACCCATGTACAAGGTGAATCCATGACCTATCTGCTTGCCCTGGACCAGGGTACCTCCAGTTCCCGCAGCATCGTGTTCGACGCCGAGGGCCACGTGGTGGCCCAGTCGCAACTGGAACTGACACAAATTTACCCGCAACCCGGCTGGGTGGAACATGACCCTCAGGAAATCTGGCGCACGCAGTTGGCCACGGCCCGCGAAGCGTTGGCCAAGGCCGGCATCCAGGCCAGCCAGGTGCAAGCCATAGGCATTACCAACCAGCGCGAAACCACGGTGGTGTGGAATCGGCGCACGGGTTTACCGATCCACCACGCCATCGTGTGGCAGGACCGGCGCGCCGAACCCACCTGCGTTGCGCTGCGCGAACGCGGCCTGGCAGACACGATACAGGCCAAGACCGGCCTGCTGGTGGATGCCTATTTTTCCGGCACCAAACTGAAGTGGCTGCTGGACAATGTGCCAGGTGCACGGCAGCTGGCCAACAATGGAGAACTGGCATTTGGCACCGTGGATAGCTGGCTGATCTGGTGCCTGACGGCCGGAGCCGTGCATGCCACCGACGTCAGCAACGCATCCCGCACCATGCTCTTCAACGTGCACACCAACCAGTGGGATGCCGAACTGCTGCAGGCGCTGGATATTCCTGCGAATATGTTGCCCACGGTGAAGCCATCCAGCGCGCAATACGGTGAGGTGACGCCCGACCTGCTGGGGCACGCCATTCCTATCGGCGGCGTGGCGGGCGACCAGCAAAGCGCCTTGTTTGGCCAAGCCTGCTTCAAGGCCGGCATGGTGAAAAACACCTATGGCACGGGCTGTTTCATGTTGATGCACACCGGCAGTAACTTCCAGACATCCCACAACGGCCTGATTACCACCAGTGCGGCTCAAATTGCCCCCACGCTTGTCGCTTCGCGTACTGCGCTGCCCCCCGAGGGGGCGCGGTCTGGCTTGGGGCGGCCCGGTGCTCAGACCCACGCCACGCCCCAATTTGCGCTAGAAGGCAGTGTGTTTGTCGGCGGTGCCGTCGTGCAATGGCTGCGTGACGGATTACATGCCATCCAGGCCAGTGGCGAGGTGCAGGCCCTGGCGCAAAGTGTGCCGGATTCCGGTGGTGTGATTGTGGTGCCGGCCTTTACCGGGCTGGGCGCTCCGTATTGGAAGCCGGATGCACGCGGCACCATCACCGGTCTTACGCGTGGCAGCACGGTGGCCCATATTGCCAGGGCAGCATTGGAAAGTATTGCCTACCAAAGCGCCGCCTTGTTACAGGCGATGAGCCGGGATGTGGCAGATGTGGGAGGAGCCACCGTGGCCGAACTGCGGGTCGATGGTGGCGCGTGTATCAACGACTTGCTGATGCAATTCCAGGCCGATCTGTTGGGCATCCCGGTAGTGCGTCCCGCAGTCACCGAAACCACAGCGCTGGGCGCGGCTTATCTGGCGGGGCTGACGGTGGGGGTTTACAAGAACACGGACGAACTATCCGCTCTGTGGCGGTCCGAGCGGCGTTTTTTGCCTACGCTGGACCGGCCGCGCGCCCTGGAGTTGATGGAGCGCTGGGAACACGCCGTGCGCCAGACTGTGCTGTAGCAGGTCTGCGCCGCAACGGCGTGAAGGCGACTTACTACCCCCGGGGAATTGCCTGCAGCATGCTGAGCCGATTGCCCTCGGTGTCGTTGAAGGAAACATACTTTCCGACACCCGGGATCTCCATGGGGTCGCCCAGCACCGTGCCCCCGGCTGCGCGCACCTTGGCCATGGCATCGGTGATGTTCTCAACTGCAATGACTACCGAAGGATGTTGTTGTGGCATATCGGCGCGCTTGGGAAAAAAACCTCCATTGATGGTGCCTGGCACCGTAGGCCCGTCTTCCCCGACCGGGGCCGACGTCGCCAATACATAGTTACCCATTTCTTCTCCCAGAGCTTTCGTCTCCCAGCCAAACGCTTTTTCATAAAAACCAGCTATGCGTGATGAATTGTTGTAGGGAATTTCAAAATGCACGACAGGATCCATGTTGTCTCTCCTATGTGGGTTATTGGGGTAATCAATGTAGCGTGTTCTCACGCGCCGTGTGAAGCAAATTCACCCGTCCTGTACCGCATGGGGTTGTTGTGCAGAGCAACATGGAGCTAGCACCAGGCCCCATTGACGGGCTCGGGGAACTGGGGCACATTGGGCGCTCTGCTCACCCACCAGAAAAGGACATCCCATGCGCGGTCATCTTGGCAAATCAGCGGTTGGCGTCTTGCTTCTCGCGCTGGCAATGGCACAGACTGTGCATGCGATGGAAGTACGAACGGCGGCACAGGACAGTCAGCCCAAGTTCATCAAGGACGGCGCCAACATCAGCGGCCTGTGCATAGATATTTTCAAGGCGCTGGAACGCACCGATCCGGACTTGAAATTTCCACCGTTGACCGGATTCACACCCCTGCCACGTACCGAGTCCCAACTATTGGACGGCTCGCTGGACGTGATCTGCGGCTTGGCCGGCACCAAGGACCGCAAGGAAAAATTTGACGTCATTGAGACACCCATCTACACCACCCACCTGGTGCTGGCGGCCCGCAAGGACGACACGGCCGATGTAAAAAATTTTGATGACATCCGCAAACTGGGAGCTGAGGCGATTGTGTTGACCGTCACCCAGACGGTGCAGGCCGAAATGGCTGCCGCGCAAACCGGCTTGAAGGTGGATTCGGCCGCCAAGGACACGTCGCAAAATCTGCAGAAACTGGTCGCCGGGCGGGGACGCTTCATCCTGCACAATGACTTTGCGCTGGTGGACGAAATCAAGCGCGACAATCTGGGCGACAAGGTCAAACTACTGCCGGTGCAACTGACCACCGAGGGCCGCTTTTTTATTGTCTCCAAAAAAGCCCAATCGGGGCTGAAAGACAAAATGACAGCCGCTCTGGACAAGCTGTCCAAGAGCGGTGAGCTGGCGAAGATCTTCCAGCCCTACAAACCCAAGTAAGCAGGGCTTGAAGCCGCGGCTTACTTGCCGCCCAGCCCCATGGCCCGGGTGATGACCTCTTTCATGATCTCATTGGTGCCGCCATAAATGCGTTGCACACGTGCGTCCGCATAGGCTCGGGTAATGGGGTATTCCCACATATAGCCGTAGCCACCAAAGAGCTGTACACATTCGTCCATGACCTTGCATTGCAGGTCGGTGGTCCAGTATTTGGCCATGCTGGCAGTGGCGGTGTCCAGCTTGTCCTGGCAGATCAGTTCGCAGCACTTGTCGACAAACACGCGGGCTACCTGCACCTCGGTCTGCAACTCGGCCAGCGTAAAGCGTGTGTTCTGGAAGGATGCGACGGGTTGGCCAAAAACCTTGCGCTCCTTGACGTAGTCCACGGTCCAGTCAATCGCCGCCTGCGCGGCCGCCACCGCGGAAATGGCGATCTGTAAACGCTCCCAGGGCAACTGCTCCATCAGGCAGACAAAACCCTTGTTCTCATACGCCGTACCACCCAGCAAGTTTTCCGCTGGCACGCGCACGTTGTCGAAAAAGAGTTCGGAGGTGTCTTGCGCCTTCATGCCCATCTTCTTCAGGCGTTTGCCTACCGAGAAGCCGGGCATGCCGCGCTCCACCAGCAACAGGCTGGTGCCCTTGCCGCCCGCCGCCGGATTGGTCTTGGCCACAACCACCACCACATCCGCATGCCAGCCATTGGTGATAAAGGTCTTGCTGCCATTGAGCAGATAACTGCCATCCGCCTGCTGGATGGCCGTGGCCTTGATGCCCTGCAGGTCCGAGCCTGCGGCTGGCTCGCTCATCGCAATGGCGCCAATCATTTCGCCGCTGGCCATCTTGGGCAGGTAGCGGGCCTTTTGCTCTGCGGTGCCGTAATGCAGGATGTAAGGCGCCACGATTTCGCTGTGCAGGCTGTAGCCAATGCCGGTAAACCCTGCGCGGGCAATCTCTTCAAACTGGATCACCGAGTACAGCTTGTCGGCCTCCGAGCCGCCATATTCCTCGGGCATGCTCATGCACAAGAAACCGTTTTCCCCCGCCTTGGTCCACACCGCACGGTCTACATAACCCTGCTCCTCCCATTCCGCGTGGAACGGGGCAATCTCTTTCTCTACGAAGCGGCGAAAACTGTCACGGAAGGATTCGTGGTCGGAGGAAAAAAGTGTTCGTTCAATCATGGTGCACCTCGGGTTACTGGCAGGTCTTAATTTCACAAAGCATTTGCTTGGCAAAAAGAATATACTGCAATTTCCATGCAAAAAACAGCACCCCTCCACGCCGTGCCGCCCGCCACAAGCGAAGTCGCCGCGTTTGCGCCACCGGAACTTCCCCCCGCCACGGCGGCGCTGCTGGAGCGGGTACGCCAGCAACTCACCAGCGGCCAGCCGGAGTGGAAAGCCTCTGGCGATGCCGAAACGCGCATTCCGGTGGACCGTTATTTCTCCCCCGAGGTCTGGCAGGCCGAGTTGCAAACCCTGTTTAGGCCCTTGCCCCTAATCGCCGCGCACAGCAGCGAGCTGGCCACCGGCCAGGCCATGGCCCACGATGCCTTTGGTGTCCCCCTGCTGCTGAGCCGCGACGCGGATGGCACGCTGCGCTGTTTTCTGAACGTGTGCCGCCACCGCGGCATGCGTATGCTGGAAGCCGGTTGTGCGCAAACCCGCAACAGCGTGGTCTGCCCCTACCATGGCTGGACCTACCGGCTCGATGGCAGCCTGCGCCACATGCTGCATGCCGAGGCGTTTGACACCTGCGCCAAGGGTGCGCGCGATCTGGTGCCGGTGCCCAGCGCTGAGCGCCACGGACTGATCTGGGTGGTGCCCGATGCCAAAAGTACGCTGGACCTGGACGCCTATCTAGAGGGGCTCAACGATGAGCTGCCCTTCTACGGCATTGACAAGCTGCAGCACTTCCGCACCATAGAGGCCGAGTACCCTGCGAACTGGAAACTGATCATCGACGCGTTTCTGGAGTCGTACCACATACGGGTGCTGCACCAGAAAACGATTTATCCCTTTTTTGCAGACGGTGTCACATCGGCCGAGCGTTTTGGCCCGCACATCCATTCGCTGGTGGCGCGCCGCGCCGCGCAGGAATGGGCCGAGCAGCCCGACCGCAAAGCCCCGTCGTCCGTCGAAGGCCTGAGCCAACTGGCGACCACCAGCCAGGTGATTTTTCCCAACACCGTCACCATCTTCCACCCTGACTACCTGAGCCTGATCAGCGTTGTGCCGTCCGGGCCTGAGACCCTGCGCTGGACGCACCGCATGCTGATTCCAGCGGACAAGGCCACGCCGGACTGGGCGCCGCATTGGGAAAAGACCTTTCAACTGATTGAGCAAGGTGTGTTCCAAAAGGAAGACATCCACTGCGCCATCGGCATCCAGCGCGGGCTGAAGACCGATGCCAATACACACACCACCATTGGCCGCGCCGAAGTGGCGCTGACCTGGTTCCACGAGCAGGTGCACCGAGCCACCGAACCCTTTTTGTCCACCCCAACCACCCTTTCAACCTGAAACTTGCGGGACGCACAGCGAAGCTAAGCAAAGCACTGTCCTCAACTGACCCAACGGAGAACCACCACCATGACCGAAGCATATGTGTTTGACGCCATCCGCACCCCGCGCGGCAAGGGCAAAAAAGACGGCAGCCTGCACGAGGTCAAGCCCGTCACCCTGCTGGCCGGCCTGCTGACCGACCTGCAGCAGCGCCACCAGTTCGACACCGCCAGCGTTGATGACGTGGTGATGGGCGTGGTGTCGCCTGTGGGTGACCAGGGCTCGGTGATCCCCAAGGTGGCGGCGCTCAAAGCCGGCTGGAACTTTAAGGCGTCAGGTGTGCAGATCAACCGCTTCTGCGCCTCGGGCCTGGAGGCCGTCAACATGGCCGCACAAAAGGTGCGCTCGGGTTGGGAAGACCTGGTGGTGGCCGGTGGTGTGGAGAGCATGAGCCGTGTGCCGATTGGCTCCGACGGCGGCGCCTGGGCCATGGACCCCGAGACCAATTCACAAACCGCGTTCGTTCCGCAAGGCATAGGCGCCGATCTGATTGCCACGCTGGAAGGTTTTAGCCGTGCCGATGTGGATGCGTTTGCGCTGGAGTCGCAACGCCGCGCCACAAAAGCACAGGCCGCCGGCTACTTTGACCGCTCAGTTGTCGCCGTGAAAGACAGCCTGGGCCAGGTCATATTGGGCCGCGACGAATTCATCAAGCCCAACACCACGCTGGAAGGCCTGGCCGGCCTGAAACCCGCATTCGAACAAATGGGCGGCATGGGCTTTGACCAGGTGGCGCTGACCCGCTACCCGCAGGTGGAACGTATACACCATGTGCACCACGCGGGCAATTCGTCGGGCATCGTCGATGGCGCGGCGGCCGTGCTGATCGGCAATGAGGCTGCTGCCAAGGCCCATGGCCTGACGCCACGCGCCCGCATCGTGTCCACCGCACTCAGCGGCGCCGACCCCACCATCATGCTGACCGGCCCCATGCCGGCGGCCCGCAAGGCGCTGACCAAGGCAGGGCTGACGATTGACCAGATTGACCTGTTTGAGGTCAACGAGGCTTTTGCCGCCGTGGTGATGCGTTTCATGAAGGAAATGAAGGTGCCACACGACAAGGTGAACGTGAACGGCGGCGCCATCGCCATGGGCCACCCGCTGGGCGCCACCGGCGCGATGATTCTGGGCACGCTGATTGACGAATTGCACCGCCGCAAGCTGCGTTATGGCATGGCCACGCTGTGTGTGGGTGGCGGCATGGGGATTGCAACGATTGTGGAGGCCTTGTGAGACTTTGCGGGACAGACCGTAGCGCAGCGAAGCTCTGTCGCCAACTGACTAGAAACCTCACGACCTGCGACACGCCAGCGAATTTGGGGTCGGATCCAAGCCCTTCAGGGCGCAGGCTCAGACCCCAATTTCGCGGGTCACGAGAAGCTCTGCGAGCAATACCCTCAAGCCAAATCGGCCGCTAGCCCTCGTGGAATATGTGCAACACGCTCCTTTTTTTATAGTATTGCGGGACAGACCAAGAGTTACACGAAGTGAACTTTGCTCTGTCATCAACTAGTTAAACAACCTTGCGGGACTGACCGTAGCGAAGCGGAGCTCTGTCCCCAACTGATTAAAGGTATTCACCATGAAAACCATCCAATACACCCTGGTAGACGGCATCGCCACCATCACCTTTGACGAGCCCAACTCCCCCGTCAACACCATGTGCCAGCAGTGGCAGGAAGACATGACGGCCCTGACCGAGCAGGTACTCAAGGACCAAGACGCCATCAAAGGCATCCTGCTGGCCTCGGCCAAGTCCACCTTCTTTGCCGGTGCTGACCTGAAAGGTGCCATGCGCCTCAAGCCCAGCGACGCGCCCACGGTCTACGCAGAGATCGAACGCCTCAAAAAGAACTTCCGCACCATCGAGACACTGGGCAAACCAGTAGTCAGCCTGATCAACGGCACGGCGCTCGGCGGCGGCTGGGAAGTGGCACTGGTGGGCCATCACCGCATCGCCATCGACGATCGCAAGATCCAGCTCGGCCTGCCCGAAGTAACGCTGGGCCTGCTGCCCGGCGCCAGCGGCGTGACCAAGAT
Source organism: Pseudomonadota bacterium (assembly GCA_040384785.1). Taxonomy (GTDB): domain Bacteria; phylum Pseudomonadota; class Gammaproteobacteria; order Burkholderiales; family Burkholderiaceae_C; genus Allorhodoferax. The sequence goes on from JAZKIR010000074.1 coordinate 14,192, forward strand.
GACACGCCACCTGGGCCTGATGGGTGCGCAGCCCTACCTGGTCGAAGGCAAGACCTTCTCGCCCGCAGATGCCAAGGGCCTGAACCTTGTGCACGAACTGGTTGCGCCTGGCGAGAACGCCGCAGCCGAGATGAAGACCAAAGCCCTGGCCTGGATCGCCGCCAACCCCACCGCCCAGCACCCGTGGGAAACCAAGGGTTACAAGGTGCCCGGCGGCCTGCCATCCAACCCGGCGGTCGCACAAATGCTACCCGTGGCACCGGCCATGATCAAGAAACAAACACGCGGCCTCTACCCTGCCCCGGAGGCCATCATGGCCTGCATGGTCGAAGGCCTGCAGGTGGACATCGAAACCGCGCTGCGCATCGAAAGCCGCGCGTTGGCCAAGCTGATGACCGGCGTTAATGCCAAGGCCATGATCAACACTTTCTTCTTCAACCTCAACGCCATCAAGAGCGGCCAGAGCCGTCCCAAGGACGTACCGCGTTTCAAACCCACCAAGGTGGGGCTGCTGGGCGCCGGCATGATGGGAGCGGGCATTGCCTATGCCCAGGCGACCAAGGGCATCGCCACGGTACTGAAGGATGTGAGCCAGGAGAAGGCTGACGTGGGCAAGGGTTACAGCGCCAAACTGACCCAGGCGCGCGTGGACAAGGGTCGCATGGCGATTGAGGAGCAGAAGACGGTGCTGGACCGTATCCACGCCACCGGCTCAGTAGCAGACCTGAAGGATTGCGACCTGATCATCGAGGCCGTGTTTGAAAACCGCGAACTCAAGGCCCGGGTCACCAAAGAGTCTGAGCCCTTGCTGGCGGTAGGCGGCTTCTTTGCCTCCAACACCTCCACGCTGCCCATCAGCGGCCTGGCCACCGCCAGTGTTGCACCGGAGAAGTTCATCGGCATCCATTTCTTCAGCCCCGTCGACAAGATGAAGCTGGTGGAGATCATCCGTGGCAAACAAACCGATGACGCAACCGTGGCCCGCGCCTTTGACTATGTGCAGGCCATTGGCAAAATGCCCATCGTCGTCAACGACTCGCGCGGCTTCTTCACCAGCCGCGTGTTTGGCACCTTTGTCATGGAAGGCGTGGCCATGGTCGGCGAAGGCATCCCCGCCGCTGCCGTGGAAAACGCCGGTATCCAGTGCGGCATGCCGGTAGGCCCCTTGGCTGTGCTGGACGAAACCGCATTGACACTGAGCCTGCACGTCATGGACCAGACCCGTGCCGACTTTGAGGCCGAGGGCAAGACCTATACCCCAAGCCCTGGCGAACTGCTGGTGGCCGAAATGGTGCGCAAACACGAGCGGCCCGGCCGCGCCGGTGGTGGCGGTTTTTACGAATACCCCACGGAGAAAGGCGCCAAGAAGTTCCTGTGGCCGCAGCTCAAGGGCCTGTTCGAAAAGCCCGACGCACAATGGAACATCATCGACCTGAAAGACCGCCTGCTGTACCGCCAAGCCGTGGAGACCGCGCGCTGCCTGAGCGAGAACGTGCTGACCACGGTGCACGATGCCAACATCGGTTCCATCTTCGGCATCGGCTTCCCGGCCTGGACCGGTGGCGCCATGCAGTTCATCTACGGCATGGGCATTGAAGCCTTCGAGCAGCGCGCTGCCGAGCTGACCCAGCAGTATGGAGCGGGCTTTGCGCTGACCGATGCGGTGAAGGCTACCATTCGCAAACACCAACCGCAATACTGAGAACAACAACCCATGCTCGCCCGCCTACTGAGACGCTTGGTTTTTACGCAGGCCGCGGTCGGTGCGGCATTGGGTTATCTATTGTTCCAGTTTGCCGGAGCCACGCCCTGGAGTGCATTGATTGGGGCGGTCCTGCTGCCCATCCTTTCCACATTCCTCGTCGGCCTGATTACCGCCTTACGGTCAAAGGCCAACGAACCTGCCGCAATGTGGTGGCGCTCGGTAGTGGGTGAATTTTGGGCCAGCATCTTGATCTTTCTGCTGCGCCAACCGTGGGCCGGCCAAGCACCGCGCGTGTTAGCTGCGACCGTGCCGGCAAGCCAGGTGCCGGTGGTGCTGGTCCATGGCTACATCTGCAACCACCGCGTGTGGGACACGGTGGCACGCAGCCTGCGCGCGCAAGGCCATACCGTACTGGCCGTGAATCTGGAGCCGCTGTTCACGTCCATTGACAATTATGTGCGGACGATAGAAGCGGCCGTCATGGAAATCTGCCTGCAAACCGGCTCGCCTCAGGTGGCTCTGATCGGCCACAGCATGGGTGGACTGGCGATACGCGCCTGGATGCGGGCCTGTGGATCGCAGCGCGTCGCACGGGTCATCACATTGGGAACACCCCATGCCGGCACACAAATCGAACCCAATACGCGAACGCCCAATGGTAAACAAATGGTCTGGCAAAGTCCATGGTTGGCCGAGCTTGCGGCCAGCGAAAGCGATGCGGTTCGCGCACGCATCCACATTGCGATCACGCCGCAAGACAATATCGTGTACCCACAACGGGCGCAAGTGTTGCCGGGTCTGCAGCCCACTGTTTTTGAAGGCATAGGGCATCTTCAAATGTGTTTGGATGCATCCGTGATCGGGTGGATCAAAGGACAGCTCGCAGGCTTGAATACACATGCTTCCGGGACCTAGTCGACCACTCCCAGACACAATCAAAAGGGAGAAGCACCATGACCGATTTAGTCGTACGTAAACTATTGATTGACCTGAGTGCCCCGATTGCGGCGCGATGGAATGGCAACGATGCATTTCGCTCGGCCTTCTTCAACGCCCTGTCCATGAGTTTTCCCGTGGGAGAGCAGTACTTCATGGACTCGGTGCGCGCGGGATTAAAAGCCATGCCAGAGCAGGACAGGCCGCGTTTTGCGGCCGAGGTGCAGGGCTTCGTCGGACAGGAGGCCACCCACCGACGCATCCATGCACTCTTCAACGGCCACCTGGAGAAACTGGGTTTTGACAATGCCCTGGAGCGCCGTGCCGCGCAACGCGTACGCGACAACGCACACCGTGACGTACGCATGCATGTGGCCGCCACTGCAGCCACCGAGCATTTGACGGCTATTTTTGCCGACTGGATATTCAAACACCCGGAAGCGCTGCATGGCGCCGAGCCCCGCTTGCAAACGCTGTGGATGTGGCACGCCTCGGAAGAGGCCGAGCACTGCAGCACGGCGTTTGACGTCTACAAGGCCATCGGTGGCAGCGAACTGTGGCGCTTGCGCATGCTGCGTTACATCACCTGGATATTCGCCATGGACATCACCCGGCAAACCATCCGCAACCTCTGGCATGACGGCTGCTTGTTCAAGTGGAGCACATGGCAAAGCGCTGCGAAGTTGTTGTTCGCAAGAGACGGGATGATTCGCGGCAACGCCGCTGCGTGGCGCGCCTACAAGTCCCCCACGTTCCACCCGCGTCAGCAAGATACCTCGCTGTCGGTGCAGTGGTTGCGTGACAACCAGGAACGTTTCACCGTTGTGGGACAAGCCGCACAAAGCCCTGCATAACGCGTCTCCCAGGTTTCACCGCCGGGCCGCCCCAAGGTGAAACGCGCCCCCCTCGGGGGGCAGAGAGCCACACGCAGTGGGCGAACGCGGGGGCCCGGGTGACGGCCCTGCCCGCTGTGCTTGTGGGCCTGGCCTGCATTCGCGCACAATGGGTCCTCAGTCTTCGGCAACGGCGTCCTGACCGAATCCGAGACCCAGGAAACCTTGAACATGCAAGCACTCAGCCCGACCGATTCCGCATTTCTGTGGATGGAAACCCGCAACCAGCCCATGCATGTGGCCGGTCTGAATATCTACACACCACCGCCGGGCTCCGGTCCGGACTACGTCAGCACGCTGCTGGCGGAGTGGAACAAACACCCCAAGGCCATTGCCCCCTTCAACTTGCGCCCGGTTCTGAAAATGGGGTTGTGGTACTGGGAAGAAGACAAGGAATTCGAGCTGGACTACCACCTGCGCCACCTGGCGCTGCCACAACCCGGGCGCATCCGGGAACTGCTGGCCATGGTCTCCCGATTGCATGGCAACCTACTGGACCGCAACCGCCCCCTGTGGGAAACCTATGTCATTGAAGGCCTGCCGGGCGGCCGGTTTGCGACCTACGGCAAGATCCACCATGCCTTGATCGACGGTGTAACCGGTGCACGCATGGCAGCCAACGCCATGTGCCTGAGCGACTCTGAGATCAAGGCGCCCCTGTGGGCCCTGCCCTTCAAGCACCATCCCACATCGCGTGCCAAGCCGGCGCCACCCGGATGGTTGGAACAACTGGGCAACCTCGCCAAGGCGGGCAAGGAAATCCTGCCGGGGGTGGGTAGTGGACTGTGGGACATCGTGCGCCCCGCCGAGGAAGGCAGTGCCAGCGCCCTGCCCTTCCAGGCGCCGCCCACGCCGTTTAATGTGGAAATTTCCGGCTCCCGCCGTTTTGCTTCGCAATCCTATTCGCTGGCGCGTTTCAAACAGATTGGGGAAGCCGCAGGAGCCACCGTAAATGACGTCACGTTGGCCATTTGCGCGGGCGCGTTGCGCGAGTATTTGCAGGCGCACCACAGTCTGCCCAAAAAGCCGCTGGTGGCCATGGTTCCGGTGTCTCTACACGGGGAAACCGACGCCGGGGGCAACCAGGTGTCACTGCTGCTGGCCAGTCTTGCAACGGACATTGCGGATCCGCTGAAACGGCTGCAACGCATTGTGGAGTCCACGACCGAAGCCAAGGAGCGCCTGACCAAGATGCCGCGCCTGCAGAAGATGGCCCATGGCATCACGTCTATTTCACCATTGGGAATTGGCATGGTGACCGGCACGGCGGAGAAACATCCGCTGTTCAACTTGGTGATTTCCAATGTGCCCGGACCCAAGGAGACGCTGTACCTCAATGGCGCGCGGCTGGACGAGGCCTACCCGGTGTCCATTCCGACCCACTACCTGGCATTGAATATCACCATCAGTGGTTATGGAGACCACCTGGGTTTTGGTTACACGGCCTGCCGCCGTTCGGTGCCGGCCTTGCAACGCATGCTGGATTACACGCAGAACGCGATCACCGAACTGGAGACTGCATTGGACATCAGCGCACCAGCCACACCCAAGAAGCCGCGAAAGAAAAGAACCACGTAGTTGCGAAGGTGGGGGCAATGCAATTTCCCGCCGGGCCGCCCCAAGGGAAGTTACGACCCCGCTGGGGGCAGTAACCCGTGCAGCGGCGGAGCGTGGGAGCAACAACCCGCCGCCGGGCCAATGGAATGGACGCCCCCAGCGCGAGCGGCATCAAAGTGCCAA
>JAZKIR010000075.1:0-47689 GCA_040384785.1 Pseudomonadota bacterium
GCCGCGGTCCAGCACCACCAGGCGGTCGGCCCGGTGCAGCGTGGACAGGCGGTGCGCAATGGCGATCGTGGTTCGGCCCTTCACCAGATTCTCCAGCGCCTTCTGGATTTCTTTCTCGGTCTCGGAGTCCACCGATGACGTGGCTTCATCCAGGATCAGGATACGCGGGTCGATCAACAAGGCGCGCGCAATCGAGATGCGCTGGCGCTCACCGCCCGACAGACCCTGCCCGCGCTCACCGACCATGGAGTCATAACCCTGCGGCAGGCGCAGGATGAACTCGTGTGCATGGGCAGCACGGGCTGCAGCAATGATCTCGGCGCGCGTTGCATCCGGCTTGCCGTAGGCGATGTTTTCGGCAATCGTGCCGAAGAACAAAAAGGGTTCCTGCAAGACCAGGCCAATGTTCTGGCGGTAGTCGGATATCGCATAGGAGCGTATGTCCACGCCATCGACCTTAATCGCACCTTCGGACACGTCGTAAAAGCGGCAGATCAGATTGACCAACGTGCTCTTGCCCGAACCGCTGTGGCCCACCAGGCCAATCATTTCGCCGGGCTCGATCTTCAGGTTGATGCCACGGTTGACCTCGCGGTTGCCATACCGAAAGCCCACGTCGCGCACTTCGATGCGCCCCTGCACCTTGCCCATGGGCACGGGCTGTACGGGTTCGGGCACGCTGGAGACGTGGTCCAGAATATCGAAAATGCGCTTGGCGGCGGACGCGGACTTTTGCGTGACCGACACGATGCGGCTCATGGAATCCAGGCGGCCGTAGAAACGGCTGATATACGCAATCGCCATCAGCAGCATACCGACGGTGATCTTGCCGTTGGACACCTGCCAGATGCCAAAGGCCCAGACTACCAACAGGCCCACTTCGGTCAGCAGCGACACGCTGGGCGAGAACAGCGACCAGATCTTGTTGATGCGGTCATTGACCAGCAGGTTGTGGTGGTTAGCCTCGCGGAAACGTTTGGCCTCGCGCTGCTCCTGCGCAAAGGCCTTGACGACGCGGATGCCGGGAATGGTGTCGGCCAACACATTCGTCACCTCACCCCAGACGCGGTCGATCTTCTCAAAGCCGGTGCGCAGGCGGTAGCGCACGAAATGGATCATCCAGCCGATAAAGGGCAAGGGCACCAGCGTGATCAGGGCCAGGTACGGGTCCATCGTGAACAGAATCACAGCGGTCATCACAATCATGACCACGTCGCTGGCAAAGTCGGTCAAATGCAGCGACAGGTAGACGGCAATGCGGTCGCTCTCGCTGCCCACGCGGGACAACAAATCACCCGTGCGTTTGCCGCCAAAGTACTCCAGCGACAGGCGCAGCAAATGCTCATACGTGGTGGTGCGCAGATCGGCCGCGATCCGCTCGGACACCAGGGCCAGCACATAGGTCTTGCCCCAGCTCAGCACCCAGGCCAGCAAACCCGCGCCCAGCAGCGCGGACAGGTACATGGCGATGGTGCCAGGGGGGACGGTCTGGCCATTCTGCAGAGGGATCAGCACCTTGTCGACCAAGGGCGCGGTCAGATAAGGGGGAACCTGGTGGGCGGCGGTGCCCAGCAACATCAGCACAAAACCCAACGCCAGCTGCCCCTTATAGGGCTTGGCAAAGCGCCACAGGCGGAACAGCGTCCAGGTAGAGGGCGGCGTATGGACCACCTTGGTGCAAATAGGACACTCTTCCTGGTCCGGCTCCAGTGGCGCCTTGCAGCTGGGGCACACGTTTTGCAGCACCTGGGCCAGGGGTTTGCCAGAGACGTGGCTGTCCAATTGGGCCTGGAACTGGTTGACGAGGCGGATGGCGTGCAGGTTTTGCGCCAGTGTGAAGCGCCAGGTAGCCAGCAGGCCCTTGGCATCGACCAGATTCAGGTGACCTACACCGGCATGGTCGTGGTGGCGCAGTTCCAGGCCCTCGCAGTAAGCCCATTCCTGCCAGGCGCTGGCACCGGCCGCCCGGCTGAGCAGGCGCTGGTTCGTGACCACCACCAAACTCGGGACAAAATGCAGGTTGGCATCAAGGTCAACCTCCAGCGACGCCAGAACGTTCTCAAGAGGGCGAAGCTGGGATTGCATGGCTTCGCGCCAACGGACAGAGATGTCACCGGTCAAGGCGCTCTCGGGAAGAACAACAGGGGTCATGGGTACAGCAGAATGGTCGAACACTTAGAACCTGAAACCGAGCGCAAACAGATTGCAGCAAGCTGCATACTTTACGATACTCAGTTTGGAACACCTTAACCCAAACCCGCCAGGGGTGGGGTCGAGTGAGAATACACAACGCGGTCAGCACCACAATGGTGGACTGGCCCATTGAAATGCAGCCATGACGGATCAGAAAAAGATAACAATTCTGCGGGTGACACACCTGCGCGGCCCCAATATCTGGACCTACCGCCCGGTCATTGAAGCCTGGGTGGACATAGGCCAACTGGAAGATTTCCCCTCCAACTCCATCAACGGCTTTTACGAGCGGCTCACCGGGTTCTTGCCCAGCCTCATTGAGCACCATTGCAGCCCTGGCGTGCGTGGTGGCTTTTTGCAGCGTGTCAAAGAGGGCACCTACGCCGCGCATATCGTCGAACATGTGACGCTGGAGTTGCAAAACCTGGCCGGCATGCGCACCGGTTTTGGCAAGGCGCGGCAAACCTCACAGCGCGGCGTCTACAAGATCGCCTTTCGCACCCGGCAGGAGCAGGTCGGGCGCGAAGCCCTGGTCGCCGCCCGGGACCTGGTAGAGGCCGCGATCAATGACACCCCGTTTGACGTGGGCGCCGCGGTAAGCCATTTGCGTGAACAGGTCGACGATTTGTGCCTGGGCCCCAGCACCGCACACATCGTGGATGCAGCCACCGAGCGCCGCATCCCGTCCATACGCCTGACCGAAGGCAATCTGGTGCAACTGGGTTATGGTATCAACCAGCGCCGCATCTGGACCGCGGAGACCGACCAGACTTCGGCCATCGCCGAAGAAATCGCCAGCGACAAGGACCTGACCAAGTCTTTGCTCAAATCCTGCGGCGTGCCGGTGCCTGAGGGGCAACTGGTGCGCAGCGCCGAACAAGCCTGGGAGGCGGCGCAAGAGATTGGCATGCCGGTCGTGCTCAAGCCTTACGACGGCAACCATGGGCGTGGCGTGTCGCTGAACCTGTGCACACAAAGCGATGTCGAAGCCGCGTATGCGCTGGCCCATCGCAAGGGCGGTGGCAGCAGCGTCATCGTCGAGAAATTCATTCCCGGCAATGAACACCGCATGCTGGTGGTTGGCCGGCAAGTTGTGGCGGCGGCACGCGGCGAGGCACTGTGGGTGGTGGGTGATGGTGTTTCCAACATCGACCAGTTGACCGATGACCAGATCAATTCAGACCCCCGCCGTGGCAGTGGTGAAGACTCGCCGTTGAACGCCTTGATGCCCAGCAAGTCTGGCGAGATCATCCTGGAACTGGAGCGCGCGGGCCTGACGCCGCAGTCGATTCCCCCCAAAGACCAGAAGGTGCTGATACAGCGCAACGGCAATGTCGCATTCGACGTGACCGACTTGCTGCACCCCAGCGTGGCTGCCGCCGCGGCGCTGGCCGCCCGCGTAGTCGGCCTGGATATTGCCGGCGTGGACATGGTGCTGGAGGATGTTTCCAAGCCCATGGCAACCCAGCGTGCGGCCGTCATCGAGGTCAATGCCAGCCCCGGCTTGTTGGCCCATATCAAGCCCGCCGAAGGGCAAGGCCGCCCTGTTGGCAAGGCCATTGTGGAGCACCTGTTTGGGCTAGACCGCGACGGGCGTATCCCTATCGTTGGCATCACCGGCACCCAGAAACCCGGCCGCATCGCCCGCATGGTGGCCTGGCTGGTCCACATCAGCGGCAAACATGTGGGCCTGGCCTGCAGCGAAGGTCTGTATCTGGACGGCCGCCAGGTCGACGCCAAGGATTGCGCCCATTGGGAAGCGGGCCAGCGCCTGCTGATCAACCGCTCGGTGCAGGCCGCCGTGTTCGAGAACGGCAGCCAGACCATACTGGCCGAGGGACTGGCCTACGACAAGTGTTTGGTGGGGGTGGTCACCGACGTCAGTTGGAACGACTCCCTGGTCCCGTTTGACATCCTGGACGCCGAGCAGGCTTACAAAGTAGCACGTACACAAGTAGACGTCATTTTGCCAAGCGGCACCGCCGTGCTGAATGCGGCCGACCCACAAGTGGTCGAGATGGCCGAGTTGTGTGACGGCAAGATCATTTTTTACGGCATGGACGCGAGCAGCGTGGTCTTGTCCCAGCACCGGGAGTCGGGCGAACGCGTGGTGTTTGTGCGCGATGACCAGATCGTGTTGGCCCACGGTGCACAGGACATTGCCCTGCTACCGCTGGCCTCACTCAAACCCGCCAAGGCCTCACAACCCGAGATGGTTATGGCCGCAGTGGCCGCGGCATGGGCGCTGAATATTCCGCCCGAGTTGATAGGCGCAGGCCTGCGGACCTTTGAGTCCAACCCCAAGAAAACCCCTTACTAGCCGGATGCAAACTGCAGTGCCAGCCCCCATCCAGCAACCCCGAGAAACACCATGGAAGTAACCCGTATTCGCGCCCTGCGTGGACCCAATCTGTGGAGCCACCACACGGCCATACAGTCCATCGTTGCTTGCACGCCCACCGAGCGCGCGGTCGACAAGATCGATGGATTCGAAGCCCGGCTGCGTGCCCGCTTTCCAGAGATCAGCCCATTCCAACCCAACGGCCATGACGACTCCATTCCCATGGTGCATGTGTTGGAACTGGCGGCGCTGGGCTTGCAGGCGCAGGCCGGTTGCCCCGTCACCTTCAGTTGCAACACACCCACGGTGGACGCAGATGTTTACCAGCTGGTGGTGGAGTACAGCGAAGAAGCCGTGGGACGCCTGGCCATGGACCTGGCGCAGGCCCTGTGCCAGTCCGCACTGGATGACACGCCATTTGACCTGGCCGACGCGCTGACCCAGTTGCGTGACCTGGATGAAGACGTGCGCCTGGGGCCTAGCACCGGGTGCATTGTGGATGCCGCCGTGGCACGCAATATTCCCTTCAGCCGCATGACCGAGGGCAGCATGGTGCGTTTTGGTTGGGGCAGCAAACAGAGGCGCATCCAGGCCGCGGAGATGGACGTGACCAGCGCCATCTCGGAAGCCATTGCGCAAGACAAGGAACTGACCAAAAAATTATTAGCCGCCGCCGGTGTGCCGGTGCCTGCCGGGCGCGCGGTGACGGACCCCGAGGATGCCTGGGCGGCAGCCTGCGAAATTGGCATGCCCGTTGTCGTGAAACCCAAGGACGGCAACCAGGGCAAAGGAGTCACGGTCAACATCACGACCAAGGAACACCTGGTCAAGGCCTATGCCATTGCCACCGAGTTTCGCGATGACATCCTGGTGGAACGCTACATGCCGGGCAACGATTTCCGCCTGCTGGTCGTCGGTGACAAGCTGGTGGCTGCCGCGCGGCGCGACCCGCCCAAGGTGGTGGGTGATGGCATCCACACCATCACCGAGTTGGTTCATCAGGTCAACCAGGACCCACGGCGCGGCTCTGGCCACTCGACCTCCCTGACCAAGATTCGCATCGACGATATTGCACACGCCTGCCTGGCCAACCAGGGCTTCTCGGCGGACGCCATTCCGGCGAAAGGCCAGCGCGTCAACTTGCGCAACAACGCCAATCTGTCCACCGGAGGCTCTGCCACTGACGTGACGGACGATGTGCACCCGGAGGTTGCCGCACGTGCCGTGGCCGCGGCCCACATGGTGGGCCTGGACGTCTGTGGTGTGGACCTGGTGTGCGACAGCATCTTGCGGCCGATTGAAGAACTGGGTGGCGGTATCGTTGAAGTCAACGCTGCGCCGGGCTTGCGCATGCACCTGAGCCCCTCGTTCGGCAAGGGTCGGGCCGTGGGTGAGGCCATCATTTCCAGCATGTTCAAGAATGGCGCGAACGGCCGCATTCCGATTATTGCGGTGACCGGCACCAATGGCAAAACCACGACGGTGCGACTGATTTCACACCTGCTGACACAGAACGGCCTTTGCGTGGGCATGACCAATACCGACGGCGTCTATGTCGGCGGCAATGTCATCGACACCGGAGACTGCAGCGGCCCCAAGAGCGCACGCAGTGTGCTGCTGCACCCCGACGTGGACGCGGCGGTGCTAGAAACCGCACGCGGCGGCGTCCTGCGCGAAGGCTTGGCCTTTGACCGTTGCGACGTGGCCGTTGTCACCAATGTGGGCAGCGGCGACCATCTGGGTCTGAACTACATCACCACGGTGCAGGACCTGGCCGTGCTCAAACGCGTGATTGTGCAAAACGTGTCGCCCACCGGCGTAGCGGTGCTGAACGCGACCGACCCTACTGTGTCCGCAATGGCCAGCAAATGCCGCGGCTCTGTGACCTTTTTTGCCGTCGACAAATACCACCCGGTTATGGCCACGCACAAAGCCCAAGGCCAGGCCGTGGTCTATGTCGAAAATGGCCACATCGTCGCCTGCAAGGGGGAATTCCAGCAAACCATTGCGTTGTCCGCCATCCCCATCACCATGGGCGGCATGATTCCGTTCCAGGTCGAAAACGTCATGGCGTCGGTGGCCGCGGTATGGGCACTCGGTGTCGATTGGGACACCATTCGCAAGGGACTGTCAGGTTTCTCCAACGACACCCACAATGCCCAAGGTCGTTTCAATTTCTTCAAGTACCGCGGCGCCACCGTCATTGCCGACTATGGCCACAACCCTGACGCGATGATCGCGCTGGTGCAGGCTGTGCAGACCATGCCGGCCACCCGCCGCTCGGTTGTCATCAGCGGTGCTGGCGACCGGCGCGACCAGGACATCCGCCAGCAGACCGAAATCTTGGGTGACGCGTTTGACGAGGTCATCCTGTACGAGGACCAATGCCAGCGGGGCCGTCGCGATGGAGAAGTGATCACTCTGTTGCGCCAGGGTTTGGCTCACGCACGGCGGACCACACAGACCTCAGAGATCAAGGGCGAGTTTTTGGCCATTGATACGGCCATGGACAAACTGGTAGCTGGCGATCTGTGTCTGATTCTGGTTGATCAGGTGGAAGAAGCCTTGGCTCACATCACCGCGCGGGTACAAAAGGGCTAAACGGGTTACCTCCTCCTGTGGGGGGCTCTGCTCCTTTGGGACAGCTCGGCTGTAAGACCTTTGCCTGAAGAGGCTTAGATGCCCTCAGCGGTGGGGCCGCGCCCCATCAGGGCGGCCACCGCCTGCGCCGGGTGCAGGCGTGCGTCCAGCAAATCGACGACACATTGCGCGATTGGCATATCCACGCCCAAACTGGCAGCCCGTAGAACAACGGTGCGCGCGCTGTACACGCCTTCCGCAACATGCCCCAGTGCCTCAATGGCTTGTTGCAGAGTCTTGCCTTCGGCGAGTGCCTGGCCTACACGCCGGTTGCGCGACAAATCGCCGGTGGCGGTCAGCACCAGATCGCCCAAGCCACTTAGGCCCATGAAGGTTTCGGCCTTGGCGCCCAGTGCCAAGCCCAAGCGGGTCATCTCGGCCAGGCCCCGCGTGATCAATGCGGCGCGGGCGTTGAGCCCTAGCTGCAGTCCGTCGCACAGGCCGGTGGCAATCGACAACACATTTTTTACGGCGCCACCCACTTCGACGCCCACCACGTCGTCATTGGCATACACCCGCAAGGTGGAACTGTGAAAAGCAGAAACCAGCACGTCACGCACGCAAGCATGCACGCTGGCTGCCACCAAGGCCGTGGGCTTGCCCGCAGCTACTTCCTGCGCAAAACTGGGGCCACTGAGCACACCGGCGCGCAGTCCGGTTGCGACCTGGCCCTGGATCTCGTGCCCCATGAGTCCCGGTGCGGAACCTATCCCGGCTTCGAACCCTTTGCACAGCCACGCGACGGCAGCACTGCTACCTTGCAATTGGGTGAGCAGACCGCGCAGGCCCGCCATGGGTGACGCCACAATGACCAAGTCATCAGCATCCAAAGTGGCCAGCAGTTCCGGCAAGGCCTGGGAACTGATCACCAAGCCTTGCGGCAAGGCAACCCCCGGTAAATAACGCTGGTTTTCGCGGGCCAGCAGCAGGGACTGCCCCTGCACCGCATCGCGCACCCACAGCGTCACCACATGGGATGCCGAGGCATTGCGGCTGGCGTTCACAGCCATCGCAGTGCCCCAGGCCCCCGCCCCCAAAACCACTATTTTCATAGCACTATATGTAATGGATACGAGGGCTGGCGGGCAAAAACGTTTAAACGACTATTGTGTAACCGTGCCTTCAGGGGCGCTGGTCAGTTGGGCCTTGGCTTGCAACTGCTGCTCGTACATCGCCTGGAAGTTGATTTCCGACAGGTGCACGGGCGGGAACCCGCCGCGTTGGATCAGGTCGGCTACATTGCCGCGCAAGTAGGGGTACACGATTTGTGGGCAAGCAATACCCATCAGTTGGCCCATTTGATCTTCCGGCACGTTGCGAATCTCAAAAATGCCGGCTTGCTTGGCTTCCACCAAGAACACAGTCTTGTCCTTGATTTTGGTATGCACAGTGGCAGTGACCGCAACTTCAAACACGCCTTCTGCCACGGGAGCGGCTTCCACACCCAGCTGGATGTCCACGGAAGGTTGTTCCTGCTCCAGCAAAATGGCTGGGGAATTGGGTTGCTCGAGCGACGCTTCTTTCAGGTAAACACGTTGGATCTGGAAAACAGGAGTCTGGTCTGACATAAAACAGTCTTTCAAAGTAAAACAATGCCCGTCCAAAACCTCTGGACGAGCCCATAACGGGAATTTCGTTAAACGCGGATTATCTCAGGCTGGCGCAAGTCCTCGCCCAAGCGTCTTACGCGGCGTTGAGCAAGGGCAGCAGACCGCCCAAGCTGTCCAGCGCCATCAGATCGTCGCAGCCGCCTACATGGGTGGTACCAATGAAGATTTGTGGCACGGTACGTCGGCCGGTGATCTCCATCATATGGACCCGCTCCTGGGGTTGGCTGTCCACCCTGACCTCCTGGATGTTTTCAACCCCCTTGGAGACCAGGATACGCTTGGCCTGGACACAGTAGGGGCAAAACGCCGTGGTGTACATCTTCACAGCTTGCATTGCATCAGGCCTTTTCAATGGGCAGGTTTGCAGTTTTCCAACTGGCCATACCGCCACCCAGAGATTGCGCCTTGTCGTAGCCCAGCTTCTTGGCAATCGCCACCGCCCTGGCTGAGCGGGCACCGGTCTGACAGACCAGAATCAGCGGCAGCGTTTTGTTTTTGACCATGGTGGCCAGCTTGCCTTCCAGGTCGTTCAGAGGAATATTCCTGGCGCCACCGACATGGCCAGCGGCAAATTCGCCGGGCTCGCAGACGTCGATGACGACGCCTTTTTCGCGGTTGATCAGTTGCACCGCGCCGGCCGGGTCCAGGCCCGCCATGGTGGCGCCTTGGATCACGGGCCACAGCAGCATAGAGCCAGAAGCCAGTGCAACGGCAATCAACATCCAGTTATCGAGAATGAATTTCACTTTATTCCTTGTAAGTTAGCGAGCGTCCAACCCGCTATTTTAGAATGGCGGCTGTTTTGCCGTCGAACTCTCCCCTTCTATCCCGCATTTCATCCCCGCACCATGTACAAACTCGTTCTCGTTCGCCACGGCGAATCCACTTGGAATCTTGACAATCGCTTCACCGGCTGGACCGATGTTGATCTGACCACCACCGGCGTGGAACAGGCCAAAAACTCGGGCCGCCTGCTCAAAGCCGAAGGTTATGACTTTGATCTGGCCTACACCAGCGTTCTGAAACGCGCCACCCGCACGCTGTGGCATTGCCTGGACGAAATGGACCGCACCTGGTTGCCGGTGGTGCATTCCTGGCGTCTGAATGAGCGCCATTACGGCGCGCTCCAGGGTCTGAACAAAGCCGACATGGCCAAACAGTACGGCGAAGCGCAGGTATTGCAATGGCGCCGCAGCTACGATGTGCCGCCGCCAGCGCTGGAGCCGGCCGATCCACGCAGTGAACGCTCGGATGTGCGCTACGCCAAGCTGCAACCCGACCAGATTCCCCTCACGGAATGCCTCAAGGACACGGTGGCCCGCGTCATGCCGTTCTGGAACGAAGTCATGGCTCCGGACATCCGCAGCGGCAAACGCGTCGTGGTCGCCGCCCATGGCAACTCCATACGGGCGCTGGTGAAGTACCTGGACAATATTTCCGATGACGAAATCGTCGGCTTGAACATTCCCAACGGCATTCCATTGGTGTACGAGCTCGACGCCGCGTTGAAGCCCATTCGGCATTACTACCTGGGTGACGCGGAAGCGGCAGCCAAGGCCGCTGCCGCGGTCGCCTCACAAGGCAAGGCGTGAAAAATCCAAAGAAAGCGGTACTCCTACCGCTTTTGTTGACCTTTCATGGTGCCTATCGACGGAACTCGCTTTAAGTCACGACCTCCAAGGTGTATATTGAAGTTGAAGTGGTACTGGAATACTTATGGGTCAAAAACTGAAAATTGCGGGTTGGATCGGTTTGGGCGTTATGGCTGGAGCGCTTACAACTGTCTCGCTTCAGACCGTCGCACGCAGCACGCTGGCACCGCTACCGTTGGAAGAACTGCAACAGCTAGCGGCCGTCTTTGGCATGGTCAAAAGCGACTATGTTGAACCGGTCGACGAAAAGAAGCTGATTACAGAGGCCATTGCCGGCATGGTGTCCAGCCTGGACCCGCATTCGCAGTACTTTGACAAGAAGTCATTCAAGGAATTCAAGGAAGGCACATCCGGGCGTTTTGTTGGTGTGGGCATCGAGATCACCCAGGAAGACGGACTCGTCAAGGTTGTGTCTCCTATCGAGGGTTCCCCTGCTTTTCGGGCTGGCATCAAGACCAACGACCTGATCACACGTGTCGATGACACCGCCGTCAAGGGATTGACCCTCAACGAGGCGGTCAAACGCATGCGCGGTGAGCCGAACACCAAGGTGTTGCTCACCATATTCCGCAAGGACGAAAACCGCACCTTTCCTGTCTCCATCATTCGCGAGGAGATCAAACAACAATCGGTGCGCGGCAAGTTGATTGAACCCGGCTATGCATGGATACGGGTTAGCCAGTTCCAGGAGCAAACCGTCGAGGATTTTGCCCGAAAGGTCGACGAAGTCTACAAACAAGACCCGCATCTCAAAGGCTTGGTGCTGGACCTGCGCAATGATCCCGGTGGTCTGCTCAATGCAGCCGTTGCCGTGTCTGCCGCCTTTCTACCGGAAAATGTAATCGTCGTGTCCACCAACGGGCAAACTGCGGACAGCAAACAAATTTTGAAGGCCACCGTGCGGGATTATCTGGGTCGGGATGGCTCTGATCCGCTGAAAAAACTACCCCAAGGTCTCAAGAAAGTACCATTGATTGTGTTAGTCAACGAAGGCT
The DNA here is from genome assembly GCA_040384785.1 of Pseudomonadota bacterium. GTDB lineage: Bacteria > Pseudomonadota > Gammaproteobacteria > Burkholderiales > Burkholderiaceae_C > Allorhodoferax. The sequence goes on from JAZKIR010000075.1 coordinate 11,432, forward strand.
CCGCGTCGGCCAGTGAAATTGTTGCCGGAGCTTTGCAAGACCATAAACGCGCCACCATCATGGGCAGCCAGACCTTTGGCAAGGGTTCGGTCCAAACCTTCCGACCCCTAGGCCCCGATACCGGTCTGAAGATCACCACCTCGCGTTACTACACACCGAGCGGCAAGTCGATTCAGGCCAAAGGCATAGTCCCCGACGTCATGATTGACGACACGGAAGAAGGCAGCCCCTTTGCCGCGCTGCGCACCCGTGAGGCGGATCTGGGTAAACACCTAGGCAGTGGCCAGGGTGAAGAAGTCAAGGATGCGACACGCGAAAAAGCGCGCGATGAAGCCCTCAAGCGCCTGGAAGAAGAATCCCGCAAGCCGGCTTCCGAGCGACGCCCACCGGAATTTGGTTCGGAAAAGGACTTTCAACTGATGCAGGCACTGAACCAACTCAAAGGACGCGCGGTTCTGGTCAGCAAGACGCAGGTGGAACGCAAGGAAGAAGTCAAAGAAAACTGAGGACATGGCCCCCACGCTTGTCGCTTCGCATACTGCGCTGGCCTTGCAGGCCGCGGCGTTGCCAGAGTCAACGCCCCTTCTGGCTGTCCCGCCCTGCGCGGGCATGCCGGGAGCCGCAGCCATCAGCCCCAAGGGGGCTGTTTCGCCTTGGGGCGGCCCGGCGCCTCAACTGGCCCCTACGCTTGTCGCTTCGCGCCCGGTGGCGCAACGCAGCCATGGATGACTCGCAGTTGCTGCGCTACTCGCGCCACATCCTGCTGGATGAGGTGGGTGTTGAGGGCCAGGAACGCATCATGCAGGGCCGCGCATTGCTTGTTGGTTTGGGTGGATTGGGCTCACCAGCGGCACTCTATCTGGCCACTGCGGGAGTCGGGCATCTGACTTTGGTTGATGACGACACGGTAGACCTCACCAATTTGCAGCGCCAGATCGTCCACACCGAAGCTAGGGTGGGCCAGGCCAAGGTGGACTCGGCCCGTGAAGCGTTGCTGGCGATCAACCCCGGTTTGCAAATCACCACTTTAAGAGTCCGTGCCGATGCAACACACCTGAATGCCTTGGTAGCCGATGCTGACGTGGTATTGGACTGCAGTGATAACTTCGCAACCCGCCAGGCGCTGAACGCCGCCTGCGTGCGCCATCGTGTTCCCTTGGTTTCAGGAGCAGCCATCCGTTTTGATGGTCAATTGGCGGTCTACAACCCCAAAAACGCAGCATCACCCTGTTATGCCTGCGTTTTCCCGCCCGATACGGCATTTGAAGAAACCCGCTGTGCAACCATGGGCGTCTTTGCGCCACTGGTGGGCGTCATCGGCAGCATGCAGGCTGCCGAAGCCCTGAAGATACTCAGTGGCGCTGGCGAGCCCGCAGTGGGACGCCTGCTGATGCTGGACGGTCGCAATATGACGTGGAATGACATTCGGCTGCCGCGCAACCCGGATTGTCCAGTGTGCGGCACAATGCACAGCGCCGTATAGCGCGGGAGTGCGCGAGCGCACCAGAGCCGCAAAATTGCTTGGTAAACCCGCAGCAAATGTCGCAGTGCACGCTGACATTCCATGGCACCATGACAGCAGTTCCTGTTATGCTTTATTGGCTCAACCTTGACTCCCACCGTGGCAACCAAATCCTCCAAAGCACCCATTGAATTGCAGCAATTGCAATTGGATGATGCACGCGCCTTGCTGGACCACGGCATGTTGTTGGCGCTGCCTTCCCCCGAAGCTTCCGCGCTGGAATATTTGCAAGGCGTCATTGACGGTCTGTGTGAGTTATCGCTGAAAGATCCCCTGACCGGCCTGGGCAACCGTCGGCACTTCCGCTCCGTTCAAGAGCGCACCATAGACGGCGTTGCACGTTCCGGTGATCCGGCGCTGCTGTTGATGCTGGATATCGACCATTTCAAAAAGGTCAATGACACCTACGGCCACCAAGCCGGGGACCAGGTATTGCAGGCCATTGGCAAATCCATAGCCAGTTGTGTGCGGCCCATGGATACCGTGGCACGCTATGGTGGAGAAGAATTTGCCGTCGTGCTGCCCAACTGCCACCCCTCATTCGGCGTAACAGTGGCCGAGCGTATCCGCTCAACCATAGAAGCCCTGGTCATTTCCATTTCACCCACGCTCACGATCCGGGTGACCGTCAGTGTGGGAGGTGCTTATGCGCCGGAATGGGTGCGATCAACCGCTGCTCTATGGACCGAACGCGCCGATGTGCAACTGTATCGGGCCAAAAAAGAAGGCCGCAATCGGGTATGCCTGGACCAGCAACAGGAAATCTATGTCAGCGCCGAAGAGAAAAATCTTTTGTTTGGCCATCTTGCGCTGGGTGACCCGGCATGGATTGAAAGTGTTTCCAGCGAAGCGCCGGGCGGCGGATCTGCCAGCGGCGCCATGCAAAGGGTGAATTGATGGCTGACGTACTAAATCCCCCTACTCCTAACGAAGCGCCAGCGTCCGTGCCCCTGAAGCCCATCGGCAAAGTGCTGGCCGTCACCAGTGGCAAAGGCGGCGTTGGAAAGACCTTTGTTTCGGCCAATCTTGCTGCCGCCCTGGCCAAACTGGGTCTACGCGTACTGGTGCTGGACGCCGATCTAGGATTGGCCAATCTCGATGTGGTGCTGAACCTGTACCCCAAGATTACGCTGCACGATGTTTTTACCGGCAAGGCCAAGCTTGAAGAGGCCATCATCCGGGCGCCGGGTGGGTTTTCGGTGCTGCTGGCCGGTTCTGGCATGGTGGAGTATTCCCGCCTGACGCCCGAAGTACGGGACGATTTTTTACGCGTCATGGGCGGGCTGGTTCCGCATTACGACGTGATCCTGCTGGACACGGGTGCAGGCATCTCCGACGTGGTCTTGTTTGCGGTGTCACTGGCGTCCGAAGTCATAGTCGTAGCAACGCCAGAACCTACGTCGCTGACTGACGCCTATGCCACCATCAAGGTGCTGGTCGGACAGCAAAAACGCCAGACCATCCGCATGGTCATCAACCAGACCGCCAGATTGGGCGACGGTCGTGCCATCACGACGCAGTTGCAACAGGTTCTGGACCGATTCGTACCGACGGAGCCGGGGCGCCCTATCAAGCTCTTGCACATGGGTGACATCCCGGCGGACCCTGCCGTACGCCAGGCCATCATGCGCCGCCAGTTGCTGATGCAGGCCACGCCCAGTTGCCCAGCGGCGATGGCGATTTCACAACTTGCGCTCAAGCTTGAAGAGAGCGTGATCTCGCGCAGCAAATAAACACCGAGCCGCAGCGCCGGGCCGCCCCAAGCAGGGCTGCGCCCCCTCGGGAGGCCAGCGCAGTACGCGAAGCGACTAGCGTGGAGGTACTTGGTTCAGGCAGTCAAAATCCAGCCCTCCAGCGGGTCCATGTCCGCTGGCAGGCCGTAAAGTGGATCACCCAAGGCGTGTCGCCGCTGGCCCCAAGCGGCCTGTACCAGGCACAGCACCGCATCCAGTGCGTCTCCCTTCGCATCATCCACTAATGCATCACGCTGAGCGTGGGTCAACTTCAGGCGCAAGCCCAAGCGCGTTTGCCCAGCCTCCAGACCCGTCAAAAGGTCTTTGCGGGCAATCAGGCGTTCTGGTGTCTGTTTGGCGCGGTGATCACTCTTATAGCTGCGTTTGCCCAATAGTTCGCGCGCCAATAGGCCGGGATACGCCTCAAGCGCAACACGTCTTTCGGCAGAAGATTCAGTCGTGTACCGCGCCACCGGCACATGCAGCCCGGGCAATTCAACCCCTGCTTCCAACAGCCTCGGAACCCCAGCGTGCAGCATGAATGCCACCGGCGGATTCACCCATTTCATCGACGGGCTGGAGCCGGCAGGTCCGTCGCATAGGCGGTGAGCGAATTTGGCGCCAGCGGGCCGCGCTTCACAAAAAGCTGCGAAGGCGCTGCGGATGTCAGCGCGATCGAGTGCTGCATAGTGCCGTATGCAGGTCTCCCAAACCAACGGCCACCCCAGTGTCGACGTCAGCTCGCGGGGAAGGCCAAATGGCATGTCAAACCCTGCGACCCATGCCGTGGGACGTGCCAGCCACTGCTCAAAGGCCTGCAAAGTAGGCAATAGTTCCAATCGTTCCAGCACCACCACCTGCCCATGCAGCTTTCCCCAGGCCATCACGATGGGCTTGCGCGCCGTTGGGCTACTGGAAAAATCACAACCAACGAGTACCGCCATCGCGTACTACCCCAGGGCCAGGGCCATGACGCCCGCGCCAATACACGCCGCCCCGAGAAAACGGGTGCTCCGATCGCCCTCCCCCAGCAGATGACCGCCCAGCAATGCCGCAAACAGCATGGAAACCTCCCGTGCAGGCGCAACATGGCTAAGCGGTGCCACTTGCATGGCGTACAGCACCAGGACATAAGAAATTGGACTGACCACGCCGACGACCACTGCATATTTCCATTGCACCCGCCACAGCGCGCGCGTCTCGTCGGGGCGGCGAAAAAAGGCCGGCAACAGAAAGGCCAGCCGCACAAAATTACCGAAGTAGTCCACCAGAATCGGCGACATAAAGACCATCTTGACCGCATACCCATCGACCACGGTATAGCTGGCAATAAAAACACCGGTCAGGAGCCCATACAGCATGCCTTTGCGGATGCGTGCGCGGTGTTCTGCACTATGGGTGTTGCGAAACAGACCTGGTCCGCCCGCAATAAGAAATACACCGGCTACCACCGCCACCACACCACCCAAACCCATGGCCGAGATGTGCTCACCCAAAAACAAGATGGCAACCATGGACGACAACAAGGGACCGGAGCCGCGCGCCAGAGGGTAGACCACTGTCAGGTCGGCTTTGCGGTAGCCGCGCAACAGGATCACGAAATAGATTGTGTGGAGCACACCGCTAGCGGCAATCAGCGACCACTCCGTAACGCCCCAGGACGGCACCTGCTGCCAACCCAACCACAGCCCCACCGGTGCCCAGAACACCATCATGATGAGAGAGGTAAAACACGAGAAGCGTACATCGCCGCCGGCCTTCTTGGCGGCGATATTCCAGCAAGCGTGTATCAGTCCGGCCAGTATGACCAGCGCTAGTGCTTCAACCGGCATTCCTGGGAAATTAGGCTCGACCGATGATGGAGGCGGTGGCCATCAGTTCTTCCAACAATGCCAGAGACACTTTGCCGGAAACTGAATATGGATCCAGTTCGGGCTTTTCTGCGTACTTCAGCAAGATGTTGGTATTGATCTTGGACATATTGACCTGGCCCATGGTCCAGCCGCCAAAACGGCGCTCAGAGATTTCTTCGTAGTGCAGCAGGACGACATCCTTATGGCGCGCGTCCCGTTGGATATGGCCGTACAAATCGCTCACCGCCATGCGGCCGCCTTCAATGGCCTGCAAAAAGATTCCACCGCCGTAGCACAGAATGCCGGTAATCCCGCAAGTCGGGTTGTAGTGGCGGGACTGGGTCAGAATGGTTTCTATCGCCTCGGCACTCGGGTCTACCGCGCGGCTGGCATACAACAAACGTACCAACATGGTTTAACCTCTCCGTGGAATCAGGGATAAAAACTCGCGCCGTAAATTGGGATCTTTCAAGAATACACCGCGCATAACGGAATTGATCATCTTGCTGTCCATGTCCTTCACACCGCGCCAGGCCATGCAGTAGTGGCTGGCTTCCATGACAATCGCCAGACCATCGGGTTGTGTCTTTTCCTGGATCAAATCAGCCAATTGCACCACGGCTTCCTCCTGAATCTGTGGCCGCCCCAGAATCCACTCAGCCAGGCGCGCGTATTTGGACAAGCCGATCACATTGGTGTGTTCGTTGGGCATGACACCAATCCAGATCTTGCCAATGACGGGACAAAAATGGTGGCTGCAGGCACTGCGCACGGTGATGGGGCCTACGATCATCAATTCATTGAGATGACCAACATTGGGAAACTCGGTGATGCTGGGGCAGGTTACATAGCGGCCACGGAACACTTCGTTGAGGTACATCTTGGCCACACGGCGCGCGGTGTTGTCGGTGTTGTGGTCATTCTGTGTGTCGATGACGAGGCTGTCCAGCACACCTTGCATCTTGACTTCGACTTCGTCGAGCAATTTTTCCAAGTCACCCGGGGTCACAAATTCCGCGATGTTGTCGTTGGCATGGAAGCGCTTGCGGGCGGCTACCAGGCGCTCACGTATCTTGACGGAAACCGGGGTTCCCTCATCGGTGGCGGATGGGTTCATGGTGCTGGGTGTTTTCATTAACATTGCTGGAATACTACCAGTCTTTGATCATTATAGTTTTAGGCCACTAGCCCTCGTCGCAACAGCGTATGCAGCTATTAATTTAATAGCGCCTGCCGGCCAGAAAGAGCAGGAACCGCATCACACCGAAGGCCAGTCGATCCAGCAGGCGCTGACGCAATGGCCGCCGTGCATAAGTCTGCGCGTCAATTTGCGTCCCGTGTGTCTCCATGGCGTCGGTCAGGCAACCGCGCAGGGATTGCGCAAACGGGGCATCATCGATGACTACGTTGGCTTCTCGGGCCAGCAATAGGCTCAAAGGGTCCAGATTGGACGAGCCCACGGTTGCCCAGTGCCCATCCACCACGGCCACTTTGGCATGCAGGAAGCCAGCCGAGTATTCATGGATTTCAACGCCCGCCGCCAACAGCACGCCAAACACCGGTCGCGCACCGTGGTACTGCATGAAGTACTCATAACGACCTTGCAATAACAAACGCACACGGACACCCCTTTTGGCGGCATGGATCAGTGCTCTGCGCAGTTTTCCCCCCGGCAGAAAATAGGCATTGGCGATCACTACCTCCTGGTGCGCAGCAGCAATGGCCTTGAGGTAGGCCCGTTCGATCCGGTTGCGGTTGCGCAAGTTGTCTCGCAAAACCAGCATGGCCCTGACGCCGGCATGCCCCGCGCGTGGGCCTTTCTGCGGTGATACGGGATTGGACTGCGTAAACAGGTTGGAGTCTTTCCAGGTCTTGCGTGCTTCTCTGAAGGACATCTGCTCCAACTGTCGCGTCATCTGCAGGCGCCCCCAGAACTGAACCATCGCGCGGTGTGCGTCAAGTACCAGAGGTCCTGTGGTGGAAACCGCAAAGTCAAACCGGGGTGACTCCAGCGCACCATACGCTGGGTCGAAATAGTCGTCCAGGATATTGATGCCACCGCAGAAAGCGATGTTCGCATCCACAATGCAGAGCTTGCGGTGCAAGCGCCGCCACACGACAGGGACCAGCAGGCCCAAGCGCCCCAGCGGAGAAAACCGGTGCCAACACACACCGGCGTCGGCAAAGCGATGCTTCCAACCCTCGGGGACCCGCGGTGTGCCTATGCCATCCATCACCAGGTACACACGTACGCCGCGGCGGGCAGCACGCTCCAGCGCGGCACCCACGGCTTCGCCAGCCGTGTCCTCGAAGTTATAAATATAGGTTTCCAACCGCACTTCCCGCACACTGGAATCGATGGCATCAACCAGTGCGGGAAAAAACTCAACGCCACCCTGCAGCAGGTGAACGTAGTGTCCGTCTTTGAACTGCGTTGCCCTCAATCGGCATCCGTCTGCAAATCGAAATCGGCAATCAGCGGCAAGTGATCCGACATACGTCCCCAGATCCTCCCGCGCGGCGCATGCACACTCAGAGGGGTGAGCCCCCTGGCATACACATGGTCCAGTTGCACCACGGGCATACGCGAGGGGAAAGTGGCAGTTCTTTGCTGGTCAAACGCCACCAACCCCGCAACAGCCATGCTCGTTTGAACCGTGGTTCCCCAATCGTTGAAATCCCCCGCCACCACCAATGGTGCATCCCCAGGTATTTCACGGTCTATGAATTGGCGTAATTGCGCCAATTGGCGTACCCTGCTCGCCTTGATCAGCCCCAGATGCACGACCACCACATGCAATGCACGGCCGTGCACGGACACTTCGGAATGCAGTAGTCCGCGCTGCTCGAATCGGTGGTCCGACATATCCTCTTGCTGGTGTGAGACCACGGGCCAACGCGACAGCATGGCATTTCCGTGCTCGCCATGCAGCGTACGTGCATTGGTGCGGTACACCGCGGTATAACCCTCGGGCGCAAGGAAATCGGCTTGTGGCAACTCCGGCCATTGCTCAAAATACTCGGCCTCGCGACGGTGCATCTTGCGTACTTCCTGCAGACACACGATATCCGCGTCGAGTTGCTCGACCGCATGCCCCAAATTGTGGATCTCCAACCGCCGCGCAGGGCCTATGCCTTGCACGCCTTTATGTATGTTGTAGGTAGCGACACGAACCAGCGTCATGTTGCGTCCTCCTGGCACGGGGCCGGCATGGCCGTAAACCGTGGCAGTTGCAGTATGGCCTCTGCATTGGAAGGCGAGAAACACATGTCAGCAGCCTCCTGATAAGGTAACCATTGGTATGCCGTATGTTCACGGGGATTGAGCCGAACCGCACAAGGTGAAGGCACTTGAAGGCCGAACAAATGCTCGGTATTGCGCGTCACGCCGGGCGCGTAACGGGGCAACCATTGTGGATAGATGTTGTAAACATTCTCCAATTGCCAATCCTGCAAAACGGCAGGTGGCAAGGAGCCCGACCTGCAATCGATACCGGTTTCCTCCCTGACCTCACGCGCAGCCGTCGCGTGCCAGTCCTCATCCAGGCTATCTTTACTTCCGGTCACCGATTGCCAGTACTCGGCGCCCAGTCCATTTCCATCGGTACGCCGAATCAGCAACACGTCCAACGCCGGGGTGTAGATCACCACCAGCACGGATTGGGGAATTTTGAAGGACTTGGACATAAAAAAGGGCACTCTGCAGCGCCCTTTCATTGTGCACCATGCCGTGCATCATGCGGTCTTGGCCGCCTCCGGAGTGCGCAAACGGATATGCAATTCACGCAACTGTTTTTCGTCCACGGGGCTTGGCGCCTGGGTCAACAAGCATTGTGCGCGCTGGGTTTTGGGGAAGGCAATCACATCGCGGATGGATTCGGCCCCGGTCATCAGTGTCACGATGCGGTCCAGGCCAAAGGCCAAGCCACCGTGCGGAGGCGCACCATACTGCAGGGCATCCAGCAGGAAGCCAAACTTGAGCTGGGCTTCTTCGGGCGTGATCTTCAGCGCGTCGAAGACCTTTTGCTGCACATCGGCGCGGTGGATACGCACGGAACCGCCGCCCATTTCCCAGCCGTTGAGTACCATGTCGTAACCTTTGGAGATGCACTTCTCGGGGGCAGTGACCATCCAGTCTTCGTGGCCATCTTTAGGGGCGGTGAAGGGATGGTGGGTCGCGGTGTAGCGCTCGGCTTCTTCGTCGTATTCGAACATCGGGAAGTCGACCACCCACATCGGGCGCCAAGCCTTTTCGAACAGACCGTTCTTCTTGCCGAAATCGCTATGACCAATCTTGATGCGCAGCGCACCAATGGCGTCATTGACGATCTTGGCCTTGTCGGCACCAAAGAAAATCAAGTCACCATTCTGCGCACCGCAGCGCTCCAGCACAGCGTTGAGCGCCTTGTCGTGGATGTTTTTGACGATGGGCGACTGCAGGCCCTCGCGCCCTTTGGACAAGTCGTTGACGCGGATATAGGCCAGACCCTTGGCACCGTATATCTTGACGAACTCGGTGTAGGCATCGATTTCGCCACGGCTGATGCCACCACCTTCGACGGAACCGCCTGGCACGCGCAAGGCCACGACACGGCCATTCTTCATCGTGGCAGCGCCGGAAAAGACCTTGAAGTCCACATCGGCCATTACATCGGTGACCTCGGTGAACTTCAGGTTGACGCGCAGGTCGGGCTTGTCCGAGCCATAGACGTGCATGGCTTCCTGGTAAGTCATGACCGGGAACTCACCCAGATCCACATTGATGGTGTTCTTGAACACCGTCGTGATCATGCCCTGGAACATGTCCCGAATTTCTTCTTCACCCAGGAAGGATGTCTCGATATCGATCTGCGTGAACTCGGGTTGGCGATCCGCGCGTAAGTCTTCGTCGCGGAAGCATTTGGTGATCTGGTAATAACGGTCGTAACCGGCCACCATCAGCAACTGCTTGAACAACTGGGGCGACTGAGGCAACGCAAAGAAGTGGCCATCGTGCACACGGCTGGGCACCAGATAGTCACGCGCGCCTTCGGGCGTGGACTTGGTCAGCATTGGAGTTTCGATGTCGACGAAACCATTGGCATCCAGGAACTTGCGCACTTCCATGGATACGCGGTAACGCAGCATCAGGTTGTTTTGCATGTAGGGGCGGCGCAGATCCAGCACACGATGGGTCAGGCGGGTGGTCTCGGACAGGTTGTCGTCATCCAGTTGGAAAGGTGGCGTGACTGATGGGTTGAGCACCACGAGTTCGTGGCACAGAATTTCGATCCGGCCGCTCTTCAAAGTCTCGTTGATCGTCTCTGGAGTCCGTGCTCGCACCACCCCCTTTATCTGCACGCAATATTCATTGCGCAAGGTCTCGGCGGCCGCGAACATTTCTGCTCGGTCAGAATCACAGACTACTTGGACTGTGCCTTCGCGGTCGCGCAAATCGACAAAAATCAGCTTCCCATGGTCGCGCCGACGGTTGACCCAGCCGCACAGGGAAACGGTTTCGCCCATCTGGACTTCGGTCACCAGACCGCAATAATGAGAACGCATGGCCATAGCTATCTTTCAATGCGCCGCCCACAGGCAGCGAGTTTCGCAAACTAAGAGGATTTGGGCACTGCCGCAAGGGGCGCAAGCGCTGCGGGAGGAACAGAACCCATGGAAATAACGTAGGTGAGCGCCTGGTCTACGCTCATGTCCAACTCGATCACGTCAGCACGCGGCAGCATCAAAAAGAAACCACTCGTCGGATTGGGTGTAGTCGGAACATACACACTGACGAAATCTGAACCCAGATGCGATCCTACCTCGCCAGTTGGTGTGCCAGTCTGAAACGCAATCGTCCAGCTCCCCGCGCGTGGATACTGAATCAGCAGGGCCGTACGAAACGCGTTGCCATTGCTGGAAAACAGCGTGTCGGACACTTTCTTTACACTGTTGTAGATGGACTTGACGATGGGAATGCGGGTAAACAATCCATCCCACTGCTTAAGCAGCCAGCGGCCCGCGACATTGGACACCAAGGCCCCGGTCACCAACATGACCGCTGCCACGATCAAGACCCCCAAACCAGGGATGTTGCCCATGCGCCCAATCGCAGGAGCCATGCTTAGCGGCGCTACGGCAGCGATGCCGAACAGCACACCGCCCAGCACACCGTCCAGGGATTTGACCAGCCAAGACAGCACCCAGATCGTGATCGCCAAAGGCAGCCACACCATCAACCCGGTCAGCATGTATTTCTTGAAAGGCACTGAAACTCCCGACTCAGAAAAGGACAAGATTACCCACCCGACGCGGCTGGAGCCCCGCCAGAGGAAGGCGCTGCATCCGCTTTGGGCGCAGCAGTCTGAGCCGCCGCAGCGGCAGCGGGAGCCGAAGTGTCGCTGGCTGGCGCCGCAGTGGAGCCACCCTTGAAATCGGTGGCGTACCAGCCGGAGCCCTTGAGTTGAAACCCTGCAGCAGTGAGCTGCTTCTTGAAAGCGGCTTGTGAACAAGCAGGGCAGACATCCAACGGCGCGTCGGACATTTTTTGCAATACGTCCTTGGCAAACCCGCAGGACTCGCATTTATAGGCGTATATAGGCATGGATGGTTAGCTCGAACTTCAAGTTGCAAAGCCCTCAATTATAGGGCGCTTGCTAAAACAGCCGAACACGGATCACCAACTGCATGACCACCAACCCCAGTGCAAAGCCAACCACAGCGTAGACCAAGCCTTGTAGCAACTTGTTGGTACGCCGCTGTTCGATCAGTAATTCTTCGATCGCACGGCTGCTGTCCGTTTGCTTGGCCCGTAAAAAACTGTGCAGCAGCATGGGTAGTTCCGGCAACAACTTGGAGTAATGCGGTGCCTGCGCCTTCAACTGGTCTATGAGTTTCTGAGGCCCGACCTGGCCCAGCATCCACTGCTCCAAAAATGGCTTGGCGGTGGCCCACAGGTCTAGATTGGGGTCCAACTCGCGTCCCAAGCCCTCGATGTTAAGCAATGTCTTCTGCAAGAGCACTAACTGCGGTTGAATCTCGACCTGGAAACGCCGAGAAATTTGAAACAGCCGCATCAGCAGCATGCCAAGCGATATCTCTTTGAGGGGTCTGTCAAAGTAAGGTTCGCAAACCGAGCGAATGCCGGCTTCCAACTCGTCCACCCGGGTCGTTCGGGGAACCCAGCCCGATTCAATATGTAGCTCAGCCACGCGCTTGTAATCGCGCCTGAAGAATGCCGTGAAGTTCTGTGCCAAGTAGTCCTTATCGGACTCTGTCAGCGTACCAACAATCCCAAAATCCAGTGAGATGTACTGACCAAAGGTCTTGGGATCAATACTGACCTGGATATTGCCCGGGTGCATATCGGCGTGAAAGAAGCCGTCCCGGAAAACCTGGGTGAAAAAGATAGTGACACCGTCGCGAGCCAGCTTAGGAATATCCACGCCGGCTTCTCTGAGTCGCTCTACCTGGCTGATGGGCACTCCGTACATGCGCTCCATCACCATGACTTCCGTGGTGCACAGGTCCCACATCATTTCAGGAATCAACACCAGCTGCAGGTGCGCCATGTTGCGACGCAGTTGTGCAGCACTGGACGCTTCACGCACCAGGTCGAGCTCGTCATGCAGATGCTTGTCAAACTCGGCCACCACTTCGCGCGGGCGCAGCCGCTTGCCATCCGCCGACATACCTTCAACCCAGCCGGCCATCATGCGCATCAGTCGCAGGTCTTTTTCGATGGCATCCAGCATACCTGGGCGCAGCACCTTGACCGCCACTTCACGCTGCAGCCCGTTGCGATCCCGCAGCACCGCAAAGTGGACCTGGGCGATGGACGCGCTGGCGACCGGTTGGTGCTCAAAAGACTCAAAAATCTCATGCAGTGGTTTACGCAACGCACGCTCAATGGTGGCGACGGCTACATCGGAGTCGAAGGGAGGAACTTGGTCTTGCAGCTTCGCCAATTCATCGGCAATATCCAGCGGCAGCAAGTCGCGGCGGGTAGACAGCACTTGACCGAATTTGACAAAAATCGGACCCAGCCGTTCCAGCGCTTCGCGCAAACGCTGACCACGCGGTGCATCCAAGCTGCGCCCCACTGACATCAGACGTGCCAACCGCCGCAGCCAGGGCTTATCAAAACTACTTAAAAAGAGTTCATCGAGTCCGTAGCGAAAAACGACCCAGGCGATGAAGAAGCCGCGCTGCAAACGGCTCATTCAGATGATCCATCTGAAGCATCCTTGCCACTCCGGCCGGCAAATCGCTGCAGGGCCTGAGCCATGGCGCTAGCGGCCTGAACCAATGCATGTGCGGGGGCGTCGCCCATCAGACGCGCCAGATCTTCCTCTAGGTCCCACCGCACGTGATCTATGAGCCAGCTGACGTCGGCTGCGAGTTGTACGTCGCCCTCGATGCGCACGGCTGGCTTGTTGCCTTGCATCAAGCTCTGGGCAATCGCCAAGGGGGATTCTTCCGTTATGACCAGGGCTAGATCCGCTTCTGCATCAGGCTCTGCAACGTCGAGCAAACCGGCCGGAGTCACGGTGACCTTGAAGGTCAACGTGCGCCACTGCATACGCACAACACTTCCTTTTTGCCGGGCCAAGCGCTCCATAGCCTGAGGCTCCTGCATCAACACATGGTTGAGAAGCAGCACGGTGCGCCGGTGCATTTCATCGATCGCCCAGGCGGGAGGTGTGAACGGAAGGTTGAAGTTTTGGAGCATACCCTCCAACATAGAAAAAGGGGACTGTGTTGCCATAGTCCCCATTATTCCCTGAATCCTGCCCTCTGCCGCAGTGATCGCGGCCAAGGCGCGAGTTTACTGCAGTGCCTGGACTCCGGCGACCAGCCAACCTCGGCTGCCATTGAGCGGTTTGGTCATGTTCCAGACTTCCCGGAACGGATTCGGTCCGGCCGACGGTTCTTCGCGAATCATGCCGGAAAACTCGACACTGGAAATGTATTCATCCGCAGTCTCTTCGATACCCAGCAACCTTGCCTCCAGCATGACAACATCGGTTCGATTTGGCATTCCTCCGGGATGCGCTTCGCGCTCCGTGAGTTGCGACTGAATTTCCAACAACATGGTGTCGGTCATCATGGAGCGCAAAGCAGGGATGTCAGACTTGTCCCAGGCCACTTGCAGGGTCAAGAAGTTGTTCTTGGCTGCAGACAGAAAGCCTTCAACGTCAAACCCGGACGGAATGCCCCAGTTTTGAGAACCGTTTAACGCAGATCCAATCATCGATCCGGATGGGGGATTCGCAGCTTCAAAAGCCATACTGCTGCGCTCCCACGGCCGTGCCGACGCATCGTTGCCCACGTTTTCCGGACGGTAGGGTTTGCTGTCGGTCACGGCAGCGTTACCACCGGCTCCCTGAAAGGCAAACGGTGAAGCCGCTGGATTGGCTGCTGCAGCACGGCGGCGCATAAACCAGCCAATCCCCATGACCACGGCCATGGCCAGCAATGCAAACATCAGAAATTGGCCCATGCCTTCACCCATCCCCAAGGAATGCGCAAGCCACGCCAGTCCAAGACCGGCCGCCAGACCGCCCAACATGGCACCCCAAGGGCGTTTAGCCGCGGCGGGGGGAGCACCTGGCGCGGTTTTGGGCGCCACATTGGCTGCTCCTTGGCTCGGTGCGCCTGGTGCATTGGGTGTCGCTTGTTGCTGCGTGACATTGGACGATTGTTGGCCAACGGACTTGCCACCACCCAAGCGTCGAGCGGCCTCGGCGTTGACACTCGCCAGCGTCAGTGCGGCGACCAGTAGAACGGTCCAGATTTTCATAATGTCTCCAAAAGAACTCGGTAGATGGGGCGTATTGCGAAATTCACAAGCCTCAACATTTGATTCCAACATGCAATGCCACTACGCCACCCGTAAGGTTGTGATAGTCCACATGGCCAAAACCACCTTTGTGCATCATGGCCTTTAGTTCCGCCTGCCCCGGATGCATACGTATTGACTCCGCAAGATATTGATAACTAGAGTCATCCCCTGCTACAAGTTTGCCCAATTTCGGCAAGACTTTGAACGAGTACCAGTCATAGATTTTTTCCAGAGGCGCAGCGACCTTGGAAAACTCCAACACCAGCAACTTGCCACCAGGCTTGAGTACGCGGTTCATTTCGGCCAATGCCACGTCCTTATGGGTCATATTGCGCAAACCAAAGGCCACGCTGACCAAGTTGAAGTAATTACTGGCAAACGGCAGCTTTTCGGCATCGCACACCAATGTTGGTAAGGCCACTCCTTCGTCAATCAGGCGATTGCGACCTGTACTCAACATCGCTTCGTTGATGTCGGTGTGCACGACCTGCCCTGTACCACCAACCTTCTTGGAAAAAGCCAGCGCCAGATCTCCTGTGCCGCCAGCTATGTCCAGCACCCTGTCGCCCTCTTGCAAGTTGGCCACCATCACGGTGTAGGCCTTCCAGGCCCGGTGCAGCCCCATGGACATGAGGTCATTCATCACGTCGTATTTGGGCGCAACCGAGTCAAAAACGCCGCGCACATGGCGCGCCTTCTCCGCCTCGTCTACCGATTTGAAGCCAAAGTGTGTTGTTGTCATACTAATGCTGAGGGTAAAAACAACTTGCAGCCCTCGTATATATTGCGAAATAAGCTACTGTTTTTGTAGCGGTTGCAGATTCAATGGCTGGAGCAAGCATTCCCCGATTTTGCCACCATGGGGGAGTCGCGGTCGACATTGGCGGCTTTAAGGCGATCAGCATAGTCTTGCCACAGACGTTCTTGTTGTGAACCTAGAAAATACAGATAGTCCCAGGAAAAAATGCCGGTGTCATGCCCGTCCGAGAATCGCGGCTGCACGGCATAGTTGCCAATTGGCTCCAGCGCCTCAAGCTCAATGTCCCGCTTGCCGGTTTGTAAGATTTCCTGGCCTGGACCATGCCCCTGCACTTCGGCGGACGGCGAATATACCCGCATCAACTCAAAGGGAACGCGGAAATTTGCGCCATCGGAAAAAACCACTTCCAGCACCCGAGACTTGCTGTGAACCGTCAATTCCTGTGGCGTTGGACCGCCTGTTTTTAAACCCGCCATCGTGAGAACTACCTAAAAGATGAATGAATGTCAGAACCGTCAAAACCGAGCCGACAGGTTAACGTGCAGCTTTTGATCGCCAGTCTGCGGCACGCCTGATCCCGCAACATACGGCAAGGTACTACCACTAAGCACTCGACCAAAGTCGGCCGACATGGTGATAGAGGGCAAGGTGTAACGCAAGCCCACACCGGCACTGGAAAGCGAATCTTTAGCGGGCTTCGGATTGCCATTCGGATTTTTGTTACTCAACCAACCGGCATCCACAAAACCCAGCAGGCGCAAACCGGGAGCCAACTCATGCGTAGTGATTTCCGTTGACAATAACATCCCGCTATCACCAGACAAAGGCCTTTCGCCGACACCACGAACAGAAGTGGCTCCTCCAAGACCGAACTGCTCGCCGGAAATCAGCGCATCCGCGCTGAGTTGGAGTTGCCCGCGCACGCCCAGCAGCCAGCCACCGGAAAAACCGGCCAGATAGTTGGCACCACCGCGCAACACCTTCCACCCGACCGTCGAGACGCGAGGATCCTCTGATTGGTAGGATGCCAGATCATTGCCAGAACCACCTGGTAGATTGGCGGCAAAGTCAAGGTTGTACCCCCACACTCGAGAATCCGACTCCACTTTGGCGGTGTAGCCTAGCGTCAGCGGTTGGCTGCGCCGCACAAGCTGACCCGCAAGCGGGGACCCATTGATCTGGGTCACGTCAAATTGCTTGTGATCGATGCCTAGGCTGACGTAACTTCGGTGGCCACCATCTGGCGGAAGGTAGTGGTTGTAATTGAGCCCGAAGGTCTGGCCAGCGCCAGTACTGTTAAACGTTCCGAAATTGCCCACTACGTCCGAGCGGGTGTAACTGACACCGGCGACACCTCCCAGACGGTATAGCGGAACGCGATAATTGAGGCCAAATTGCCGAACATCACTGAGTCTCTCCAATGATGTCGTATAGGCGGCCGTCAATTGATGGTCCAGATCAAACAGATTCGAGTGTGTACCTGACAGTGTCAGCCGGTCATTCCCAGTCGCACTGGAGCCGGTGTTGCTTTCACTGATCGCAAAGCTCCACGGTTTGGACTCTTTGACTACTATGCGCACGTCGATCTTATCGACTTCCTCAGACTCCTTGAGTGCCACCTGCAATTGCTTGCCTTGAGATTCATTTGCGATGGCGGTCTGCACGGCAAGCTTCCGAAAATTGGGAGCAGTGCCCTCTTTCAGTTCCGGCAGACTGGCGCGAATATTTGCTTCACTGTAGCGTTCCCGACCTTCAATACTTACTTTACCAATGACAAACTTCACAATGTTCAATGTGACCGAGCGGCCGACCTCTTGCGGCGGCAATGCAACCCGGTAGAGAGAATAACCTTTTTCCTTCAAGGCCGTCTCCAATGCAGCCGTCGCCTTCTGCAAGGTCTCAATGGTTGCATCGGTTCGAAGATAGGGTGCCAGAATGCGCGAAATATCGCCATCCGCCAGCGGATTGTCACCAGTAATATCAAAGCCGCGAATGACAAAGGTTGGAGGTGTGGCGGGTGCTTGGCTCAGCGTTGCGGCCTGCCCCTGCTGTGCGCCAGCGCCGACAGGCAACATTGCGCTACAAGACACCAAAAATCCGACCGAAGCGGCACGCAACAAACCTGACGTGGGATCAAGTTGAGACAGCTTGGTGTGAAGCATAGTTATCTGCATTGATTAATCGGACGGATACGGTTCTCGTTCAGCACACTACTAAGCATAGGATGTCTACTATTGGGCATGGGGGTTCGATCGTATTCCAGGAATAGGGGTGTCAACAAAGGTCGTATAGTATTGCCGTCGATGCCCGCAAAGCCAGTCTCTCCCCGACCCAAATGCAATGTCTGTCGACCGGTTACGACCTCAATGTGACCATCACGCACAAAAACAAACAACCCTTCCTCCCCATCATCCACCGCTCCCGCTGAAAACAATTGTTTGGTATCCACCACCACACCGTCTGGGCGAGGAAGGTTTTGCAGGGTTGGCCCGCCCAACGGACGGATCTCGTTGGGGCCTACGAACAAACCTTGACCAGCTTGCAGTACTTGAAGTGCCGATTGTCCATTAGGGGTGACTTCAATCGTACCTAACCAGGTAAACAGACTGCATCCAGCGTCGGTCGCGCAATCAAGGTCCAACCCTGTACCCCGTATGCCAATGGTCGCGGTCGGCGTCGCGAATCCGACGTTGCGATTGTTCGCTTTGCCGATCAAGCCCGTTAACGCGCGCAGAGAGCCGCGCAACAGCGATACCACGAAACGACCGTCCTTAGGATTTTGCTCATCAAACACAAAGCTGTCGACTCTGAACCGTGTTACTGGGCCCAATGTCAGTCTACTGTCGTCCCGAAACGCCAAGACTGCGTTGGCACTGGAGCCGGTTTCGAGAACATCGCCCGGGTAGACACTACCTCCCGGCACCACGCGGCGGCGAACGCCACCGGAATCTAATGCATTGATTTCACCCAATGCGGAGACTAGCTTGGCGCTGGCCCGAACCGTGTTTTCGTGGGGTTTTTCCGGGATTTTGGTTGATTCCGCCTTGCACTCGTTCGCGCAAATTCTGGCGTCGAAATCGGTACCACGAATACCCAAAGTCGCTGTTTTCGTCACCACCCGTGCAGCGTCCGGAGAGTTCTTGGAGATCAACCCTGTTATGGCCCGAAACCCCCCTCTCAACAACTGCATCACCATGCTATTGTCGGGTGCATTTTCCTTGAATTTGTATTGCTGCATCACCATCTCGGAGTTGGGACGCACCGTCATCCGTGTGCCATCCTGCAGCTTTACGATCGCCGACGCGCCTTCTGCAGTGGTAACGCGATCCCCTTCTTTCAAGGGCAGCCCCTTACCCAGGGTACGAGGGCTCTGCCCTTCCGTTTGGGCAAATCCGACGCCCCGGGCAAATTCCACTTCACCAATACTTTGCGCGAGCACCGTCGTACCCAGACAAGAAAGGCTGGTGGCGACGGCAAAAGCCCACATCAACCCCAAACGAGGCTCGGACTTCATGTGCACCTCGTTTATGGACGGCATATTTCACCCTCCACTACCACCTCGTTCTTGGACTTGTCGCCATCACGTTTTTCATCGTTTCGCGTCTGGACCGCAACTTCAAATTTATCCAAAAATGTCGTCACCAGGTTGAGCTGCACAACAGAATCCTTCACCACGTCGAAGCTGCCTGGACGCGCAGATGCGTCAATTGGCGAGGTCGGTGCAATCGGCGTAGTTGGCACCGTCGGTGAGGTTGGCGTTGTTGGGCTCGTCGGCGATGTGGACGGTGGTGGGATGATCGGACTTGCCGGCGGAGCACCAACCTGGATCGGAGGCGCTGGAACGGGTTGACCACCCACAGAGTAGTTGACCGGCGTTGTGCCCGAGGTTGCCGATGGCCCCACCGTGAAGGTTCCGCCCACGGCAGCGGTTACTCCGGCGGCTCCAAAAACAGCACTGTTTTGGGTCAAGTTGTTTGCCGCCCCCAAGTAAACAGCGCCTGACGTTGAGCTAACCGTGCCATCCAAAACCATGTTTCCAGAACTGGTTGCGTTCGTCGCAAGCAGATTGATATCACCACTTGCGGACACCCCACCTGCCCCAATGGTCAATGGACTATTCGCAGTAATCGAGACCTTTCCACCCGACGCCGTCACCGAGCCTACCGTCGAAACCCCTCCGGTGTTGGATACAACGATGTTTCCGCCACCGTTGTTGATCCCCAGAATGTTCAAAACGCCAACGTTAGTCAGTTCTATAGAACCAGAGCCGGAATTGCTCGCACTGAAGGACGCGATGTGGTTTTCAGGCCCGTTAAGCACGGTCCCCCCGGTTGAGTTTGTCGTCAGCACGGTGGTTTCCACTCCACCCAGTTGCATGATCGGGCCATTTAAAGCCGCCAAGGAAACCGTAGGTGCCCTGAGTCTGTAAAACACGATTCCACCGTTTGGTGTTGTGACATCAATAGCGGACATCTCCACACTACCGCCGGTTTGATTGAATTCACCATTCACCTTGAATGTTCCCGAACCACCGACGGCGCCGCCACTCTGCGTAAACCCTGAGGTGGTCAGACTATTGCTGATCTGCAACACCCCGCCCGCGACCAGGATCGTGCTGCCACTCGTCAGTGACTGCAGGCTCGTTGTTCCAACATTGCCATCAAAAACAATGGGGCCAACCCCTGCAGGAATAATGACATCGGCAACATTCTCACCATCGGGCAAGGCGTCCCAATTGGATGCTAACCCCCACGAACCACCCGGTCCACCCACCCAAGTGGAACTGGGTCGCTGTGTGACCGTGCCTATGCTGCCGTTGACACTGGGCGTGAGATAGCCATACACCGGTTTACCAGAACTGGTCGTGATACCGGTTACGGTCATGCCGCCGACGGTCACGTTCTTTCCAGTACCCACATGCCTGTTGTCCAGCGTGCCAGAACCACCGGTAAGAACCGCGCCCGACAGAACATCGGAATCGATAGCCCCGCCAGTAACGGTAGGCAACACCGCACCGGTCAAACCGATGCCGGTTCCACCGTCATAGACCTTGGAAACGCTGCCAGTTACCGACCCAGCCGACAGTGTCAACACGGGTGCTGCGGCCACCAGCACACCGTTTCCGCTACCCAGTACAGCAGTACCGAAGGTGGCGTTATATTGTTTGAACGCCATGCTGCCAGTAAAGGTGGGAAACACATTGCTGGTAAAGCTGGGAACATAGGCCAACCAACGTCCACCGGCACCGCTAGTTGTGACTGGTGTGAGGGCGTTGACGGTGAGCAAACCTCCTGTCGTGATAAACAAGACGGCGTCACCAGTGGCATCGGAGTTGACGCCCACGGCGGTGCTGGTCAAGGTAATACCTGACGTCGCGGCAAGCCTGACTGCGCCCCCTACCGCACTTATGCCCTCTCCCGAAGAGATTGAGCCTGCGGTGGTCAGGATATCAATGCCGCCCGCGCTGGTGTTCACTGCGCCACTTTGGGTAATGTTCCCACCGGCCTTCAGCATGAAAGAGCCTGCGTTGATTGAATACAAGTCGATTGCGGTGCTGTTTTTGACACTCACAGTCCCACCGCCTGTGATCGTCAGTTTGCCAAGATTGTTTGATGGATTATTCAAGGCTACGTTGCCGCCGCTTGCATTGACGTCGAGCCCGTAGCTAGCCCCACCGGTCGAAATGGCACCAGTCTGGGCAAGGTTGCCGCCGTTGGTCTTGAGTGTCACCACTCCGGTGGCCGAGATCGCCCCCACCGCGAAAGAACCGGCATTCCAGTAGGACACCGGCGCCGAAACGCCACTGGTGGTTGCATTAAAAGTGCCCACGCTATTGGCGTTGTTGTTCAGCACGACTCCATTTAGGGCATTTGCCGACAAACTGCTACCGGAAATTGCCGGCGAGTTTGCTCCGTTCTGCGAGATACCGCCGCCAGTACTAATCAACGATATTGCGCCAGAACCGGCATCGATTTTTTGATCGACTTGAATGCTACCGGCGCCCTCCAAATTGATGCCACCGCTGGCGCTTATGCCGGTGATGCTGCCAACCGAGCCAACCGTCAGTCCCGATGCGCCCCTGTAGCTAAAGCCACCGCTGCCTGTATTGGCCGCAAGAGTCGTCACTGCATTGGCACTATTCAGGGACACGCTGGCACCCGAATCGATCTCCAATGTCCCTGCGGTTATGACCCCTGTAGATTGTGAAATGCTGCCACCAGACTTCAGCTTCACGGCGCCGGTGCCGAGGTTGACATTTGCCCCCAAAAAGGTCGACCCGCTGGTGGACTCCAGTGCCAAGTTGGTGTTCAGAGAAATCGGGGCGTTGACAGACAAACTACCGCCTGCCGTGAGGAACAAACTGCCACTACCCCCAGGGGTAATAGCAGCCGAAACAGTCAGATTGTCGCCAGCAGTCACTGACACATTGCTGGACAGTAATCCATTTTGGAGATCGACGACATCCAGTGTTCCGAGCCCAGTGAAGGAAAATGGGCCGCCAGTAACACCGACTGTTGTCGGGCTCGCGGCAATGTCAATATTGTTCGGATCCAGTAACCACAAACCGGTTGTCCCCAACGGCCCACGCGTATCCACACGGATACCGGAAAGACTCAGGTTCTGCTTTCCGGACGTTTCAACGAATCCCCCGTCTCCGCCCTGAACACCACCCCTGGCCGAAATACCGCCATGCGCTCGGGTTGTGTCGTCCGCCCACAAAATCACCCGGCCCCCATTGCCACTGCCTATGGCATCCGCTTTGACGGAAGCCTGCGGTCCGAAATACACGAAATCGGCGTTTTGAACATTTACGTTCTTGCCCTGGTAATCACCCCCAACTCGTACGCTGCCACCGCCCTGGTCGCCCGACACATCAATCACAGATTGGTCCGTCACCGCAACACGGTTGCCCAAAACATCCACACTGCCGCCCACTGTGCCAGTGGCCACTATCTTGCCCGCACCCTCCACGAAAGCGTCACCGGACGCTTTGAGCACCACTTTACCGCCCTCCAGACTGGCCTTCGTGGCGTGAATAAGGCCGCTGTGTTTGAGCGTGCCCGCAAAAATACCGACGGCACCACCCTTCAGCGTTCCCAGATTGACCGCCTGATCGACTGGAGCCTGCACCTGCAGCGTGATGCCCTCAAGCCCGCGCCCGGTGATTTCGATTTGCTGGCCCGCCGCCAGAATGGTCGATCCATTAGGAGCCTGGACGAGTGCCGTATTGCCCGTATCAACGTTGGTTCCTAACAACACAACGTCGCCGCTGCGTGCCAAAACACTGCCCTGTACCGACACGCCGCCAGCACTCCCCCCGGCGTCACCAAAACGCATGCGCCCTGCCACCGCGTCGGCGTCCGACATGCGCAGGCTTGACGCAGTGAAACCGGCCGTATCTACAACCGCCCCGGCACCAACGGCTATGCCCGATTGGTTCACCAGAACCAGGTTGCCGTTACTGGACAAGGTTCCAAAAATAGCCGATGGCGTGTTGCTGACGACCCGGTTAATGACAGTACTGACGGCGCTGGGCTGCTGAAAATGCGTTGTATTGCCTGCCGGAATCGAAAAACTCTGCCAGTTGATGGCTGAATGGTTGGTCCCAGCCCCGTTTTGGGTGGTCACCAGCAATTGATTGCCCGTGGTAACCATGGTCGCCTGACCGGCCACGGCGACACCACCCGATGGGTTGGCCAAGGCGTTGTCCGTCAAAGCTCCCCACGCCAGAGCAACCCCGAGCGCCAAGGCACTCAAGTTGATGAAGGCAAAAGGGTTGTGGTGGGAACTCCCGAGGCTTGCACCACTTGCACTGCCTGACCGCCCGCCGCCTGTCGCAATTTCGGCGACCGCCACCATGGCGCCAAGCGACTGGTTCCATACGGTTCGATACACATGGTTGAGTGAAGCCCGTGAACGCATGATGTAACTCCAAAAAGCGATCCGCCCGGTAGCACATGGACACTTTAATGATTAAATCACATCGATCTCAACCGTAAACTTAAATTTGGGGTGTTCCGGTAGCCTACGTATCGGCAATGTAATTCAATGGATACATTTCGCAACACACTGCTAGCTTGGCCTCATGAAGCGCCCTCTGTTGCCATCCATAGCCTGGCGGACGCTGACTTCATAGGAGGTTTGGAACTGGGACCACAAAAGTGGTGGCAGGCATGGCAAACGCAAAGGTTAACGGAGTTACTCCAATGGATGGGGCGAAATAATTTCTCCGACCTACCGATCCAAAGCCGCGAGGCCTTTCGCGTCCAGTTCGAAACCATCCCCGCGCGAGCGCCGCAAGGACATGGTGACTTGACCCAATTCCAAAGCTCGGGTTCTTCTGGAGTACCGGTTGCGTTTTGGCGTTCGGAGTTGGCCACGCGGGTCAACTTCAGCCACTACTGGGCAGACCACCAACGCCAAGGCCGCGACCTGCACGCCACGCTGGCGGTCATCACGGGCACCCCCGGTGCTCATACAGGCACCCACCGAGAGGTTGCGGGGGAGCCCTGGGTACATCCCGGGATCCAGCTCGCGCGCAACGCCCCGCAATTCGCCATGCACGAACACGCACTTTGGCTGTGTGAACATGCCCCGACCTATCTGGCCACGACGCCCGCAACATTGTCGAGCATCATCTCCATCATCGAGATGAACCATCTGAAAGCGCCTCGCATTGCGCAAGTCATGACGTCATCCCACCTGGTTGAGCCTGAGTTGCGGATGCGGGCCCGCCGCGTTTTGGGCGCCAGCATTCGGGACCGTTACTCGTGTGAAGAACTGGGCCCCATCGCTTTCCAGTGCCCCGAGAGCGATGACTACTACCATGTCGCGGTCTGCAATGTCATCGTGGAAGTCGTTGACCCGGACGGTCACCCCGTTCCAGATGGGGTTTGCGGCAGCGTATTGGTAACTGGCTTGCACCAGTGGGCCAGTCCAGCCTTGCGGTATGAATTGGGTGACATTGCGGCCATGCACACCCACTGCCCGGCATGCGGCGCCACCGTCCCGACGCTAAGCCGCTTGATGGGCCGCAAGTACTTCCTGCTCAACTCAGCGGCTGGTGGCTTGCGCCATGTCCGCATCCTGGCGGAACATTGGCTGGCCTGTGCTCCCGTACGCGAGCACCGGGTGGTTCAAACCAGCGCGGACAGCTTCCGAGTGGAAGTGGTGCTGGACCAACCACTAGACACCGTCCAACGCGGCGCCCTGGTTGTGATGTTACGGCAGGCACTAGGGCCCGAATTCGCGATTGATCTGGACCAACTGGACGCCATACCTTGGCCCCCTGGCACCAAACGACAAGAATTTGTGGGATGGGTGGCATGAACTGGCCCTCTGAAATTGACGGCGCATCGGTCCAGCGGGTGGTAGACGCCCAAGCTCTTCTGGCTTTGGAGTACAGCGGCCCGAGCACTATCAGCGAATGGCAAACACGGCAGTTAACCGCCCTGGTTCACTGGTTAATGGACAACGTACCGTGGTGGCAAGAAAGGCTGGGCACCGGCGTTGACCTAAAAAACTGGACATCAATCCCTGTTCTGAGCCGTTTCGAGCTCCGGCGCATGGTTGCGATGTATGGCGCAGCGCCTGTGCCTGAACACCACGGAGCGGTATCGGCCGCCAGCCGGTCCGGCGGCCAACTGGGTGCGGCCCACTATTTCACGTCTGCATTCGCCCAACGGCTGGTCAACCATGCCTTTTACGCCGACCACCGGCGCCAAGGCCGCAACCCTTTTCTACCCCACGCCTGTATTACCGACGACATACCGTTGCATAACGGAGAACATCTGGCAACCGCTGCATCCGTTGTTCACGGCCTGGGACCGCAGGCGTTGCGAAGCTTCGATTTGTTTACGAAAGCGCAGCATATGCGCTGGATCTACCGCCAGCAGCCAACGTATCTGACGGTACGACCAGACTGGTTCGAAGTGGCCCTGGTACACGCCGCAGCAGAAAAAGAGCCGCTACCCGAAATTCGGCAGTTGCTGACCTTCGGCGCCACCGCCACCGACAGCCTGCGGCGCAAGGCGCGCAAATGGCTGGGGGCCAGCGTACGCCACCGCTACACCTGCCCCGAGTGTGGTCCGTTGGCATTCCAATGCCCCCGCAGCGATGCCTACCACCATGTTTCCGTGGGCAATGTAAAGCTTGAAGTTGTTGACGACAACGGACACCTGCTGCCCATCGCCGGCATTGGGACCGCGCCCAAAGCAGGCCGCGTGCTGGTCACTGCCCTGCACCAGTACGCAACCCCTTTGCTGCGCTATGACACCGGGGACAGTGCCGCACTGCATGAAAGCTGCCCCGGGTGTGGCCTGGCAGTGCCGGCCTTGTCCGCATTGCGGCAGAACCTGTAGCAGTCGCTACCGTCCCGCTCCTGCCTCGTATTTCCGTTCGCAATGCGGCGGAAATTTCAGACTAGCACCCGCTCAATGCCGCCCGCATTGGCCGTAGCCACATACTCCGGCAGCCACTCCTTGCCCAGAATCTGGTTCGCCATCTCGACGACGATGTAATCCGCCTCCAACAGGCCGGATTTCAAATCGTCCTGGTAGCGGTTCAGGCCCATCAGGCAGCTCGGGCAGGACGTCAAAATCTTGACGTTCTGGTCGGCCTGCACGGCACCGGTCTCGCGCAGGGTCGCCTCGCCCTTGCGAATTTCCTCTTCCTTGCGGAAACGGATCTGGGTCGACACATCGGGGCGCGACGTGGCCAAGCCACCGCTTTCACCGCAGCAGCGCTTGCTTTCCAGCACACCATCACCTACCAGCGCCTTGACCGTTTTCATCGGCTCTTGCAGCTTCATCGGGCTGTGGCATGGGTCGTGGTACAGGTAGCCACCGCCGGCTGCAGCACCCAGCGTGATGTTCTTCTCCAGCAGGTATTCGTGGATGTCGACGATGCGGCAACCCGGGAATATCTTGTCGAATTCATAACCCTGCAACTGGTCATAACAGGTGCCGCAGCTCACCACCACGGTCTTGATGTCCAGGTAGTTCAGCGTATTGGCCACACGGTGGAACAACACGCGGTTGTCGGTGATCATCTTCTCGGCCTTGTCGAACTGGCCCGAGCCGCGCTGCGGGTAGCCGCAGCACAGGTAGCCGGGCGGCAGCACGGTCTGCACGCCGGCATGCCACAGCATCGCCTGCGTGGCCAGGCCGACCTGCGAGAACAGGCGCTCGGAGCCGCAGCCGGGGAAATAGAACACCGCTTCCGACTCCGGCGTGGTCGCCTGCGGATTGCGGATGATCGGCACGTAGTCCTTGTCCTCGATGTCCAGCAGCGCGCGCGCCGTCTTCTTCGGCAGGCCGCCGGGCAGCTTCTTGTTGATGAAGTGCACCACCTGCTCCTTCACCGGCGCCGTGCCGTGGGTGGACGGCGGCTGCGTCACCTGCTTGCGGGCCAGCCCGCGCAGCAGGTCGTTGGCCAGGCGCTGCACCTTGAAGCCGACATCCACCATCGCCGTGCGCACCAGCTTGATGGTCTGCGGGTTGGTGGCGTTGAGCATCAGCATGGCCGCGGCGTTGCCGGGGCGGAAGCTCTTCTGGCCCATCTTGCGCAGCAGGTTGCGCATGTTCATCGACACGTCGCCGAAGTCGATCTTCACCGGGCAAGGGCTCTCGCACTTGTGGCAGACCGTGCAGTGGTCGGCCACGTCCTCGAACTCCTCCCAGTGCTTGATCGACACGCCGCGGCGCGTCTGCTCCTCGTACAGGAAGGCCTCGACCAAGAGCGAGGTCGCCAGGATCTTGTTGCGCGGGCTGTACAGCAGGTTGGCGCGCGGCACGTGGGTGGCGCACACCGGCTTGCACTTGCCGCAGCGCAGACAGTCTTTCACCGAATCGGCGATGGCACCAATATCGCTTTGCTGCATGATCAGCGACTCGTGGCCCATCAGCCCGAAGCTGGGGGTGTAGGCATTGGTCAGATCCGCGTACGCCGGGAACGCATCAGATGAATTGACCTCTAGCCCTCGTACCTGCTGCGTACCTTGCTCTCTATTTCGTAGCAACTTGCCTTTGTTGAAACGCCCTTCCGGATCGACCTTGGCCTTGTAGTCGGTAAACGGCTGCAGCTCTTCGTCGGTCAAAAACTCCAGTTTGGTGATACCAATGCCGTGTTCGCCCGAGATCACGCCGTCCAGCGAACGCGCCAGCGCCATGATGCGTTTGACTGCGCCGTGGGCGGCCTGCAGCATCTCGTAGTCGTCGCTGTTGACGGGGATATTGGTGTGCACATTGCCGTCGCCGGCGTGCATGTGCAGCGCCACCCAGACTCGGCCCTTGAGCACACGTTTGTGGATGGCCGTGCATTCAGCCAGGATGGCCTCAAACGCGGCTCCAGTGAAGATGCCTTGCAGCGGCGTGCGCAACTGCGTCTTCCAGCTGGCGCGCAGGCTGTGGTCTTGCAATTGGGCAAACAGCCCCTCCACGCCATCCAACCAGCCCTGCCATTGGCCACGCACCTCAGCGATCAGCGCCAGCGCCTGCCCCACACGGTCTTCCAGCAGTTCAGCCGCGGGGATGTCGTTGGCATCGTCGCTCTTGCCCAGGGGTAGGCTACCGCCTGCAAAAAACTCGGCCAAGGCATCACAAAAGGCGAGTTTGTTGCGCAGGCTCAGTTCAATATTGATGCGCTCAATGCCGTCGGTGTACTCCGCCATGCGCGGCAGCGGGATGACCACGTCTTCGTTGATCTTGAAGGCATTGGTGTGGCGAGAGATGGCAGCCGTGCGCTTGCGATCCAGCCAGAATTTCTTGCGCGCCTCGGGGCTGATGGCGATAAAACCCTCACCGCTGCGCGAGTTGGCAATACGCACCACCTCCGACGTGGCGCGGGCCACGGCGTCGGCATCGTCACCAGCGATGTCACCAAACAGCGCCATCTTGGGCAGGCCGCCGCGCTTGCTCTTGGTGGCGTAACCCACGGCCTTCAGGTAGCGGTCATCCAGATGCTCGAGCCCGGCCAGCAACACGCCGCTGCGTTTTTGCTCGGCAAACATGAAGTCGATGATTTCGACAATGCTGGGCACGGCATCCTTGGCATTGCCAAAGAACTCCAAACAGACGGTCCGCGTATGGGCCGGCATCTTGTGCACCACCCAGCGCGCACTGGTGATGAGTCCGTCGCAACCTTCTTTCTGAATACCCGGCAGACCACTCAGGAATTTGTCGGTCACATCCTTGCCCAGACCTTCTTTGCGGAAAGACGGGCCTGGAATATCCAGGCGCTCGCTGCGTATCTTGGTCTTGCCGTCGGCCTTGAAATACTGCAATTCAAAACTGGCTGTCTCCGCGTCATGGATCTTGCCCATGTTGTGGTTGATACGGGTCACTTCGAGCCACTCGGCCTGCGGTGTCACCATGCGCCAGCTGGCCAGGTTGTCCAACGCCGTACCCCACAGTACGGCCTTCTTGCCACCGGCATTCATCGCGACGTTGCCGCCTATGCACGAGGCTTCCGCCGAGGTTGGATCCACGGCAAACACATAACCACCGCGCTCGGCCGCATCGGCCACGCGCTGGGTCACCACGCCAGCTTCGGACCATACCGTCGCCACTTCGCGGTCCATGCCGGGCAGGACCTTCATCTCGACCTCGGTCATGGCTTCGAGTTTTTCGGTGTTGATGACCGCACTCTTCCACGTCAGTGGAATCGCGCCGCCGGTATAACCGGTGCCGCCCCCGCGTGGAATGATGGTCAAGCCCAGATCGATACAGCCCTTGACCAGGCCGGCCATCTCTTCTTCGGAGTCCGGTGTCAGCACCACAAACGGGTACTCCACACGCCAGTCGGTGGCGTCGGTCACGTGCGACACGCGCGACAGGCCGTCAAACTTGATGTTGTCCTTGGCCGTCAGCTTGGCCAAGGCGCGCTGCGCCTTGCGCCGCAGGGTGCCGACCTCGACCGACGCGGCATCGAAAGACTCCACGGCAGCGCGCGCCGCCACCAACAACTCACCCACCATCGCGTCACGCTCGGGGTCAGCCTGTGGCGTGCGGCGCTTTTCCACTTCGTGCAGCCGATGGTGCAAGGCGTCGACCAGTTGGCCGCGGCGCTTGGGGTTGTCCAGCAGATCGTCCTGCAGGTAGGGGTTGCGCTGCACGACCCAGATGTCACCCAGCACCTCGTACAGCATACGTGCCGAGCGGCCGGTGCGGCGTTCACCACGCAGTTGGTTCAACAGGCCCCAGGAGTGCTCACCCAGCAGACGGATCACAATTTCACGGTCGGAGAAGGACGTGTAGTTGTATGGAATTTCACGAATGCGTTCATGCACATGCGGCTGTGTGCCGGGTGCCGACAGAAGGTGATTGAGCGAGGTGGGAGCGTTCATCGGTCAGTACAGTTGCAGTCTTTGCGGTGGATTGGGCCGCTGGGGCAGAAGGAAGATGTTACCGCAGTGCAGCAAACACCCTCTTCCCAGGACGGCAAGACCTGTGTTAGGCAAGCCCTCTCTAATGGAAATCACCAAGCAAAGTTGACCAGCAGATCAAGTCTAATCAGACTGACATAAAGCCCGGCTACGATCCGGCCTTTCTTCTATTAGGAAATCTCATGAAATTGAAAGCTGCAGCCCTCGCGTTGACGCTGGCGCTCTCCCTGAATGCCCAGGCGCAAACCGAAATCCAGTGGTGGCACTCGATGACCGCCGTCAACGGTGAATGGGTCAATGACCTGGCCAAGGAATTCAATGCCAGCCAGAAAGAATACAAAATTCTGCCCACCTACAAGGGCAGCTACGACGAGTCCATGACGTCGGCCGTGGCCGCCTTCCGGGCCGGCAATGCGCCGCACATCCTGCAGGTGTTCGAGGTTGGCACTGCCACCATGATGGCCAGCAAGAACGCCATCGTGCCGGTCGGTCAGGTCATGAAGGACGCCGGCGAACCGTTCGACCCCAAGGCGTACGTACCCGCCGTGGCCGGCTACTACACCGCGCCCAATGGCCAGATGTTGAGCTTCCCGTTCAACAGCTCCACCACCGTGTTTTATTACAACAAAGACGCCTTCAAAGCCGCTGGCCTGGATGCGGACAAGGCCCCCGGCACTTGGCCCGAGGTGGCGCTGGCTGCTGCCAAGCTCAAGGCCAATGGCCATAAATGCCCGATTTCCATTTCCTGGCAAGGTTGGACCCAGCTGGAAAGCTTCTCCGCCTGGCACAACGTCGAATTTGCGACCAAGCAAAATGGGCTGGCGGGGCTGGACGCGCGCATGAAAGTGAATTCCCCACTGCACGTACGCCACATCGAGAATCTGGCGAATATGGCCAAACAGGGCCTGTTTGTCTACAAGGGCCGTGGCAATGTGCCCGAGGCCAGCTTTGTGTCGGGTGAGTGCGCAATGATGACAACATCGAGCGGCTTCTACGGCAACGTCAAGAAAAACGCCAAGTTCGCCTTCGGCCTGGCGCCTTTGCCCCACTACCCGGACGTGGCCGGCGCACCGCAAAACACCGTCATTGGCGGCGCCAGCCTGTGGGTCATGGCCGGCAAGAAACCCGCGGAATACAAAGGCATCGCCAAGTTCTTCAGCTTCCTGTCCAGCCCCACCGTGCAGTCGGCCAGCCACCAACGCACCGGTTATCTGCCCATCACCACCGCCGCGTTCCAGTTGACGGAGAAGTCCGGCTTCTACAAACAAAACCCCGGCACCGACGTTGCGGTCAACCAGATGATCCGCAAGGTAACCGACAAATCACGCGGCATCCGCCTGGGCAATTACGTGCAGATACGCGCCATTGAAGACGAAGAGTTGGAACAGGTATGGGCCGGCAAGAAAACGCCTACCGAAGCGCTGGACGCCATCGTCAAGCGGGGCGACGAGATGCTGGCGCGGTTCGAGAAGGCCAATAAGTCCTAACGGGCTTATCCATCCATGGCGGTAGAAAAACGCGTCGTTTTCAAGTCGACTTGGTTGCCCTGGGTGTTGATCGCGCCCCAGGTGCTGATCATTAGCGTCTTCTTTTTCTGGCCTGCCATCCAGGCCTTGTTGCAGTCGCTGCAGCAATCCGACGCGTTTGGCACGTCGGTGGAATGGGTGGGGCTGGAGAACTTCCGTAACCTGTGGCAGGACGACTCCTACCTGGAGTCGTTTAAAACCACCGCCATCTTCTCGCTGCTGGTGGCCGTACTGGGCCTGAGCCTCTCCCTGATATTGGCCGTGTTTGCCGATCGGGTCGTGCGCGGCTCTGGCATCTACCGCACACTGCTGATCTGGCCCTATGCCGTGGCACCGGCCGTGGCCGGGGTCCTGTGGCTGTTCATGTTTGCGCCCAGCATAGGCATCGTGTCCTATGCCCTGCGCCAGGCCGGGTTCGCCTGGGACTCTTTGCTCAACAGCAACCATGCCATGGCCTTGATCGTGATGGCAGCGGTGTGGAAGCAGATCTCGTACAACTTTTTGTTTTTCCTGGCCGGGCTGAACAGCATCCCCAAGTCCCTGATCGAGGCAGCCTCCATGGACGGTGCACGGCCCTGGCGGCGCTTCTGGAACATCCAGTTTCCGTTGCTGTCGCCAACCACGTTTTTTCTGCTGGTCATCAACATCGTTTATGCCTTTTTTGACACCTTTGCCATCGTCGACGCCGCCACCAAAGGGGGCCCCGGCAAGGACACGGCCATCCTGGTCTACAAGGCCTACTTTGACGGCTTCAAAGCCATGGACCTGGGCGGCTCCGCCGCGCAATCGGTGGTGCTGATGGTGATCGTGGTATCACTGACCGTGGTGCAGTTTCGCTTCGTCGAAAAGAAAGTGAACTACTGAGATGAATGACCCCCACGCTCCGCCGTTGCACGGGTCGCTGCCCCCCAAGGGGGCTGTTTCACCTTGGGGCGGCCCGGCGGTGAAACCCGGCCCCCACGCTCAGCACTGCGCGTATTCGCTGCCCCCCGAGGGGGCGCATGCCTCCCTTGGGGCGGCCCGGCGGGAGCCTTGGCATGGTTGAACGCCGCCCCTGGCTGAACGCACTGTCACACCTGATCCTGATCATTGGTGTGCTGATCATCGCCTTCCCGGTCTACATCACGTTTGTGGCGTCCACCCACACCGCGCAAGACGTTGTGCAAGTACCCATGCCGCTGCTGCCGGGTGCGCATATGCTGGACAACTATGCAACCGCACTCAGTGGTGGACGCGAAGGCAGCGGCTCACATGCATCGGTAGGCCGCATGATGGTGGTGAGCCTGATCACGGCCCTGGTCATTGCGATTGGCAAGATCGCCATCTCCCTGTTGTCGGCCTTTGCGTTGGTGTACTTCCGGTTTCCGTTTCGCATGGCCTTTTTCTGGGCCATTTTTGTGACGCTGATGCTGCCGGTGGAAGTGCGCATCGGTCCCACGTACAAAGTGGTCGCCGACCTGGGCCTGCTCAACACGTACGCCGGTTTGACGGTGCCGCTGATTGCCTCGGCCACAGCCACGTTTTTGTTCCGCCAGTTCTTCATGACGGTGCCAGACGAGTTGGTAGAGGCCGCCCGCGTGGACGGCGCCGGACCCATGCGCTTCTTCAAGGACATTCTGGTGCCGCTGTCCTCCACCACCATGGCGGCCTTGTTTGTGATCCAGTTTATTTACGGCTGGAACCAGTACCTGTGGCCTCTGCTGATCACCACCGAAGAAAACATGTACCCCGTGGTCATAGGCATCAAACAAATGATTTCAGGTGGTGATGCCCAGACCGAATGGAACATCGTCATGGCCACCGCCATCCTCGCCATGTTGCCACCGGCGCTGGTGGTGATGCTGATGCAGAAATGGTTTGTCAAAGGCCTGGTGGATACCGAAAAATGACTTCTGTCTTCTTCTGGAAAACATGTTCGCAACGCAGCAGCATGGGGCGCACAGCCAAGGCCCGATTTGTGCGCATTTGGCACCATGAGGGCCTTGGCTGTGCGCCCCATGCTGCCTACACACGCCAGGCCCCTAAAGCACCCCCTCCATCCGCGTTGCTCCGCAGCGAAGCGCCAGGGGACGGGTGCCTCATGGTGCCCAACGCGCACAAATCGGCCCCCATCCCCTGGCGCTTCGCTGCTCAACTTCTCTCGCGACTTGACATTACCTAAGACCGGATTCATGGCCTCCATCGAACTCAAAAACGTCATCAAACGCTACGGCCACGGCAAGACCGCCAACCAGGTTATCCATGGCGTCAACGCCCAGATTGCCGACGGCGAATTCGTCGTCATCGTCGGGCCCTCGGGCTGTGGCAAATCCACGCTGTTGCGCATGGTCGCCGGGCTGGAAGAAATCAGTGGCGGTGACATCAGCATTGGCGGACGTGTCGTCAACAACCTGGAGCCCTCGGAGCGCGACATCGCCATGGTGTTCCAGAACTATGCGCTGTATCCGCACATGAGCGTGTTTGACAACATGGCCTATGGGCTGAAGATTGCCAAGGTGCCGGTCGACGAGATCAAGATGCGCGTGGACAAGGCCGCCAAGATTCTGGAGCTTGGACCCTACCTGCAACGCAAACCACGCGAGCTCTCGGGCGGCCAGCGCCAGCGCGTGGCCATGGGCCGGGCCATCGTGCGCCAGCCCCAGGTTTTTTTGTTCGACGAGCCTCTCTCCAATCTGGACGCCAAGCTGCGCGCCCAGACCCGGCTGGAGATTCAAAAACTGCACCGCGAACTGGGCATTACTTCGCTGTTCGTGACCCACGACCAGGTCGAAGCCATGACGCTGGCGCAGCGCATGATCGTCATGAACGGCGGCGTCATGGAACAGTTTGGCACGCCTGAAGAGGTCTACACCCAACCCGCCAGCACCTTTGTCGCGAGCTTCATAGGCTCGCCACCCATGAACCTGCTGAAGAACGCGCCCGGGGCCCTGGCCGGTCGCATCACCGGCATACGACCCGAGCACCTGGACATTGGTAATACAGGCTGGGCCTTGCAAGTGGAGACGGTGGAGCTGTTGGGTGCGGAACGACTGGTCTACGGCCGCTGGGCCCACGGCAGCGGCGACGAAATGGTGATTGTGCGCACCGAAGAAGCGCAGACGCCACCCACGGTAGGTGCAACCATCCATGTCACGCCGCGTCCCGGCAAATTGCATGCCTTTGACGCCGCGACTGGCAAGCGTATGGTGTCCGAATGAGCGACGACGCTGCTGGCCTTGCTCTTCCCCCCTGGCCCTACCCCCGCTGGGTGGCGCACCGCGGTGCGGGCAAGTTGGCACCCGAAAACACGCTGGCCGCCTTTCGTGTGGGTGCCAGCCACGGTTACCGCATGTTTGAGTGCGACGTCAAACTCAGCAGTGACGGTGTGCCCTTTTTACTGCACGATGCCACGTTGCGGCGCACAACCCATTCACAAAAATCGCCTGCAGCCCTCGTGCAACATACACATTGCGCTCCTAATTTAATAGCGAATGATGAGCCTGTCGTAGCCGGTGACTTGCCTTGGAGCCAGCTGGCACAGCTCGATGCCGGCAGTTGGCACAGCCGCACCTACGCCGGCGAACCGCTGCCCACACTCGCGGCAGTGGCGGCCTTTTGCATCGCCAATGGTTACCTGCTGAACATCGAGATCAAGCCCACGCCCGGGCTGGAGCGCCACACCGGCGAAGTGGTGGCGGAGCACGCGGCGCGGCTCTGGGCGGCACAGACCATCAAGCCCTTGCTGACCTCCTTCCACCCCGAGGCGCTGGAAGGTGCGCAGACAACACAACCCGAGTTGCCGCGCGGTCTGCTGTTGGACACGCTGTGGAAAGGCTGGCTGGAAACCGCGCTGATGCTGGACTGCCAAGCCATCGTCTGCAACCATGCGTTATGGGACCGCAGCAGCGTCACGCAAGCCCACAGCGCGGGTTTTCGCACGTTAAGTTATACCGTCAATGATGAATGGGCGGCACAACGCCTAATGGATTTGGGCACCGACGGCATCATCACCGACCGGGTAGACCTGTTCAGCCCCGTCTGAGCCGGGATTCAACACAGACAGAGAGGGCCTGCGCCGGTGTCAGCGCCGCAGCGCCAGGCCTTGGCTCACGGTGCAGGCCAGCAGCATGGCGGTGTAGCTGGCCATTTTTCCGTCCCGGCCAAAAAACCACAGCCCCAAACCCAAGACCACCACGCCCGCTATAAAATTCATAGCTGTCTGCGCAAATAATCCGGGGGCTGAGGGCCTTTTTCCTCCAAGCAGCGTGGCCGAGAAGGCCAGCAACACCGCGACCGCCAGTGCCGGCGCCAGAAAATTCATCAGGTGGTTGAGTTGGTCCAGAGCGCCCATGCGGATGGCCAGAAATGGCCGCCAAGTTGGTTGTGGAGACTGCGATTTTATAATCGCATATTAATCACCCGAGGATAGAGCATTGCTGCATGGCAGTTCTGCCCCCTGTAAGCGCCCCTACCCATTGGGGACAGAGCCCCGCTTCTGCGGCCTGTCCCACCAAGTTTCACACATATGGCCGTCTGGACCCTAGGCATCAACCACACCACCGCCCCGCTGGATTTGCGCGGCCGGTTTGCGTTCGCCATGGACCAGATCGCACCCCACTTGCAAGGCCTGCGCCAGACGTTGCAGCGCATGCCCGAGGCGGCGATTGTCTCCACCTGCA
>JAZKIR010000076.1:0-24767 GCA_040384785.1 Pseudomonadota bacterium
CCGCCACCGACCTGGCCGACTACCTGGTCAAGAAGGGCCTGCCGTTTCGCGATGCGCACGAGATCGTGGCGCACGCCGTCAAAGCTGCCACTTCACACGCCTGCGACCTGTCTGAACTGCCGCTGGCGGTGCTGCAGGAGTTCAATCCGATGATTGAGAAAGATGTGTACGAGTGTTTGAGCCTGCGTGGCTCGCTGAACGCCCGCAAGACGCTGGGTGGCACGGCGCCGGTGCAGGTGCATGCGCAGATTGCGCGGCACCGCGCGCGGTTGGGGTAAGCAGCTAGCTGTGACCCCGTTGCTTAAAAATAGCTGAAGAAAGGCGTCA
The DNA here is from genome assembly GCA_040384785.1 of Pseudomonadota bacterium. Taxonomy (GTDB): domain Bacteria; phylum Pseudomonadota; class Gammaproteobacteria; order Burkholderiales; family Burkholderiaceae_C; genus Allorhodoferax. The sequence goes on from JAZKIR010000076.1 coordinate 328, forward strand.
TATGCACGTCGGATTGATTGTCGGTATCGGTCCTGCTGCCACCGATTACTACTACCGGTACCTGATCTCCGCTTTGGCACGTGCTGGTCAAGACCTCACCCTGACGATGGCGCACGCGGATGTCCCCACACTGCTTCGCAATCAGACCGAAGGGAATGCAGACGCTCAAGTAGAAATCTATCTACAGTTGACCAACAGATTGCAGCGATCAGGTGTTGAGCAAGTTGCCGTCACTTCCATTGCCGGTCACTTCTGTATTGAATCCTTTAAGGCGCTGTCACCGGTTCCCGTCATCGACTTGCTCGACGTGGTAAAGACTGAGATGAAACAACGTGGCTTCCAAAAAGTGGGATTGCTGGGAACCCGCGTAGTGATGGAATCGCAGTTTTATGGGGTACTCGAAGGTGTGGAAGTGATTCCGCCTGCCGGCAACTTGCTCGAAGTTCATGACGCCTACGTCTCAATGGCCGCCGCCGGAATCGCGACACCAGAGCATCGAGAAGTCTTCATGCGCGCGGGAAAGACCTTGACCACTGCATATGGCTGTGAGTCAATCATGTTGGCAGGTACGGACTTGGCACTGGTCTTCAAGAAGGATCAGAACCCCGGTTTTGATATCTTTGATTGTGCGCAAGTTCATGCAGAAGCCATTGCCAAAGTCGCAATGACGGGCAGCGACCCTGCTGGCGCAAAGTGAAGCCTGTCAGAGCGCTCTGCAAGGCTAAAACGCCGGGTCGCGCATCTCCAGCCGGATGGCATCGACCGCGGCCAGTATGTCGGGGGACAGCGTGGTGCCAAAGGCACTGATGTCTTCTTCCAACTGCGCCAGCGACGTCACACCGATGATGGTGCTGGTCACCTGCCATTTGGTATAACAAAATGCCAGCGCCAACTGGGTCGGCGTCAGCCCGTTGGCCTGGGCCAGTGCGTTATAGCGTTTGGCCGCCGCCAGCGACTCCTTGCGCCCCCAGCGCTGTTTGCGCACCGTCTCAAAACGCGTGATGCGTGCGTCCTGCGGTGCATTCGGGCCTTCAATGCCACCGGCGTCGTACTTGCCCGTCAACAATCCAAAGGCCAGCGGCGAATACGCCAACAGTGACACACCGAGCCGGTGCATGGTCTCGTCCAGACCGTTTTCCAAACCTCGGCTGATCAGGTTGTAGACGTTCTGCACCGTGGCCACGCGCGGCAGACCATGCTGCTCGGCCAGATGCACCATCTCATGCACGCCGTATGGTGTCTCGTTGGACAGGCCAATGGCGCGCACCTTGCCCGCCTTGACCAGCTGACCCAAGGCCTCCAACTGCGCATGCAGGCTGGTCACCGCCCGGTCATCCGTGGGTTTGTAATACAGCGTGCCAAACATCGGCACCGCACGATTCGGCCAGTGGATCTGGAACAGGTCGATCACATCGGTCTTGAGCCGCTGCAGACTGCCGTTACAGGCGGCAATGATGTCTTCGGCCGACAAGTCAGCCTTGCCGCCGCGCACCCACGGCATGCCGCGCGAGGGCCCGGCCACCTTGGTGGCGATCACCAGCTTCTGGCGCAAGCCAGGGCGTGCGGCCAACCAATTGCCCATGATTTTTTCAGTCGCGTTGAACGTCTCCGCACGGGCCGGCACGGCGTACATCTCGGCGGTGTCCAGAAAATTGATGCCACGCTCCACGGCATGGTCCATGATGGCATGGGCGGAGGCTTCATCCACCTGTTCGCCAAAGGTCATGGTGCCCAGGCAGATGGGGGTGACGTGTAAATCGCTGCGGCCGAGTGGGATGGTTTTCATGGTCTGGTGTGTGAAGAAATGGGATGTGGCTGATGGGTGACCCTACGCAGGGCGCTGTCCGTGTACGTATCAGTTTAGCCACGGTGGCAAGCATTGGCTGTCGCCAATCATGCAGAATGCAAGCGTTGGAACCATGCCGTTCAGTTGCCCAACGCGAGGCGACGGATGCAATGTAAATGTATACGCCCAGCCGTTTCGGCTGACCCCTAGGGATATAAACAATGCACCATCTGTCGAAGTTTCGTCTCGCACTGGCCATCGTGTTGGCACTGGCCAGTGCATTCGCGCTGGCCCAAGCGCCTGCTGACACCCCGTCCACTGCCTCGGCACCGCCCTGCGACGGCAAGCCGCAGATTAGCTATACGCTGGGTTCGCAGGCGGAGATCAACAAACTCTACCCCGTCATACAGACAGCGTCCGAGTCCGCCTACGACCGCTCCATGGCCGTGGCCAGCAGCATCCAGCTCTACCTGCTGAATTCATTGCACCGCGACCAGATCACGGATGCCTGCAGCCTGAAGGTCACGCCGCTGGGCGTAAAGGGCTACCAGGTCAGCTTCTACTCCAGCCATCCGAATGCAGCCGCGTATGGCGCGACCCAAAGCGCCTGGCTGCAACGCGCCGCCCTGGGCCTGAAAGGTGTCAAGGCTTGCCAGGGCAGCAAAGACGCTGCATGTTGGGAACCCAAGGGTGCGAATTTGACCTGCTCAGGGCCCTGGCAGTTTTACTTGCCCTTGGGCTTGCCCATGCAGTCCCAAAAAATGGTGATGCTGTTGCACTACCCACCCTATTCAGCCTTGCAGCAGTCCGACTACCTCAACAATGCCACGCTGAACCGCTGGCAACGCCTGCTGACCACGGTCGGTGTGGCCCCCGCAGAGTGGACGCTGTACACCACTACCGTGGACATCTTCCCGATTGCCGCCCCCGGCAGTGGAGAAACCGGTTGCTTCCCCACCGCCAATGCGGTCCGCTACTTTGGTGCGAAAGGCTCAGCTTACATACCCACCATGTTGGGCGCGCTGGTCAACCCAGCCGCTGGCGACTTGCCAAGCACATCCACCCGCCCGGTCATTGTTTTTGGCGCAGAGGCCATTGGTTATTGGAACGCGGCATACCCCAAAACACCCACAGCTGTACTCAAGGCCGGCAGTGTGAACCTGTCACCCGCAACGCCACAAAAAATGACCTCCTTCATGGGGGCCAATCACCCGATCGCAGCGGTCTACCAGAGTTGTTCATCCAAACCCGGCATAACCACCATGGCCGGGCAGGATTTGGCAACTGCATGCTTTGCAAAGGCCATGGGAGACAAGCCTGACGCCGATCCCGTTGCGGTGGGGGCCGCGTGCCAAAGTGCATATGACAAACCGAAGCCAGACTCGGATCAGGCAGTGCAACTTTGCACAACCGCGGTCATCGACAAAAGCCCGCAGTTCGCGCAGTGGAGCAAACCACAGGCACTGGCTTGGTGTGCGCAGCACAACAACCAAGTCTGCCCTCTACCCGATTACTTTGCGAAGCCCTGAGGCCAAGCTTGCGTCAATCGCCCTGCAGCCCCTTGGGGGCGCGGGGATCAGATACCAAATACTTGGCTGAACCGTGTTTGAAACGCCTCTTGTGCGGTGTCGCGCAGTGGCACACCGTGGCCGCACAAGACATGGTGAAACGGCAACTCGCGCAAGCGCAAGAAGTCCTGCGCCTGGGGTTCGTTGACCTTCATCCACACCGGGCCGATATTTGCGCTTTGGAAGAAGCCCATTTCCGTCATCATCTTGCGCGACTCATCCGAGAAGAAGGCATCCGGCCCGACCCAATTTTGCAGCGCGTCACAGGCCACCAGAATGCCGCCTTCACGGTCAATGCGCACAATACACTCCGGCAACTTGGTCGCTTCAAACACAAACACGCTGGCCCCTTTGAATGGCATCTCGCCACCGGGAGCCAGTAGCTTGTCGGCCGTCAGTGCGTGGTCATGCGGCATGCCAGCAGGCGCCCATAACGTGGCGCCATAACGCTGCTTGTAAAACGCGTCATCCAGGCCATGCAACGCACCGATCTTGACCACGTTTTTCACTGTGCCCAGTGCATCGAGCTGGGCAAGGCCCGCGTCGTTCAGGCGCACCGTATTGATCAGGGTCAGGTCCGTACCCTCCCGCACGACGGTCATATTGCGGCTGAAGTGCCAATGTGCCCCCATCAGAACGGTCTGCATGGTGCCGGTGACGAAAAAAACGTCGGGGAACACCTGCTGGATTTCGCCGTGTGGCAATGCTGGAGCAAAGTCTGGCATGTTGGGATTTTCCCTTCAGTCGTGAAAAAAGCACCTCGGACCCGGAAAACTCTACCATACTGTGCACAAATTTCCGCGTCTATTGATGCATCAGGGAGACAACCGGTATGACTACTGCCGCAGCGCCGATGGATGACTATGTCATCAGCCGTGATACCCGCAGTGACGCCTACGCGTTATGGCAGTTTGATCTGAACGACGACCAGCTGCTGCGCCGCATTCCCTTAGGCCCCAAAGCGTTGTTTGACCACACCCACAAGCTTGCGCCCATAGGACGCTACGTGTTGGAGTGGGGCGCCATGACGCTGAAGGACTACCAACCGTGTTTCCCCTTTCGCCTGTTTGAATTCGACCCCAGCCGTGAAAACCCGCTGATGGCGCCAGCCGTGCAAAAAGGACTGTGGACCAAGGCCAAGTTCTGGAGTTACCGTGTCGACTTCGGAAATCCCGATGGCGCCAAAGAGAGCTACGACTCCGGTGAGGAATTGATGCTCTTGCCACTGGGCGGCTTCATGCTCAACGTCATCCCCACCATGGGGCGGGGCACCTTCCAGTTGTGGAACTTCGATCCCAACCCTTTGCACCTGAATCCGAACAACCCGCAAAGCAGCGATCCACTGCCCTTGCCTTTCACGCCACAAGGTTCTTTCGACACCATCGATTTCGACCACGACCTGCTGGCCATGGGCGACTACGTGCTCGACCGTGTTGCAGAAACCGGTGAATACTGGCTCTGGAGCTTTGATCCGCAAGCCATCATGCCGCTGGCATTGCCCGCCCTGCAACAGGGGCGCTGGGAAGATATCGGCTCGGACCACAAGCTGGTTTCCATGGGGGAATATGTGCTGGACTGGGTTCCCGCAAGCGGGAGGTTTCGGTTGTGGACATTCGATCCCAAGTCTGCCAACCCCTTGGTCGGCCCGGTGCGCGAGGGCATGCTGCCGGCGGGCTTTGACGCAACGACCACGTTGACCATGGTGCAACAGCCCCGGTCCATCGACCCGGCCAAGGCACAGATTCCGGGCACCATGGATTTCATGCGGGACAAGATCAAACATGTGGTCTACATCATGCTGGAGAACCGCAGCTTCGACCACGTCTGCGGCTGGCTCTACGACAAGACCGATACCGGCATCAATTTTGTTGGCAACGACGCGCCGTTTGACGGCGCCAGCGCGCAGATGTTCAACATCGACCCCTGCGGCGGCCCCGACCACAAGACACCGGAAAAAGTCATGCTGACCCAGTACCACGGAGGGCAGCTCAGCGAGGAATGGGATCTGGATTTTTTACCCAATGACCCCTTCCACGACAAATCCGATGTCATGCGCCAATTGTTCTGGGGTCAACCCGGCGGCTATGAGAAGCGCGAAAAGCCCGGCATGGCGGGCTTTGTGTGGAACAACGGTGTGCACGAGGTGATGCAGACCTACTCACCCAAGCAGCTGCCCATACTCAACGGACTGGGTCGCAATTTTGCAATCTCGGACGCCTGGTATTGCTCCATGCCCAGTGCCACCGACCCCAACCGCGCCTTCGCCTTTACCGGCTCGGCGTTGGGGCAATTGAACAATTTCCAGAACGGAACTACCTACCAGTACTGGCCCAGCAATCCACACCGGCAGTCGATCTGGAAGGTGCTGTGGAGCAACGGCTTTACCGACTGGAAACTCTACCACTCCGTGGAGTGGATGAACTTTGTCCACACTTACCACCTCTACCTGCAGGGCACCATTCCGTCGGTCGACACCGCGATCGCCACCGACGCGACCAGTTTTCTGCAAACCGTCGACCAGTTCAAGGCCGACGCGCTAGCGGGCACGCTGCCGGCCTTCAGCTTTCTGGAGCCGATCTGGATCGCAATGACCGGCACCACCTCCTACCACCCGGGCGCAGACCCGCTGGCCGGAGAAATAGCACTGAACGAAATCTACGATGCCATCCGCAACAGCCCGCGTTGGAAGGAAACCCTGTTTGTCATCACCTTCGATGAACATGGCGGTATCTTCGACCACGCACCGCCGCCGTATGCGGCCAACCCCTGGCCCAACGACCGCAACGATGGATTCCATTACGACATCATGGGAGTGCGCGTGCCCACCATCCTGGTCTCGCCATGGATCAAGGAGCAAACCGTCTTCCGTTCCAGCACGCCCACGGCTTACGACTCCACGTCGATACTGGCCACCTTGCTGCACTGGGCTGGCGTGCCCCAGTCACGCTGGTGCATGGGCGAACGTGTGCAGCAGGCCCCCACCTTCGAGGGTGTGTTACAACGCGACACACCCCGCGCAAGCGCACCGGCGTTGCAACGGTCCTACGACAAATCCTATCCACAAAGCGGTAAACACCAGGTAACGCCGGCACGCCTGAATGATCTGCACACGCTGATGACGCCGCGCATCGTTGCCGCCATGGCCAAGGGCAAACTCAGCGATCAAGAAATCCAGCAGCTGTCAGAAAAAATCCTGCGGGAAGCTGGAGACGCGGCCGGCCTGCACACTCAACTCGAACGTCTGGCCAGGAGACTGACTTAGGTGAGCATACTGGCGCTATCCGTAGGCAGTTTTGGCGCCATCGCCACGGCCGTCGCCTGGTTTTTCTTTGCCCGAAACACGCTTCTGCAGCGGCAACTCGCTACCGAGCGTGAAGCCAGGGTCACGGAGGCCGCGCTACGCCAGACCGAGGCCAAAGAGGCCCTGGCCCAGCAAAGGGCCACCGCCGCCGTATTACATGTCATGGGCAACTCCATGGCCGATGCCAAGCCGGTATTTGAAAAAATCACGGAGTGTTGTTTTCAGCTTTTCGCCGGCCTCCATGGCGGCATCTTGTACCTGACCGAAGGTGACATCGTGCATCTGGGCGCCCACCAGGGTCCCGGCGCCGAAGAACTGGCTTTGAGTCTGCCCGGCAAACTCGAACCCGGATCCGTCACCGGCATGGTCATCAAGGAAAAGCGGATCATCCAGTTTGCCGATGTTCACACCGATTCCGGTGCGACGGAAAAACTGCGCCGCAACAGCCGAACCACCGGCACGCAATCTATCCTGTTTGTGCCCCTGGTCTCGGACGGTATCGGCATTGGAACGATTTACGTCGGACGCGAGACCGCGGGCGCGTTCTCTGCCAAGGAAGTGTCGCTGCTGGAAACATTTGCGGACCAGGCCGTGATTGCCATCTGCAACGTACAAATGTTCAACCAGGCCCTGGAGGCCCGCGCCGCGGCCGAGGCCGCCAACCAGCACAAGAGCGATTTTTTGGCCAACATGAGCCACGAAATCCGCACCCCCATGAACGCCATCATCGGTATGGGCTACCTGGCCATGGGCACCCAGTTGACCGCGCAGCAGCGCGACTATGTGCAAAAAATCCAGCAGTCAGGGCAGCACCTGCTGGGCATCATCAACGACGTGCTGGACTTCAGCAAGGTCGAAGCCGGCATGCTGCAGATCGAGCACGGCGAGATGGTGCTCGAAGGCCTGATGGATGACATTGCCACCCTGATTGCCGAGAAGGCGGCCCAGAAACAGTTGGAGTTTGTCATTGATGTGGCGCCCGATGTGCCGCAGGCCCTGGTGGGCGACGCGCTGCGCCTGCGCCAGATCCTGATCAACTTCGCCAACAATGCCGTCAAGTTCACACATGCCGGAGAGGTGGCTGTTGTGGTGCGGGTTGCACAACGCAGCGACGACTCCGTGCTGCTGACTTTTTCGGTCACCGATACCGGCATTGGCCTTACGCAAGAACAAATGGGCCGCCTGTTCCAGAGCTTCCAGCAGGCGGATGCCTCCACCACGCGCAAATACGGCGGCACCGGCCTCGGGCTGGCCATCTCCAAACAGCTGGCCCAGTTGATGGGCGGCAGCGTGGGAGTGGAGAGCGAAGTCGACAAGGGCTCGACCTTCTGGTTCACCGCCCGGCTGGGTCTGGGCACCGCCCCTCAGACACTGCGCCGGCCGCCGCCCGATCTGCGTGGCAAGCGTGTATTGGTGGTGGACGACAACGACCACGCCCGCACCGTGATGCATGGCCTGCTGCAACAGTTGGGGTTTGACGCAACGGCGGTGCCTTCGGGCCAGGCGGCGCTGCACACCCTGGGCGTCAGCCCAACTCCGTTCGACGCGGTGCTGCTGGACTGGCAAATGCCCGTCATGAGCGGCCTGGAGGCCGCCCGCCGCATCCGCAGCCTGCCCGGCGCCAGAACACCCCACCTGGCCATGGTGACCGCCTACTCCCGCGAAGACCTCATCGGCCAGGCCACGGCGATGGGCATCACCGAAGTGTTATCCAAACCGGTCAGCCCGTCGATGCTGTTTGACAGCTTGATCCGGTTGATGACGGATGATCCGCGTCCCACCGTGGTGAACGGCAGCGGCGCGCGGGGCTCGCCCGCAATCGACCTGGGAGGCCTGAAGGGCGTGCGCGTGCTACTGGCTGAAGACAATGTGCTGAACCAGCAAGTGGCGTGCGAACTACTCGCAGACGTTGGCGTGCACGTCATGGTGGCCGATAACGGGCTGATTGCCGTGGAGATGGCACAGGTGCAAAGTTTTGACGCAATCCTGATGGACATGCAAATGCCCGAGATGGATGGCGTGGACGCCACCCGCAGCCTGCAGGCCCTGCCCGGTTGGAGTGGCACACCCATCATCGCCATGACCGCCAACGCCATGAATGCCGACCGCACGCGGTGCCTGGACGCAGGAATGGTTGACTTTGTCACCAAACCGATTGAGCCCGACCATTTGTTCAAAACACTGCTGCGCTGGACCTGGAACGGCGGGACGTCCGACACCCACCACCAGCCCCACCAACCGGCAGGTGCCTTGGAGGTACACCTATCCAGCCTGCTACCGGCGCACATTGAGGGGCTGGACCTGCAAGCCGGATTACGCCGGGTCAGGGGCCGAGAAGATCGCTACCTCGCACTACTGAAAAACTTTGTGGCTGAGCAGGCCGACGCCACGGTGCATATAACGCAGGCCCTGTCGGATGGCCGCTTGCAAGATGCACAACGCACGGCCCATACGCTCAAGGGGTTGGCCGGCACCATAGGCGCCCGTGCCCTGCACGGTGCCGCCCACACGCTGGAACAGGCTATCGGCAATAGCACGACGCCGGCCGACCATCTACCCGACGTGGCACACGCGCTGAACCGGCTGGTGCAGGCGCTGCAACCCGTACTGAAGCAGACCGCTTCCGCCCAACCTGCACCACGGGAGACGGTAGACCTGGCCACGCAGAGACAGGCGATGGACCAATTGCTCAAGTTGTTGCGAGACGACGATGCCCACGCACGGCGCCATTTCTCTGACCATGCGGCCCTGTTTGGGCCCATGATGGGCGAACACTACCCGCGCATTCGCAACTCCATTGACAGCCTGGCGCTTGACGAAGCGCTGGAGTTGGTTGAATCCCTGGCCCTGCAGCCCTAGCAACAACAAGAACGAAGGAACGTTGAACAACATGGACAACCGCACCACAAACGAGGGCCGCCAAACCGTGATGGTGGTCGACGACACGCCGGCCAACCTGGTGCTGATGAACGACTTGCTGCAGGACCAGTACACCGTCAAGGTCGCCTCCAGCGGCGCGCGGGCGCTGAAGATCGCCAACGGTGACAAGGCGCCGGACCTGATCCTGCTGGACATCATGATGCCGGACATGGATGGTTATGAAGTTTGCCGCCAACTCAAGGCCGGCCCCGCAACACGCGGCATTCCCGTGATTTTTTTGACCGCCCGCACCGACGAACACGATGAAGAGATGGGGTTGGAAATGGGTGCGGTGGACTACATCGCCAAACCCATCAGCCCGGCCATCGTGTTGTCACGGGTCAAGACCCATCTGACACTCAAGGCTTCGTCCGATTTTCTGCGCGACAAGAACGACTACCTGGAGCAGGAGGTGCAGCGCCGCACGGCGGAAGTACAACGCAGCAATGCCGAACTGCGTGATGTGCAGGACGTGACCATTCTGACCATGGCCTCGCTGGCGGAAACACGCGACAACGATACCGGCGACCACATCGTGCGCACGCAGCACTACGTGCGCCTGCTGGCCGAACATCTGCGCGACCACCCGCGCTTCAGCGCCTATCTGAACGACCTGACCATTGACCGGCTGTTCAAGTCCGCGCCCCTGCACGACATCGGCAAGGTCGGCATCCCCGACAGCATCTTGCTCAAGCCGGCCAAGCTGACCGCCGAAGAGTTCGAGATCATGAAAACCCATACCACCATGGGCAAACTCGCCATCGAGAGCGCCGAGGCCCGCCTCGGCAAGGACGTTCCCTTTCTGCGCTGCGCCAAGGAGATCGCCTACTCACACCAGGAAAAGTGGGACGGCTCGGGCTACCCCGAGGGTCTTGCCGGCGACGCCATTCCCATCTCCGCGCGACTGATGGCCATTGCCGACGTCTACGATGCACTGATCAGCAAGCGGGTCTACAAGCCGGCGTTCACACACGAGAAGGCGATGGAAATCATTGTCGAAGGCAGGGGCAGTCACTTTGACCCTGACGTGCTGGATGCTTTTGTGGCAATTGCAGCAGACTGCAAGGCGATTGCAGAACAGCATAGCGGTACATGACATCGGCGACACCCTTTTGGCACCGCAAGGTTTGGGATGGCATCGAGGCCGTCGTCTCCAACCCGGATGTGCTGGCGCTGCTGTTTGCCTGGCAGGCCCTTGCGCGAACCAACAACGCTGATCTGCCAGACCTCACCCATTTCGCGCTGTATGGTGAAGCGGTAGCAGAACCGCTGCGCCGCTTTTCGCCCATGGTGATGGTGCTGGAGTCCTTGCCGGATGGCGACTTTGAATACCTGCACTACGGCATTGAAATCAGCCGGCACAGCCAGACCAATATGACGGGCAAGCGGGTCTCTGATTTCGGCGGCGTGTTGGGGCCCTTCTTCCTGGACTGCTACCGCAGTGTGCTGACGCAGCGGCGGCCTCTGTACACCCTGCATTATTCGGACCGGGCGTCTTCGGTGTATACGTGGGAGCGGTTGATACTGCCCTTGCAGCGCTCCGACGGCACGCTCAACCTGGTGGTCTACAACCAGCCGCTGGAGATGCGGGCGCACTTGCTGGAGGCGGTGCTGGACGGCAGCCACGATGCCATTCTTGCACTGCGGCGTGTGGTGGGTGAGACGCCGGGGCAAACCGATTGGATGGTCCTGGTTGCCAACCAGACCATGCTCGGCCTGGCGGGTACAACCGACACCAAAATCGAAGGCCGCCCGGTGACCCAGGCCTTTGCGCGCTGGCATGAACTGGGCTTCGCGGACATGTGCCAGCGTTCACTGGCACACGGCCTAGAGCTGGAGGAAGAACGTTTTGTCCTGACACCCCAGCAGGGCGGCGGCCGCTGGTTTTCCATCTACTGCGCGCCTTTGCAAGAGGGCTGCCTGGTGCGCCTGAGCGACATCACCGAGGCCAAGGAGCGTGAACAGCAGTTGTGCCAGTCCATGCTGCGCAGCCAGGAGCTCAATGAAAATTTGGAGAAACGGGTCGCCGAGCGCACGCTGGAATTGAGCAATATGCTCGCGCTGCTCAAGCAGTCGCAAGAGGAATTGGTGGAGTCCGAAAAGCTCGCATCCCTGGGCTCGCTGGTGGCGGGCGTGTCACACGAACTCAACACACCGATAGGCAATGTGCTGATGTTGTCCAGCACCTTGCAGGACAGGGTGCGCGAATTCAACACCATGGTGTCTGGCAATGGCCTGAAGCGGGCCGAGCTGCAGCGATTTTTGGTGTTTCTGGCCGAGGTCAGCGAGTTCCAGGTCAGCGCCAGCCGCAAGGCAGCCGATCTGATCAGCAGTTTCAAACAGGTGGCGGTGGACCAGACTTCGCAAAGGCGACGCGACTTCAAACTGGACGACGTGGTCGAAGACGTGCTCAACACCCTGGGGCCGGCCCTGAAGAAACCGTTCACGGTTCAGATACACAACCAGGTGCCACCAGGCATCACGTGTGATGGTTTTCCCGGTCCATTGGGCCAGGTCATTTCCAACCTGGTGCAGAACTCCGTGGTCCACGGTTTCGCCGCCGACGCAGCCAATGCAAGCGTCACGCTGCAGGCCACGCACGATGTGGCAGATGGTGCGGTGCAGTTGAAGGTGGTAGACAACGGCATGGGCATGGAATTGGCCGTGCTGACGCGTATCTTCGATCCCTTCTTCACAACGCGCCTGGGCCAAGGCGGCTCCGGCCTGGGCCTGGCGATTTCTCACCGCATCGTGACCTCGCTGCTGGGTGGCAAATTGACGGTTGAATCCACACCTGGGAAAGGGAGCTGCTTTACCGTGGCGTTCCCTACCAAGGCGCCGGCGCAGTTGTAGGGGCAGAAGAGCATCGGTGGGTCTACCGTGGCGTGCGCTGCAGCCACCACCACCGTGCCGTCGACTGTAGCTGTGCGCGCGATACGCGCCTTTTCAACCGGGTGAATCTGTTTCGTTGAGACACATAGCTGACGTACATACTTCCAGACAGCAGCCATTCAAATCTCCGTCAGGTGTTAAATCAACGAACCGGGGATGCAGAAGATGATTTACCCATGGAGCTGCACTTTTTGTAGCGCCTAAGCGTTGCAGTTGGTTGTGCCAGGTTCAAGTAATGGCCATCTCTCCGTCTGTTCCTTGATCCATGCGTTGACTGCTTCGTGGGAAGTGTCGATAGCATCGAATAGAGACTCCAGAACTTCCATCTTGTGTTCGGAGAGATGCAGTCGAAGCTCTGCATAAGAAACTTCTTGATATGACATGGTGAGGTGCCACCAAAATCTCATGAGATACCGGCATTCTTGCTGATATCGGTCATCCGCGAGCCTCCCATGCACGATAGTGCGAACCTCGGCACACTGATGTTCATCCCGAAACCAGTTTGACTTATGTGCATTGAATTCATCGCGGATCATGAGAAGCCTAAGGACAACATAGAGAGCGAAACCTGCCCAAACAAGTCAAGGATCTGAAATAGGGACTTGCGAAACGACTGCCCCTGCCCCTACGCGGAAATACATCATCCTATCAAATCAAATCAAATCACTGGGCGTCATATCAGTAGATGCCAGAGTTCACTATCCCGTGCTCGTCAGGTGTCAAAGAGCCATGACGGATACAGTCCTATAGCAACAGACACCCCGCGTGAAGCCTCGAGGAGGTCGAGCAACCCTGCGTGCGATAGCTGTTGCGGGCAACGATTGTGAGTTCATAAGCCAGCGCAGCTAGGAAGCGCACCGTGCTTTCATGCGGAAAATCGGCCAGCCAACGGCCTTCCTGTTCAACGCTTTGCATGTCAATTCGCGCCCCTCAGGAGGCTAAGCGATTGCAATGTGTGCATGATTGAAGGGGTACAGATCACGTCTTGAGCGCTTTCGCCATGCGGTGCTGAATGACCGAAAAGAAGATACCTACCGCAACTAAGACGATGCCTGCAGGTATTGCGATGTCGATGCCATCGTAAGTGACTCCCAGCGTCATGAATACGACACCGACAACGATGATCATCGTAGGACCAAGATACCGCGCCTGTTTGGTGCTCTTGGCATATTGGATTGCATTTCTATTTATTGACAATAGAGTTGAGACGTCGGATTCACACCGGTCACGGCAGGCCACCGCTTTTTGAATCTCTGCCGCGCAGCAAGGACAAAGGGCACGTCCACATGCCTTGCAAATGCCGACGGCGTCTTTTCCATGGTGGTTAAAGCAGCGCATATTTGTATGATCATTTACGAACAATGATGGGATAAGGCCCTGGACTGAGCTTTGCCACTACCTCAGATATTCTTGAACTGTGGCACTGTTTCTTCGAAATCAACGGACGAATAAGTCGCCCGCCCTATGGACAGATTTGCCATGCAGGCAATTAGTAGAGATACAACCCACAGGTAACCGCCAATTGCTAACCCTGTTGACACTTCAGGTGCGCCACCGGCCCCTTCACAGCCTGCCGCCTGAGCAAATGCCGATAGAGCGAATGCTGCAGTAGCGATCATGACTATCGGGCGTTGACGTGAATTGGTTTTGAGACTTGCGATTAGCAGGAGTAAAAGTCCGAGGTTTCCGAACCAGCGCGGATCCAATCCCAGGAGTCCCATGAACCCGACCGCAAGCACGGTATATCCGGGGAAGCTCTTTGTATGGGCACATGTAAACGCCGGAAGAAACAAGCTCACTGCGTAGATCATCACAGCGATTATGCAAAGTGAAACTGTGATTGGCTTGCGCATGCGGACATTTAGACTGATGATTTGAGTAGGCACTATAGCCGCTAGACCACTCAATCCAATGGCTGCTTACGCCCGAAGCTGAACTTCCGCCGCCCATCCCTGGCTTTCCTGACCTGGAACGCCATTTTGCTATTAATTGTATAGCGCAGTATATCTACCCCACGAGGGCTAGCGGCTAGTTTTCCTTAAGGCCTTTCATGAAAACCCTAAATTGGGTATAACGGAACTTTTGAGGCTGCCCCGCGCTTTCCTAGTACAACGAGCCTCAGTACGGGAGCAAAGACACGTGCTACCCGCCCGACATCCCCCTCAACTCCGCCAACACCTCCTGCGTATGCTCCCCCAGCAGCGGCGCTGGCCGGCGCACGGATGTGGGTGTATCACCCATGCGCACCGGCGGGCGCAACTGGCGCAGTCTGCCTTCATGTGGATGCGCCACATCCAGCCAGGCGCCGGTGGCCAGCAGATGGGGGTCGGTCAGCAGGTCGTCCAGCTTCATCATCGGCATCACCGGAATATCGTGCGCGGCCAGCACACTGAGCCAGTGCGCCGTGCCATGGGCGCGCATGTGCTGCTGCACAAAGCCGTACAGCGCGTCAATGTGTGTGATGCGTGCGCTCTGCGTCGTGAAGCGCGCGTCCGCATCAAAACGTTGGTGTTCACCAACCAGCGCCAGAAAGGCCTTCCAATGCGCATCGTTGTACATCAGCGCGCAGACATGGCCATCGGCCGTGGCATAGGGCTTGCGATTCGGTGCCAGCATGCGGCTGTGGCCCATGGGGCCAATCGGTGGTTCCCAGGTGGCGCCGCCCAGGTGTTCGCCCAACACAAATTGCAGCAGGCATTCGAACATCGGCACTTCCACACTCTGGCCACGCCCGGTGCGCACACGCGCCAACAGCGCGGCCATGATGGCGTGCACCATGTTCAGGCCGGTCACGCGGTCGGCAAAGGTGGCGGGCACATACCGCGGCTCGGGGCTGCCGCTTTGTGTCATCAGCCAGGGGATGCAGGCAGCGCCCTGGATCAGGTCGTCATACGCAGGCCAGTCCGAATACGGCCCGCCCTCGCTATAGCCATAGGCGCCGCAGTAGACGATGCGCGGGTTGACGGCCTGCACCGCCTCCCACGAAAGCCCCAAGCGCGCCATGCTGGCGGGGCGGATGTTGTAGGCCAGCACGTCGGCCGTGGCGCAGAGTTGCAGCAGCGTGGCGCGGTCGGCGGGCTGTTTCAGGTCCAGCACGACGGAGCGTTTGTTGCGGTTGGCGTTGATGAAGATGTGGCCCATGCCGGGGTGTTGCATGGGCCCGGCATGGCGCATGATGTCGCCGCCGGGTGGTTCAATCTTGATGACGTCGGCGCCGTAGTCGCCCAAAATTTGAGTGGCGTAAGGACCCAACACGACGCCGGTCATGTCGATGACGCGAAAGCCGTGTAAGGCCCCCACGCTTGTCGCTTCGCGTACTACGCTGCCCCCCAAGGGGGCTTTCGCGTCTTGGGGCGGCCCGGCGACGCTCAGTTCAGCCCCTTCATTCACCGTTGGGTCAGGCATATGCTATCACTTCAATAGCGCAAACACGAGCATTCGCGAGGGCTAGAGGCCAATTCATCAAATGACCTACTCCGGTGTAATGTTCGCAGCCTTGACCCACAGCGACCACTTCTTGATCTCGGCATCAATGGTCTTGGCCAATTGGGCCGCATCCTGGTAGTCCACGTCTATGCCGGCGGCGGTGATCTTCTCGCGCACCTCGGGTTTGGCCATGACGGCGGCAAAAGCGGTGCCGACCTTGGCTTTAACATCCGCCGGCAGATTGGCCGGCGCCATCAGGCCAAACCAGGCGCCCACCGCGTAGTCCTTGACGGTGTCGCCAATCGGTGGAATCTGCGGCGCCTTGCCGGCGCGCTTGGCCGTGGTCACGCCCAGGCCACGCAGCCGTCCGCCGTTCATTTGCGAGACGGCGTTACCGACATCGGCAAACGCAAACTGGATCTGGCCGCCCAGCAGATCGGTCAGCGCCGGTGGAATGCTCTTGTACGGCACGTTCAGCACCTCCAGCCCCGCCATCTGTCCCAGCAGTGCGGCGGACACCAGCGAGCCCGACGAGCCGTGGCCGTAGGCCAGCTTGCCCGGATGGGCCTTGGCGTAGGCGATGAACTCCTTCATGTCCTTGGCCGCAAAGTCGGCCTGCACCATCAAGATGAAACCGGTCTCGCCGATCTTGCCAATCGGCGTGAAGTCTTTGACCGGGTCGTAGGACAGCTTTTTGTACAGGCTGACATTGGCCGCCTGTGTGGTGCTGGTGGTCACCAGAAAGGTGTAGCCATCGCTCGGCGCGCCCTTGACCATTTCGGCGCCCAGGATGCCGTTGGCGCCGGCCTTGTTCTCCACCGTCGCCGCTTGTCCCAGGGCCTCACCCATGGCCTGCGCAATGATGCGGCCCACGGCGTCGGTGGCACTGCCGGCGGAAAACGGCACGACAAATTTGAGCGGCTTGGCGGGATAGGCCTGCGCCAGCGCCTGGCCCGAGAAACCGGCCAGTGTGATCAGCGTGGCGGCGGCGGCAATACGGGCTGCTGTGCGTTTGAAGGGATGGCGAAGCGTCATGCGGTCTCCTGATGGTTGTGGCTGCCATCGTAGCAAGGTATCAAGGGTATGGGCGTGTTAGCATCCGCCCGCCCCGCTGAGCCACCTCCTCTTCCCCCTCCCATGAGCCTGAACCGCGACGACAACCGCTTTGACATCCTGCGCCTGTTCGCGGCGTGGCTGGTGCTATTCAGCCACTGCTACCCGCTGGGGGCACGCGGCGACAGTGAGCCGTTGGCCAGCACATCGGGCATAGACACGATGGGCGGCGTGGGCGTGGCGATCTTTTTTGTGCTCAGCGGTTATCTGGTGACGCTGTCGCTGGAGCGCAGCCCCAGTGTGCGGGAGTTTGCCCGCCGCCGCGCGCTGCGCATCTACCCGGCATTGGTCACCGTGTGCCTGTTGTCTGTGCTGGTGTTGGGGCCGCTGATGACCACGTGGTCCCAGGCCGTGTATTGGCAGCATGGAGGCACCTGGGATTACCTGCAGACGGCAAGCGCCTTGCGCATCAGATACCCCTTGCCGGGCGTGTTTGCCAGCAACCCCATGCCCACTGCGGTGAACGGCGCCTTGTGGTCGCTGCCCTATGAGCTGACCTGTTACGGTGTGCTGGCGCTGGCCAGCCTGTTGCCGGGGCCGCTGCGATACAAGGTGCCGCTGCTGGGCCTTGGCCTGGTGGCCGTGTTGTTGCTGCGTCCGGCCTATGTGGCGACCGGCCCTTTCGATCTGCTGTGGGGCATGGATTACTACCACGGCAAACTCGGCGTGTTGTTTGTATTGGGCGCCGTTTTTGCCTGCTGGCGTGACCACATCCGCCCGATGGCATGGCCCGCCCTGCTGCTGCTGGTAGTCGCGCTGTATCTGCCGCATGGTGTGTGGCAGCTACTGCCGTACCTGCTGGGCGTGGGCATGTTGACGCTGTGGCTGGCGCTGTATGCGCGCTGGCTGCCGCGTGTGCCGCAGCGCATCGGCGACTGGTCGTATGGCGCGTATCTGTATGGCTTTCCGGTGCAACAGGTGCTGGCGCATTTCAAGCTGCATGAGGTAAGCTTTGTGGCTTATGTGCTGGCCAGCACCGTGGTGACATTTGCGCTGGCCGGGCTGTCGTGGCACGTGGTGGAAAAGCAGGCGCTGCGCTGGAAGTAGCGGCTGCGCCCGGCACCGCAAACCCGCCATTTTCCGCTTCTTCAGACGGCGCTTGTGCGCACCCGCGCCCGCTCCTCTTCCTGCAGGCGCAACACACGGCGCTGCACCTTGCCGGTGGTGGTCATGGGCAGGGCGTCGACAAACTCGATCTCCTTCGGGTACTCGTAGGGCGCCAGCAGGCCTTTCACGTGGGACTGCAGTTCCGCCGTAAGCCTTAGATGCAATTCCTCCATAGCCCCCGTATCGTCTGTACATGCCGCTATCAAATCAGGAGTAATGACAACATAGGCCTTGACCAGCGCGCCGCGCTCGGGGTCGGGTTTGGGCACGACGGCCGCATTCGCCACGGCCGGGTGCTTGACCAGGCAGTTCTCGATTTCACCCGGGCCGATACGGTAACCCGCGGCCTTGAACACATCGTCGGAACGGCCCTGGTACCACAGGTAACCATCGGCATCACGCACGGCCATATCGCCGGTACGGCACCAGTCGCCGGTGAACTTGGCGCGGGTTGCCGCATCGTTTTTCCAGTAGCCCAGGAAAAAGATGGGGTCGGGCTGGCCATGCACGTCATAACGGTTCAGCGCCACATCACCCGGCACACCCACCGGGCATTCCTTGCCCGCCTCGTCAATGACCTGAACCCTATGGCCAGGGTAGCCCATGCCCATGCTGCCGGGTTTGGAGGGATAGAGTGCATTGCAGTTGCCAACGATGTAATTGATCTCGGTCTGGCCAAACATTTCGTTCGGCTTCACACCCAGTTGCTGCTCGCAGTATGCAAACACCGCATCGCCCACAGCCTCCCCCGCGCTCATGATGGCCTGCAGTTGCAGCTTGAATTGCTGGCGCACGGTTTGCCCGGGCGTGCCGGGAAAGGCCTTCATCATGGCCTTGAGTGCGGTGGGGAACAAAAAGGTGTGGGTGACGCCGCAGTGCTGCATCAGCTGCAGCGCGGTCTGCGGGCTGAAGCGGCCGTTAAAAGCGACGATGGGGCGGCCGAAGTACAGCGTGGGCAAGAGTGCGTCCATCAATCCACCCGTCCAAGCCCAGTCAGCCGGCTGACTGGGCGTTGCCCCAAGTGTGTTCGCCCCTCCCCCCTGCCCCTCCCCGCACGGGGAGGGGGGCCCTATCGCCTGCATCGCCTCCGAACGGATCGAAGCCAAACCAGTTCTGGCTGGCCACAAAACCCGGCAGGTTGCCTATCAAGGCACGGTGCGCGAGCAGGGCGCCCTTGGGGTTGCCGGTGGTGCCGCTGGTGTAGATCAGGATGGCGGGATCGTCAGCCGCCGTTTGCACCGGCGTGAAGTGTGTGCTGAACTGGGCCAGTGCGTCGGCAAATTCGCAATCGGCCTGGGCCTGCACGGCCTCTGCTTCACCAACACCCATCACGGTGCGCAGCAGGGGACAGTGTTTGCGCGCCAGTTGCAGGTCGGCCAGGGACGATACATCGGCAATGGCCAACACCGCCTCACTGTCCTGCAGGCGGTATTCCAGTGCATCCGGCCCAAACAGCAGCGACAAGGGCATGGCCACTGCTCCCATTTGCAGCACGGCAATATAGGCCACGGCGGTCTCAAAACACTGGGGCATGACGATGGCCACCCGGTCACCGCGCACCACACCCTGTGCTACCAGCACATTGGACAGCCGGTTGGCCTGCTCCTGGAGCTGGGCATATGAATGAAAAGTGTCGCCAGCCCTCGTAGAATATGCGTGAACCGCTATGTTTTTTGCAGCATCCGGCAAGGCGGCCCAGCGCGCGCAGCAGACCTCGGCGATATTGAAGCGGGCCGGCACGACCCAGGTAAAGCTGTTGTGCAGGCGCGTGTAGGCCGCAGGCACGCCGCCCAGTGACCCGGGGATTGCCCGGCTGGGTGGAGTAGGTTTGTCGCTGCTCTGACTGACTGGCATCCATGGGCTCCGTATGATTGGCTAAATGTACCAAGTCAAAAGAACCCCTAGAAGCGAGTTTGTCCCTATACGTAATCTGCAGTACCACGTGCAGGTTTGGGGCCAACCCTCCCCCGATAAAACCCCGCTGGTCATGGTCCACGGCTGGATGGACGTGGCGGCCAGTTACCAATTTGTCGTCGACGCCTTTGCGGAAGAGCACTACATCATCGCGCCCGACTGGCGCGGTTATGGCAAAACACCCAGTTGCGCAGGGGCCGGTTGTGGTGAAGTCGACAACTACTGGTTCCCCGACTACATGGCGGACCTGGACTTCTTACTGGACCATTACTCGCCCGACGGGCCCGTCAACCTGGTCGGCCACAGTCTGGGCGGCAATGTCGTCATGTTGTACGGCGGTGTGCGCCCCGAACGCATCCGCCGCCTCGTCAATCTGGAAGGTTTTGGCATGCCCGCCACCACACCCGACATGGCGCCGGCGCGGTATGCCAAGTGGATGGACGATCTGAAGAAACTGCACCGCGGCGAGCTGGACCTGAAGGCTTATGACGCCGTCAGTGGCGTGGCCCGGCGCCTGATGAAGACCAACCCGCGCCTGAGCCAGGACAAGGCCGATTGGCTGGCACAACACTGGTCAGAAGAAAACGCCGAGGGCAAATGGACCATCCTGGGCCAGCCCGCGCACAAGGTCATCAGCGCCCACCTGTACCAGGCCGAAGAGGTGCTGGCCCTGTACCGCCGCCTGAACATGCCGGTGCTGGCGGTGGAAGCCTCTGACAACAGCCTGGACCTGTGGTGGAAGGGCAAGTTCACGCTGGAGCAATACCACGAGCGCATCAAAAATGTGCCCAACGTGGAGATCGGTTTTATCCCCGACGCCGGCCACATGATGCACCACGACCAGCCCGAGGTTTTGGCGGGCATGATCGAGCGCTTTATCGCCTAAGGCCATGCACTCCCACCCTGGCCTGAACCCCACACAACACGCACACTCCAACCCGCCGCGTATCAACCTGGCGCTGCAAGGCGGCGGATCACACGGGGCCTTCACCTGGGGTGTGCTGGACACACTGCTGGACGACGGGCGCGTGGAATTTGAAGGCATCAGCGGCACCAGCGCCGGCGCCATGAATGCCGTAGCCATGGCGCACGGTTTTGCAGAGGCCGAGGGCCAGTCCGCGCTGGCCATGCGGGAGTCTGCCCGCATATCCTTGGCCGCCTTCTGGGAAGGCATTGTGGAAATGGGGGCCGTGACCGCATCCATCACGCAGGCCCAGCGTGCACCATTTGACGCGCTGTTCGGCGGTTTTGGCGGCCTGACCGGCGACCAATCCCCGGTGAAGATCATGGGTGACGCCATGACCAACTTCTGGTCCCAGACCGTGTCGCCCTACCAGAGCAACCCGCTGGACATCAACCCGCTGCGCAGTTTTCTGGAGGGCCTGATCGACTTTGACCGGGTGGCAGCCTACCAGGCGCTGAAGGTCTTTGTGGTCGCCACGACCGTGAGCACCGGCAAGGCAGAGATTTTCTGCGGCAAGCGCTTGACCGCCAAGGCCGTCATGGCCTCGGCCTGCCTGCCCATGGTGTTCCGGGCGGTGGAGATCGACGGTGAGCATTACTGGGATGGTGGTTATGCCGGCAACCCGGCCATCCACCCGCTGATCTACCGCTGTGACAGCCGCGATGTGGTACTGGTGCAGATCAACCCCATCAAACGCGACAAACTGCCCACCACCGCCGCCGAAATCATGGACCGCGTCAACGAGATCACGTTCAACGCGGCCCTGATGGCCGAAATGCGCGCCATCGATTTCGTCAAACGCCTGCTGGTGGAGGGCAAGCTGGACCCGGCACGCTACAAAAACGTGCTGATGCACCGCATCGACGGCGGCGAGATACTGGGTGGCTTCCATGCCTCCACCAAGGCTGCCACCGACGCCAAGCTGATCCACACGCTGCGCGACCTCGGCAAGGACTGCGCCAAACAGTGGCTGGCCGCCAAATTCCCGTCTCTGGGGGTGGCATCCACTGTCGATATCGGGCGCGATTATCTGGATGCGATGCGCGTTCCGGGCCAATAGATTGGAGCCAGCAACTCGCCGCAGGGCCGCCCCAAGGCGAGTTCGCCCCCTCGGGGCTGATGGCTGCGGCTCCCGGCCTGCCTGCGCAGGTCGGGACAGCCAGAAGGGGCGTTGGCTCTGACAACGCCGCGGCCTGCAAGGCCAGCGAGCCGCGGCGGAGCGTGGGGGCTGCAACTCGCCGCAGGGCCGCCCCAAGGCGAGTTCGCCCCCTCGGGGGGCAGCGACCCGCGAAGCGGCGGAGCGCGGGGGCCTAAAATATGAGGTTATTCCCCCGAATTCACAGTTTGTTTAGGACAGCACCATGGAAGCAGAACGCATCAACCTCATCGGCACCCAACTCAATGGCCTGACCGCAAGGACCCAAGAGTTACGGGGGTATCTTTGACTACGATGCCAAAGCCGAGCGCCTGCGCACCGTTATTGCATCGCTAGAAGACCCGACCGTCTGGAACGACCCCAAGCGCGCCCAGGAGCTGGGCAAAGAGAAAAAAGCCCTGGACGGTGTGGTGGTCACCATCACCGATCTGGAGCGTGAGCTGAGCGACAACCTCGAACTGTTCGAGATGTCGAAGGAAGACGGCGACGAGGCCGGCCTGATGACGATTGAGGGCGAAACCGCCAAGCTGTCCGCCATCATCGAAGGCCTGGAGTTCCGTCGCATGTTCAGCAACCAGGCCGATCCGCTGAATTGTTTCCTGGACATCCAAGCCGGCGCCGGTGGCACCGAAGCCTGCGACTGGGCCAGCATGCTGTTGCGCCAGTACCTCAAATACGCCGAGCGCAAGGGCTTCAAGACCACAATTGAAGACGAAACTGCGGGCGACACGGCCGGCATCAAGGGCGCCACCATCAAGATCGAAGGTGAATACGCCTTCGGCCTGCTGCGCACCGAGACCGGTGTGCACCGCCTGGTGCGCAAGTCGCCATTCGACTCGTCCGGCGGACGCCACACCAGCTTTGCCAGCGTGTTTGTCTACCCCGAGATTGACGACTCCATCGAGATCGACATCAACCCATCCGATGTGCGCACCGACACCTTCCGCGCCAGCGGCGCCGGCGGCCAGCACATCAACAAGACCGACTCGGCCGTGCGCCTGACACACATCCCCACCGGTATCGTTGTGCAGTGCCAGGATGGCCGCAGCCAGCACAGCAACCGCGACGTCGCCTGGAAGCGTTTGCGTTCACGCCTGTATGACTTTGAATTGCGCAAGCAGCAGGAAGCGCAGCAAAAGCTCGAAGACACGAAAACCGACGTGGGCTGGGGCCACCAGATCCGAAGTTATGTGCTGGACAACAGCCGTATCAAAGACCTGCGCACCAATGTCGAGGTATCTGCTACACAAAAGGTTTTGGACGGCGACTTGGACGTGTTTATCGAAGCGTCGCTAAAACAGGGCGTCTAGTCCTACTGTATTAAAAGAATTTCAGGAGACTTCCCATGCTGCAACTACGCGACCAAGAAGGTGCCCCCGTGGTCATCAACCGCGCCGACTACACGGCGCCGGCCTACCGCATCGACACGGTGGAGCTGACATTTGATCTGGACCCGGCCAAGACCCGCGTGCTGAACAAGATGACGCTGCGCCGCAATCCGGACGTGCCGGCCCAGCCGCTCAAATTGGATGGTGAAGAGTTGAACCTGGCACGTGTGTTGGTCAATGGCCAGGGCACATCCTTCAAGATGGAAGGCCAACGCCTGGTGCTGGAAAACCTGCCCGAAGGGCCCGAGCCCTTCCAACTGGAAATCTTCACCACCTGCGCGCCCGTCAAGAACACCAAGCTGTCGGGCCTCTACACCAGCAACGATTCGTTCTTCACGCAGTGCGAGGCCGAGGGTTTCCGGCGCATCACCTACTTCCTGGACCGCCCCGATGTGATGGCCAGCTACACCGTCACGCTGCGCGCAGACAAGACCAAATACCCCGTGCTGCTGTCCAACGGTAACCTGGTGGCCGAGGGCCTGCTGGACGACGGCCGCCACTTTGCCAAGTGGGTGGATCCGCACAAAAAGCCCTGCTACCTGTTTGCGTTGGTGGCTGGTCAACTGGTGGCGCGCGAGCAGCGCATCACGTCGCGCGCGGGCAAGGACCACCTGCTGCAAGTGTTCGTGCGCCCTGGCGATCTGGACAAGACCGAACACGCAATGAACTCGCTGATGGCGTCGGTGGCCTGGGACGAAGCCCGCTTCGGCCTGTCGCTGGACCTGGAACGCTTCATGATTGTGGCTACAGCCGACTTCAACATGGGCGCCATGGAGAACAAGGGCCTGAACATCTTCAACTCCAAGTACGTGTTGGCCAACCAGGCCACGGCCACCGATGTGGACTTTGCCAACATCGAAAGTGTGGTCGGCCACGAGTACTTCCACAACTGGACCGGCAACCGCA
>JAZKIR010000077.1:0-17499 GCA_040384785.1 Pseudomonadota bacterium
CCTTTGCACTGGTAGGCAAAGTGCTGTGGTTGCGTGCCACGGATGGCGCGGTGGCACTGTATGACGAGTTCCACCATGTCGCCACCCACGGCAGAGGCACCAAGCCGGGGGAACGCAAAACCGTGCGCGACCACCTGCCGCCCCAGGCGCAAGCCTTCTTTGCCCGTGACCGGGAGTGGCTTGGTATTCAGGCCCGCGAAGTCGGTGCGTCCTGTGCGCAGTTGGTCGATCGGCTGCTGTCGGACAAGATTCTGGAGCGACTGCGTGCCGCGCAGGGAGTGATCAGTCTGGGCAAGACGTATGGAAACGCCCGACTGGAGGCCGCCTGTGCGCGGGCGCTGGCCCATGACAGTCCCTTCTACCGCACCGTCAAGTCCATTCTGGCAACCGGTGCGGACAAGACACCAGTCGCCGAACCCTTCACGCCCGCGGCCTACGCCAATCCACGCTTTGCGCGCGATGCAGCCACTTTGTTTGCTTCCCCCAACCCGCAGCTCGATTTGCTGCATTAACCACTCCCAAGGAGAAACCCCTGATGAACCCTGCACCTGAATTGGCACCCCAACTGAAATCCCTGCGTCTATCGGGCATTCTGGATTCGCTGGCCGCACGCAACCGCCAGGCTATCGAATCCAAGCTGGCCTACACCGAGTTTCTGGCCCTGCTCATCAGTGACGAGGTGGCCCGGCGCGACCAGAAGAGGTTCAGCACCCGGCTGCGCCGGGCGCAGTTCCGAACCACCAAGACGCTGGAGCAGTTTGATTTTGCACGGCTGCCTCACATCAACCGCGCCCTGGTGCATGACTTGGCTACCGGGCGCTATTTGCAGGAGAAGGCGCCGGTGCTGATCGTGGGGCCGTGCGGCACGGGCAAGAGTCATCTGGCCCAAGCAACCGTGGCAAGCATTCGTCGCAAGACGTACGATTCCCACGATCTCGTGATTTTGGTAATAAGTGCCAACGGCAACAAAGAAGTCACAGTCACGAAGGGCATGTTGGCTCGGCACCAGGCTGTTGCCAAAGCAGCCCTTGCAGTTTGAAGGAAAACAATGTCTACTCACCTGCCACGCAGCCTCGCCGAACTCGAACGGCGGAATGGGCGAAGGAGTTCAGGGCGGACTCACCGGTGAGCTATCCGATCGCTCTCAAGTATGCCCAACAGAACCGGCTTGAGTTCTTCATTGAGCATTCAACCGAGATTGGAGAATCGCAGTGGGCGGTGCGCGTACTTGATGACCCTGCATTCTGGATGGAGGCCAAGCCGACGAAGGGTCAGGCCACAGAAGTGTGCCGCAGCATGGGCTGGAAGATCGTCCACTAAATCAAAGGAAAAGATTGAAGTGGCCGATTCTGCACGAATCTTACCGGCGGGCCTGTTACGTCCTGTCCCGCAATCCGTGGTTAGTTTGGGTTGAAATAGCCGGTCTCAGTCAATAGAATGAATCGATAGACATCACAAGGTAGTACAGCCATGTTTTCAGATCCAATTTTGAGCATCGTAAATATCGTTCTATTGAGTGGCATCGTCTTGGCGCTTATCGCTGCGCCAATGATCAAGAAGGGAAACAAAGAACTGCATGCAAAGAATATGGCCGCTCGCCGAAAGATGAGCCGGTTGTATGGCGGAAGTGAAGGCTAAAGCAAGATGCCAAGAAAATACTCCCCCGCGTCATAGAGTTCGGTCTTCGGAATCCTTGTCACAGTGCTCAAAGGGGTTGAGTACCACAGTAGACAAGTCACTTTCTTTTTTTACTAGTGATTAGTGGTTGACTAGCGATCCCGAAACACCCGCAAGTTACCAACCAGCGTGTCACTCCTGCCGCAGTCCTGTTGATGTTTAGGACCTCCCCGGGGTAAATGTAAATGTTGCCGTGCCAGGTACGCCACCAGATGTGTAGTTAATATCCACTCGATGAAGTCTTGAGCTCAATCCATTATTTGTTACAACAAATCCCGTCCAATCGTTGGGAAGCAGTCCACCGCTTGGATCGTTCGCCCGCGTGTTCATGAAGCGGATAGGGTAGTTGTATCCCAGACCTAAGTCAGTGACAGTAGCACTTTCTATGGTCAATATTTTCCCAGGCTCGCCGACGACGAAGATGGGGGCGCCATTTCTGTCGTCGGTTGTAGTGATGTAGTTCACCTGAGTTACATTGATGGTGTTTGTGGAGCCCTCGCAAGGATATGTGCGCACAGCTGCGTTGGTGCTAGGTGTCTGGCCCTGCGGATACGATGCATTGCCGATGGCAATATCCAAGGTGGTACCGACGGTCCGAAAGGTCCCATCCGCGGAATCCCTCGTCTTTTTGCCAAATCCCACCTCAGTACCTTCAGATAACAAATGCAGACCGACATAAGGACGAGCAAGAGCCTTTTTGGTTAGGGCAGCAGCCGAGTTGATCAATTCGCCCGTCGATCCTGGAACAAAGTCCGTGTTATACAGCGTCACCGCTCGTCCCATGACGTCGTAAACCGCTGCATTGGTTTGGTAGCCCTGCGCAGCTGCACGGTCACTGGCAGTAACGCCTGTGAACCCAGGCACGCCAGCAGTCTCGCGGTACGCCTCGGAGGAAATAGGGCGATTGTCATAGTAGGTCGCATACGACAGTGCAGCCCGATCCAACGCACTGTTCTGTACAAGCTTTCCAAACCCGCAGCGGGCACGTTCATTGTTCAGGTAGTTGAAGGCATTTAGAACATCTGATCCAGGCGCGTAAGTAGGCGTTGGCACCGTGTTTTGCAGATAGCCATTGGCATCGGAGCCAACACCCTGCAGGGCATACCCATTGATCCGCACCACCACATTGGTGTACGTGTTCGACTCAAAATTCACATTGCCCCTTCGCAGAATATTGGTCGCAGGGTCAAACGAGTCCTGACCGGGTGCGCCACCTGCCACGGTCAACTGATCAAAGGCGTTCACCACGACGGTAACCATGCGGTAGGTTGTGCCGCCTACCTGCACTGCATCCAATGTGAGCAGCTTGGTGCCGGGGTCATAGCTGTTCACGGCCAGTGCGCTGGTGGATGCCAGCATACCCAACAGTGGGATCAGTGAATTTTTGAGTTTGAAAGTTTTCGTTTTCACGGTCATAAGGTTGCTTGCGATGATTTCTGTTTTACTGGGATGCATTTGGGTTAGCTCCACGCCACGCAGTTACTGCGAGCTGTCCAGGTCTGCAGGGATAGATCCCATTGAGTTCAGGGAAGCTGTGTTTCAACATGGTCTGCGTCGGGCCGACGCATGCGACCCCTTGCGTAATCCGCTTTGAAGAAGAAGCGTCCGTATGCGGCCAGGAAGCGAATCAAAAATCGGAAACTTCCACAGACGTCATGAGGCGCTGGATCGTTCCAGAGTCCAAACGCCTTCAAAAGGCGAGCGGCAATTTGTTTGTCGGTCGCAGCATCAGTAAAGTGTGCCCATTTATGGACTGCGCGGGCTTCGGTAACCAAGTCTTGCAGCCGGGGTGCGTAGTTCGCGTTTGCAAATAACCAGTGGACCGAGATTTCCTTATCCAGTTTTGCCACAGCCTCAACTGAGAATTCCGTGTCAACAGCTTCCACTATGCCGCGGATTAGTTCGAGGGCTTGGACGGTGAAATCCCCTTTCCAGTTAGCCGGCGTGTTGTTTGTCAGCTCCAAGGAGTTTGTCATGTCTACTTTCTGTGTTCAGGCTCACCAGCTGAGCCTTTCAATCAGATTCGCACAAAAGTTTTCAGTGTCAATAGACTCTCGAAAATAGCAAGCGCAGAGAGTTCGATATGTTTGGCCACTATGAAGTGGCCCCCGAATTTGAGACAGGTGTTTAAGTGGGACTCTGTTCAGAGAAGCGGGAAAACCAAGAGTGAAGCGAAGAAGCGCAACACACACCTGCCGGAATTTAGCGCCAAGGTGGGTCTTGAGGCCGTGCGCGGAGGGAAGACAGTTAACCAAATGGCGCAGGAGTCCGGGGTCCATCCGGTACAGGTGGGCCAATGGAAGCGCGAGATACAGGCCGAGTGCAAGACGCTGTTTGAGGGCAAACGCGGCCCTCAAACGATTGCAGCGCACAGCGCACCAGATCGGCGGTACGGAGAAATTGGTCGACTCAAGATGGAGCTTGACTGGCTCAAAAAAGTCCGGGATCAGCCTGCCATGACACGGCGCATCTGGATAGGAATGAAACAAATAGTTCACTTAAAAATGGCAATAGGTTTGTGTATTGTGACTTAAAAGCGGCTGACTTAAAAGCAGCAGACCTTGAGAATTGGCCGCGTGTCAGCCACCCCTACCCATCAACCCCGTGCACGGATCAGCCCAAGGGCGGCCTTGGCCGTGAACATGGTTGCGCTGCGGGGGAGTTTGGGATGGTCTCAGGAGGCATTGGCATTTGAGAGCGGGCTCCACCGAACCTTTGTTGCGCATGTGGAACGCGGGGTAAGGAATCCCGCTTTGGACAACGTTGAGCGGCTTGCAGTCGCGCTCGGCGTCGAGACATACGAGCTATTGACGCCGGGAAAATACGCTCCTATCGGATAGGGTCTGGTGCCTATCCGGGTCCCGCGCCTTGTCTGCATTCTTGGTGGAGCTGGGAGCTCCAATGATGGTGACGTCCACGATGGTGCCAGTGTTGACTTTGAAACCACGTGCTTGCAGTTCCTTGCCCACCTGAGCAAACAGGGCCTCGCCCAGCTTGTTGTCGTTGGGGAGTTTTCGAATGTTGGTAATGGTGGTCGAGTCCGGTACCGGTTCACGTCCCAGATTAATGCCCACAAAACTGCGCAGGCTGGCGCTGTCGTACAGAGTTTCCTTGCAGGCCAGGTCGACTAGGTTGAGCCAGTGCTGAATGAAGTGGATGCGCTGCATGCGCTCAAGACCGATGGGAGGTGGTCCATTGCCAGCCTTGGGGTAGTAGGGCTTGATGACTTCGCAAAGGGCTGCCCAAGGAACGATTGCACCCTTGGACTTAAGGAACTCATTGCGCTGGGTAGACTTGCGATAGTTCTCAAACGTTTAGTCGGCTGCCATGGCTAGGGTTTGTTGTTTCATTGCTGCGTCCTCAACGAGTTACTCCTACGCATGCAATTCACGGGCGAGCTTAGGACTTAATCGTCATTGCCCTAGGCACCATTTTGGATGCCTATGAATCTTGCAATGGACTCTTTTGCAATACCGCGCGCCTGCAGAGTCGCTTTCACGCTCGATGGTTCTTTGGTTTCGACTGAAGCTGGACTACTCGGTTGAGTCGTTTGCGAACCGTCAACCCGATTCGTTTCTTTTTTTGTTTCACTGGGAGCTGCAGCAGCTCCCGGACCGGTCTCCATCAAGCCGTAGCGCAGCCTTGCACCTGTCAATGCCAAGTCAAGCAAGTGGCCGGCCTTTGCCTTGCCATCGATTGCGTCCAGAATTCGCATGAGCGGAGCATGTAAGTGAGACTTGAGCCTCAGGTTAGCGCGCCATGTGAGTTCCTCCGGAAGACCTTCGGGACTAGTCGGGTTGTTGGGTGGAAACTTTACGTCGTAGCGAATCATTTTAATCACCTGCCATTTGGGCCATAGCGTGGAAGCCCTTGACAATTGAAAACACAGGGTCCTCGTCAACAACGAACTTGCGCTCCTGACCGGCCAGGACGGATGATTCAGAGCGCGCAGATTTTTCTAAAAGCTCTGCACCTCCGCCACTGAACACGAAGTGATCTACTTCACGGAAATTCCCAACACTCTTGGACATTTCATAGATTGCACCGACAAATACTGACTGGGCCATGGGCCACAAATCATTCATTGGCCATTGCTTACCGTCCACTTCAAGTTGTTCGGCCCCATTTACAAGTGCATCGTTTATCCGATCCACAATCAATGGTGAGCTGGAATATGCTGCGTCAAGGCTATTGCAGATCGCTCGAACACCTGTCAGAACACCCATCTGGGTCCCGCCGCTGCGTTGGAAGTTGGGAGCGAATTTATCTAAGAAGAACCAATCAAAAGTGCCGCCGCCAAGATCCAAGACGACGATACGTTTTTTGTCGACGCTGACGCCATACTTCAAGCTGTAATTCAATGCGGCCCCTTGAGGCTGGCTGATCACGATGCATGACTTGATGTGCACCTTGATGGTTTTTGCGTGATCAGATGGGCAAGGGACGACATGAGTACCTACGGTTTCTTCTTCAAGTACCGCTTTGTGGCTGAAGTAGGTCGCAACAGGGAGGCCAACACATAAACGTTCAATAGTCAGGCTGCCAGTCACCTTGTGGTGTTTGGACATGTAATAGAGTGCCCCAAGAAACAAGGCGTGGTACTCGGCTGTCTTCGAGTAGTTTTCATTTGGCAATCGCTCGATTGGCATACCTGACGTTGCCTTAAGTGCAGATTTCCCGACAAAGTAGGAAGCGCCTTGGACTTCAACTGTGACGCCATCAACTGTTCCGAATCCAGCTCCGTTAATTCGAGAAAGTGAGTTGTGGTCGCTCGCGCGAACTGCGAAGGACGGAAAGATGTCCGTAACGATCAACGATCCGTTTCGACTGGACGACACTCCGTTCGTAAGTTTGGTGGAGAAAAACCCCAAATCCACTGCTGCTTCGGGAAGAACAATGTGGCTAGCCGACATAAACACTCCAAGTTTGATTCTTGGAGCAATTTTCGACCAGAGTCTTGGCTAACCATGTATGCCAAGTGGCTGAAATCGATCGTTTGACTCGCTGTCACCCCTCGAAAACCTCTTTTCAATGAGGAATCGATCCAAGGTTTTGCCAGAAACGTGGCGCGCTAGTGAACACAGAAGTACTTCTGGCTGAAGAAATGGCGTCCCTGTCTTCTAAAAATCCACGGGTTTGCCAAAATCGTGGCGGAACTACGTACTGATGTTGTCTTTCGAACGGCAATCAACCGTGCATCAGCTTAGATATTCCACGGTTCTGCCAAAACCATGGCAGGAATGAATACCGATCGACCAAGACATACGACGCAGCAAGCCTGAAGGAGTTTCTGCAGAAGGCCCATGTCCACGGTAAAACTGCGCTCTAAAGCAACCCAAAGACTTCATATTTCCTGTCAATTTTAATCAAAATCACTGCTTAAAAGTTAGGCTTCAAACAGCACGAACCCAGCATGAATGACGAAATGTAAAACGCTGTAGCTATAGAAATTCGACAAAAATAGATCGATTATAAAAAGTGGATGAACCACGACAGGAAAAAAGAATTCAACGAACGTGTGGACAAATCAAAAACAACTGATCTAGAATTCAAGCACTTGCAGACTTAGGTCTCAGTCGAGCTGACGTATCAGTAATGTCAACGGCACTGGGAGTACAAATCCTCCAGAGTCAAACAACCATTGAAAAACATGGTCATCGGGCGAAAGCATTCGACCCGAGCTTCTTAGAAGCAAACTTCCCATCGATAAGATGGAATGGAACCCTTTGTGCGCAGCACTATTGGTTCAAGTTCAAGTTGTTAAAACAGCATGAGCGAATAGCATTTCCTGGGCACTAGTCCACATCCAAAACTGACAACACTGTTGCAGTAAATGGATGACCAGTTCCCAACGGGAACACCTGAACAACTCAGTTGAATCCACCACCTATCAGTCCACTTTGCAGCCACAGGCGCAGAAGAGGATGGCACCACCCACTGGCTAAGGCCGGTCCTGGCGAGCTACACGATAGGCAATAGGTAAATCAGTCCTGGCGGGCTGAGAATCAACAGACACAGATTCACGCAAGTGAATACAGGTGCGGCGCTCTACTGCCGCAAACCAACCCTCTGCATCTCTCCGTCATTGGGGTGCAGATGATCCCCATCGGGGATGCGTCCCTCCTGGTAAGAGGTGAACGAGGATGAAATGCTAACCATGCCACCCGCCCCCTAGCCACTTTATTGGCGTAGGTCAGACGCCAGCAACACCCCCCACTCCAAAACGTAAGAGAAAACCGGTGCCCACGGCAGTGAGCTACTGCATGCGCGCGTCAATGCGCCCATCCAGAAGCTCACCACGGCACCCACAACTTCAGGAGATAGCTATGCAGGAAAAAAAGATCGCAGCCCAGGTGGATAAGGTCCACCCACGCATAGTCGCGGCCAAAAAAAGGGAAACCGGTATTGGTCGTCGCTTGATGGACGAGGTAAAGGCCAGCCATGCTGGAAACGCCTACCAACAAATCGGGACGTTCTTCGACAACTTTGACCTGCCGGCGGGGACCGGCCGGACGCGCAATGCTTCGTTCAGAACCAAGAAAAACTACGTTGATCGGCTCACCGTGGTCGTGCGTACTCTGGGTGAACTCAACATGTCAGTTCAGAACCTGGATGAAATCTCGGCCAAACAGATCCGCCGCGCATTCGACTTCTTCGAGAAAGAGGGGCGCCCGGCTGGGTGGCTCGCAAACACGAACACCACTGTGCGGCGCTTTGGTATCTGGATTGGCAAGCCTGACCTGTGTCCTGCACTGCCAACACTGTTGGAGAACCCGGCCAATGCCGTGCGGCAGTACACCGCCATCCACGCCAAAGACTGGGCGACCCACTGCGACGACGTGGAGTCGGTGATATCTAAGGTCGAAGGGTATTGCTCGGTCACTGGACTCCAGCTCAGACTCGCCCAGGCCTTCGGCGTGCGGATAACCGAGTTCTTGATGTTCAGGCCCGAGAAGGCGCTAACCATTGAAGGTCAACTGTCCGTCCTTGAGGGAACCAAGGGTGGGCGACCACGCAATGTTCCCATTGAAACTGAGGCACAGCGCGAGTTGATTGAGCGCGTGCGATTGGTGGCGGCTGGAAACGCCAAGGGCATCTTGTCAGCCAAACCGGGGCAAAGCCTGGCCAGCGCGCGGTCACATGCTTACTACGTCATGCGCAAGGCCGGCATCACCAAAAAGGCCCTTGGCTTCACCGTCCACGGGCTGCGCCATCAATACGCCTGCACCATCTACAAACAGCTGACAGGTGAAGAAGCGCCAGTACGCGGCGGCGGGCTGGTGGATGAGGATCTGGACAAGAAATCAAGGCTGGACATAGCCGAGCGCTTGGGACATTCGCGCCCAGAAATTGTCTCCGCTTACATCGGAAGTCACCGCACCCTGACCAACCTCAAACGGCGCAACCTGCAAAAGCTGCACGAGTCTATGGAGGCCGACCAGCAATTGGTGGAGTTGGCCAAGCGCGGCGGCATCAAGGGCGTTTACGTCATCGGCCCAGCTGCAGAGGGCGCACCACTCAAACCAACCGACGTGATGTGCATTGGCTACACGGCTGCGATGCAGGACGGCAAAACCCAATGGGAATCGGATGCCTATGCCGCCTCGCACGCAATGGAGATGAGCCAGCGCGCGGGAACCCTCCTGGGCCGCCCGGTGAGCTTCATGCCCATGTCCTTGTTGGGCCACAAGTTAACAACCTTCGAACTCTACCTAACAGGCGAGCATTCTATTTCTATCGACTCAATTCCTTGTCGTTGACTTTCAAATTGTCAGGCACTCGCTCGTCGGATTCGCCTGAAGCTTCGCGCACAAACTTAGATGGGTATTCCGGAGGATCGTGACCGATGCTCCGAAGAGGGGTGATTCTGGAAAGGTGGCCGTGCAGGCCAAGGACGTGGTCATCGTGGGCGCCAACGTGGTGTCCAAGGACCTGTTGTCCATCAATGCAGACAACGGCGTGACGATCACGGCGGCCACCGACACCTTCACCACCACGCACAACGAGAGCAAGAGCATGCTGGGCGTCTCGGCCAATATCGGCAGCAGTGTCAGCCTGAACAGCAGCAGTAGCACGCTCAACACCACGCAAACGGCCACCTACAGCGGCGCCACGGTCGTCATCACCAGTGGCGGCGACAGCACGGTGACGGCCAGCAAGGTCGTGGCAGACAAGGATGTGAGCATTACCGCTGGCGGCAATGTCAACATCATGGCGGCCACCAACACCAACACCAACACCAACACCAACACCGAGACCAACACCAGCCAGTCCACCAGCCATAACACCAGTATCGGACTCGTGGGCGGCGCATCGGCCGACCAGACCATCTTCAGCAACACCACAACCGACACCAGCGTACTGTCCGTCAACAAGGGCACACTGCCTGAACGTCATCACCCTGCAGGACCAAAGCAACCTCAACAGCGAGCAACACAGCTCGGGTATAACCCTGGTATCAGCCCTTTGCATTGATAAATCAAGAAACTAGCTTGCCTGCGGAGCTACCTCGCTTCACCCGCCAATTAGTCAGCTCCGACTAGGCCGAGACTTTTAACTTGAACAGGATCGCAAGAATGTTGACTAACAAAAGCCCCCAGTACATCAATGTGTCGAAAAAGAGCCGGGCCCTACGTTCGATTTTTGCCGTTCTTTTTCTAGGAACTGCATCCATAGCGAATGCCGCAACCATCACCGTTACATCTAACGCTGACTCAGGCGCGGGAACACTGAGGTCGGCAATTGCAGCGGCAACCACAGGCGATACGATCAATTTTGCAGCAAGCCTTGGTACGATATTGTTGTCCAGCCGGCTCCCGGACATAGCGGTGGACTTGACCATCGATGGCGGCACGCAAACGATTGTGGTGGATGGCGCCAGTACCTACCCGATTCTGATGGTCGATACCGGCACCGTTACGCTGCGCAAGCTACGACTTCAGAACGGCAAGTCTGCCGGTGGGAATGGCGGGGCGGACGGAGGTGGCGGTGGTCTGGGCGCGGGTGGCTGCTTATTTGTCAATCAAGCATCGGCCAACGTCACGGTCAACACAGTTGGTTTCAGCAATTGTGCGGTGCAAGGTGGAAATGGCGGCAATGCGGGAACGACGATCGTCAAGGGCGGCGGCGGCGGCGGCGCCTGGGGTGGCGTCGGCGGAGCTGCAGGCTCTTCTGAAGCCGCGGGCAATGGTGGTGCAGGTGGCGGACCTCTGGGGGGAAGTGCGGGTGCTGGCGCCGGTGGAGTGGGTGGATTCGGCAGCGGCGGCGGCGGTGGAGCCTTTAATGTCGGTGGCGGCGGGTTCACCGGCGGCGTCGGGGGATTTGGCGGCGGCGGTGGTAGTGGTGGTGATGGCGGCGCGTTTCCCGGCGGTGGCGCGGGTGGCGCGGGTGGGTACGGTGCTGGTGGCGGCGGCGGCGGCGCCCGTTTCGGCGGCACGGGTGGCGTAGGCGGTACAGGAGGGGGCGGCACCGCAGGCAATGGCAATGGAGCTTCCCACGGCGGCGGTGGGGGCGGTGCCGCGCTCGGCCCTGCCATTTTTGTCTACCAGGGTTCCCTGACCATCATCACCAGTGGTGCAACGGGAAGTACAGCCACGGCTGGCTTGGGGGGGAGCGGTTCGGTCTCGAACGGCTCCCCCGGTACTGCGGATGCTACGTCGCTGTTTGCTGTCACGCCGGGCAATGTGACCGGTGCGCTGACTGGCGCGTTGCCAAATGACGCTCCTATCGCAAACAGTGTCGCAATCACAGGGACATCACAGGTCGGAACATTGTTATCTGGAACCTATGTGTATGCGGATACCGAAAGTGATGCCCAGGGCGCTTCCACATTCCGTTGGATGAGCGACACCGTGGCGGGTGCCGGTGCAACCAAATCAGCGATCGGCGGCGCAACCGCACAGACCTACACGCCGGTGATAGGCGACCAGGGCAAGATCCTGTTTTTCTGTGTCACGCCAATAGCCAGTGCTGGCACCACAACCGGCGCCGAAACCTGCTCCAGCGCCACGGCTGCGGTAGCTGCTGCTAACGCAGCACCCACGGCCAGCGCGGTCACCGTCTCTGGCAGCGCGCAGGTTGGCGCCTCCCTCGCCGGCAGCTTCACGTATGCCGATGCCAACGGTGATGTCCAAGGAACCTCCACTTTCAAGTGGTACTCCGACAACGCCAGCAGTGGTGCGACCAAAGCCGCAATAGGTGGTGCAACAGGCATCAGTTATGCGGTGGTCGGTGCTGACCTCGGTCAGTACCTCTTCTTCTGTGTCACGCCCAAGGCGCAGACGGGTGTTCTCGTGGGTGCAGAGACTTGCTCGACCGCTACCGCTGCGGTTGATCCCACTCCGGCACCGAGCAAACCAATCCCAACGGTATTCCCTCCTGCGGCCATCCTGGGTGTTGGTAGCAATCAAGTCATTCCGTTGAACATCAGCAGCGGCGATGGCCCCGCCATGATCAACTGTTTGCGCGACTTATTGCGAACCATCATTGATGCCAATGCGGTGTATCAGGGCCAAATCGCAGATGGCAGTGCTCGCATCGGCCAAACCGGCTTGGTGATTTCCTTCTACACGTTGGATGCAAGCACGGGCACTGGACAAAATTCCGGCATTTACCTGCGCAATACCAATCCCCTGAATGTTGTGACCAGTTGCGGTACCTTCCTGACGACGCCAGCCGTTTACAGCCTCACGGAATGGGGCGCGTTCCTGAATGGCATGGGGTTGTCAGTGCAGATCAACTCGCAGGGCGTCATGACTGTAGCCGTGGGTGGAACCATTTATGTGGCGCGTCCTGACTACGTGGTAACACAGGGAGTCGTGGGAGCACCCACCCTGGTGACGAGTAGTGCGGATGGACGGATGCGCTTTACCGACAGTGCGGGCAATGTCCAGATCTTGTATCCGGCTTTCCTCGACCCGGAGGTTCTGGGCAACCAGATCGCCCAAGCGGTTGGCGGCTCGACGCTGATCCAGACCGACGGCACTGCAGTGGTTACGCTGTTAAACGGACAACAGTTTGTTCTGACGCCTGACATGACCTTGGGCCCAGTTCCACCGGAACGCTTGGCCGACGGCTGGTGGCAAGATGGACCCAACCACTACCGGTACCGCAACACGACCTATCCGACAAGCAGCCAAGGGGTTACCGTCAAGCCGCGCTGACACTGTAGGAGGCCGCCGCCTGCGGTATGCCGCGGATCGACATTGAGGTGCTCGCCAATGGCTACTACGGGGTACTCAATGAGTGCCCAGGCTTGGTCTAGCTTGGCCAATAGGCCCGCCGGTAAGATTCGTGTAAAAACCTGCCACATCGACCAAATCCTACAGTGGCAGGGTCGTTCGGGTCGGGGGCCCCTCGTTTTCAGTGCAAAAACTGGCGAGAGCAGTTCATTTGGTAGGGTGAGTGGTCGCTAACACGCTGGTATTTGCCATGGTTCCGATTCAGCCGGATGATTGCAGCCGTCAGCCTGGTTAGCCTGTGAATTACTTGCGCTTCAAAGAGCCATAGGGTCAGACAACTTGAATGCGCCGGCAGGACCGGCCGTGAGATGCCCAGTCTTTACCAGTTTCAAAATAGATGCACCGATAGAACCCTTGGCGAATCCGATGTCGGCTGCGACTGCCGATTGGTTGATCTTGGTGAAGTCAGTGGTGTTGAGAATCTTCGGCAGATGCTCCCATAGTTTCAGCGTGTTGCCGCGCAATGGGCCTTGTGGTTTCTTGGATGCCTTGGACGCATTGGTCCGTTTCTTTTTTCTTACTGCTGTTTTGACTTTGGTGACGGACGTCTGGGCTTCTTGTGCATCCCTTTGGTCGCCGTTTGCAGAGACTGGTGGCGCAGCCAAGGTTGGCACCGCGGCAATGACAGCGGATGCGGCTGGACTGGAGCCCGTCGACAGATCAGATGCCGCCTTGTAGATCTTGCGAAACTCAACCTCGATCTGCGCAATGGCTTGGGACAGACGGGCAACGGTTTTCCAGTCCTCGAACAAGCTGTCGTTGCGAAGATCAAAGGGATTCAACTGCATCGCAGTATTAACCTGGCCGGTGTAGTCTTGGACCGATTGCTTGATTTCAACGTCGGCGGCATAAATGGCAGCGCCGGCAGATTGGAGGGCGGCGAGCGTTTGGGCGGAAAGTGGCATGCAGGAATCCTTCAGTTAATGTCAACCGTGCGCCAAGGGCACGGTTATTCCAACGACGAAAAGCACAGAGATTACCAAGGATTGAGCCATCGGGTGTTATCCCTCGAGTTGGCCAGCGTCATCGACAGTCAGCGGACTTCGACTTGTGGCCCCTACGCACAGGTCGCATCTATGTATAGTTTGCTGCCCAGGCGGGAGACACGCCGACGGTCGAGTAAACGGGCTACCCGGTGCAGCTATGCATAGTTTTCGTTCTCCCAGCGCACCGTCTTTAGTGGCAGCCTGGCAATGGCGTGGAGCATTCATCAGTCCCTCTTTGGCCCGCCGGTAAGATTCGTGCAAAATCGGCCACTTCAATCAGATCCTACTGAGGTAACGTCGTCCGAGTTGGCATCGCCTCGGGTTTCAGGTCGGTTGGGTAGTCACCAAATCGCTTGAGTTTGCTGGTGGCATATGGGCTTAGAAATGCCAAGTCGGCAGCACGGATATTGACGCCCTTGGACTTCAGCGCGTGAAGCGCCTGGGTCTGGTCCGCGACGTTTTGCAGCGCCACCGCATTGGTCACAAGTTCGTTGTAGAAGATGGCCTTTTCTTGATCAGCGGGGTCGTTGGATCGTAGATGACCGCCAGCACCGAAGGCCAGATGTTTGGCAAATTTGTGATGCCGTTCAATCTTGGTTGTCCTCTTGTGGACCGTGCGACGCAAGGACTCGTCCATGATCCATTCCAGCAGGTAGGTTGTGCGAACTGCGTTGCCAAGTTCCTTCAAGGCCAGGGCGAATCGATTCTTGGTGCTGTAGCTATTAACCCTCGCCAATACTGCAGAGGGCGCGAGCGCCCCCGCCTTGGATTGCCAGCGCGAGCTGCATGAACTGGGGATAGAGCCGCTTCATCGCCTGCGGGACTTATGAGGCGACCTACATCCTCGATGCATTGCTGCAGAACCTCTCCGATACGAAGCCAAACCGCATCCATGCGGACACCCATGGCCAGTCGGCAGCAGTCTTCGGCCTGGCCTACTTGCTGGGCATTGAGCTGATGCCGCGCATCCGGCGCTGGCAAGAGCTGACGCTGTACCGGTCTGACAACGCGTTCCAATTCTCAAGAATCGACGGGCTTTTCGGCGGCACGGTCAATTGGTCGCTGATCCGGGGGCTGAACAGCGCAATGTAGTTATCCGCAACGTGGCGGTAGGCTATGCTCCCGGTCTTGCCGTAACGGATGTGCTGCGAAGCGAGCAGGTTGTCTTCATACGTCTCAAAATGGGTGCCATCGGCGGCTGCCGATTCACCCGTCCCCCATTGTTGCGGCAACTCAAATTGGGCATACAGGTTCATCAAGTCGGCTGAAGCGGCACGCAAGTCCGCGATGTCTACGTGGCGTCGATCGACAAACGCCAATTGGTCGGCAGAGACTGTTCCGCCCAGATGCCGCGCGGCTTCCGTTGGACCAAGCCCGCAGCCGTAGGCAAAGGTGGTCAGCACGTAGCGATGACTGGCATCCTTGATCTGGGGACCCAGCCGGGATGGCAGCCCGAAGTGCCGTCCCCATTGAGCCCAGTGCTCCGTGTTCGAGATGGCCTCCAACACGGCACGCTCTGGCATATGCGCCATCATCTGGTTCTCAAGATCGATCGCAGTCTCTGGGACTTCCACGGCACGCAGCCGTGGCACGACCGGGCGGCCATATTTTCCACGGCGCAGGGATGCCCTATCACCGTTTCCCACGGCGCAGTCCAGGAAGTGGGCCCTTTGGTTCAACGCCTTCTTTACCGCGCGCACCAGCCCGTCGGCCTCGTCTCCCCATCCGCGCGCGGCGGCATACGCCGCGATCGCGGCTGGGTCCGCGGCTTCGCTTGGCAGGCGATCCCAGAACCTGTCGAAACTCAAGGAGCCGCTGACGAATATTTCGCCGGCCCCTATCGCTGTTGCCAACTCAAGTATGGCCGCCACCTCCAACTGGCGCCGGTTGAATGCCTGCTTGTCATCCGCATGGTCATGCACCAGAGCCCGCCATTCGCGCGGCAACGTATTGGAGGCCACGCCGCCGATGGTCAAGTAGTCTCTCTGACGCGATGATTCACTTGCAAGGGACCTGACAAGCCGTAGCAGGTCATCTGCAGCGGTTGTGCCTTCCAGCGGCAAAATCTCCACCAAACGGATCAAAGCGCTTCGCAGAGGGACAAAGACGGCCCGGGCGAAGGGACGCCAGTTCTGCCGCTCGTGTCGCAAATGCTCCTCACAGCTTTGTGCAAGCGCCTCGTGGCCTCCCTGCGCATCAAACACCGCGTCTGCCAGCGACACCTTTTGCACCGGGTCAACTTGCGATCCGTGCACGATCAGCGAATCACGAAAGGCACGGATGAGGACATCGGTTTTACTGCGCCGTGTTTGATGCCACTCAGTCAGTCGCAGTTCGCTTTTCCACTCGACCTTGCGAGTGAGCCTAAGCAGCATCTGGACCAAATCATCGAGGACCTGGCCGCGCGCATCGTGAATGACCGCCATCAACAGCACGTAGCGCCGTGGGGAGATGTATTCCCGCAGCTCAAGCGCATTGAGCCGCCTGGCCTCATTGGCCCACTGCAGAATCTTTGAATCTGCGATCGGCCGCAGTGCCATCGATGGATCTGGCAGCTGCTTCAGCCACTGGTGGCGATCCATCAGCGCATTGAGATTTTTGCGTGACGGTCTGCCTGGCGTCGAGCACAGGTTGGCGAATGGTGATTTCTGCGTCTTTGGATCGACGACCAACAGTGCCTCGAGCATTGCTCGCTGCGCCGAACTGAGGCGGCCACACACTTCGTTCCATTGCTTGGCGTTGACTGTGCTGTGCGCGGTGCCGGCCAAGCGCCGCAGCGTGGTGAGAGTTGGCAATTCGAACCCATGCCGAATGAGTGCGTCAATCGCCGAGTTGATGATGTCCGCCGGGTCCGTTCGTGCTTGGGCGGTTTTGCGCATCGTTGCTTGGGCCAGAGCACGTGCCTCGGTACCCCACGCAACCACTTTTAGACGGTTGAGAATAGCTTGACGAAGCCGGTAAAGCGTTCGGACAGGAAAAGTCAAGTTTGATCCGGATTCGACGCCCATGCGTCGAGCCACATGGGCCACGGCGGCGGGCGGGACATCGGCGACGCGTTGAAACCGCCCAGTGGTCTGAAATATCTTCAGCTGTACAAGCAATGCCACCTGGGACTCGACCGTTCGGGTCACGGTTGGGGCCCATTTGCGCTCATCGAAGCTCGGGCTGAACAGTTGCTGCAAATCGCTCGGGGTCAGGGGATCCGGTAGCTCTGGATAAATTACGCTTGCGCGGGTAGGTGTCATACGGCGCCAAAAGTGTCGGAGCCGTGAACCTTAACAATGCCAGACGGTTCCGTCGTCAGGCTAAAGCTCTAAAAATAGGGGGAAGTGGCCGATTTTGCACGAATCTTACCGGCGGGCCTTGGTTGGGTATTCCGGACGACCGTGACCGATTTCTGGGCTTGCCCGGAATGACCGGTCACGATCGCGGAATCGTCGGTCACGATACCGGAACGGCATAACGCAGCATGTGATGTTGCGCATATTTCATAACCCTCGGGGTAGCCTCGACAGCTTTGCTGGAAGTAGGCATGCCCGATACCCGAAGGATCAATATGCGCAAGATACGGGACGTTCTACGCCTCAAACTTGAAG
>JAZKIR010000078.1:0-49216 GCA_040384785.1 Pseudomonadota bacterium
TGGAGCAAATGCTCAACGGCCTGCAGTTCGGCTTGATGCTGTTCCTGCTGGCCGCCGGGCTCACGCTGGTGTTCGGCATCATGGACATGATCAACCTGGCCCACGGCTCGCTGTATATGGTGGGCGCATATCTGATCGCGTCCATCGCGCAGGCCACCGGTTCATTCTGGTTGGGCCTGGGCTTTGGCATTGTGGGTACTGCCGTGTTTGGCATGCTGCTGGAGATGACGGTGTTGCGCCGCCTGTACCAGCGCGACCACGTGTCGCAGGTGCTGGGCACGTTTGCGATTCTGCTGATGTGTAATGAAGGCGTGCGCATGATCTGGGGCTCGCAACCCCTGTCGCTGAACCCACCGGCAGCCTTGGCCGGCCCGGTGGAGTTGATGAGCGGCTTTTATTACCCCGCCTACCGCCTGTTCATCATTGGTGTGGGCCTGTTGGTGGC
Source organism: Pseudomonadota bacterium (assembly GCA_040384785.1). Taxonomy (GTDB): domain Bacteria; phylum Pseudomonadota; class Gammaproteobacteria; order Burkholderiales; family Burkholderiaceae_C; genus Allorhodoferax. Next base: position 446 of record JAZKIR010000078.1, read on the forward strand.
GGGCTTGTTGTATCTGTTGATTGCCCACACCCGCGTTGGTATGCAGGTGCGCGCCGGTGCCGCTAACCGCGAGATGGCCATGGCCATGGGCACCAATGTGCAGCGCCTCTTCACTGCTGTGTTTGGCGTGGGCGCCGCACTGTGTGCGGTGGCCGGTGGCATGCTGGGGCCGCTGCTGGCGGTGCAGGTGGGCATGGGTGAGAGCATCTTGATTCTGGCTTTTGTGGTTATCGTCATTGGCGGCATTGGCTCCATACGCGGGGCCTTGCTGGGCGCGCTGCTGGTCGGCATTGTGGACACCGCGGGCCGCACGTTGATTCCGCCATCGCTGGGGTATCTGGTCGGTCCCGAGGCCGCGTCCAATGCCGGCCCGGCAGTCGCCTCCATCCTGATCTATGTGCTGATGGCCGCTGTGTTGTTCTTCAAACCCCGGGGCCTGTTCCCCACCCACGGGTAATTCACATGCAGTCGACCCAGAACCCCTCCGCGCCGATTGACCATTCTGCAATTCACGACAGAAATTCCTCCGTTCGCCCTGAGCCTGTCGAAGGGCTTCAGGGCTTCGACCCTTCGGCAAGCTCAGGACAGGCCAAGCTCAGTCCGAACGGTGTCTGGGAATACGGAACTGTCAATAGCCTGCTGGACCATTCGCTGCAACTGCGCTGGTCGCTGCCCGCGCTGGCCTTGCTGGCCGCGCTGCCGCTGTTGGCATCACTGGCCGGCGACACGTTTTATGTAGGCCTGGCCACCCGCATTCTGATATTCGCTTTGGCCGCCACCAGCCTGAATTTGATTCTGGGCTTTGGCGGCATGGTCAGTTTTGGCCATGCGGCCTTTGTGGGCGTAGGCGCCTACACAGTGGCTATCCTGATGCAGAGCGGCGTGGTGTCGGCCTGGGCCGCGTGGCCCATCGCGATGCTGGTCAGCGCCTTGTTTGCGCTGCTGATTGGCTGGGTCAGCCTGCGCACACAGGGCGTCTACTTCATCATGATCACGCTGGCCTTTGCGCAGATGCTGTACTACCTGGTTGTCTCGCTCAAGGCCTATGGTGGTGACGACGGCATGTCGCTGGCCGGGCGCTCCAGCATGGGCCTGGGTGTCAACCTGGGTGAAGACACACACTTCTACTACGTCACGCTGGGTCTGCTGGTGGCCGCCATGCTGCTGATCACCCGTCTGCTGAATGCGCGCTTTGGCCATGTGCTGCAAGCCATTCGCGAGAACGAAGTCCGCATGACCGCGATTGGCTTCCCCGTGTTCCGTTACAAGCTGGTGGCCTTTGTGCTGGCCGGTGCACTGGCAGGCTTGGCGGGTGCGCTGTTGGCCAACCAGGGTAGTTTTGTCAGCCCGGCGCTGATGCAGTGGAACCAGTCCGGCATGTTGATGATCATGGTCATCCTGGGTGGCGTCGGCCATCTGTATGGCGGCGTGTTGGGCGCCATCGTCTTCCTGCTGCTGGAAGAATTTTTAAGCCACTACACCATCCACTGGCAGCTGGGCCTGGGCGCCGTGCTGCTAGGTGTGGTGCTGCTGGCCCCCAATGGGCTGACCAGCCTGCTGCGCCGCAAGGGAGCGTCTGCATGAGCGCGGGTGTTGTGGTGTTGGATGTACAAGGCCTGGTCAAACGCTTTGGCGGCCTGACTGCCACCGACCATGCCAGCCTGGCCGTGCACCAGGGCCAGATCCACGCGCTGATCGGCCCCAACGGCGCCGGCAAGACCACGCTTATCCACCAGATATCGGGCGCAATACAGTCCGACGCCGGCCGTATCGTGTTCAACGGTGCCGACCTGGGCGGCATGCCCATGCACCAGCGCGCACGCAAGGGCCTGGTGCGCTCGTACCAGATCACCAGCATCTTCAAAAAGTTATCCGTGTTGGACAACCTGGCGCTGGCTGTGCAAGCCGTGGATGGCAGCAGCATGGCTTTCTGGCGCGCCGCGCGCGCCGAGACCGCGCGTTATGCCGCCGCCGCTGCGGTTGCAGAGCGGGTCGGCTTGGGCCAGCATCTGAACCGCCTGTGTGGCGCACTGTCACACGGCGAGCAACGCCAACTGGAAGTAGGCCTGGCCTTGGCCACCAAACCCCAATTGCTGTTGCTGGACGAACCCATGGCCGGCATGGGGCCGGACGAATCCGAACGCATGGTCACGCTGCTGCAAAGCCTGCGCGGCGAGACCACGATCCTGCTGGTGGAGCACGACATGGACGCCGTGTTCCGCCTGGCCGACACCATCTCGGTGCTGGTGTTTGGCAAGGTCATTGCCAGCGGCAACGCACAGTCCATACGCGACAACGCCGAGGTGCGCAAAGCCTACCTGGGCGATGAAGTGGAGGTAGCGACATGACCGCGTTGCTGGAACTCGACAACCTGCAAACCGCCTATGGCCCCAGCCAGGTGTTGTTTGGCATCAGCCTGCGCATAGACCAAGGCGGTGTGTCCACACTGCTGGGCCGCAACGGCATGGGCAAGACCACAACCGTGCGCTCCCTGCTGGGCCTGACGCCCAGCATGAGCGGCACGGTGCGCTTTATGGGCGAGCGCATCGAACGGCTCAGTGCCGACCGCATCGCCCGCATGGGCATGGCCGTGGTGCCCGAGGGCCGCATGATCTTCCCCACACTCAGCGTGGCCGAGAACCTGCGCGCCTTTGCCGGCAACCGCAATGCATCCAGCAACCCGTGGACGCTGGACCGCGTCTATGCGTTGTTCCCCCGCCTGGCCGAGCGTGCGCGCAACATGGGCAACCAGTTGTCGGGCGGCGAACAGCAAATGCTGGCCATAGGCCGCGCGCTGATGACCAACCCGCACCTGCTGGTGCTGGACGAAGCCACCGAAGGCCTGGCGCCGCTGATACGCGAAGACATCTGGCGCTGCCTGGCCACGCTGCGCGCGCAGGGCCAGAGCATTCTGGTCATCGACAAATACGTGCAGCGCCTGGTGCAACTGGCCGACCAACACACCATCATCGAGCGCGGCCGCGTGGTGTGGGCGGGCAGCTCCCAGCAACTGGGTGCGGACCCCAGCCTGTGGCACCGCTATATCGGGGTCTAGGTGATGGAGACTTCGACGCCAACAACTCCCACATCCGCAGTCTTTAGCCAGCGCCACGCCGTGCGTTTTGCGCATTGCGACCCGGCGGGCATTATTTTCTTCCCCCAATACTTCATCATGCTCAATGGTGTGGTGGAAGACTGGTTTACCCAAGCGCTGGGCATCAACTACGCCACGCTGATAGGTGAGCGCCGTGTGGGCCTGCCCACCGTGTCGCTGCAGTGCGACTTTGTCGCGCCCAGCCGCATGGGTGAACACATCACGTTCAACCTGAGCGTGGCCCGGATCGGCAAACGCTCCATCAACCTGGACATTGCCTGCACCGGCCCAGACGGCGGCCCCCGCCTGCGAATGCGCCAGGTGCTGGTGACCACGTCGCTGGCCACACACCAATCCATGGACATTCCACCCGATGTGCGCAGCGCGCTGACGCTGTGGAATACGACCTCGGACAGCAATACAAATACGACGACGACAGGAGCGACCGCACCATGACAACAACAACCACAGCAAAAGTACTGCAACCCCCCACCTGGGCGCGCCCACGCGGCTATGCGAATGGCGTCATGGCACGCGGCCAGACCGTGTGTGTGGCCGGCATGATCGGCTGGGACGCGCAGTGCCAGTTCCACACCGACGATTTCGCCGGCCAGGTGCGCCAGGCGTTGCTGAACGTGGTGGCCGTGCTGGACGAAGCCGGCGCCAAGCCCGAGCACATCGTGCGCATGACCTGGTACGTGACCGACAAGCGCGAGTACCTGGCGGCCGGGCGCGAAATCGGTTTGGCGTTCAGAGAGATCATCGGCAGCTTCAACGCGGCGATGACGGCCGTGCAGGTGTCGGCACTGATTGAGGACCGGGCGAAGGTGGAGATTGAAGTGACGGCGGTTATTCCGGATTGAGGGGCCAAAAAAGGCCTTTTTATACCCAATTTAGGGTTATTGGCCGAATCCTCAGGCGAAATGTGGCTCTAGCCCTCGTCGGATATTCGTATGTCACTATTGTTTTTGTAGCAAACCGTTTGATGCGCCTGCATACTGCACCAGCGCATGTGCTGGGCCGGCAGACCGCGGACCCGTTCCCTCACCCACGCTCGCGGGCTGAGGCTTTTGGCTTGCGGGCGGTGGTTCGGTCATGCCTTGCACAGATGACTCCGAAAGTGCTGGTGATGGCTAGATATCTGGCAGTCCGATTTACTTGCGCAATGCACTCACCACTTTAGCGATTTGTGCCTCCATCTCCGCTTGGACGGTCAGTGATATCTTTGAAATAACTCTAGACCGGACCTGATCGGCTATGTCTGGTCTAGCTGGAGCCCAATCGCCATACACGAAATCGTCCAGTGATATGGGGATAAGAATGTCGGCGCCTGCCTCCTTGGCCTCCCTTACAAGGACTTGCTCAATTTCGTTCAAAACTCCAGGCCGAATTAATGCCGCTTTCGAGCACACCAGCAGCACGCGATCATGCGTGTTGACGCCTTCGTGCATCATGCGATGAAGCTTTGTTCCGGGAAGAGCGTCGTCGGGGAAAAACCAAGTTTTCACCCCTCGCGCTTTCAAGGCCGTGTTGATGCTGGAGGCGCTCGCCTCATCAGGTCCACCATAGGAAATAAATACGGTTTTATGCATTTCACTTTCATCTACAACATCGATCAAGGCATGAGCACCACTAAATACGTCGACGACCTGTGCAATGGTAGTGTGTAATTTGTTCGTGTACAGAATGATCCTGGGCGCAAAGGTCATCTGCTTTGAGTTGATGCTGTGTCCGGACGGCTTTAGAACATTGCTCATTTCGACGGAAGTGCCGTCTTCCAGTTCTTGAAATATCATCTTCAAGCCCTGCGCTATCACCTCCATCTCGGGTAGGCTGCCGAGATTTTCAATGGCGATAGCTCGCTGCTTTACCCCAGAATGCATGTCTTGGGTCATCATGGGATAGCACTTAAACAGTGCCGCGCCGTGTTCATCGCTGTAGGTTCTCTCATGCGAAAGTACAAGCGCCGCAGGGAATCTTTTCTGCAAGAACGCAATCGAATTTTTTAGTAGCTGTGACACGGCGTCTCCAATGAAATTTGGTTGGTCCTGCAAAGCAATGTATTTGGCGTTACTAGGGCAACATTTGCCACTGAACTAGCCCTCGCTAAACGTACCAGTCTGTTAGAAAGCCCATGTTGCAAGGGTAATCGATTATGTAGAGACAGAGGTTGGAGTAGCATCGCCAGCGTTGCCGAAGTAACGTGAAGTCGTCTTCTTCCAGAGCGGTCGATCCGAAAGCCCACTTCCACGTGGTTGTCCACCCGGTTGCTTTTGCGGTCGTCCAGTTGCGTATTGGGAACCGTCACTGTGTGCCTGCGTGAATACTTGCACCCGATGATCAACTACTTGATCGTGATTCGAACGTCCTGGAAGCCGCCTTCGCTCCCGCTGTACCGCGTTATTGTTTGTTACGGTGAAGCAAAGCAGGCGTACACATTTGTGGCACGCGCAGGCCCAGGGAGGTGTCCTGTGTTGATGTTGCCAGGAAGGGTTGAAATATAGTTGAGCAGGAACCCAACCTCTTGACTTGAAGTGACGAGGCCGATGTTTCGAATGGCCTTGATAGAGTAACAATCGGCATTCATCTCTGAATTGAGGGATGGGTGAAGAGCATGGTGTGCGCATTCGTGGGCGTACCAGAACTGCCGGACGAATTCTGGCAACGAGCCGACCACATTAGGGTTTATCACAATGTACGGTTGCCCGTTCTGCATTCTGTTGGCAACACCAACATTGTTTAGGGTTGGATCAGAGAAGTAGGGTACTGGAATGCCGTTGAACGTTGTGCAGGGAAGAGGTTGTGCGAAAACGGTGATAGACGAAAGCCAGAGTACTACCAGCATCAGAATGATTTTCATGATTGTTTTCTCCTGGTTGAATGACTTCAGTCCAACGCACGGAGTTGGCGAAGCCATCATTGCATTTGATTGACTCACCGGCAATCCCATATTCTGGTGAAGGGGAAAACCCTTGGTCATGGTAGTTCGTTCCATGCCTATCCGGTTGGTTGCCAATTGAGTGATTCAGTGCAACCGTCAGCTACCGGGCGAACTACTCCAAAAGATACGCGAATGTCGGCGCGTAAGGCGCTGCGCGAAGGTTGGCACCGTCATTGAGCGGGTTGGCCGGACGCATCCCCGCGGGGGATTGGGCATCGATTCTCTGACTTTGGCAACCAACCAGATAGGCATAGTTTGTTCTGTTTGACATACCGCCAATCTTCAGGCTTTGTTCGTAATGAGGCCGGCTTCAATTGCAAGCAGGCTTCTGGCCATTCGCAGCTGGACGCGGCAATCGCATGGACCGTCTGCGCCAAACGGGCCATAGAGTTGATGCTTTTGTTGACGATGCGCAAGGCCTTGATGATGACAGGGGTTATCACTCCGCCCCTTACCTGGCTTCCTCCCCGCCGCCGCCGCCGCCAGTCCCTTGGCAGTCAAGCAATACACGGGACTATAGGCAAGCCGTGCAAAGGCCAAGTCGATAAAAGTCCGCGCTCGCATAGGTTGCGAAGTGCGGCTACCGTAAAACACATACATACCCAGATGTGTCGGCCACATGCGCCGTGAGCAGCGGCACCAATCGTCAGGCGCGGATGGGTGCGGTGGCATGGTCAGCAGGCATATCTCATGGCCGGCTAACACGGCCTCGACTTCCAGTTGTTCGTCGTTGGCGCATAGCGCCGGCACTGATTGAGGACCCAGCCAAGGTGGAGATTGAGCGGCTTAAAAGGACCTTTTGTACCCAATTTAGGGTTTTTTATCGAATCCTCAGGCGAAACGAGCCTCTAGCCCCCGTCGGATATGCACAGTGCGCTATCTATTTCGTAGCTCTTTTTCAGCAAAAGCTAGCAACCTGTATGCACACCATAGACGGGCGACACAGGTAGAAAGCTCCCTTGCCTGCATCGCGGTTGCCACAGCTAGAAGCGTGCAGCGCTCAGGTGTGCAACCTGGGCGCCGACTTCGTAAAACGCTTCCCGCACAGGCCGGATGGACACCGGCGCCACGGGGCTGAGCGGCAGCGGCAGGTCGGCCTCTTGTATGTGGCCCAGGGCCAGCTTGGCAAGCTCCCGCCCAAAGATGGTTCCGGTGGCAATGCCGCGGCCGTTGTAGCCGCTGAAAGAAATGGTGTTTCGCGCCAGCCGGTGGTAGCGGGGAAGCGCGTTCGGGGTCATTCCAATCCAGCCGTACCACTCGTATTCGAATGGAATGCCTTTGAGTGCCGGGAACAGCTTTGCCAACGCCCTGCGGCCCCACGACTGGTGAATGGGCAGACCCACGCCGCGCAGTGCGCCAACACTGCCGAACACCAGGCGGCCGGCCTTGTCCAGGCGAAAGGACGAGAGAACGTCGCGGGTATCCCATGCACCTTGCAGACCCGGCAGTATGGCCTCCCGCATCTTTGCGCTGAGGCATGCGGTGGCCATGTTGAAATAGGGCAGCCTGACGAGTTCTGTGCCCAGCTCGCTCCAGACCCCGTTGGGCCCTGTGTAGGCATTGGTGGCAACAATGACCCACTTGGCAAACACGGTGCCGCCACCGGCGGTGCGCAGGCACCAATGCGTGCCCACATCTTCCACCGCCGCCACCGCGCTATTGACGTACACGCGTGCGCCGCTTGCCACTGCGGCATGGGCCAGCCCGCGCGCATACGCCAGGGGTTGAATGGTGCCGGCCCGCATGTCGAGCAATGCGCCACGGTAGGCGTGGGTGCCGGTTCTTTTCGCCGTTTCATTGGCATCCAGCAAGCTCACCGGTGCACCCAGGGCTTTCCATTGCCTGGCGCGTTCGGTGATGTTGGTGAGGCCCGACGCCCCGACGGCACAGTGCAAGGTGCCGTTGCGCACCGGCTCGCAGTCGATTCCCTGACGCTCCACGATGTCGTACACCAGCGAAGGCCCGCTCCCCAGCAAGGCCAGCAGCCGGCTGCCATGCAGTGGTCCGAGTGCACCAGGCAAGGCTTCGGGCATGACCCACATTCCCGCGTTGACCAATCCGACATTGCGGCCCGATCCACCAAACCCGATCTCCACCGCCTCCAGCACCGCGACCGAAGCGCCGCCTTCTGCCAGGCGCAAGGCCGCGGACAGGCCGGTGTATCCCGCCCCTACAACCACAACGTCGACACTGATCCGCTCTTGCAGGCGTTGTGGCGTGGGTCCGGGTGGCGCGGAGGCTTCCCACAAGCCGTGGGTGCGTGCGTCATTGCGCATGAATGTCTCCCCGCAATAGTTGTTGGAGCGAATCCTGGATATTAGATGCCCCTTGGTCAAACGGTATTGAGGTCTTACCTCCACAACAGCGTACTTCACCCGGTTATGTGGTCGCGCAGCTGATTTGCAAATAAGTATCACCTGGTGCTACACTTCTCCATGCCAGCCAAATCCATTGCCAGAGCATTCAAGACTGCCGGTTTTGCCAAGATTGCAAAGAAGGCGCGCATCAATGACAAGTCGCTTTGCGAGGCGATCCAGCAGGTCATGCACGGGCAAGCCGATGATCTTGGTGGCGGTGTTTACAAGAAGCGGTTGAATGGAAACCTGCATCGCTCCATCATTCTGGCCAAGGGTGGCAAGTATTGGGTTTACGAGTACCTGTTCGCCAAGAGGGATCGGGCCAATATCGATGAAGACGAGTTGTTTGCCTTTCGCCTACTGGCCAAAAGCTATGCCGGCCTAACCGAAACCCAGGTTGACCAATTGTTGGCGGCTGGGGATTTTATGGAGATATGTCATGGCGACAAAACCAAAATTCAAAAGTGATGCCCTTGCGGCGATTCATGCCTCTGCCACTGCATTGCAAAAAGTGGGAGCGGTCGACCAAACCACCATGCGCAAGTTTGATGCGTCGTGCTTGGCGGCGCCCGCCGTGTTAGAGCCTAAACAGATCAAGAAAATCCGCGAACGTGCCCACGTGAGCCAGCCCGTTTTTGCGCGTTACCTCAACACCAGTGAATCGACCGTGCAAAAATGGGAATCGGGCAGCAAGCAACCCAGTGGGATGGCGCTCAAGTTGCTGGCGGTTGTGCAAAAACACGGTCTTGAAGTTCTGGCTTGAGGTTTGCTCAGCGCGTAGGAAGGAGTTGTCACCATGGAAATTCGCCCTATTCATACCGAAGCAGATTACCAGGCCGCCTTGCGCGATATTTCCGCGCTGATGGAAGCGGACCCGGACTATGGAACCCCCGACGGGGACCGGCTGGATGTGCTGGCCATCTTGGTACAAGCCTATGAGGCAAAACACCATCCCATATCGCCACCCGATCCGATTGAGGCGATCAAGTTTCGTTTGGAGCAGGGTGGCAAGCCTTACTTCGCCCCCGAAGCCGCAGCAGCTGGTGGTGCCAGGTAGCGGTCTATGCGCTGGATGTATTCCTCATTGCTGCGCGCGAAATAGCCCTTTTGCATGAAGGTCCTGGCTTCCCGAACGTCCTTCGCCTCCAGCTCAAACATGGCCAGCAGTTTGGACTTGACCTGTTCGGTCTTGCCCTCATTGAGCTCCTTGATCATGTTGGATAGCGTCGTGTTTCGCATGATGGCGATTTCCGCCAGCTGCCCACGTGTTCTCTCAATGACGAATTGTTCGGTAGCCCATTGCGTGATCACAACCGACAGCACCGCAGTCAGCACCAACGCTATTGCCCATTTGATATGCACCATACAAGTTGCTCGCTTTGATGAGTTGGGTGGGTTATTTTGTTTGGTAGATGGTGGCACCCCAGCGACCCGAAGGCTGGCCGGCGCAGGTGTAGGTGCCCTCGGCCTGGGTAGGTCTGATGGTGCCGGTGTAGGTGCAGCCGCCAGCGGCCAGGCCATTGGCGCGCGTAATCGTCACTTGGTTGCCGATGATGGAAATGATGATGTTTCCTTCAGTGATTCTCTGGCCGTTCCTGTTGCTGAAGCTGCCGCTAAAGGTTGGCCCGTTCACTTGCACCCAGTCCCAGGTCCAGCCACAGCACTCGCTGCCACGCCAGTGTTTGCCGCGCAGGCCTTCGGTGCCGGTCGGCAGGTTTGACGTCTGTGCAATGGCGCCGCCGGCCATGCAGCTTGCCATGATTGAACTCGCCAGAATGCGTCTGATGCTCCATTGCGTCATATCTGCCTCCGCCATTGCTGTTGTTGTTGAACAGGTCTGCCGAATTTATTATGCGCCTGGGTGGCGGAAGCTGATGCGATTTTTTGCTTCCATGCGCGATGAAGGCGATGGTGCTCCGCAGTGGTCGGGCGCGGCGCACTTCTCTTTCCAGTCATGTTCTGGAACGATACTGCCTAAACGCGTCCCGAATGTGTTCGCGCAGTGCTCCGTCATCCCACGGCTTGGTCAAAAATTTGTACACGGCACCCTGGTTGACGCTCTCTGTCACAGCCTCTAGGTCCGTGTAGCCGGACAAGATGATGCGGACCGTGTCCGGATACAACTCTTTGGCAAGGCTCAGGAATTTTGAACCAGTCATGCCAGGCATGCGCTGGTCGGACACGATGACTTGCACCGAATTCACGGCCAGCAGTTCCAGCCCTTCCTCGCCACCACTGGCAGTCAACACGCGGTAGCCCTCCTGGCGCAACAAGCGGCGCAATGCCGACAGGTTGTTCGCCTCGTCATCGACGATAAGCAAAGTGTCTTCCCGTTGTGCCGGCTCCGGCGCCAGCACAAGCCGCTTGCTCTCGCGCAGCATGGCTTCGAATGCTGCGGGCTCCACTGGCCGGCTGAAGTAGTAACCCTGCAACTCGTCGCAACGGTGCTTGCGCAAAAACTGCAACTGACCCTCTGTCTCCACACCCTCCGCGACCACGCGCAGCCCCAGGCTGTGCGCCATGGCGATCACCGCCGTGGTGATGGCGGCGTCGTCCGGGTTGGTGGTGATGTCAGTGACAAATGCGCGGTCTATCTTCACGAAGTCAAAGGGGAAACGCTTCAGGTAGGCCAGTGATGAATAACCGGTACCGAAGTCATCCAGCGATAGTTGTGCGCCTAAATCTTTTAGTTCTTGCAAGTGGCGGATGGCCTGCTCCGGATCGTCCATGACCACGGACTCGGTCAACTCAAACTCTATACATTCCTGCACCAGCCCGTGCCGGGCAACGGCCTCACGTATGACCTTGTGCACGTCGCCTTTTTTGAACTGAACTGCTGACAAATTGATCGCTACCGGAACGGTCTCAACGTGCTGCGCCTTCCACGCGGCCTGCTGTGCGCATACCGCATCAATCACCCAATTTCCAATGGGCACAATGAGCCCGGTTTCCTCCGCCAACGGAATGAACTCAATCGGTGGAATGAAACCCCGCAGTGGATGCTGCCAGCGTATCAATGCTTCCGCGCTGACGATACGGCCGCTCAGCAGGTCAACGCGAGGCTGGTAATGCATCAGGAATTGCCCGGCGTCCAGCGCCTCCCTGAGCGCGCTCTCCAACGCCATCCTGGCCGCTACGGCCGTGTTCATCTGCGGTGCGTAGTACAGGAAACGCTCACCGGATGACTTGGCTTTCTTCAAGGCCACTTCGGCATGTTTGAACAAAGTTTCTGCGTCGTTTCCGTCCGCGGGATACAGCGCAATGCCGGCCTGTACAGAAAGGCGGACGTCATGCTGTGCAACGGTAAAGGGCTGGCTGAGTGCTTGAAAGACTTGTTGTTCCAGCAGCATCGCTGCATCCGCACCTTGCTGAAAACCAGCAAATGCAATGGCAAAGACATCTCCACCGATGCGCGCCAGGCTATAGGGTTCGCGTAGCGCGTTTGTTAAACGCTGCGCCACCATCTTCAGCACCATGTCACCGGCATGGCGCCCCAACGCATCGTTCAATTGGGCGAAACGGTCCAAGTCTATGAGCACTATTGCGGCAAGGCCTTCGCGGCCTGCGGCGTGCAGAAATTGGGTTAGCCGGTCGTCAAACAGCGTGTTGTTGGGCAGACCGGTCAGTGCATCGTAATAGGCCAGGTAATGGAGCCGCTCTTCCTTGCTGATGAAGTGCAGGCCGAACGACAAATCACCGGCCAGTTCATTGAGCAGCTTCAACTCGTCGTCGTCAAAGAAGCCCGTCTCATCGGCGAATAAGGTTATGACGGCCACAACCTGGTTCTCGACGATCAGTGGCAGTGCGGCGACGGATCGATGGCCGCCCACCCCCAACTCCACCAGAACTGGGGACAGAGCCGGTTCGGCCAAGGTGTCGTTGCAAATCATCTGCCGCTTTTCTCGCACGGCGACACATGCTGGCCGGTCGCCTTCTGGTGCATCGGCGCGTGCGCTGAACTTGAGGTTGCTTGCAGATGGAGGCTCGCTGCCGTGCCACCCGACGATCCTGCAGTCCAGCGTGTCGGGGTCTACCGTGCCGGCCCAGGCCATGCTGAATGCGCCTTGGCTGACGGCAACGCGGCAGGCTTCCTGCAGCAATTCGTCGCGGTCGCGAATCCGCACGATGGCCGAGTTGATGCCGCTCAGCACCGCGTACAACTGGCTCAGGCGGGCAATCCTAAGTTGCTGCTCCTTTTGGTCGGTGATGTCCTGCATCGTGTTGAACCAGCGCAAGCGTCCGTCTGGCCTGCTGGGGCCTTCTAGCGGTTCCAGCACTTGGTGGATATGAACCACCGTGCCATTGCCGCGTCGTAGCCGGTACTCCACTTCGAGGTGTTTGCCGGTTCGGGCTGCAGTAAGGCAGGTGTCGCGGAACCGTGCACGGTCGGCCGGTTCGATGAATGCCATCCAGGCACGGGTAGTGGGCGGCATAGCAGCGTCTTCGACCTTGATCAACAGCGGCAAGGTTGCCGACCAGCTCTCAAAGGCCCCATCCAGGTCCGTGATGACGTGCGCCATTTTTGCCATCAGTTGGGCGCGCTGCAGCCCGGCCTCGCGCTCGCGCAGCGATGCCTGCAAATGTGTTTGCTGGGTAATATCTGCGGCGATCCCCGCGATGCGATAGACGTCTCCAGCCGCGTTGCGGATGGGGAAGCCACGCGCATGTATCCAGCGCAATTCGCCATCGGGCCGCACGATCCGGTACTGGTAGTCAAAACTACCGGGGTTGTTCTGCGGATTGCCCGGTTTGCGCGCTGCTTCATGCCCTAGTACGGTGGGCACATCATCGGGATGAATGGATTCCATCCAGGACTGTGGCCGTGCATACAGGCTCTCGCAACTCCGGCCCCAGATAGCCTCGTAGCCAGGGCTGATGTACAACATCTGTGTATTGGCCGGATCAATCAAGAAAAACACTTCGTTGATGTTTTCCGCCAATTGCCGAAACCGGGTCTCGCTTTCAAACAACTGGTCCGTGATGCGCTTGCGTTCGACAAGATCGCCTTCAAGTTGGGCGACGCTGTCCTGTACTCTCTCGTACAAGGCCAGGTTTTCGTACGCGACTGCCAATTGGGTGGCCACGGTCGCGGCCGCCCGCTCGTCCACCTCGCTGAATGCATCCGCGCCCAGCTTGTCGACCAGATAAATCCAGCCATAACACCGCCCGGACGATGCAATGGGGACACCAAGGAAAGAGTGAATGGGTGGGTGTGATGCCGGCAAGCCCAGTACTTGCGGATCGCCGCCGAGGTCTTTCAAGCGCTGCGGCGCTCTGTTGCTCAACAGGGTGCCGAGAATACCCGCTGTCGGTGGCTGCAATGCGAGTTGATCCCGCACCTGCGGATCCAGGCCACGCACGGCGAAGTACTGCAGTTTTTCGCCAGCGTCATCCAGTATGCCGATCACCGCATATTTGGCGACGCTGATGTGGCGGGCAACCTTGCAGCCGGTCTCCAACAGGCGCACCGGGTCTCGCTCGACGGTCAGTTCAATCCCCATGTCGATCAATGCGGTCAGACGCAAACTCACCGTCTGCAAGTCCGACAGCGACTGCGAAAGCCGTTGCGTGATCTGTTGCAGGCTCTCGCGGCTGGACTGCGTGTGGTCTCCGTCAGCGGCAATCTGGGTCATCAACTGGCGGCTGGTTTCCAGTTCTCCCAGGTATTCGGCAAGCTGGTTGTCGATGGTGGCGAGTCCCCGCTTCGCCGGAGTGATCTCCGTGCCGCGCATGTCGCGAGCAACCCGCATGGGCAATCCCAGGGCTTCATGCACCGTTTGCAAAATCTGGTCGGGGGATGCAGGCTTTTGCAAGACCCAACGTACGCCGCAGGTGCGTGCCATCACATTGGCCTCGCGTGTGCTGTACGTCGAGGTGTAGAAAATAACCGGCGTGTCGGCGATGGACGGGTCGGCACGCATGCGTGTCACAAACTCGTAGCCGTTCATGTTCGGCATCATGATGTCGGTGATGACCAGGGCCGGGCGTTCAGTCTCGACCAGCTTCAATCCCTCCAGGCCGTCCGCGGCTTGCAGCAGGGTATGGTTATCAAAACCAAGCAAAGCTGCCAGAAACTGGCGGTTCAGAACGTGGTCGTCAACAATAAGGATGGTTGCCATCCGCACTCCTCCAGAAAAATAGCCTGATGCTCGTAATGCAATTCTCTGACTGCTTCCGTGCGTAAAGACCGTGTATCAGGCTTTAGCCATCCTTCTTCCGCTGTCTTTCCGCCAGTTCCAATGCGCTCTTGACAGCATCCAGAAACTCGTCGATGTTGATCGGTTTCGTGATGTAGCGGAAGAACCCGGCTTCCATGGCTGCGGCCACTTCATGCGGCATGGCATTCGCGGTCAATGCGATCACCGGGATATGGGCGGTTCTGGGGTCATCACGCAAAGTCTTTTGGGCTTCGGCACCGCTGACGCCAGGCAGATTCATATCCATCAGAATGACATGCGGCAGATGTGTGCGCGCAAGCTCAACTCCCTGGCGCCCATCGGGCGCGGACAACAGCTCCAGACCAGGGCCGAAACGCAGAATCTCTTGCACCAGTCTTAAATTGGCCAGGTTGTCTTCGACGTACAGCAGAGTCGGTGGCGACTCGTGCGTGAGCAGGATTTGATTGGGCGCGGAAATTGTGTCCGCGGCAACTGTTTCTACTGATTGTGGAGCTTCGCTGGTCTTGAGTTCAATCCAGAAAACGCTGCCAATCCCCACGGAGCTGGTGACGCCAATTTCTCCACCCATCAGTTCAACCAGCCGCTTGGTAACAACAAGCCCGATACCGGTGCCTTCTTCGGCGCCAGCCTCCTGTCCTAGCCGATTGAAGGGTTGAAAGAGGGACTCAAGTTGTCCGGCTGCAAGCCCCGTACCGGTGTCTTGCACGGAAATGCGCACACGTCCGGAATCCGTCAAGGCGCAGTCCACCACCATGGCGCCCATTTCGCGGTTGTATTTGATGGCGTTTGAAAAGAGGTTGAGGACGATTTGCTTCAGCCGGGTTGGATCAGCCAGGACATACAAATCAATTTTCTTGGGAAATATCATGCGAATGCTGCGCTGATTTCCCAGAGGCTCGATCATGTATCTGGACGCCTCGATCACGTCTGCCAGCGCGACCGATTCCATGGTCAGCGTCATGGTTCCAGACTCGATTTTTGCCAGGTCAAGAATTTCATTGATCAGGGTCAGCAGGTGCTGACCTGCCGTCAGGATGCAAGCGGTAAATTCCTTTCTTTGCACCGGCGTTGCTGGCAACGTATCGTTAGTCAGGATTTGGGCAAACCCGAGTATGGCGTTGAGTGGGGTGCGCAACTCATGCGACATGCTGGCTAAAAATCTGTCCTTGGCCAGGTTGGCTTTTTCCAGTTCTACTGTTTTTTCGTGCAAGGTGCGCTCAATGTTTTTGCGCTCCGTGATGTCGCGAATCGCGCTGGATACCAGCGTTTCGTCCTCGGTTTCGAGCGGGCTCAGGCTGATTTCGACCGGGAATTCAGAGCCGTCCCGGCGCAATCCGTAGAGATCGAGCCCCGCACCCATGGAGCGGGGGCGTGGTTCGTGTGAAAAGGCGGCCCGATAGCCGGGGTGTTTGTCTCCGAAACGCCGTGGTATCAACATCTCGACTTTGTTGCCCAGGAGCTCCTGGCGCGGGTAGCCGAACAGCTTCTCGGTTTGCGAGTTGACGAGCACGATTTCACCGTGGCGATTGACGATGACAATGGCGTCTGGCGCCGACTCCAGCAGCCCGCGGAATTTTTGTTCGGCCTTTTTACGTTCGCTGATATTGCGAATCGCACTCATGACAAAGGTGCCTTCTTCGGTCTGAATCGGACTCAGGCTGATCTCAACCGGAAACTCCACCTCATCTTTTCGCAAACCATACAGCTCCAGCCCGGCGCCCATGGTTCTGGTGCGCGGTTGTCCGAAATAATTCGATCGGTGCCCGACATGCCCTCCCCGGAAACGCTTGGGCAGCAGCACTTCAATCAACTGGCCGCGCAATTCTCCGGGGGCATAGCCGAATAACCTCTCTGCTTGTGTGTTCGCCAGAACGATGCGGCCCGTGGAATTGGCCATGATGATGCCATCCGGGGTCAGCTCCAGCAGGTCTCGAAATTTGGATTCAATCAGCTTTGCATCGCGCAATGCCTTCAAATGGGTCACATCCTTCTTGCTGAAGAGGATGAACTCGATTTGGTCTTGCTGGTTGTAAATGGCCTTGCAAGACACATCGACGTAGACCAGCGAGCTGTCTTTCTTTTTGCGCAGGCACTCGTAGTCAAAGACACCGTGGCCGATCAATTCCTGGAGAATCTTTCCGCCTTCGTCATACCTTCCCGGCAAGGCAATCAGCTCGTGCAGAGAACGCCCCAGCATGTCAGCGCTGGTATAGCCAAAAATGGCTTCTGCACCCTTGGTCCAATGTACAACGTTGCCCTTGGGGGAGGTGACAACAACGCCACCGGGCGCCTGGTCCAGAATCAGTTTATCGAAATCGGCCGCCATTGCTTACCCTCGCTGACGAGAAAGCCCGCCATTTGCGTTGCATTCGAATACCAGAAGCCGACTATCCATGAGGGTAAGCAGAGCCACTGAATGTAGTCGCGCCGTGATTGCCGACCATGGACCATTATGCGGCCCACAGTTGCAATGCGCCGTCGAAAACAGGCCCCAGTTACGGCATTTGCCGCAATTCAATGCGTAATGGCCAATTTGCCGAAATGCCGGCCACCCGCATTCAGCTCGGCATACGCTTCGGCTGTGTCCTCAATCCCAAACACCCGGTCAATCACCGGAACTATGCGGTGCGCCGCAATGGCCCGCGCCGCCTCCGCCAGGTCGGCTACCGAGCCCGTGTTGTTGCCCACAATACGCAAGGCCTTGACGATGATGGGCAGCAAATCGATCTGTGTTGTGGTGCCGGTCACAAAACCCACCGTGAACACCGTGCCACCCACGGCTGCCGCGTTGAGTGATCGTGTGATCGTGGCACCACCCACGGTCTCCACCACCAGGTCGGCGCCGCGGCCGTTGGTCAGCTTCAATACTTGTTCGTCCCAGGCCGGTGTGGCGCGGTAGTTGATCAAGTGGTCCGCGCCAAGATGGCGTGCACGCTCCAGCTTGGCGTCGGACGACGACGCGATGATGACCGTGGCGCCCGAGGCCTTGGCGAACTGCAGCGCAATGATGCTGACGCCGCCAGTGCCCAAGATCACTACGACCGAGCCGGGGCGCAACTGGGCCGAGCGCACGGCGTTCCAGGCCGTGGTGGCGGCGATGGGCAGTGCCGCGCCTTGCACGTAATCCAAATGCGCTGGCAGTGCGACCACACTGGTGGCGGGCACGGCCACGTATTCGGCCAGCGAGCCCGGCAGGTTGATGCCGCGCAGTGCCGCCACATGGCGTGGTGTGATGGCGCCGCCTTGCCAGTTGGGCATGAAGTGCGGGATCACGCGGTCGCCAATGGCCAAGCCATTGGTGTCGCCTTCACCCAGAGCCGCAATCTCGCCCGCGCCATCGGCAACCGGAACCATGGGAAAACTTGCGCCGGGGAAGGCGCCCGTGGCGATGGCCACGTCCACGTAGTTCAGCGTGGCGGCGCGCAAACGCACCAGCACCTCGCCGGGGCCGGCCTGGGGGTCGGGCAGCTCGGTCTGGCGAAACGCGGTCAGGGAAGGGGCGGTGAGTTGAATGGCTTTCATGGCGCTGCTTTCTGAATGGGTCAATGGGTGAAAGAAGGCGCCAGTTTCATTTGAAATCTACAGGAGATAAACTGCTATCCAGTTGATAGATTTAACACTCAGGATTGCTAATCAATGGATTTGCTCGACAGCATGAAGGTCTACGTCTTGGCGGTAGAAAAAGGCAGCCTTAGCGCCGCCGCCACGGCCAGCGATATCTCGGCCACGATGGCCGGCAACCACCTGCGCACGCTGGAGAAACGCCTGGGCATGCAATTGCTCAGCCGCACGACCCGGCGCCAGCACCTGACGGCCTTTGGCGAGGACTACTACACGCGCTGCAAGGAAATCCTGCGGCTGGTGGCCGAGACCGATGCGCAGGCGCAGAACCTGCAACTGGCGCCCGCGGGCAAGCTGCGCATCACCGCGCCGGTCAGCTTTGGCACCGAGGCGTTGATGCCCGCCTTGCCGGAATACCTAGATCGTTACCCCGAGGTCAGCATCGATGTGGCCTTGAACGACCGCGTGGTCGACTTGGTGGAAGAGGGTTTCGAGGCGGCCATCCGTATCGGCCAGTTGCCGGATGCCGCGCAACTGATCGCCAAGCCGCTGGCGCCGTATAGCCTCATGGTGTGTGCATCACCCGCCTACCTGGCACGCAGGGGCACACCCACCAAGCCCGAGGATTTGAGCCAGCATGAGTGCCTGTCTTTCTCGCCGGTGGTCATGGCGCATTGGCGCCTGAAGGACCAGGGTGATGAACACCGTGTTCCCGTCGCGGGCCGCCTGCAGGCCAACAATGGGCAGGCGCTGCGGGTGGCCGCATTACACGGCCTGGGCATTGTGTTGCAACCAGCGGTTCTGTTGCAGGCCGATGTGGAGGCGGGCCGCCTGGTGCAGTTGTTCCCAACCCACGAACTCCCCAGCCGGCCCATGCATGTGGTCTATCTGCCAGACCGTTATCGTTCACCCAAGCTGCGCAGCTTTGTGGATTTTTTGGTGCAGCGGTTTGGTTCGTTGAAGTCCACACAATAGTCACAAGCGAAAGGCATCCCATGGCATTACTCGGACAAGCAGCATTGGCCATGTGGTGGGACATGGCGCCCGACATGAACGCCGAGTTTCAAGACTGGCATTCACACGAACACTTCCGCGAGCGGCTGGGCATACCCGGCTTTCACCGCGCCACGCGCTGGGGCAGTGCCGATGGCGGCGAGGGTGTTTTCCAGATGTATGAGCTGGACGCACACAGCACGCTGTCGTCTGCCCCTTACCTCGCGCACCTGAATGCGCCTTCGCCCTGGTCCAGCAAGATGATGCCGCACCACCGCAATATGGTGCGCAGCCAGTGCCATGTGCTCGAATCCAACGGATGCGGAGTCGCACGCCATGCGCTGGCCATGCGGATTTCGCCAGCGCAGGGCGCGGACGATACATTGCGCGCATCGCTCACATCCACCATAGACCAGTTGGTGGATGAGCCCGGTTGCGTAGGTGGCCATCTGCTGCGCCACGAGGCGCCGGTCATCCCCCAAACCACCGAGCAAAAAATCCGTGGCGGTGGCGACCGGTTTGCGGACTGGGTACTGCTGGTGATTGCTTATGACATGGATGTATTGCGCAGGCTTGCCGCGTCAACGCTCAGCGCAGACGCCTTGGTGCAGTTGGGTGCGCAGCAGGGTGCATTCGGTGGTTTGTACACGCTGTCCTTCTCTGCAACGGCGGCGGAGATCGCCTGAAGCTGTTCCGGGCTGGGGTGTTTCGCGTTGTCACGCCATCTACACGTATATACAAATCTAGCGGCATAGCGGCGTCACCGGAAAAAAGCAAAGTGAATGCTGCCACAGGATACTTTTTTTGTGCCCTTGCAATAGCCCTACGCCATGGTGAGTTAGTGCGGTGCTGACGACCAGAGTGATCTTTCCAAAGGCCATAATCGATGCCGCTGGTGATTGAGCACCTGGTCGTGGCTGCATAGCCGTTCTACTTTTTACGTTAGCAAAATCAGGGAAGGGGATTGTTGCCCTTGGAGCGACAAGACCCCCCACAACAAAAAAACATGCATCTATTCAAATCTTCTTGCAATGCCCTTCTGGTCGGCACCCTCTTGGTACTGGCCGCCTGCGGCGGCGGTGGTTCCGGCAACGGTGCAACGCCTGCTCCGACACCGACATTCAGCGTTGGTGGCACCGTTTCCGGTTTGGGCGCTACCAGTGGGCTCACACTGGTCAACGGCTCGGAGACACTGGTTGTTGCAGCCAATGCAACGGGCTTCACCTTTGCCAACAAGGTGCAGCAAAATGCCACGTACAACGTCAGCGTGGGCAAACAGCCCACCGGTCTCATATGTTCCGTCATCAGCGCTACCGGTACCGTGGGGCTAGAAAATGTATCGTCGGTCTACGTGAAGTGTGTTGCGCCGCAAGACAGCAACCCGTTTACCGTCAGCACCTTGGCTGGCGGTGATGGGCAAACCTTCGTCTCGCCCTTTGGCGTTGCCACCGATGGCGCAGGCAATGTGTATGTGACCGATCTGATCAATGGTAGATACGCGATTCGCAAAATTTCGCCCGCTGGCGTGGTAACGACCTTGGTGAACGCAAACACCGAATTTGAGTTTTCTGTTTCATCGGTGAATATTGCCGCGGACAATGCCGGCAATGTGTATGTGCTGCCCAGCAGGGGCGCCATTCAAAAAATATCCGCCGCTGGCGTGACCACAAGTTTGCCGCAGATCGATCAGCCACAAGGCATAGCAGTGGATGGTGCTGGCACGCTCTACATCACCGCCAAAAGCGCGGTTCTCAAAATGACAGCCAGCGGTGAGGTGACGACTCTGGCGGGCGGTGACAGCGAGGGCTTTGTCGACGGGTTGGGGAGCGCTGCGCGCTTCAATTTCCCCCAGGGTATTGCGGTGGACGCTGCGGGCAATGTCTATGTTACGGATCGCCGTAACGACGCCATTCGCAAAATTTCACCCCTAGGCCAAGTCACAACCCTGGCCAATGCCGGCTTCGATGACCCCTTGGGTGTGGCCGTTGATACGGTGGGCAATGTTTACCTGATAGCCAGTGTCATCGGAAGCCGCTTCAACTACTTTGGCGGCGCTGTATTCAAAATTACCAGTAGTGGGGTTGTCACGACCGTGGCCGGCTCAACTGACGGCGGAAATGGCCGCACCGATGGCCCAGGCGCCACTGCGCGGTTCAACCACCCTACCGGCATTGCGGTTGACGGTGCGGGCAATGTGTATATTGCGGACTCTAAAAACGCAGCCATTCGAAAGATCACGCCCCAATAGGTGGGTCAGCGTAGTTCACCATTTTTCGCCGGAGCCGGTTGCTGCGCGCCGTCTTTGAAAACCTTGCCCAGCGCGCCGCCGATGCGTGCGCCTATCACGGTGCCCACGCCGGGAAATACTGCGGTGCCGATGGCGGCGCCGGCGAAGAATCCTGGTGGCACCGAGATCTTGGGTTTTTGCACCGGCCCGCTCAGCGTAAAGGGCACACCGATCGCGCCTTCGATCCAGTCCAGGTTACCGCTGGCCTGGATCTGGCCATGGTAGACCGTGGCCTTGCCCGTGGCGGTGAATGTGCCAGCATGGGCGCGGATCTCGGTAAGGGTGACACGCATGCCTTCATCGCCATTCTGCGTATCCATTTGGCCGGTCAGTTCCTGCAAGGGAGTCTGGCCGTCATGCTCTTTGCCGCGCGTACGGATGGCCTTGTCCAGGTCAAAACGCAACACCGTTGCGGGATCGACCGAAAACTGGGTGCGTGTGTGCAGTGAGCGGGTCAACTGGCCCAGCGTTCTGCCGGCGGCGACCAAGGTGGTCCGCCCCACGGCCTTGCCCGCTACCGGCGATCGACGGTTGAAAGTGCCCAACGCGCTTGCCACCTCGACGTCACGCGGGGCCAACTGGCCGCTCAGTTGCATGACGCCATCTTCGGCAGTCTTCAGTATGACGTCTCCGTGCGCAGTACCGCCACCGACAAAGATGTGTGTCTGCCAACTATCGGCCTGGGCCTCGCGTGTCACGGTCAGCGTGAAGGGCGGGGTGATGCCGGGGCGGCGCAACTCGGCATGGCGTGGCCGCCAGTGCGGGTCGAAGTCAATCTCCCCTTCGTAGACTACGGCGATGCCGCTGTAGGAGATCCACGTCAGCTGGCGAAACTCCAGGCGTCCGAGTGGCACGCCATCATCCCCAAAGAGCTTGGCGGTACCCGGCTTAGCGCGCAATGCGTGCAGCGAGTTGCGCGGGACAGTTGCCCCATCCACGCTGATGCGTTCAAAGACAAGCTTGCCGCGCAGCAGCATGCGCAGACTGGGATAAGCTCTGAGCGTGTGAATGACTACGGGTTGCGTCTGTTGGGTGCGAACGTCGTGAACGGTGATGGCGGGTGTGGGCAGCAGCGACCACTGGACAGAACCAATGCTGAGCTTGACGTCCAATCTTCCGTTGGCCTCGGCCGTGAGCCGCCGGGCCAGTTCTTCGTCTGTGGGCAACCACCAGGCAATGGCAAGCAGCACCGTGCCCAGCACAGCAACAATTGCAACGCAGGAACCGATCATCCATTTTTTTTGCCAAGCCTTCATGGTTTTAGCTGTGGTTGGCAAGACGCCATCAGCGGCCCTCAGGTGGAGTCAGTCAGGCGGTCCATGTCATGGATTTCGTGGCCGGGAAGCGGCGGCCCTTGCAGTACGATGGTTTGTCTGCCGTTGGCATAGTCCACCGAGGTAAATTGGCGCCCAGGCAGATGGCCGTTGGCCGACGCAAACAGTGCAAACACCGGGTTGCCCGCTTGCAAGGCGGCCACGGCCTCTGCAACCGGCACCACGGTTTCGGCACCAAGCCATTGGTTCTGGTCGGTGTCAACGCGTCCCCACTGCACGTGTGTGATGCGGCCGTCAGGGTCCAGTCCGACCTTCGACACGGCGTAGACCGCAGGGGGCCGTCGGTGTGAAGAGAAGCCTGACAAGATTTTCTTGGGTTGTGCGTGGTCACCCAGCGTGGCGATGTCGTGCAGGCCGGCCAACAGCGAAGGCGCAAGGCCGGGCCGCTTGACCAGTGCTACGGTCTCGCTGCCGTCCGAGCGGCCAACGACCTCCAGGGTCTGGTCCGGCAGGGGGGTGTGCGGTGGCAAGAACGTGACGCAGACCTGCGCCCCGTCGCGCAAGGCGTCGATCACCTCGCCCACCGGCACAACAACGTGGTTGCCCACGTCGAGGTTGGACCTGGAGTCGACTTCGCTCCACAGTACATGGGTTGCAAACCCTTCGTCGTCCAAACGAATCTTGGACACCGAAAAGAACCGGTTTGTCTCACTCTCTGCTGGCTGAGACCGTGCGCCTTGGTATGTCATGGCCTGATGGTGGCGAATGTTCGTGGCTTTGTATGTTCGCTGCCCAACACTGGTGGGTGTGGGGCCAGCGCTTGTGTGAATGAAACATCCACTTACCAAAAACGGGAGGGGAGCCGCTCTGGCCAAGTGAGAATCGCCGGGGTTTCAAAGCTGCCGTGGAGGACGGCACGTTTTTTGAAACTGAATAACCAAGGGCACCAGAAGTGCCAATCCCGTTGCAACTTTTAGGAAAAACAATGCTTATAAAGATCGCAGTCGCTTCCCTTATTTCCTTGCCCCTGCTCATGGCTTGCGGAACCACATCGCAAGCACCCGTGGCCGACACCAGTGCGCAGAAGACGCCCGCCCCGGATGCCAATCTGGCGGTCAGGCAATTCGTCAATGCCCATGCAGAAGTGATGGGCGGCTTTGCGGACGTCAAGGCCGCAAACCAGGGCATGAAATCGGACTTGGATGGCATCAAGACCACTGGCCAGACATCCCTGCAAACCGCGCAGCGTTCGCTGCAGGTTGTGGAGGACATGGCCAAGAGCCAGGGCACCGGCGAAATATCGGTGTTCTTCTCCAATGGTTCTGCGCGCCTGGAGCGCGGCGCCCTGGAGCACGACCGCCTGGTCCGGTTCGCCGACTTTCTGGCGCGAGAGAGCCGGGGCCGCAAGGTGATTCTGCTGTCCATCGGCAGTGCTTCCGGGTACGGCAAGCAGAAGGTCAACCTGGACCTGGCCAAGAAGCGTTCCGAAGTGCCGCTGGACATCATGGACAAGTACCTGGTCAATGTGCCGCACGAGTTCCACACGGTGTCCAGCAATGGCGATCTGAACAGTCCGAAAGACGTCAAGATGAAGGAGCACCAGCGTTACCAGCACACCCGCGTCATCGCCGTGTTTGACAAGGAGCAGGCTGTCAGTCTCAGCCAGGTGGCCAGCAAGTAGGATCGCGCGTCGACGTTGCTCCTAATGCCGTGTGCGTCGACCCCAGGGTCGCGCACTGCATCCGTTGTGCAGCGGTCGACCAAAGGCAAAACCTGAGGACCTGCAAAAGACATGATGTTTAGCTTGTGCCCGAACCAAACACCCGAGCACGTCAATCAAAGCGGCACAAACCGCCCATCGATAGCCTCGCCCCAAAGCCTCAAGCCCGGCGCATCGTCAAAAGACTAATCCCCGCACTGGCCAGTAGCGCCGAGCAACTGCGGTAGCAGGTTGTTGGGCCCCGGTGCCATATTGAGTGCAAAGCAGGCGGGTACGAACAGAAGTAATGCGGTGTAGTGCATGGGCTTGTGTAGTAATGCTATAAATTATGTAGCGCTATGTATGGATTACACGAGGGCTACAGCCTGATTTGATGAATGGCAATGGCGCCGTGGGCGCATTTTATGCAGACTCCTCCACGTCAACCTGCATCTTTGCTGAGAAAGTCCACCAGCGCCCCGTTCACCTTGCGCAGGCGTTCGCTGAGCAGCCGGGTGACGCGCAACAGCAGTTTGATGCCCAGGGCTTCGTTGGCCGTCAGGATGCGGTCGAACTGGACCTTGGGCAACAGAGCCAGCACGCAGGGCTCGGTGGCAATACAGGTGGCCGAGCGTTTCTCTCCGTCGATCGCCGCCATTTCGCCAAAGGTGCGCCCGGCCACGATGTGGGTCACGAACTGGGCAATGCCTGCCGTATCCTGTTTCTTTACCTCGATCTGCCCCGACAGCAGCAGTCCCATGGCGTCGCCGTCGTCACCTTCTTCGAACAAAAGGTCCCCCGCTTTCGCGCGGTAGCCCGCCATGTAGGAACTCAAGGTATCGAGTTCATCCCAGGACCAGTCCTTGAACAGGGGCGAGCGTGACAGGGATTCACACACCTCGATGCGAAACGCGCGGGACTTGGGGATGGCTTCGAGCGAGTGGGTGAGCATGGTGCACCAGTTTATCCGCTCTCTCACTGCGTCCGTGGCGCCCAGATTGCGGCCGACCGTTGGCGCGCGCTGTGCGCGCCGTCGGTAAAACTTGCGGCAAGGTCCACGGCCGTCGTCCCCGATGTTCTGCATATGCGCACCACGCGCGCCGTGATCATCCAGGCACGCCGTTTGCCACCATTGTGGGCAGAACCTGTTCTCACCATGCCCAGCAGCACAACAATAACAACACCACAGCCCAACGAAGCCACCAGCACGGTGGCGCAGTCGGTTGCTGCTCCTGTGGCCTGGCCCGCGCACGCTGCGGACGGCGCGCACACCCGTCCGACTGGCTGGCGCCGCTGGCTGTACGCCACCAACCACAAGGACATTGGCACGATGTACCTGGTGTTCAGCCTGGCCATGCTGATGGTAGGTGGTGCGCTGGCCATGCTGATACGCGTCGAGCTGTTTAGCCCCGGGCTGCAACTGATGCAGCCCCAGTTCTACAACCAGCTTGTGACTCTGCACGGCCTGGTGATGGTGTTTGGCGCCATCATGCCGGCCTTTGTCGGTTTTGCGAACTGGATGGTGCCGCTGCAGATCGGCGCATCCGACATGGCCTTTGCGCGGCTCAACAACTTCAGTTTCTGGACCCTGGTCGCCGCGGGTGCGCTGCTGGTCGGATCGGTCTTCGCGGACGGTGGCGCGGCCGCTGGCGGTTGGACGCTGTACCCGCCGCTGAGCCTGCAAATGGGGCCGGCGATGGATCTGTCGATTTTTGCGCTGCACCTGGCCGGTGCGAGTTCGATCATGGGTGCGATCAACATCATCGTCACCATTCTGAACATGCGCGCGCCTGGCATGACCTTGATGAAGATGCCGATGTTCTGCTGGACCTGGTTGATCACTGCCTACCTGCTGATCGCCGTCATGCCGGTGCTGGCCGCCGCGGTGACCATGACGCTGACCGACCGCCACTTTGGCAGCAGCTTCTTCAACCCCGCCGGCGGCGGTGACCCGGTGATGTTCCAGCACATCTTCTGGTTTTTTGGCCACCCCGAGGTCTACATCATGATCCTGCCGGCCTTTGGCATCATCAGCCAGGTGATTCCCGCGTTCTCGCGCAAACCTTTGTTTGGTTATGCCTCCATGGTGTACGCGGCGTCCGCCATTGCGCTGGTGTCGTTCATTGTGTGGGCGCACCACATGTTCACCACCGGAATGCCGGTGACTGGCCAACTGTTCTTCATGTACAGCACCATGCTGGTGGCCGTGCCGACCGGTGTGAAAGTGTTCAACTGGCTGGCGACGATGTGGCAGGGCGCGATCACGCTGGAGACGCCCATGCTTTTTGCGATCGGCTTTCTCTTTGTCTTTTCCTTGGGGGGCTTCACCGGTGTCATCGTGTCGGTTGCGCCGCTGGATATGCAACTGCAGGACACCTATTACGTGGTGGCACATTTCCACTACGTGCTGGTGGCCGGGTCGCTGTTCGCGATGTTTGCAGGTTATTACTACTGGGCGCCCAAATGGACCGGCGTCATGTATAGCGAACGGCGCGGGCAGATCCATTTCTGGGTCTCGCTGGTGGCCTTCAACATTGCTTTTTTCCCCATGCATTTTCTCGGTCTTGCGGGCATGCCCAGGCGTTATGCCGACTACCCCATGCAGTTCGCGGACTTCAATACCATCACCAGCCTGGGCGCGTTTGCCTTTGGTCTGGCGCAGGCCTTCTTCGTCTTCGGTGTGGTCTGGCCGGCCCTGTGCCGGCGCGGTCCACCGGCGCTGCAAAGACCCTGGGAGGGGGCTGAGGGGCTCGAATGGGAGGTGCCATCACCGGCACCTTTCCATACCTTCGAGACACCACCCAAGCTCGACAAAAATGCAAAGCGTGTGGTGGCTTGACGGCGCGGTGGTGCGCCATTGGCGCCTGACGCGCAATTGCGCGATGGCGCCGCGGAGCTTCATGCTCCATTTGTGCGCCATTGGCGGCGTGCTGGCGATACTGGGAACGGCTTTCTGGTTTCTGGGCAGTACTGTCGTAGCCGGGTTTTGTGTGCTGCAGATTTTTGTGGTGTTTGGCAGCGGGCTGCTGTTCGCGGTGCACGCGACCGATGGTGAATGCATCACGCTCTACCCCGATAAGCTGGTGGTGCAGTTGTACGATGGTTTGCACTCACGCAGCTATACATGGCATCCGCACTGGGTGCGTATCGTGGAAGGTCGAGGCCGGAGCAAGGGTTGCTTCTGGCTGTGCCACGGCAACACACGGGTATCGGTGGGTCGCCACCTCAGCCTGTACCGCCGCTACAAGACAGCTGCCGAGATAACACGCGCGCTGCGTATGTGCCGCAACTGCTCAGCCGTGGATTGGCCTTACAACTTCGCGCGCAGCGACCAGCTCTTGGGGAACAGCACCGCGTCCAGCATCTTGCGCAAATAACGCATGCTACTTGCACACCATGTGTTGGGCGATCTGGAACACACCAGTTGGCCAAACGTCTCAGATGGTGTGACACCCATGGTTCAGATATCCTCAGCCATTACAACCCCAGAGCACGGAGACTGCAGTCCCTTTTATGAACCCCAACCCGACCAGCACCGAACCCCATATCGCCCGTCTTTTCATCTACCCGATCAAGTCCTGCGCCGGCATAGAGCTGCCACAGGCCCGCTTGACCGACACCGGGCTGGCGCGCGACCGCCAGTTCATGCTGGTGGACGCGCAGGGGCGCTTTCTCAGCCAACGTGAGCTGTCCCGCATGGCGCTGATCCGCCCGGAGATCGAGGGCAGACTGCTGCGGGTCCAGGCACCCGGCATGGCCCTGCTTTCGCTGGCCTTTGATGCGCCTGCCGAAGCGGCCACCGTGCTGCCGGTGCAACTCTGGGGGCATAACATGCCCGCGTTGGACGCTGGTGCCGAGGCGGCGGCCTGGTTCAGCGCTTTTCTGGGACAGGCCGGACTACGCCTGGTGCGCTTCGACCCTTCGCACCGGCGCGCCTCGGACACCGAATGGACCGGTGGCGATACCGCCTTGAACCTGTTCAGCGATGGTTTCCCGCTACTGGTGCTCAGCCAGTCTGCATTGGACGGCCTGAATCGCCGGCTACTGGCCCAGGGCCAGCCCGAAGCCCAACTGCAGCGCTTTCGTCCGAACATCGTCATAGACGGTGTGCCCGAGCATGAGGAAGACCTGGCCACGGAACTGCTGTTGCCCGACGAAGATGGCAATGAACCCACCCGCCTGCGCCTGGTCAAACCCTGCCCGCGCTGCCCGATTCCAAACATCGACCCCGGCAGTGCGCACAGTACGCCGCATGTGATCGACTGCCTGAATACCTACC
This sequence comes from Pseudomonadota bacterium, assembly GCA_040384785.1. Lineage (GTDB taxonomy): Bacteria > Pseudomonadota > Gammaproteobacteria > Burkholderiales > Burkholderiaceae_C > Allorhodoferax. The sequence goes on from JAZKIR010000078.1 coordinate 29,110, forward strand.
GGCAAGATCCGCGTGTGAATGGTGCCGTGAGTTTCGGCATGAACGCGATCATCCAGGCCGGCCTGGGCCGGACCCTGCGCGTCGGCCAGTCGCTAGAGTTGGACTACGGCTTCGAATAAGCGGGCGCTCGCGAGCAGCTCCATGGGTTATCCCCGTTTAGACTTGCTCCATCGTCACCTCATCTTTCCCAACCATGTCCACCACTCCCCATCTCTCCACCCGCGCCACCTCCGAAGCCCAAGCCTGGGAGGCGCTGAAGCATCTAGGCGACGCCGCGCTGGCGCAGGGCGGCCTGCAGGCGGTGTTGCAGATGTTTGTGGGCACGCTCACCGGGGCTGAAGAGGTGGCGCGTGTGAGCGAAGAAGCCGGCCACCCCGAAAGCATGACGCCCGAGGTGATTGCGCAGTGGGTAACCACAGACTATGCGCCTGGCATGCAGCAGGCACTGGCCCAGACCCACGGTGGTGCCGAGTAGGGCAAGGGCTAAAAAAATATGAGCAGCACCTACACCTTGCCGTCCGCCACCGTACACGACTACGCGCGCCAGGGCGAAGTGGTGCTGCGCGGTGTGCTCGCGGCCGATGAAGTGGCCCTGCTTGCGCGCGGCATAGAGCACAACCTGGCGCACCTGAGCCCGCTGGCCCTGGTGGCCAGCCAGGCCGATGACCCGGGCAAGTTTGTCGAAGATTTCTGCACTTGGCAGCACAACGCGGACTACGCTGCGGTGATGCGGCAAAGCGCCTTGCCCCGTGTGGCCGCGCAGCTGATGCAGAGCGACACCGTGCGCATCTACCACGACCACCTGCTGGTGAAAGAGCCCGGCACGAAGCAAACCACGCCCTGGCACCAGGACCAGCCCTACTACAACGTGGCGGGTCGGCAGAACGTGAGCTTCTGGATTCCAGTGGACCCGGTGCCATTGGAGAGCACGCTGCGTTTTGTGGCCGGCTCACATGCCGGCACGTGGTACATGCCGCGCACCTTTCGCGACCAGCAGGCCAAGTGGTTCCCCGAAGGCGCGCTGGCCGAGCTGCCGCAGATTGACACGCACCCCGAGCAGTTTGAACAACTGGGCTGGGCGCTGCAGCCAGGCGACGCCGTGGCCTTCCACATGCTGACGCTGCACGCCAGCAGTGGTGTAGGGCCGGCCCGCCGGCGGCGTGTGTTCTCCGCACGTTACCTGGGCGACGACACGCGCCACGCGGTGCGCAGTTGGCGCACCTCGCCGCCCTTCGCCGGTCTGGCCGAGCGACTGCCGGACGGCGCGGTCATGGATGACGCGTTGTTTCCGCTGGTTGCTACCAAATAGATAGCGAATAACGCTTATTTCACGAGGGCTATAGCCCAGTTCGGCCTGGAGTGCACCCCGCAGGTGCAGGTCACCGTGATGTTCGAAGTCGCACCGACACAAGCTGCAGCCTGGTAGACCATTGCCGTCATTGTGAAAGGAGTGACCGCCATGATGAAACACTCTTCCGCTGTTGCCATTCAACGCCCTCCGCTCGCCCTTTTGGGGGTGGAGCCATTGCGTGCCGCGCTGGAGTTTGCGTGGCAGAGGCTCGGCAAATCAGACCCTGCGAATCCCGGTGACGGACACCCTGTCGTGATCTTCCCGGGGCTGGGCGCAGACGGGCATTTGGTTGCCACCTTGCGCGAGCATTGCCGCGCATTGGGGTACGACGCGTTCGACTGGGGCCAGGGTTTCAACACCGGCCCCAAAGGTGATCTCGACGCTTGGTTGCATACGTTGAAGTCCCAGGTTGCCGATTTGCTCAAGGGGCAAACCCAGCAGGCAACTCTGATTGGATGGAGTTTGGGCGGTCTCTACGCGCGTGAGATCGGCAAGCTGATGGCACCGCACGTTCGCCAAGTGATCACCATCGGGACGCCTTTTAATGCTGACGCCGACCACACACATGTGGGGTGGCTCTTCCGTTTGCTGAGTGGACATGCGACCGAGATCGATCCGGCATTGCGCAAACGGCTTCGCACACCACCACCCGTGCGCACCACCTCCATCTACAGCCGCTCCGACGGTGTGGTTGCCTGGCAAACCTGCTGTCACGACAAGCGGTCACGCCTGGTCGACGATATCGAGGTCGACAGCAGCCACATTGGAATGTGTTGGAACCGGGATGTGCTTGCTGCGGTCGCAGACCGCCTCGCGCATCCCATGGGGTATTTCGGACCTCACTGACCCCCACGCCGGCAATTGCAGTTGGGGACCTGCCATGGATTGGATAAACCTCTTGCAATGGCCGGCGTTTGCCGCGTCCGTAGCCGCTGCCTGGCTGGTCGGCTCGACCAGCGAACGCTTGCGGTTTTGGGGATTCTGGACGTTTTTGGCCAGCAATTGTCTCTGGGTGGTTTGGGCCTGGCCTGAACGCGCCTGGGCACTGGTTGCACTTCAGTTTTGCTTGGCCATCATGAATATTCGGGGCCTGAAAAAAGCGGATCCCGATGAAGCAAAAGAGAAGACATGACGCTGGTCAAGCGTGGCGCGAGATTTTTAGTGGAGACCACTTGAAATCATTTTCGGAATCCCCCATTTCATCTTCGAGCCGGCGGGAACGGTCTCCTGCTGGTGAGTTTCAAACCATCGGAGGACACACCATGTATGTATCTTTGTGGAACCAGCCGAGCAGCAACCTGTTCGGTCAATTTGAGCTTTTGCGCCGGGAGCTGGACGAAGCGTTCGGCGTAGCGGGTCTGCCCAGCAGCATCCGCTCCGTCACACCGGGTACCTTGCCCGCCATCAATGTCGGGCGCACGCCAACCAGCATAGAGGTTTATGCCTTCGCGCCGGGTCTGGACGCGTCCAAGCTGGATATCACGCTGGACCGCGGCATTTTGCGCATCGCCGGAGAGCGTGCATCCGGTATCCCGCAAGAGGGCACACCCGTGCAGATTTATACCCGTGAACGTGCAGCGGGCAATTTCACCCGCACCGTTTCGTTGCCCGATGACATAGACCCGGCAAAGGTCAACGCCAGCTACCGCGACGGTGTTGTGCAGGTCAGCATCGCGCGGCACGAATCGGCCCAACCCACGCGTATCACCGTGCAGTGACCGGTGCACACCCATTCAAAAGGAGAAAGGACCATGAGCAACACTGACAAACAAGAAGTCGCCCGCACCGCCTCTGCTGAGCAGAACCAGCAGCAACGCGCCGTGCTCCCCGCCGTAGATGTGTTTGAGGACGCGTCCGGCATCACGCTGCTGGCCGACATGCCAGGCGTTTCCAAAGAGCAACTGGAGCTGAAAGTGGAAGGCGAGGCATTGCTGATCGAGGGCAGTGTGCAGCAACACACACCCGACGGTCTGGAAGCCGTGTATGCCGAAGTGCGTGTGCCACGTTACCGCCGCAGCTTCACGCTGAGCCGGGAACTGGACACCACCCGTATCGAAGCCAACCTGAAGGACGGTGTTCTGAGTCTGCGTATTCCGAAGCAGGCACATGCGCAGCCGCGCAGGATCGCTGTCACGGCGGGTTGAGTATTGCAATACAGACACAGAAAGAACCCGATTGGATTTTTGAGAGAAAGAAAGGATGAACCATGACCAACAAACTTGCAGAGCAAATCAAGCAAGGTGCGGACCAGGCATGGGAGTCTTTGTCGGACGGCTGGCGCGAGCTCAGTACCCGCGCCAGCGGCGCGCTGACACGCTTCTGGCCGACAACAACACAGTCCACAGAAGAAAACTCGCCTGACCTGCCGCCGCAGAGCAAAGGGCCGCGTATGACGGGCTGGGCCTTCCTGGCCGCCGACGTGTTCGAGAGTGACGAGGCAGTGACCGTGCGTATTGAGGCGCCCGGCATGCGGCGTGAGGACTTCAATGTTGCGCTGAAGGATGATGTGCTGACCGTATGGGGTGAAAAGCGCATCGACCGCGACATCTCCGAGGGCCAATGGCGCGTCTTGCAAAGTGCGTACGGCAACTTCCGCCGTGATGTGGCGCTGCCCACGGAGGTCCAGGCGGACAAGACCAAGGCCAGCTACCGCGATGGGGTGCTGCGCATCGAACTCCCCAAAGCCGAGTCAGCGCGCCCGCGGCGTATCGCGGTGCACAGCGCTGCATGAGATAGCGCTGCTTGGTGGCGCGCTGTGGAGGTTCAGCGCGCCGCCATCCACCGCTCTTATCGCAAGCTGGTCATAATCCGATCCAAGAAATGGGCTGAGCTTTCAAACCCCAATCGTCAGGACACACATGTGCAAGCACGGAAATAAATTCGAAGAATGAGGGTGTTGTTTGCCCCGAGCTCCAAAACAAGTGGTTTCAAATTGACATCTTGGTGCTTCAAGGCGGGTATGGGGCTGGGCGCGGCCATTCTGGTGGGGTGTGCGACGCCCCTGCCCACCCCAGTGCCACCGGCCGCGAGCCCTGCTCCGCCGTCCCTGGTCGACGCCCCGCCGGCCGCGCCACAAGCTCCGGTGCAAACCGGTGCACCTGCGGCCAGCGACCCGGTCGGTCTGCTCAATCAGACACACGCGCCTCTGGCGGCCGGTGTGCCGTGGACGCAGCGGGGATGGGCGTCCTGGTACGGTAAGAAATTTAATGGCCGACGCACGGCCAGTGGCGAGCGTTTCAGTGCCTCGGGCCTTACCGCTGCGCACCGCACCCTGCCCATTCCCAGCTACGTGCGGGTGCGCCGGGTTGCCAGCGGGGAGGAGGTGATTGTGCGTATCAATGACCGGGGGCCCTTTCATCCGGGGCGCGTGTTGGACTTGAGTTACGCAGCGGCACTAAGACTCGGCATCGTGGTAATGGGCACTGCCGAGGTTGAGATTGAGCACTTGACCGAAGAAGACTGACGCTTCAAAAGCGCACGCTCTCAGTCGAGCGAGATATTTTGAGCTTTGATCAATTTGTGCCAGCGGACGGTTTCTGTGCGAATCAAATCACCGTATTGCTGCGGTGTGCTTGCAATGGGCTCAATACCAAAGTCGATGAGCTTTTGCCGAATGGCAGGGTGGTTGATCGCAGCCGCTATTTGTTTTTGCAATGCATTCACAACCTCGGCGGGCGTTCCTGCTGGAACCACGACGCCCGCTTGTGCCGATGCTTCTACATTCTTAAACCCCAATTCCGCAAATGTGGGGACGTCCGGGAGTTGAGGCAGGCGGGTGGCATTCGCAACCGCTAGAGGGCGGATTTTCCCGCCCTTGATGAACCCGCCGCCAGCGGCTAAATCGACCATCATGGCTGAAATTTGTCCACCGGCAAGATCCGTCAGGGACGGGGCTGCCCCGCGGTACGGGATGTGCACCATGTGAAGACTGGCGCTGACTTTCAGCAACTCCATCGCCAGGTGATGGGGGCTTCCCGCTCCTGCGGAACCGTAGTTGACTTTTCCCGGATTGGCTTTGGCCTTGGCAATGAAGTCTTTTGCATCCTTGGCATCAGAGCCGGGGCCGACCACGAGAACCATTGGAAACTTTCCCATCAGTGTGACGGGTGTCAAGTCCTTGTCGGGGTTGTACGAGAGTCTGGAATAGAGTGCTGTGTTGAAAACCATCGTGCCGTTGTCGGCGGAGAGAACGGTATAGCCGTCGGCGGCTGAGCGAGCGACTTCAGCCGCTGCTATGGCCGTATTTCCCCCTGCCTTGTTGTCCACCACGATGGGTTGTCCGACCTGGCTGGACAGCTGCTGGGCAATGGTTCGGGCAAGAAAATCTGAACCACCACCTGCTGGATAGGGGACAACCCAGCGAATGGACTTGGCAGGGTAGGTTTGTGCCTGAACCATGGGTGTAAAGCTGGCAAGTGGTAACACGGCCAACAAGCCAATCGCAAAACGGCGTTTCATCATGTATTCCCTTTGGTAGGTGGGTGATTTTGAGCAAAATAACTCCCAGACTGGGTACTGGGAGCTACGGAGGGCCAGGCGCAACTATCGCTTAAAGCTCCGTCCGCAGCGACCAGATTTCCGGGAACAGCACCACGTCGAGCATCTTGCGCAGATAACTCACACCACCGGTGCCGCCGGTGCCGCGCTTGAAGCCAATGATGCGTTCCACCGTGGTCACATGCCGAAAGCGCCACAGGCGGAATGCGTCTTCCAGGTCGGTGAGTTCTTCGCCCAGTTGGTACAGGTCCCAATGTGCCTTGGGGTCGCGGTAGACCTGCAGCCAGGCCTGCTCGACATCTTTGCTCGCGACATAGGGTTTGGACCAGTCGCGTTCAGTGTGGGTGGCGGGCACGGCCAGGCCGCGGCGTGCCAGCAGGCGCAGAGATTCGTCGTATAGCGATGGCGCCACATAGGCGGCTTGCACCAGTGCCAGGCGCTCGGGCGCATGGGCGTGGGGCTGCAGCATGGCGGCGTTTTTGTTGCCCAGCGTGAACTCGATGCAGCGGTACTGGAAGCTCTGGAAGCCGCTGCTCTGGCCCAGGTAGGGCCGCATGGCGGTGTATTCGGGTGGTGTCATCGTGCCCAGCACATCCCAGGCGTGCACCAGTTGCTCCATGATCTTGCTGACGCGGGCCAGCATCTTGAAAGCCGCGCCCAATTCATCCTTGGCGATGTTCTGCACGGCGGCGCCGAGCTCGTGCAGCATCAGCTTCATCCACAACTCGCTGGTCTGGTGCTGGATGATGAACAGCAGCTCGTCGTGTGTGGGCGACAGCGGCTTCTGTGCCGACAGAATCGTGTCTATGTGCAGGTAGTCGCCATAACTCATGCTTTTGCTGAAGTCGAGCTGGGCCTTTTCTTCGGCGACGATGGATTCTCCGGCTGAAGGGGCGGTGGCGTGCATGGGGCAGCCGGGAGGAGGGGATGATGGGGTCATAGGGGTTGTTCCAAATCTTTCATGTGCAACGGTGTGTGCGGGCGGACGCAGAGGGGGCAGAGGCGGCGTCCTCATGGTGCCAAACGCGCACAAATCGGCCGCCCCCTCCGCCCCCTCTGCGTCTTACGTGACTGCGTGCTTCTGGTTGAATTCAGGTTTCTTCCATTCTTCGGTCTCCAGAACCTGGCGCAAATGCTCCACTGCATTCCATACGTCCTCAAAACCGATGTACAACGGCGTAAAGCCAAAACGCAATATGTCCTTGGCTCCGGTTCGTCCTGAGCCTGTCGAAGGATCTCCGGCGCGGAAGTCGCCGATCACGCCGCGCGCGATCAAGGCCTGCACGATGGCGAAGGCACCCGAGCCTTGGTCGGAATGCTCTCTTGTCAGGCAGACCTGTGAGCCGCGTTTTGCATGTTCACGTGGAGTGGCCAGGCCCAGTCCATAGCCCTGGCAACGCTGTTCCACCAATTGGATGTACAGGTCCGTCAAGGCCAATGATTTGCTACGCAGCGCCGCCATGCCACCAAGCGGCTCGGCCGCGGCAAAACCATCCAACCCACATTCCAGCAGCGAGAGGCTGACGACCGGTTGTGTGCCGCACAGGTAACGTGTGATGCCGCTGGCGGGTTGGTAATCTGGCGTAAACGCAAACGGTGTGGCGTGGCCGAACCAGCCCGACAGCGGCTGCCAGCAGCGGTCGGTATGGCGCGGGTGGACCCACACAAAGGCCGGCGCGCCGGGGCCACCGTTCAGGTATTTGTAGCTGCAGCCGACGGCGAAGTCTGCGTCGGCGGCTTTCAGCGCGACCTGCACCGCGCCCACGCTATGGCACAGGTCCCATAACATCAGTGCACCGGCTGCTTGCGCAGCGGCGGTGACGGCGGCCATGTCGTGCATGGCGCCGGTGCGGTAGTTCACGTGGGTCAGCATCAGCACGGCCAGGTCGGCGTTGATGTTGGCGGCAATCTCGTCGGGTTCTACCAGCGTGAGCGTGTAGCCGTGCTGCTTGCACAGGCTTTGCGCGATGTACAAATCGGTGGGGAAGTTGCTGCGTTCGCTGACCACCACGCGGCGCTCGGGTGCATCGGCCTTGGTTATGGCCAGCGCCGCGCTCAAGGCCTTGTAGAGGTTGATGGAGGTGGTGTCGGTGACCACCACTTCGCCGTCGCCCGCGCCAATCAGGCGGGCCACCTGGTTGCCCAGTTTGTGCGGCAGATCCACCCAGCCGGCGGTGTTCCACGAACGGATCAGGCCCTGGCCCCATTCCTGTGCCACGACCTCGGCCGCGCGTGCGACGGCGGCTTTGGGCATGACACCCAGCGAGTTGCCGTCCAGGTAGATAACGCCTTCTGGGATGGTGAAGAGGTCGCGCAGCCCGCGCAGGGGGTCGGCTGCGTCGCGCTGCTGGCAGTCTTGCAAAGTGATCGTCGTCATGGTGTGTTCGGCTCTGGTTGCAGGGAGACGCAAAGTTAACACCGGGCAATTTACTGTGGTGTCGGTTATTTCCAACAGCCACGAAAATACTTTAGACCTAAACCTTTTGCTGTCTAGATTGTCTTGCCCGTCCGGAGGTATTCCTCGTCGTCAAACAGCACGCCGCGCAGCGTGTCGTTGTCTGGGATGGTGCGGGTGAAGGAGAAGCCGGCTTTCTTCAGCACTTGGCCGGACGCGAGATTGCCGACTGTCACGGTGGCCACCAGCCGGTGGATGCCTTGCTGCAACAGGTGATCTGCAGCAGCTCTTACGGCTTCGGTCGCAAACCCCCGACCCCAGAACTCCGGAAAAAAGTAATAGCCAAAGTTGCTGCACATGCAATCGTCTTCAATGTCTGCATCGATGCAGCCTACGAGCGCGCCGCCGTCGCGTGTGGTGACCGCCCACATCGGCCATAGATTGGCGCCGTCGGGCGACATGCGGGATTCCAGACCTGTCCAGTGTGCCCGCAGCAACTCCACACTCCGCGGCTTGTTCATCGAAATCCATTCGTAGATGGCATCATCCTGCATAGGGCCAAAGTCCGCATCGGCGTGGGAACCCATCAGGGGCTGCAATCGCAGGCGCGGGGTTTCAAGGTTGGAGCACAACTGGTGTGCGAAATCGGAGTGCATGGGGCATGGTAGCGGAGCAGGGGGCTCACTTCTGCTCGGACTCTTTGGGCGGAATACTGATGGGTTTGACTTCCACGGGTGCAACACCGTCTTGTTTGATATCGAGATCCTGCGCCGTCTTGGGTGACAGATCAACGATACGGCCTGGCACATAGGGGCCTCGGTCCTGAATGTCGACCACGGCACTTTTGCCTGTTTTCAGGTTGGTGACTTTGGCCTTGGTGCCTATGGGCAGCGTTTTGCTGGCCGCCACGTTGCTGTTGGGATTCATCGCCTTGCCGCTGGCCATTTTTTTGCCATAAAACCGGCGACCATAATACGAGGCCTTGCCCTTGCGCGGCTTGCCGCTGCGGTCGAGTGTCGGCTTTTGTTGAACCACCTGCCGTTGTGCCGCGGCTTGTGGGGATGCGTCGTCTTTTGGCGTGTCTGCCGCCATCACATTGGCTGACCCGCACAGCCACAGTAACAGCCCGCCAAGCCTGTGCGCACAGCGTTGTATGTTTATCATCATTGCGGTTTCCTCCACACCGGTGCAAAGGGAAGTGGGCGCGTTGGCCATACCGGCTATATGGCTCTTTTTTCGACGGGTTCGTCAGCGCCTGTTTCATGGGACCTTGGGGAAGGATGCAAGTTCCTTGGGCTGCCGGTCCGATCAATGCCTGAGATCTTGTAAGCTATCAAAATGAGAGCGAAATGCCCATGTTGTTCGAGGGCTATGGCCCATTTCTTGAGGAGATCTGTCCAACCTACCCATAACAGGTATTTAAGGGCCTTTTGACGGACTGTGGGGCCGATCAAGCTGCCTCAGACGGCTGTAGGCGGCTTTGACCTATCACGCTGCTGCTGCAAATAGCGCCGTACCGCAGGGTCCAGCTCCAGGCCAATGGCCTGCGCATAGGCCGCATCTGCGGCATCCACCGCGCCGCTGCGTTGCAGCAGATGCGCACGTGCCGCCCAATACGGTTGGTAGCTGGCCAGCCGCGGATCGTCGGCAACGCTGTCCAGAATCTCCAGGCCCCGCGCCGCGCCCTCACATTCGGCCACCGCCACCGCGCGGTTGATCTCCACCACCGGTGAGCCGGTCAGCTCGGCCAGAGCGCCATAGAGTTGGGCCACTGCCGCCCAATCTGTGTGGCCGGTGAAGCGGCGTATCACGTGGGCGGACTGCACCGCGGCCTCCAGTTGAAAGCGGCCGATGGCGCGCAGGGTGCTGGCTTGGTGCAGCAGGCGCTCGGCCTCGTCAATCAGTTTCGTGTCCCACAGCGCGGGGTCTTGTTGGGCCAAGGGCACATAGGCGCCGCTGGCATCCCGCCGCGCACTTCTGCGGGCATGGGCGTGCAGCATCAGCGCCAGCATGCCCAGGGCTTCGGGTTCAGCGGGTAGCAGTGCAGCGACCAACTGGCCCAGCCATATGCCTTCATCACTCAAGTTGTGGTGGCGCGGGTCCAGGCCGGCGGGGTCGGACCAGCCCTGGGTGAAGGCGGCGTAGATGGCTTCCAGGACCGTGTCCAGGCGCTCCGGCAAATCCTGTTGCTCGGGCAGCCGGAATGGAATGCCGGCCTGCTTGATCTTGGCCTTGGCGCGCGACAGGCGCTGCCCCATGGTTGTGGGCGGCACCAGAAAGGCGGAGGCGATGGCCGCGGCGTCCAGGCCCAGCACGGTTTGCAGCATCAGCGGCGCACGCACGCTGCGTTCGATGGCCGGGTGGGCGCAGGCGAACAGCAGGGCCAGGCGGTCGTCGGGTATTTCGCGTCCTGTGTCGTCCTTGTCTTCTGTCGATACGGGGGTGAGCAGCAGCAGGTCGTCGGTTGCCGCGTCACTGGTGTTTTTGCGGCGCTGCGCGTCTATGGCCTGGCGCTGCGCCACCGCCATCAGCCAGGCCTCGGGGCTGGTTGGCAGGCCCTGCACCGGCCATTGCAGCAGCGCGGCTTCGAATGCGGCGGACAGCGCGTCCTGCGCCGCCGCCACGTCGCGTGTGCGCCGGCTCAAGAATGCAACCAGCTTGCCGTAGCTGTGCCGCGCGGCAGTCTCTGCCGCGCGTTGGGCTACATCTCCCAAATCGGCCGCACCTCAACCGTGCCGTAGACCGAGCTGGGGCAGCGCGCGGCCCACACCAGCGCGGCGTCCAGGTCGGGCACGTCAATGACGTAATAACCGCCGAGTTGTTCTTGTGTGTCGGCATAAGGCCCGTTCAGCACTTCCGATTTGCCATTGCGCACACGCACCGAGGTGGCGTCCGCCGTCGGGCGCAGGCGCTCGCCGCCCTGCATGACGCCGGCCTTGACCAGGGCCTCGGTGTAGGCACCATAGGCCTGCATGATGGCGCCCATCTCGGCGGGTGGCATGGCGTTTTCGGTGGCTTCACTGGCGTAGATCATCAACAGGTATTTCATGGGAACTCCTTGGTTTGTGCTTTCGGTTGTGATGTGGCATCTGCCCCATCTCCTCCATGACGTTTGAGTCTTGCAGATTTCGACAAGCAGGGCAGAAATATTTACGTGGTCGACACGGTCGCCGTGTTCCCAGCCTGCTTCAGCGGCTTCAGTCCAAACAAAGGCCGCAACCGCGGGCTGCGTACCACCAAGCCCGACGTCAGCGCCCAGCAGCCCAGCACGGTGCCCACGCCCACCAGCAGCGGCTCGGCCACCGGCCCCAGCTTCAGCGGGACCAGCCAGTAGGCCAGCAACACGATCAGGCTTTGGTGCAGCAGGTACCAGGGGTAGACCGCTTCGGTAGCCCAGGGCAGCCAGCGAAACGGCCGGTTCAGCAGCGCGTAGGCCCAGCCCAGAATGGCGCATAACGTGGACCAGACATAGACGTTGCGCAGGGTCCAGATCAGCCATTGGGTGGCGGTAGAGATTTCATCTTTGGCCTTGAATGACAGCACCAGGGCCAGGTAGGCACCGCCGCAGGCCAGTGCTAAGGCCAGCGCGGGTTTGCGCAGGCGCAGCAACTCGGCCCACAAAGCGTCCGACCGGGCCAGGCACCAGCCGTAGACAAAGATGGTGAAGTACACCGGGTGCAGGTACCAGTCATGCAGCAAATCCTTGGTCTCGGGGAATCTGGCTTGCAGCATCACCGTGTACAACATCAGCGGCAGTGCCGGCAGCAATAACAAGCGGGCACCGCGCAGGCCGGTGAAGGCCGCCAGCAGGCGCTGGCCCAGGCGTGTGTTGAATGCCGGCAGCAGGGCGGCCAGAACCCGGGTGTAGCACCACAGGTAGGCCAGGTACCACAGGTGGTTCCAGGTGTAGCCGTACTGCCAGCCGGCAAAGGCGTGTTCGGGCCAAGTGGTGCCGGTGTAGTAGCGGACCAGGAATGGCACAAAGCCGGGTTGGATCGCACCGTTGAACACGCCTTCGCAGTAGGGCTGAATGGGGACCACCACCACCATGCCAAATGCCAACGGCAACAGCAGCCGCCTGGTGCGTTGGCGCAAAAAGCCACCGATGCGGGAACTTGTGTGCTGCATCAGCAAGGCGGTGGAGATGCCGGAGACCAGAAAGATCAGATCCATGCGCCAGCGGTTCAACATCAGCATCGGGATTTGCAGCGCCTCGGACAGGTAGCTGCTTTTGACATGCCAGCCCCATTCGGCCACGTACAACATGCACAGGTGGTAGAGGATCAGCAGGCCAAAGGCCAGGGCGCGCAGGGCGTCGATATCGTGGCGGCGGTTCATGGAGGGAGGATCGGTGCAAGCTGGTGGGGATGAACAGGCGGCAGTTCCCACTTTCTTGTGGATGTACGCAGCTACATCGTCAATCTGAATTGCGTACGGGATTTGGGGAAGTCACTTGCCGTGAGTATGAAATTGGCGGTGCGCTGCGTTAGCTGCTCTTCGCAACCAGCCACTCGCGCCGGAACAGCCATTCGTTCGGGTACCAGATATTCTGCAATGTGACTTCACCGGCCTTGTGCCGGCTTTTCACATGCCAGCGCGACCCCAGCAGTGTGCAGCGCGGCAGGCAGCTTGGTTGGGGCTGGTCCAGTCTGTCTTGCAGCCAGACCACGGCGTCAAACTGACCCAGCAAAAAGTCCAGGCGTTCCGCCGGCGGCAGTTCGGGCTTGAAGGCGGCGGTGTTGCGGCCTTCGGCGTCATAGGGTGTGATGCGTGCGCCGCGCAGCACAAAGTGGTAGCGTTCAAACTGGCCGGTAAAACCGTTCGGCACGGCCACGCGTTTGCCCCGCATCTGGGTCCGAAGCTGCGTGTTGTAACCGGCATCAAAGGTGCTCAGTGGCTGCACCATCAGGCCGAAGCTGGTGTACACGGCCAGCACTACCACGAGGGTGGCTGTTTTGGACCAAGCGCTGATGAGAAATCCGGCGCTAGCCCACGTCAAACCAATACATGTCACTATCAAAGTGATAGCAACTTGGGTATTGCTGGCGATCTGCATGTCGCCCATAACCCAGGCAACACGCGCCAGCATGACCAGCGCGGGTACTGCAAGGGCCAGCGTGATCCAGAACCAGGCCTTGGCAATCCTGTCCCACGCCAGCGCCATGGCAATGGCGATGGCGGGCATGGCGGGAATCAGGTAACGCTCGGAGCGCTGGCTGGGTATCGTGAAGACGACCAGCCACACCACGGCCCAGGCCAGCAACACGCGCAACGCCGGTGTCAGTTGCACATAGGTCTGGCGTTTAAAGGCCACCTTGAGCGCGACCCAGCCCAGACCCAGCACGGTGAAAAACAGCAGGCCGGCGTTGATGGGGTAGGCCAGCAACTGCGTCCACATTGGGTAGGCGCCAAATAACGCGGCATGCCAGTAGCCCCGGGTATTGGACATCTTGCCGGCGTTCTCGGCCAGCACAAACTCCTGCCAGATGGAGGCCGGATCCGGGTCCAGCACAAACCACAGCGCGAAGATGCCAATGGCCAGCGCCGTGCTCCAGGCCAAACCGATGGTGCTGCGGATGACCAATGGCCAGTTCAACCGTGGCGCACTCAACAGCCAGGCACACCACACGGCTGCTGCTGCAGGCGCTACCAGCGCGAAGGATTTGTAGGCCGAGCCCAGGCCCATGGCAATGCCCATCAGCGTGAACACGCGCCAGTCCATGCCACCGGAATCGCTGGTCAGCGCCTGGCTAGTGGAGGCTTGCTGATCAGGGCGCGTGTTGCGCACACGCAGCCACAGCAACCACCACATCGGCAGCGCCAGCCAAAACGTTTCTGGTGCCGACGTCAGGTAGGCGCGCCCATAACGAAAGGTCGAGAAAAACAGCAGGTACAGCGCCGCCGCGATGCAGGCCGTGCGTAGTCTGCCGCTGATACGGTGGGCAAAAAAGGCCAGCAGGGCGGTTGTGGCAAACGTATAAAGAACACTGGGCAGGCGTAGTATGAACAGGTTCCAGTTGCGCCCCCAGTCGCCGGCCGCAATGGCCTGCCAAAACAGCAGCGGCGGCTTGGTGTTGCGGGTGGCTATGATTTCGGACTGCAGCGGCAACCAGTGGCCGCTTTCTGCCGTCATGCGGGCGATGTGGATGTAGACCATCTCGTCGCCATTGGTCGGGGCGTAGGGGCTGTTCAGGCCGTAGAAGTACAGCAATGCAGCCACGGCCACCAGGGCCAGCCAAAGCCAGGGGACGGAATCGCGTTGGGGCTGCATGCCGCCGCGCCGGGCCGCCCCAAGCAAGGCCGCGCCCCCTTGGGGGGCAACGACCCGCGCAGCGGTGGAGCGTGGGGGCAACATTTTTAGTCTTTATCGCGCTTGAAGGTCCAGCGGTCGTTGGCCAAAAAGTTGCTCACGCTGGCGGCCAGGATGGCGATGATGTTGGCGACGCGGTAGTCCATGGTGCTGGACAGCAGCAGCGTCAACACATACTGCAGGCCGCTGCCAAAGGCGGACGCCGTGGCGTACTGGCCGAACTCCTTGGCCAGCAGGCGCAGGCTGACCGGGCCGGGGCTCTCTTCCTGTTCCAGTGTCTTGACCCGGTCCGACCAGGTCCACAGTCGGTTCCAGGTGAAGTTGTTCAGCGTGGCCAGGGCGATGGCCACGGCCAGCGAGATGTAGGGCTTGTTGTACGTGGCTTCGACGTGGTTGAAGATGTACTCGTGACCCACGTGCAGCATGGTCAGATTGACGACCGTGCCGCTGGCTCCAACGATGCCGAACTTGATGTAGCGGTAACGCTCCAACAAACCCAGCGCCCACAATACCGCGCGCTGCAGCGCCGACGAGCCACCACCACTCATGCTGCCATTGTCTCGTTGTGGCCGCGCAGGAATGCCAATGCATCTGCCAGCACCGGGTCGGGTGTTATACGTTTGAGGCACTGGTTGTCGCCATCACAAAAGGTCAGGCGGTGGTTGTAGGCCGACAGGCAGGGCGAGCACGCGATGCCGGATTCCAAAACAATATTGCGCGAGCCCAGTGGGCCATATAACTTGCCGGTCTCGGGGCCGAAGAACACCATGGTCTGAATCGGGGTCAACGTCGCAAAGTGGCCGGGGCCGCCATCGTTGGTGATCAACAGTTGCGCCGCGTGCATCAGCATCAGCAGTTCGCGGATGCTGCGGGTGTAGCCGGTCAGGTCTATGCAGGCCTCACTGCGGATTTTGGTGATCAGGTCCTTGGCCAACTGGGCGTCGTCTTTCAGGCCGATCAGCCCGACGGAGAAGCCCGCAGCACACAGGCCTTGGGCCACACGGGCATAGTGTTCGGCCGGCCACGCGCGTTCGGGCAGGATGCCGCCACCGGCGTACATCAGCACCAATTTTTTGCCGACCGTCACCGGGTGGTCGGTCGCCAATTTTGCGTGGTAGGCCGCCAGTTCATCCGTGGA
Source organism: Pseudomonadota bacterium (assembly GCA_040384785.1). GTDB lineage: Bacteria > Pseudomonadota > Gammaproteobacteria > Burkholderiales > Burkholderiaceae_C > Allorhodoferax. The sequence continues at coordinate 44,801 of JAZKIR010000078.1, forward strand.
GAACTTCACCGCGAGTTCGGTGTCAACCGGCAGGTTGCGGATCGGCGCGGCCTTGTTGCGCGGCATGCTGCCGGCCGAATCCAGTGCATCCACCAGCGACAAAAACTGTTTGCTGATGTGCTGGTAGGGGTTGTAGGGAATGGCGTGGTTGATGAAGCTGCCGCGGTACAGGCCTTCTTGTGTGTGCGGCGTAAAGCCGACCCGGACCGGCGCGCCGGTCGTGAAGGACAGCAGGGCGCTGACGCGGGAAAACAATTCGCAGTCGATGACAGCGTCCAGGCCCAGGCTGCGCATCGCCTGGCTGACCTTGAGGATGTCGCTGATCAACGAGCCACCCGAACTGTCGTCCAGGCTGTGCATATATTCGGGTTGGGTGAGCTGCAGCAGCTTGGTGACTTCCTGGTTTTTCTTCAACTGCAGGATGTGGATAGCCGCGCCCGGGTACTGCCGGCGCAATTGCGCAAACATGGGGCCGGCCAATACGATGCTGCCCATTTCGGACAGCAGAATCACCAAAATGTTCTTGGGCGCGATCACCATTTGTGGCGGCGTGCCAAACAAAGCCGTGAAGCGCACCCAGGCCGACACTGCGCCGCACAGAAGCTGGCCCACCCAGCGATCAATGAAGCGTTGTGTCTGCAGTTTCATGGGTTATCTAATCAGTTGAGGACAGAGCAAATTTGCTTCGCAAATCTTGGTCTGTCCCGCAAGGTTTCACAACTGTTGAGGACGGAGCACATTTGCTCTGCAAAGCGTAGCCCGTCCCGCAAGGTCTCACAAACCCGCTGCTGCGCGCAGCGCCTGGGCTTTATCCGTGCGTTCCCATGTGAACTCAGGCTCTTCGCGGCCGAAGTGTCCGTAGGCGGCAGTCTTCTCGTAGATAGGGCGCAGCAGGTCCAGCATCTGGATGATGCCCTTGGGGCGCAGGTCGAAGTGGGCATTCACCAGTTCGGCGATTTTCTCGTCGGAGATCACGCCGGTGCCTTCGGTGTACACGGTCACGTTCATGGGCTTGGCCACGCCAATCGCATAGGCCACCTGGATCTGGCACTGGCGCGCCAGGCCTGCAGCCACGATGTTCTTGGCCACGTAACGTGCGGCGTACGCGGCCGAGCGGTCGACCTTGGATGGGTCCTTGCCGGAGAAGGCGCCGCCGCCGTGGGGGCACGCGCCGCCGTAGGTGTCCACAATGATCTTGCGTCCGGTCAGGCCGCAGTCACCTTGTGGGCCGCCAATGACAAAACGGCCTGTGGGGTTGATCAGGTACTTGGTTTCCTTGAGCCACTCTTTGGGCAGCACGGGCTTGATGATTTCTTCAATGATGGCTTCGGTGAACGAAGCTTTCATCTTGTGCATGGTTTCGCTTTGGTCCGGGGCGTGTTGGGTGGACAACACCACGGTGTCAATGCTGTGGGGTTTGCCGTCCACATAACGCATGGTGACTTGGCTTTTGGCATCGGGGCGCAGGAAGGGCAGGCGACCATCCTTGCGCAGCTGGGCCTGGCGTTCCATCAGGCGGTGGGCGTAATAGATGGGGGCTGGCATCAGCTCGGGTGTCTCGTTGCAGGCATAACCGAACATCAGGCCCTGGTCACCGGCGCCGGTGTTCAGGTGGTCGTCGGACGCATGGTCCACGCCCTGGGCGATGTCGTTGGACTGCTTGTCATAGGCCACCAGCACGGCGCAGCCCTTGTAGTCGATGCCGTATTCGGTGTTGTCGTAACCAATACGCTTGATGGTGTCACGCGCCACCTGGATGTAGTCCACATGTGCGTTGGTGGTGATTTCACCAGCCAACACGACCAGGCCGGTGTTGCACAGGGTCTCGGCCGCTACGCGTGACTTGGGGTCCTGCTTGAAAATCGCGTCCAGGATCGCATCGGAAACCTGGTCCGCGACCTTGTCGGGGTGACCTTCAGAAACAGACTCAGAGGTAAAGAGGAAATCGTTCGCCATGGTTGCTTGCTCCAAAAAAACATCAAGTCGCGTTGCTTGGGCTTTGGGGCTTCGGCGAACGCTTTAGCAGAATTGTCGATATTGACAAGGCACAATGGCAACCCAATCCAGAGCCTCCATTGTGTGCGTCGCCCTGCAAGTAGTTCCGTAACTCAGCGACGCGCACGATTTTATCCCAGTCCGATTGCCCTGCAAAAAATGCTGTCCTTCTTTTATATGTCGGTGTTAACCCTGAGTGAGGGTGATCACACGTGTTGACCCGCGCCGTACTGGGGCTGGTGGGCTGGATGGGTTATCTGCCATTGTTCGTGGTGCGCGCCCTGGGGACCGCCCTGGGCTTGCTGCTGTATGTTTTGGTTGCCTCCAGGCGGCGGGTGGTGCAGACAAATTTTCGTTTGTGTTTTCCACGGTGGTCCCCGGCCGAAGTGCGTGTACAGACTCTGCGGGTGTTTATCCATTTCACGCAGAGTTGGCTGGACCGGGGCTGGTTGTGGTACGGCCCGGCCCGCTACACACGCAAGCGTTTGCGACTGACGGGCGCTGTTGAAGAGTTGGACGGGAGTACACCAACGGTCATTTTTTTACCGCACTTTGTCGGCCTCGATGCGGTAGGCATGGCATTGACGCAGCAAACGGCGCGCCAGTACACCACGATCTACACCAACCAGGCCAATGTGATCTCGGACGCCTGGATTCTGCGGGGCCGCAAGCGTTTTGGCTCCATGCGCCTGTTTGGGCGTGTGGATGGCATCAAGCCCATTGTGGAGGCGCTGCGCAAGGGTGAGCCGTTGATCTTGCTGCCCGACATGAATTTCGGGCCCGAGGACTCGTTGTTTGTGCCGTTTTATGGCGTGCTGGCGGCCACGGTTCCTTCTTTGTCCCGGTTTGCGAAACTGGGGCGGGCCAAGGTGGTTCCCGTGCTCTCCAGGATGACCTCTTATGGTTATGAGATTCAGATCCTGCCGGCTTGGACCGATTTTCCGTCGGGTGACCTATTGGCGGATACCGCGTTAATGAATGCGCGGTTGCAGACGTACATCGACACCATGCCATCCCAGTATTACTGGGTGCACAAGCGCTTCAAGGACAGGCCGAATGGGGAAAAGCCGCCGTATTGAGCGTTGATTGGACGCGGCTTCCTAAGCGGCAACAGTCAAGAAGTCTTGCAGCAAGCGTGTCACCGAAGCCGGTTGTTCATGGATGATCCAGTGCGTGGCATCTGGAATTTTGTGCAGGCTTAGATCGGGCACAAACTCTTCGAGGCCTTCTATCAGTGCCGGTGGCAGGGCCACGTCGTCCATGCCCCAGACCACCAGGGTCGGCAGATTGACCATCAGCATGCTCTTGGGCAGATTGACGGCAGCGGCAGCCGGGTCTTCTGGTCGGGGTGGACGCAAGGGCGATGAGCGGTAGTAGTTGCAGCCGCCCCGCATACCGTGCGACCATACCGCGCGGTACTGCTCCTTAACGGCATCGGTCAGCCACGGTGTGGGGCGGTCACCGGTGAACTCGTGGGTCAGGAACTCCCACAGGCGCGCATGGTCGTTGTCGGTCAACAGCTGTTCCGCGTCGTCACGGATCAAAAAGTTCATATAGGCGCTGGCCTGCTGCTGCGCCGGACTTGTCTTCAGTTCGCGCAGAAAAGTGCCGGGGTGCGGGGAGTTGACGATGGCCAACCGCCGGGCCAAATGGGGGTGCTGATTGGCAAAATTCCAGGCCACCGCGCCGCCCCAGTCGTGGGCCACCAGGCATGCCAGTGGCTGCGTTCCCCCGGTCTCAATCGCCACCAGTGCTGCGATGTCCTGCACCAGAAACTTCGGGCGGTAGGCGCCAACCTCTGCAGGAGAGGAAGACTTCTCAAAGCCGCGCAAATTCGGCGCTACACAACGGTAGCCGCCGTTCTCTGTTTTTGAAAAGTATTCCAGCAGTGCGTCCCAGACAAAGGCGCCTTCCGGGAAACCATGCAAAAAGACCAGTACCGGACGCCCGGGTTTTCCAGCGGCCCGGCAACTCAATGTTATGCCGTGGGGCAGGGGCTGCTGGTAGGTCTGGATCATTCCACTTCGGGTGGTTCGTCAGGAGCCTGTGGCGTTTCCGCTTTGGGCGCCTTCTCTTTTTTAGCCGGCGGGTGGGCCCACTTCCACAGCAGTTGTGCCACGTCATCCACGCCCTTGCGTTTGGTTGCCGAGAACAGCATGACCTCGCCACCGCCCGCCTGCAGCTTGGTGATGGACAGGATCTTGGTGGCCTCGCTGCGGGTCAGCTTGTCGGACTTGGTCAGGATGATCAGGAACTTCAGGCCTTCCTGCACGCGGGGACGGATCACGTCGAGCAGGATTTCATCCAGTTCGGTCAGTCCGTGGCGCGGATCACACATCAGCACGATGCCGGTCAGGTTCTTGCGTGTGATCAGGTAATTGGCCATGACCTGCTGCCAGCGGATCTTGTCCTGCTTGGGCA
>JAZKIR010000079.1:0-5136 GCA_040384785.1 Pseudomonadota bacterium
AACGCCCAGTCAATTGACTGGGCGTTTTTTTTGGCCTGTGCACTTGCGAATTCGACTACTAAAAAATGCTGACCTCCGGTCTGGGGCACCGCAGGCTCATTAGAAAGCTGCACCCGGTGAGCCTGCGTAGTAACCACTTGTTCCCCAGTGATTGATTCGTCCTTCCTCCCTGTGACAGAAGAAGATTTAGATTCAACAACGAAATAATATCGCTACTGCGAAGCAACCGTATCGCATCCGGTGGGCTTCGGCGATATAGTCACGAAACCTTTGCTCAGCACAGGTGCCATCGTCTGAATGTCTCACTTAGGGGGTATGGGTTTTGAAAATCCTGGTCGTTGACGACGAAGCCGGCATTCGCGACAACCTGGTGCGTTTGCTTCGGCTGGAGGGCTTCGATGTGGTCGAAGCCAACGATGGACGCGCCGGACTGGACATGGCTCGACGGGAGGTTCCGGACCTGGTCCTGTCCGACGTCATGATGCCCGAACTGGATGGTTATGGCTTTCTGGAGGCCCTGCGCGCCGACTCCGCCACCGCCTCCATTCCATTCATCTTCCTGACCGCCCGTACCGACCGCATGGACCGGCGCCAAGGCATGAACCTGGGTGCGGACGATTACCTCGGCAAGCCGTTTACCCGTGACGAAGTGCTGGACGCCGTGTCGGCGCGCATCAAACGCAAGAAGATGCTGGAGCAATCCAAGCCAAACCAGGACGCTGTGGCTTCGGATCCGGTACGCATCAAGGGTTACCGTGTGCTGCGCCGTTTGGGCGGCGGAGGCATGTCGGAGGTCTTTCTGGCCGAGCGGGAGAGTGATGGAGCAGAGGTCGCGCTGAAGCTGCTGGATACCCGGCAGCACCAGGACGCCAACTTACTACACCGCTTCATCCAGGAGTACGCGCTGCTGGAGCAGATCAACCACCCCAATGTGGCGCGCATTTACGACCACGGTTTTACCGACACCCATGCCTTCATCACGATGGAGTATTTCGAGCATGGCGATATCCGGCGCCGCATGGCCTCAGGCCTGTCGCCCTTCGAATCGCTGGCGATTGCGGTACAGGTGGCGCTGGCACTGTCGCAAATCCACGCGCAGGGCATCGTGCACCGGGATGTCAAGCCCGACAACCTGATGCTGCGGGCGGACGGCAGTGTGGCCTTGATCGACTTCGGTGTGGCCAAACATGCCAGCCAGAACCTGGAGCACACACAACACGGTGAAATCGTCGGCTCCCCGTATTACATGAGCCCGGAACAGGCCGCCGGCCGCCCGGTCAGCCCGGCCAGCGACATCTATTGCCTGGGCGCGATCTTCTTTGAAATGGTGACCGGCAAACGCCCCTACGTCGCCGACACCATGGAATCGCTGTTGCACCAGCACGTGAACGCACCACCTCCACGTTTTGAGTCCAAGTATGCGGAGTTTCAGGAGCTGCTGGATCTGACCATGCACAAGGTCGTCGACAAACGTTTTACCAACGCGCAGGCGGTCGCCGACTACATCGCCATGCATTGGCCGACCGTGATCCGGCTCATGGAGGCCAAGTCCCTGCAGCATGGCACCAAGCCGGCATGAGCACGGCGCGGGTGATGGAACTCTTTACTGCCAACGATAGCCTGGCCGCGTTGGAACGCGGCCTGTTGGCGGCGGCGCAGGGCGAGCCACGGCTGGCCATTCTGGTGGCTCTGGCCTGGCATTTGCGCCAGCGCGACTGCCAGCGGGCCTTGGCGCTGGCCCAGGAGGCCGAAGGCCTGCTGCCGCGGAGTGACAGCCTGGAAGAGGCAGAGCGCACACGCTACGGTGCTCGGCTCAGTCTGCTACGCGCGGAAACCCATCTTTTGTCGGGTGACGGTGCCGCGGCACAGCGGCTGGCGGACACAGCGGCATCGTTGTTTGCCGGTTTGTCCGACGCGGTTGGCATCGGCGATGCACACTGGCTGCAGGCCTCCATCTGGGTCGACCGCGGCAATAGCTTGCAGGTCGGGGAAAGCCTGGAGCAGGCCATTCGCGCGTACCAGGCCACAGACGACGCAACCCGCCGTGACGCCGCGCGTGCACGCCGCCTGGTCAATGCGTCATTTCGGGAACCGGTTGCCACGGCGGCAGACCTGCTGCAACAGTTCCCGCAGGATCAGGCACTGCCGGTGAGTGTGCTGGCCTGGGTGGCTGCGGCCCGTGCCAACGTGGCCGGATTGACCGATGACCCCGGCGGATCCATCAAACACGACCTGGTGGCCTACCACGCGGCACTGGACAGCGGGCAGGTGCGCCAGGCCCTGGTCGCCGTGACGAATGCCGCGGAATCGTTTGCCACGCTGGGCGACCTGGACGCAGCCCTGGAGTGGAGCGAGCGCGCCCTGGTGTTGGCCCGAGATACCGGGTGGCCGGCCAGCATCGGCTTTTCCCTGATGCAGTTGGGTGATGTCATGCGCCTCCTGGGCCGGCATGATGAATCCCGCGAATACCTGCGCGAGGCACTGGTGCTGATGGCGGCCCAGGCGGGCTCGCGCAACTATGAGCTTGGTCTGGCCAATCTGGGGCAGTTGGCCTTGGATGTTGGTGACTATGCGGCGGGGCTGGAGTCCTTTGTCAAGCTGGAGGAGCACGTCCAGTCCTACGCGGAGCCCGATCTGACCATCAAGGCCTGGCGTGGTCAGGCCAGTGCTTTATTCCACCTGGGGCGCCTGCAGGAGGCGCAGACCAAGGCCGAAGCCGCCCTGGCCTTGGCCAAACAGCAGGGCAATGCCGATGCGCAGATCCAGATATTGCGCATCTTTGCCCAAATGCATATGGACCGGACGTCGGATGCACCCGATGGCATGGCGGCCCCCAACGTGGCCTTGCATTACCTGGACCAGGCCCTGTCGATTGCCGCCGCCATGGGCGGATACGATGTGTCGCCAGAGCTGCTGGACCAAGTCGCTGCAGCACACGCCGCTGCCGGGCTTTTCGAAACCGCCTACAAAAATGCCCTGGCCGCCAGCACCGCGCGCAACAAATCTCGGCGCATGGAAGCGCAAAAACGCGCCTTGGCGCTGCAGGTACGCCATGAGGTGGAGCAGGCCCGGGCCGATACCGAGCACCACCGCAAGCTGGCCAGCACGCTGAAGGAAACCGCTGCCACGCTGGAGACCCTGGGCACCATAGGGCGCGAAATCACCGCCAGCCTGGATGCCGCAGCCGTGTTTGATGCGCTGCACCGCCATGTCCATGAGCTGCTCGATGCCACGGCGTTTGCGGTGTATCTGGTGGAGACCGATCAGCCGTTCCTGAAGATGGCTTTTGGGATAGAGGGCGGGGCGCCGCTGCCCTTGTCACGGGTTGCCATGGACAGCCCCAAGGCGGTCTCGGCGCGGTGTGCACGGGAGCGCAAGGAGGTGCTGGTGGAGGTGGAGCCGGGTGTCATCATCGGCAGCTGGATTCCGGGAACCCTTCCCATCTATAGCCTGCTGTATGCCCCGTTGATGGTGGGTGACCGCCTGCTGGGTGTCATGACCATCCAGTCACCGAAGGTGAAGGTCTATGGCGAGCGCGAGCGCTCCATTTTTCACACCCTGTGCGCCTATGGCGCCATTGCGCTCGACAACGCTTCAGCCTACGCCGCCGCTGCCGCCGCACAGCACCGCGCGGACCTAGCCAACGCGGAACTGCGATCGGCGCAGGCGCAACTGGTGGAGGACATTGCTGAGCGCGAACGCGTGGACCGCGAGTTGCAGGCGCTGAACAACGACCTCGAAGCCCGCATCGCGCAGCGCACATTCGAGATGCGCACCACATTGGCCATGCTGGCGGAGAACAAGCAAAAGCTGCAGGGCATTGTGGACACTGCGCTGGACGCCGTGATCCGCGTCAATGCCGTGGGGTCCATTGTGGGCTGGAACACCCAGGCGCAACTGATTTTTGGATGGGCCCCAGAGCAGGCGCTGGGACAACCTCTGCACCAGACCATCATTCCCGAGCAGCACCGTGACGCGCATTTGCGTGGGATGGCCCGGTACATGGCCGGCGCCACATCCCGCGTGATTGACCGGCGCATCGAAATTACCGCACTGCACCAGAGCGGGCGTGAGTTTCCGATCGAACTGGCCATCACCCGCGTCATGCTGGACGATCCCGCAAAATTCGAGTTTTGCGCCTTTATCCGCGACATCACGCAGCGCCGGCAAGCCGAGGAAGAGATCAGGACCTCGCTGGAAAAACAAAAGGAACTCAACCAGTTAAAGTCGCGTTTTGTGTCCATGGCGTCACACGAGTTCAGGACACCCCTGGCCACCATTCTGTCGTCGTCGGATCTGCTGGCGCACTATTACGATAGGCTGCCCACGGCGGAGCGCACCGAACTGTTCGACGCCATTGCCATTGCGGTCAAGCGCATGACCAAGATGCTGGAAGACATTCTGGTGATCGGCAAGGATGAAGAAGAGCGCATGGAATACAAGCCGGTACCCATGGCCCTGGATACGTTCTGCGCGGCGCTGGTGCAGGAACAGCAGTCTGAGCTGGCCATTGCGGGGCCGCTGCGGCACAGCCTGCAATTGACCATCAGCGGCAACCAGCCACACGGCCATTTTGACGAAAAACTGATGCGCCACATCTTTGGCAACCTGCTGTCCAATGCCGTTAAATACTCGCCGCGCGGTGGCTTGGTCGGTTTTGACGTGTATTGCGCCGAGGATGGTTTCACGCTTACCGTCAGCGACCAGGGCATTGGTATACCCGAGGCCGATTTGCCGCGACTGTTCGAGACCTTTCACCGTGCGACCAATGTTGGAAACATCGTCGGAACCGGCCTGGGCCTAGCGATCGTCAAACGCTCGGTCGAACTCCACTGCGGCACCATTGCCGTCAACAGCACTTTGGGCAAGGGAACCGTGTTTACCGTATCTCTGCCAAGGCTTGCTTAACGCGCGGGGCAGCGACCCGCGCATCGGCGGAGCGTGGGGCCGGCAATTTGCCGCCGGGCCGCCCCAAGCGGATGCGGCCCCCGGCCTGCAAGGCCAGTGACCTCGCGCAATGGTGGAGCGTTGGGAGCAATGCAATTTCCCGCCGGGCCGCCCCAAGGGGAATTAGCCCCCTCGGGGGGCAGCGACCCGCGCAGCGAATGAAAGGGACTTCCCCGTTCCGAGCTAGCC
>JAZKIR010000080.1:0-20295 GCA_040384785.1 Pseudomonadota bacterium
ACTCCCCCTCGCCCGGCGGGGCGAGGGGGCTGGGGGGAGTGGGGGACGGAAGTCCAGAAGTTTGGAAGTTGGAAGTTCGGAAAGTTGGAAAAGTTGAAGTCCGATCACACCCGGTACTCGGTGTAAACCCACGCGAAAGCGCTGCGCCGCAACCCGTAGAATGAAATTTTGCTTATTCGAGGATGAATCGATGAAGAAACTACTGCTGGCCGTTTTTTTGGGTGCATTGGGCACCGCGTCTTTTGCGCAAGGCAAGGACCTCAAGGTCGCCATTGACCCCACTTATGAACCCTTCACCTACAAGTTGGAGGGCAAGCCAGCCGGATTTGACGTGGACATCGCCAACGCCCTGTGTGAGCAGATCAAGCGCAAGTGTGTGTTTGTCGAACAAGGCTGGGACAGCATGATCCCAGGCCTGATGGCCCGCAAGTACGACGTCATCATCAGCTCCATGTCCATCACCGAAGACCGCATGAAGCAGATCGACTTTACCGACAAGTACTACAACACACCCAGCCGTGTTGTGACTAAGAAGTCCTTCAACTACACCGGTCCGGCGTCGCTCAAGGGCAAGAAAATCGGCGTGCTCAAAGCCAGTACGCAGGAAAAATACGCGCTGGGCGAACTTAAAACCATGGGTGTGGACGTGGTGTCCTACGAAGCACAAGACCAGGTCTACCTGGACATCCGCGCTGGCCGTCTGGACGGCACCGTGGCCGACCATGTGGAAGTCACCGGTGGCTTCTTGAGCAAACCCGAAGGCAAGGACTACGAACTTAAAGGGGAGGAGCTGAGCATTCACAAGTACTTCGGGTCTGGTGCCGGCATTGGCCTGCGCAAGGGCCAGGACGCGTTGAAGAGCGAACTGAATACCGCCATCAAGACCATTCGTGCCAACGGCGTCTACAAGAAGATCAACGACAAGTACTTCAAGTTTGACGTCTACGGCAAATAAGCCGGAACCGCGCGAAGCCAAGCAAGCATGAACGCCTACGTATCTGCTATTTTGCAGGGCGCGGTGCTGACGGTCGGGGTGTCGATCGCGGCACTGCTGGTGGCCATTGTGCTCGGGCTGCTGGGCGCCGGTGCCAAACTCTCCGGACGCCCGGTTTGGGTGGCCCTGTCCACCGCCTACACCACCGTCATCCGCGGCATCCCCGATCTGGTGCTGATGCTGTTGATCTTTTACGGCGGCACGATTGGCATCAACAACCTGCTGGAGTGGATGGGCAGCGAAGCCACCGTCGACATCAACCCATTTGTGGCCGGCGTACTGACGCTGGGTTTCATCTACGGCGCCTATATGACCGAGACCTTCAGGGGCGCCATGTTGTCCATACCCAAAGGCCAGGCCGAGGCCGCCTGGGCCTTTGGCATGGGCCGCACACAAACCTTTATCCGCATCACCGCGCCGCAAATGGTGCGTTATGCCCTGCCCGGCTTCACCAACAACTGGCTGGTGCTGATCAAGGCCACGGCACTGGTCAGCCTGATAGGCCTGCAGGAAATGACCTATGCGGCCAAACAGGCCAGTGCGGCGACACGCTCGCCGTTCTTGTTTTTTCTGTTCGCCGCCGGCCTGTTCCTGGTCTACACCACGGTGTCGCTGCTGGTGCTGCGCCGCTTGAACAGACGCTTCAGCCTGGGCACCAAGCGGGGGACGCTGTAAATGAATTTTGCCGTCCTGTTTGAAGCGCAAAACCTGGCGCTGTTTGGCACCGGCATCGTCACCACGCTGGGCTTGTTGTTTGCATCGCTGGCCGTGGGCGCCGTGCTGGCACTGGTGTTTGCGCTGCTGTTGACCGGACCCTGGCCGGCGTTGCGCTGGCTGGTCTCTGCCTATACCTACGTCATCCGCGGCACGCCGTGTTTGATCCAGGTCTACCTGATCTACTACGGGCTGGGCCAGTTGGAATGGATACAGGCGCGCTGGGACAGCGTGTGGCCCTGGACCCATTTCAAGGAACCGTTTTTCTGTGCGCTGCTGGCCTTTAGCCTGAACACCGCGGGTTATACCGCCGAGATGCTGGCCGGCGCGATCCGCGAAACCAGTGCCGGAGAGATCGAAGCCGCGCAGGCCTATGGCATGAGCCGCTTCCAGGTCATGTTGCACATCGTGCTGCCCAGCGCGCTACGCCGCACATTGCCCGCCTACAGCAACGAAGTGGTCATGATGTTGCACGCCACCAGCCTGGCCAGCGCCGTGCCCTCTTTGGTGGACATCACCGGCGCGGCCAGCAGCATTTACGCCACGTATTACCTGCCGTTTGAGGCCTACCTGGCCGCGGCGGCGATCTACCTGGTTGCATCCTTCTGCCTGATCGGGCTGTTCAAGCTTAGCGAAAAACACCTGCTGGCCTACTTGGCACCACGGACAAACTGATAACCTTGCGGGACAGACCGTAGCGAAGCGCAGCTCTGTCCCCAACTAATTAGAAATGCAACGCATAGACCACTCCCTGCTCTCTCCCAGTCTGGGCAGCCAGAAGACGCTGACCAGCTTTCACTTTGGCACGCCGGGTCGTGGCCCCAAGGTGTATATACAAGCCAGCCTGCACGCCGAAGAACTGCCTGGCATGCTGGTGGCACACCACCTGCGCGCGTTGCTGATGGCCGCCGATGCGGCAGGGGAAGTTCTGGGCGAGGTGGTCCTGGTACCGGTCGCCAACCCGATTGGTCTGGCACAACGCGTGGACCACAAACCCATGGGGCGTTTTGACCTGGATACGTCCGAAAACTTCAACCGCCATTACCCGGACCTGGCCAAGGCCATCTGGCCAGCTATTCAAGAGACGCTGGGCAGCGACCCCGTTGCCAACATCGCCGCAGTGCGCAAAGCCATAGGCATCTATCTGCAGGAATGGAAACCCGATACCGAGCTGCAAAGCCTGCGCCGCAGCTTGCTCATGCTGTCCCATGACGCAGACTATGTGCTGGACCTGCATTGCGATTGCGAGGCCGTCATGCACTTCTACACCGAAGAAGCCTGTTGGCCCCAGTTCGAAACGCTGACCCGGTTCTTGCAATGCCAGGCCATTCTGCTGGCCAAAAATTCGGGCAGTGGCCCGTTTGACGAATGCCTGTCCGGTGTCTGGTGGCAGCTCGCGGACAAACTTAGTGCGGCCGGTAGCTCTGCACCACTGCCCCAGGGCTGTTGCAGCACAACCATTGAATTCCGTGGCGAGACCGATGTCAGCCACGAATTGGCGCGGGTCGATGCACAAGCCCTGTTCAGCTACCTGCAACATGCCCATGTCATCACCTGTGCGCAGATGCCTCCGGTGCCGGCCGCGCTGTGCCAGGTGACGCCCTTGGCCGGCTCGGAAACCTTGCACGCACAGGCCGCCGGCGTGGTGGTGTTTGCCGCCCAGGTCGGACAGGTGCTGCAGGTCGGTGATCTGGTGGCCGAAGTCATAGACCCCATCACCAACCAGACCCAGCGCGTGCTGGCTGGCGTGGCGGGCCCGCTGTATGCACGCATTCGTGACCGCTACATCACGGCCGGCGGTGAACTGGGCAAGATTGCCGGCGCCAAGGCCTTTAGAACCGGTGAGCTGCTGGGCGCGTAGTGCCTTGGTCGCCCCGCCCTACTTCCATTTTTCCCCTCTATGACGCCACAGCCGCTCAAACTCCAGGTCGACAACATCCACAAACGCTATGGCAGCAACGAGGTGCTCAAGGGCGTTTCGCTTTCGGCCCATGCGGGCGATGTCATCAGCATCATTGGCAGTTCGGGTTCTGGCAAAAGCACGTTTTTGCGTTGTATCAACCTGCTGGAGAAACCACACGAGGGCAGCATCGCGGTGGCCGGTGAAACACTGAACCTGGTCAAGCAGTCCAATGGTGAACTGAACGCCGCAGACCCAACACAACTGGCCCGCCTGCGCACCAAGCTGGCCATGGTGTTCCAGCACTTCAATTTGTGGGCGCATATGACGGTGCTGCAAAACATCATCGAGGCCCCGGTTCATGTGCTGGGTGTGCCCAAGGACCAGGCCATTGCAACCGCACGCAAATACCTGGCCAAGGTCGGCCTGGAAGGCAAGGAAGATGCCTACCCCGCCCACCTGAGCGGCGGCCAGCAGCAGCGCGTGGCGATTGCCCGGGCGCTGGCCATGGAGCCTGAGGTCATGCTGTTTGACGAACCCACCAGCGCGCTGGACCCCGAGTTGGTGTCCGAAGTGCTCAGAGTCATGCAAAACCTGGCGCAAGAGGGCCGCACCATGGTGGTGGTCACGCATGAGATGGGCTTTGCCCGCGAAGTTTCCAAACATTTGATCTTCTTGCACCAGGGCCGCATTGAAGAACAAGGCCACCCGGCCACTGTACTGGCAGCGCCGAAGAGCGAACGGCTGCAACAGTTTTTGTCGGGCAGTCTCAAATAGCGGACCAGGAGCATGCGGTTTGGCTATCCACGATTTCTCCACGCTGTTTGACCTGCTGCCCATTGGGGCCTATCGGTCCGACGCCGCCGGAAAAATCGTGCGCCTCAATGCGGCGCTGCTCAAACTCAATGGTTACACCAGCGAGGCCGAGTGTTTTGCCGATACGCGCACCCTTGGCGCTGATTCCTATGTGGAGCCGGGTCGGCGTGAACAATTCACGGCCATTCTGGAAGCCCAGGGCCAGGTCACCGATTTTGTGTCCGAGACCTACCGACTCAATACCGGCGAGCGCATCTGGGTGCGCGAGCATGCCCACTTGGTACGCGATACACAGGGCAACACCTTGTATGTCGAAGGCACGATTGAAGACATCACCCGGGAGCGCGCGGCCACGCTGTCCTTGCAGCGCAGTGAAAACCTGTTGCGCAACCTGCTGGAGACAATCCCCGACCGGGTCTGGCTCAAGGACACCCAGGGCATCTACCTGGCCTGCAATGCGGCCTTTGCGGAAAACGTAGGCACCACCGCCGATCAGATCGTGGGCTCCAAAGACGTGGACTGGATCGGCGAAGCCATTGCGCAAGAGTTCCTACGGGTAGACCGCATCGTCATACAGACCGGGCAATCGCTGTGCGAGGAACGCCCGATGCCGTCGGCCATAACCAGCGACCCCACCGTTTACGAGGTCATCAAAACCCCGATGTACGGCGCCGACGGCAACGTCATGGGCGTGCTCGGCATGGCACGCAACATCCAGGCGCACAAGGATACCGAAGCCCGGCTGCGCGATGCCACCGAGCAACTGGAGTTGGCGTTGATGGGCGCTGACCTGGGCCGCTGGGACCATGACCTCAGTGTTGAAAAAGGCTACTACCTGGACCAGCGCTCCTGCGCCATGCTGGGCCGCGACCCGGCGGAAAGCACACACGGCCGGGCTTGGGGCCATCTGATACACCCGGACGACCTACCCGGCACGCTGGACGCCATGCGCGCCCACCTCACCGGTACCCTGCCCGCCTACGAGGCCGAATACCGCGCCCGCCACACTGATGGCCATTGGGTGTGGATGGGCAACCGGGGCAAGGTGGTGCAGTTCAGCCAGAGTGGCAAACCGCTGCGCATGGTGGGCACACTGATGGACATCTCCAAGCGCAAACAGGTGGAGGGTGAACTGCTGGCCACACAGTCCGAACTGCAGGCCACATTGAAGGCCTTGCCCGACCTGGTGTTTGAATTCAGCAGCGACGGCCGCTACCGCGTCGTCCACAGCCATGACACGCAAGACCTGATACAGCCGACCAGCCTGCAGATCAACAAGCTGGTGTCGGAGGTACTGCCCCATGAAGCGGCCGAGATCTTTATGGCGGCGCTGCGCGAAGCCCTGGACACCGGCCGCTCCGTGGGCAAACACTACAGCCTGCAGCTCGCGCAGGGTCAGCAGTGGTTTGAGCTGTCGGTGGTGCGTAAGCCCACGCTGGCCGGCGAAGAACAGCGCTTGATTGCCATTGCCCGCAACATCACCGAGCGCAAGCTGGCCGAGCAGGCGATTGAACACCTGGCCTTCCATGACACACTGACCGGCTTGCCGAACCGGCGCATGCTCAGCGACCGGCTGGAAACCGCATTGGCGGCCAGCCAGCGCAACCAGACCCATGGCGCGCTGTTGTTTTTGGACCTGGACAAGTTCAAGGACCTGAACGACAACTACGGCCATGACGTCGGCGACCTGATGCTGCAAGAGGTGGCACAGCGCCTGCTGCAATGTATACGCGCCGTGGACACCGTGGCGCGCCTGGGCGGTGACGAGTTCGTGGTGCTGATCCAGAACCTGAGCGCCGAACCGCAGGACGCGAGGCTGCACGCCAGCACGGTGGGACACAAGATCTTGTCCAGCCTGAACGAGCCCTACCGCCTGCGGGACCTGCAGCACGCCATTACACCCAGCATAGGGGCTACGCTGTTCAAGGAGCGCAGCACGGCCGGAGCGGACCTGCTCAAACAGGCCGATATGGCCATGTACGAAGCCAAGGCGCAGGGCCGCAACACCCTGTGCTTCTATAAGAAATAGGCCTCTAGCCCTCGTAAAACATGCACAACACGCTATTAAATGCATAGCAAACCTCCAACCAGCCGGACCCAATCCCATGCTCACCTTTCTGCCATCCCCTGTGACAGCCGTTGTCGCAACACTGCTGATGGCGCTCAACGCGTTATTCTGGGTGCCCATACTGCTGCTGTTTTCGTCGCTCAAGCTCATCCTGCCATTCAAGCCGGTGCGTCTGCTGATAGACCCCATTCTGCTGCGTATTGCCGAGAACTGGATCTGGGGCAATAGTGCGTGGATGGCGCTGACGCAAAAAACCACGTGGGACGTGCAAGGCCTGGACGGACTGGACCCGCATAGTTGGTACATGGTCAACAGCAACCACCAGTCCTGGGTCGACATACTGGTGCTGCAACACCTGCTGAACCGGCGCATCCCGCTGCTGAAGTTTTTTCTGAAGCAGCAGCTGATCTGGGTACCGGTCATGGGCTTGGCCTGGTGGGCGCTCGAATTCCCGTTCATGCGCCGCCACACCGAGGACTATTTGAAGAAACACCCCGAGATGCGCGGCAAGGACCAGGAAACCACCCGCAAGGCCTGCGAGAAATATGCACTCATCCCGACCAGTGTCATGAACTTTCTGGAAGGCACCCGCTTCACCCAGGCCAAACATGCCAAACAGCAATCACCCTATCGCCATTTGCTCAAACCCAAGGCCGGCGGCATGGCCATGGCGCTCAACGCCATGGGTGACAAGTTCCAGGCGATTCTGGACGTCACCATCGTCTACCCCGACGGCGCGCCTACTTTCACCGACTTTCTACTCGGAAAGGTCCGCCGCGTCACCGTGCGGGTGCGCAGCCTGCCCATCCCCAAACACCTGATGGCCGGCGACTATGCGCAAGACCCGGTATTCCGCGAGGCCTTTTCGCAATGGGTGCAGCAACTATGGCGCGAGAAGGATGCGCAGATTGAGGCGCTATTGGCAGACGCCAACAAGACGTCAGCAGGCTGATAGGCAGCACATGCAGGTCAACCCAGGGCACCTACAATCACGCCCTTTGCCTGCATCTGCCGCCTGACATGAACATCGTCGTTAACCAAGACCTCAAAGCTTATATCGATCCCTTAACGCCCGACGAGCACGACGCGCTGGAGCGTAGCCTGCTGGCCGAGGGTTGCAGGGACGCGCTGGTACTGTGGGGCGATGTGCTGGTGGACGGCCACAACCGCTACGGCATCTGCCAAAAGCACGGCATTCCGTTCCAGACCCTGCAAAGCACGCTGTTCAAGTCCATGGACGACGTGCATCTGTGGATGATTGACCAACACCTGGGTCGGCGCAGCGTGTCGGACTTTCAGCGCGGTGTGCTGGCGCTGCGCAAGCGTGAAATCCTGAACGACAGAAGGCTGCAGGCCGCGTCCTCTGCTGAACCAGATGCAACGTCGCCCTCAGTCGAATCCGCCTCCCCGTCAGCGGTTACCGCTACGCCCACAGACCCTATGAAAAGCCGGGAAGACATTGCCAAGGTCGCTCGCCTGAGCAGCAACCAGGTCGTCATGATTGAGAAGATCCAGAAACAGGCGGCGGCGGAAGTGGTGGCCGCAGTGAAGTCCGGCACCATCTCCCTCAATGCGGCTGCCGCGGTTTCGACACTGCCCGAGGACGAACAAGTCGCAGCCGCTTTAGGCGGGAAGGAATTGCTGCAACAAGCCGCGAAACGCGTGCGTGACACCAAGAAACGAACCAAGGCCGACGAATCGCAGGAGTCTCCAGGGCAAGACGACGTGGAGGCTTTGAAATCACGCATCAAGGAGCTGGAAGCGGAAAACGCCAGATTGAGGGAAGAGCTGGCTGCGCTGACGGTCTAAGTTGCCCATGCAAGCCCTGCTGAACACCATCGCCACGATGGACATGCCTAGCGATGCCCAGCGCATGTTCCATGGTCGCGGTGGCCTGCATACTGGCTGCGAACATTTGACGCTGGACTGCTACCCGCCGGTCTGGGTGCTGACCAGTTTTCAGGCGACCAGTGACGAAGATCTGGCCACCATCCACGCAGCCTTGTCCGAACGCCTGGGCCACATTGCCCCGGACCAAGCCCTCAACTGGGTCTATCAATGGCGCCTTGAAGGCAAGACGGAAACACGCCTGATGGCTGGTGGCGTGCCTGCGCCGCATGTGGTCACGGAGAACGGCGCGCGGTTTCTGGTGCATGTGCTGAAGGGACAGAACCACGGCCTGTTTCTCGACATGGCCGAGGGTCGGCGCTGGGTGCGAGAGCATGTCGGTGCACACCCTAAGCTGAAAGTGCTGAATCTGTTTGCCTACACCTGCGCCTTTTCCGTGGTGGCATTACAAGCCGGTGCCCGACAGGTGCTGAATCTGGACATGAGCCACGGGGCGCTGGCCATAGGACAGCAAAACCACCAGCTCAATGGCCTGGTATCCGGTGCCGGCTTCATGGCCCACGACATTTTTACGACCTGGGGCAAGATCACGCGCGGTGCGCCCTACGACCTGATCATTGTCGACCCGCCCAGCTACCAGAAAGGCAGCTTTGTGGCCACCAAGGACTACGCACGCCTGATGCGCCGTTTACCCGACCTGCTGGAAATGGATGGCCATGCTCTGCTGTGTTTGAACGCACCCGAATTGGGTGTAGCCTTTCTGCAAGAGCAGATGCAGGAGCTGGCGCCCAGCCTGAGGTTTGTGCAGCGCGTGGCAAATCCGTCGGTGTTTGCCGATGTATCGGACGAACGCTCGCTCAAGGTGCTGGTCTACAAAGCGCCTGATTGATCTTGGGGCAGGGGAGCGCCGGTCAAGCTTTGCGGCGGCGTGTAGCTGTTGCCAGACCCGCCAGTGCCAGACCGACCAGCGCGAGTGAAGCGGGTTCCGGTACGGTCAGCGCGATGGGTGTTTGTGTTCCCGTGAAGTGTCCGTCGCCGGTGAAAGTCAACCCGGTCATAAAACCCGTGGTGTTAGCCGAGTCGACGGAGCCGGTGATGGTTTCAATGCCTCCCACGCGGAACCAGTCCACGCCGCCAGGGCCGAATTGAAAGACGCTGCCGCCAGCCCAATCGTGGGCCAGCAAGACCAACTGGTTCGCGCTGTCATGACCAAAAATATCATACAAGCCGTCGCCATTGCCAACTGGCAACAACGCTGAGTAAAAGTTCGGGCTATCGACGCCAATCGCGTAGTCATAACCGACCGCAACAGCCGGATCATAATAATAGGTCTGGCCGGCCTGCACCGCGATGTTGAATTGGTAGACGCCGTTCACCAGGGTCGCCGGTGCCGCGTGGGTGCCAATAGACGCAGCAGCAAGCAACACCAATGCAAAAGATGATGATCGCAACATGGAAACCTCCATTCGTGACGATTAAACTGACCGCCATAACAGACCGCCCAGATGTATCGATGGAAGCACCAGACCGCTGAAGTCGGCGTGTGGAAGTATGTGCCTAGGCAGTATTAAAAATGCTGCATAAACTGTGCCGAGCCGCGCTAGACACTTTTAACCCATTGATTCTTATCAGTTAAATTGCAACTGACCAGGAGCCGCAGCGCGTACGAGCGGATGAACGTCTTGCAACTGGAAGAAAAATCGACAGCAGTTACCAGCGGCTCCCATGTTCACCGATTACGACAGAACCCGCTTGGATCGCTTGCCGGCAATCGCGATGTCCAGCAATTCCAACAGTGGCGCATAGGATCTCTGTGTCCAGTCGCTGTATTGGCTCACCTTGATCAGCGCCGATCGTGCGGACGCCAGGGAGTCAACCCGCATGTGTTCTATGACCGCCGCCTGCTCGGCACGTTTGATCACGGTGCTGAGTTTCAGCGTGGGGTGTGAGGGATGGACGGATTCTTCGAATGAAAAAGGGATGGCCCAAACTGCGTCCAGATTGTCGGCCCGGTTGAGCGCATCGACAAAAGGAGCCACCAGACCTGCGACCTGGATGGCCTGGTAGCGGTTGCGGCTCTCAGCGTTGTTGGTGGAAACGGATAGGTTTTTTTTGGGCAGATGAAGTGTACTCATGCCTACCTAACGGGGCGCGCACGCATTTCGATGACAAGCCTGCATGGTGCATTCGCCTGCCCTCACTCCTGTCAATACTGCTTGTACGGCAAAAACTTGCCCGACAACACCACGTTGACGCGGTCACCCTTGGGGTCGGGCTGGCGCACGATGTCCATCGAAAAGTCTATGGCGCTCATGATGCCGTCACCAAACTCTTCGTGGATCAGTTCCTTGATGGTGCTGCCATAGACGCTGACAATTTCGTACCAGCGATAGATCAGCGGGTCGGTGGGCACAGGGGTGGGCAGCGAGCCTTTGTAGGGCACCACCTGCAACCACTTCTGCTCCTCTGCGCTGAGGCCGAATATCTTGCCGACGATCTTGGCCTGTTTGTCGTCCAATGTCATCTGGCCCAGGCAGGCGGCGGTGACCCACTCTTTCGACAGACCCACTTTCCTGGCCACATCCTCCCACTTGATGCTCTTGGCAACTTTGGTGCTGATGATTTTTTCGGTGACTTCCATGCGGTTCATGCTGCGGACTCCTCCGGGTATTCGGATTGTGGATTGAAGGGAAAGAAAAAAAGCGTGTGCTGTGGCACGGCCTCTCCCTTTTTGAAAGCAATGCCCGTGCCAGCTGGCATCCTTCGGCCATAGGCAGCACCTTGCGCGTTGGCCAACACGTTAAAAACACTACGCAATTGATAGCGTACTATGCATATTCCACGAGGGCTAGAGGCATAAATATCTCATAGAGTTGCCAAAACACATATCAAAAAACCCATCTTGGGTACAAATGCGGCATTTTGGGCGACTACTGCCTGGGCGGTCCGAGCCGTCAGCAAAACAGTGCCGTGGCATTGTGTGCCGTATAGTTTGTTGTGCCTGATACTGTATTGGAAGAACAAAATGAAGCTTGGTCACCGCATCGCTTTCGCCCTAGTCCTTGCCACCACTGCATGGCCAACTTTCGCGGCAGCCGATCACTTTTGGAACTGCACCAAGCCTGACGGCACCCGGTATGCCGACGCAAGCAAGTGCGACAAGGGTGATACCGCGGTTAAGGTCATGAAGGGCGAGCCCACCGCGGCCTATGTACAAACACCAATGGTCCAGGCGGAAGCCACTGCCGGCAGCAACCTGGACACAGGCGTCTGCCCCACCAACGCGACCTACTGTGCGCGGCCCGATTATGGTGTGACCGACGCATCACCCCGCACACAGGCCATCACCCAGTTCATGCGCAAGAAACAGTGCGAATTTTTGAAAAAGTTTCCACAGCGCTGCGCCGCGCACCGTTAATTGCTTTTCTTGGCCAGTTTCTTGTGCGTGTCATTGACCAGCATCAAGCCCGCCGAGCCGTAGTATTTGTGAAACTCGGCGACCATTTCGCCCTTGATGATGACCGGGTCGGTCGCCACCAGCGCCCTGGCCTCTTCGATCTCTTCGACGGCAAAGATGAACAGGCCGCGCCAGCCATCCACGCCATCCAACGGGCCGGCGATGGCCAGCTTTTTCTCGCTGGCCAGGCGACCCATGTTGGCGAAGTGGCCCTTGAACATCTCGTCACGCTCGGAGCCGGCCGGCACCTTGTTGGGCCCGGTCTTCAGTACGACCAGTACATATTTGCGCATGCCCCTGTCGTCGGCCGCCAGTTGTTTGGCAAGCTCGGCGTCATAGGCCGGTTGTGCAGGCTCTGCCACGCCCTGCGCCAGCGATGCACCACAGACCAGCAAGGCCGTCGTGCACATTGCACCTCTGATCCACTGTGATGGCATAAACAACTCCACGTTTATTTGCGCAGCACGATGTGCACCAGCACACACGCGTCCTTGATGCCCGTAAGGCTGTGCACTACACCGCCGTTCAGGTACATCAACTCCCCTGCCTCCAGGATCTGGGCTGTTGTGCTTTCCTCGCTGACCACCGCGACACTACCTTCCAGGCATTGCACGGTGATATCACCGGCCACCTTGTGCGCGGGCATGGATTTGCCGGTGGGCAGCACCACGCGCATCACTTCGAGCTCGTTGGTTTTGAAGAGTGCCACGGTCTGCCGCTCGCCGGGCGAATTGGCAAGCGGGAGAACAATAACGGGTTGACCGGAAACGGCGTGCGGAATGGCCATGGTGTCTTACCTCCTGGGCGTGCGGTGCAAAGTGCTTCGAGGCACTATAGCGCCAATCAGCCTTCCGCATACACACACGCGCAGGCCCGGTTTCATCGCCGGGCCGCCCCAAGATGAAACGCGGCCCCCTCGGGGGGCAGCGCAGCACACGCAGTGGCAAGCGTGGGGGCCACTTTCATCGCCGGGCCGCTCCAAGATGAAACGCGGCCCCCTCGGGGGGCAGCGCAGCACACGCAGTGGCAAGCGTGGGGGCCTACTTAAACTGGGTTCTTGACCTTGAACGCCGGCATCTTCTCCGCAAGGCGCGCACCCATCTCGGCACCCAGGGCCTGCAGGCCGCTCAAGGGGCGCACCATGACTTCGAATTCGACGATCTTGCCCTCGTCATCAAAGCGCACCAGGTCTATGCCCTTGAGTTGTTTGTCACCAACGCGGGCGCTGAATTCCAGCACCGCGTTCAGACCGTCTTCCGAGGCCAGTTGGCGGTGGTAGGTGAAGTCCTGAAACACCTGGATCACCGTGCTCAGCGCCAGTATCAGCGCGGCCGCGGGCTGGTAGGGGTGGATCGCCATGGGGGAGCGAAACACCGCGTCAGGGTGCACGATGCTGGGCAGGTCTTGCAGGTTGCCGCTGGCCACCATGGCATGCCATTTGGCAAGGGACGCGGCTACGGTGGGTTTCAACTGGCTGGGTGCTGGGTGCATGGGTTGCTCCGTTGGGTGTTGAAGAAATGCGGGTTGAGAAAAATCAAAAAAATCAAATCGCAGCAGCCAGGCGTGTGCCCTGGTTGATGGCGCGTTTGGCGTCCAGCTCGGCGGCCACGTCGGCGCCGCCAATCAGGTGCACCGAACAACCTGCGGCCTGCAGCGCGCCATACAGTTCGCGCTGCGGCTCCTGGCCGGCGCACAGGATGATGTTGTCTACGGCGACCACCTGCTCCTTGTCACCCACACGGATGTGCAGGCCGGCATCATCAATCTTTTGGTACAACACGCCGGGCGTCATGCCGACCCGCTTGGCCTTCAACGAGGTGCGGTGTATCCAGCCAGTCGTCTTGCCCAACTGGTCGCCGACCTTGCTCTCCTTGCGCTGCAACAGGTGCACCTTGCGCGGTGAGGTTTCTGCATGCGCGGCCTTGATGCCACCGGCCTGGGCATAACCGGTGTCTATGCCCCACTCGGCATAAAACTTGGGCGCATCCATGCTGGGGCTGGTGCCCGAGTGCGTCAGGTATTCCGATACGTCAAAACCAATGCCACCCGCGCCAATCACGGCCACCGACTGGCCGACTGCCTTGCCGTCGCGCAGCACGTCCAGGTAACCCATGACCGTGGGGTGGTCCACACCCTCAATGTCGGGCGTGCGCGGCGTCACGCCAGTGGCCAACACCACTTCGTCAAAGCATCCGGCCTTCAGGGCATCGACTGTGACGCGGGTGTTCAGCGACACCTTGACGCCGCGTAACGCCAGTTGGCGGTCAAAGTAGCGCAGCGTCTCGTAAAACTCTTCCTTGCCCGGCACCTTCTTGGCGATGTTGAACTGGCCGCCAATTTCGGAGGCCGAGTCAAACAACTCGACGCTGTGGCCGCGCTCGGCGGCGGTGACGGCAAAGCTCAAGCCGGCAGGGCCCGCACCCACCACAGCAATACGTTTGGTTTGCGTAGCGGGTGTTATCACCAGCTCGGTCTCGTGGCAGGCGCGCGGGTTGACCAGGCAGGACGTGATCTTGCCGCCAAAGGTGTGGTCCAGGCAGGCCTGGTTGCAGCCTATGCAGGTGTTGATCTCGTCGGCGCGGCCCTGCGCGGCCTTGCGCACAAAGTCGGGGTCGGCCAAAAACGGCCGGGCCATGGACACCATGTCGCAAAAACCATCGGCCAGCAATTGCTCCGCCACCTCGGGTGTGTTGATGCGATTCGTGGCCACCAGTGGAATGCCCACCTGGCCCTTGAGCCGCTGCGTCACCCAGGCAAAGGCGGCGCGCGGCACCTTGGTGGCGATGGTGGGGATGCGCGCCTCGTGCCAACCAATGCCGGTGTTGATGATGGTGGCGCCCGCAGCCTCTATCGCCTTGGCCAACTGGATTACCTCGTCCAGTGTGGAGCCGCCCTCCACCAGGTCCAGCATGGACAGCCGGTAGATGATGATGAAGTTGGCCCCCACGCGCGCCCGCACGCGGCGCACGATCTCGACCGGAAAACGCATGCGGTTGGCATAACTGCCACCCCATGCATCGTCACGGTGGTTGGTACGGGCGGCAATGAATTCGTTGATCAGATAACCCTCGGAGCCCATGATCTCCACGCCGTCATACCCGGCGTGTTGTGCCAGCGCGGCGCAGCGTACAAAATCTTCCACGGTCTGCTCCACCTCCTCGGTGCTCAGGCCGTGTGGTGTGTAGGGGTTGATGGGCGCCTGCAGCGCGCTGGGCGCCACCAGGTCTTTTTGGTAGGAGTAACGGCCAAAGTGCAGGATCTGCATCGCGATCTTGCCACCCTCTTTATGCACGGCATCGGTCACCACGCGGTGGTGTTCGGCTTCGGCCTCGTTGGTCAGCATGGCGCCACCCTTCATGGGGCGGCCGCGCTCGTTGGGTGCAATGCCACCGGTCACGATCAGGCCCACATCACCCCGGGCGCGCTCGGCATAAAACGCCGCCATGCGGGCAAAACCGTTGGGCACTTCTTCCAGGCCCACGTGCATGGAGCCCATCAGGACACGGTTTTTCAGGGTGGTAAAGCCCAGGTCTAAGGGCTTGAGCATGCTGGGGTAGGCTGTCATCAGGTTTCCTTTATGCAACTGGTTGCACAATTCTACGCAAAAACCTGGCGACTATGCAACTGGTTGCATAAAATAGAGTTTTCTGCCCAGTTAGCCGCCCATGTCCCTGCCCCACGCCCTACTGACCGCCCTGGTCGAGCAACCCAGCTCCGGTTCCGACCTGGCGGGCCGTTTTGACCGCTCCATCGGTTATTTCTGGCACGCCACCCACCAGCAGATCTACCGCGAACTGGGCCGGCTGGAGGAAGCCGGCTGGCTGGAAGCTTTACCCCTGGAAAGCGGCCGCGGCCGCAAGAAGGTCTACCGCGTGTTACCCGCCGGGCGCGAAGAGTTGAAACGCTGGATCGCCGAAAGCCAGGACCCCAAGCCCCTGCGCGACGAGCTGATGGTGCGCATGCGCGCCGAGGCGGTGGTCGGCCCCACCGATCTGGCCAGCGACATCCAGCGCCGGCTGGCCTTGCACCAGGACAAGCTGGCGCTGTACCGCGAGATTGAGGGGCGCGACTTTGGCGACGCAAGCAACGATTCGCGCAAGGCGCAACTGCAACACCTAGTGCTGAGCGCCGGCATCATGCAGGAGACGATGTGGATTGAGTTTGCGCAGAAGGCGTTGGGGATATTGGCTGCGCCGGGTGAGTGAACCATGTGCGCATGGGAAGGCCGCAGAGGACGATGGCCAGACTCACATGCTACGTATTTAATAGCAATACTTTCAAATACTCCGGGGGCTACAGCCCTATTTTATTCAAAGACTCGTCAAATAACCCAAAACAGGTATTAATTGACATCAGAAGTCATTCATGTCCCCGCCACGCTCCACCGAGGCGCCATTTTGCAGTCAGACTAGAAGCTTTCCCAGTCATCGTTGTGGGTTGCCTTGGGTGTGGCGGTAGCACGGGGTGTAGGTGTCGGTGTGGGCGCCGACAGGGCCTTGTACTTGGCGGGCAATGCAGGTTTTTTTATGCTGGACAGTGCAGCAGGTCTCGCTGCCGGACAGGCAGCCACAGCCGATGCGGCACGCACGCTGGTCTGCGGGGCAACGCGAACCCCCATACCGTGCGACAACTTGAACACTGCCACCGTGCCCACCAGATCGTGCGCCTGGCTCTTGAGGCTGCTGGCAGCCGCTGCCATTTGCTCCACCAGTGCGGCATTTTGCTGCGTGGTGTGGTCCATCTGCGAAACAGCTTCGCCGATCTGCGCTACGCCACTGGCCTGTTCATTGCTCGCGGAGCTGATCTCACCCATGATGTCGGTCACACGCTTGATGCTGTCAACCACCTCCTTCATGGTGCTGCCGGCCTGATCCACCAGGGCCGAGCCATGCTCGACACGCTCGACGCTGGCATTGATCAAGCTCTTGATTTCCTTGGCGGCCTCGGCTGAACGCCCGGCCAGTGATCGCACCTCGCTGGCCACGACCGCGAAGCCACGTCCCTGCTCACCAGCGCGCGCGGCTTCCACCGCTGCGTTCAAGGCCAGGATGTTCGTCTGGAAGGCAATGCCGTCGATGACGCTGATGATGTCCGAAATCTTGCGGCTGGACTCGTTGATGCCCTTCATGGTTTCCACCACCTGGTCGACCACGATGCCGCCCTGCACCGCCACGCTGGACGCGCTCTGCGCCAACTGATTGGCCTGGCGGGCTGAGTCCGCGTTCTGGTTGACGGTGGAACTCAGCTCTTCCATGCTGGCGGCGGTCTTCTCTAGCGCGCTGGCCTGTTGCTCGGTGCGTGCACTCAAGTCGTGGTTGCCCTGCGCAATCTCGGCACTGGCCGTGGCCACGCCTTCGGAGCCACTGCGCACATTGGTGACCACCTGGGTCAGGCTGTCCTGCATGGCTTTGAGCTGTGCCATCAGGCTGCTGCTGTCCCCGGCCTTCAGGGCAACCGGGGTGCTGAGATCGCCGGCGCCCACGCTTTGCGCCACGGCGGCGGCTTCCCCCGGCTCGGCGCCCAGTTGACCGGTGATCGTGCGCAGCGTCACAAAGCCAAACAGGCCGGCAAACAACAAGCCACCCGCAATCGAGACCAGCGAAATGAACTTGATCGTGTTGTAACGTGCGGACGCGTCGGCGAATTCTTTCTTAGCACCCTCCACCTGCGACAGACTCAGTGCGTCAATGCCTTTTTTGACCGGAGCGTACAGTGGCGGGATCTTGTTCACGAAGATGTTCTGGCCTTCGATGACGTCGTTGGCGCGCAGGGCCACCAGCGCGGGCTGCAGCCCTTCTTCAAATTTTTTGCGGTCGTCGACAAAGGCCTTGGCCAGCTTTTGTTCTTCGTCCGAGAGTTTGATCGCCGTGTAGGCCGCCCACAGCTTGGAGATGGCCGCCATATTCGCATCCACCGTGGCGGTGCTGGACGCTATGACTTCGGGTGTGGGGGTGATCAATGCAGCCGAAAGAGCCAGCTGGTTGCTCAACAACTTGGAGCCAATATCACCCAGTTGCCCGGCCGGTACCGTGCGGTCTTCGTATACCGTGCGCAGGGCCTCGTTGCTGGCGCCAACACCATACAGACCCAGGCTGCCGATGGCCAGCAGCAACAGAGACAAGATTCCGCCCAGCAACACCAGACGCGCAGCAATTTTCATTTTTTTGTCTCCTGATCAATACCGATACCGCAAAGCCCGTGGCAGTGCCCAACGTGTGATCTGTACGCATGCGGCCGCGCCCTTGTGCAGTGGCGCTTTGCCCATGTTGAACCCATACTCGGATAATTAGGCGCCCCCGTCAAGAGGTGAAACACGGTTCACCCCCAGCAACAGGCGCCTGGGCTAGGCGGGCAACTGCAAATAGTGCTTGGCCAGCTCTTCAAAGGCCAGGACTTCGGGGTCCAGGCCGGTTTCCTGCTGCAGGATTTGGCCGACCTGGGTTGCCAAGGAGCTTGCCAGGCGCGCATCCAGGAACAGCAGCCGGGAGCGGCGCGCCAACACATCCTCGACCTTGATGGCGTATTCATGGCGTGCCGCAAACCGCACCATGCCTTCAGTCAAACCTTCGCACAAAACGGTGTCTGCGCCCGGCATGGTCTGCACCGCTGCCTGCTCGTCACCATAGGAGTGCAAGCCCGGTGCCATACAAATGGAGCGTATCTGTGCCGCGGGAATTTCAGCACCCACCAGTTTCAGATGGGTGGTCACGCCTTTGCCGCGTTTTTCCAGCAGGGATTTTTCGGCGCAGGCGTCGAGAACGTCCTCCGCCATGGCGCGGTAGGTGGTCCATTTTCCACCGGTCACGGTGACCATGCCGCTGCGGCTGACCAGGACCGTGTGCTCGCGGCTGATGCCCTTGGTGTTGTCACCATCGTCGTCCTGTGGCTTGACCAAGGGGCGCAAACCGACCCAGACACTTTTTACATCGGCACGCGTAGGTGCCTTGCGCAGATAACGCGCCGATTCGTTGAGGATGAAGTCCACTTCCTCCTTGAACGGCAAGGGCTCGCGCGCCAGATCGTTGCGCGGTGTGTCGGTGGTACCCAGAATGACCTTACCAAGCCACGGCACGGCGAACAGGACCCGCCCATCGGCGGTCTTGGGCACCATCAGGGCCACATCGCTGTCCAGGAAACTGCGGTCCACCACAATGTGTACGCCCTGGCTGGGTGTCACCATGGGTTTGGTCGCGCGTTTGGTATCGGCACCGCTGGCGGCACCGTCTTTCTGTCGCAGTTCATCCACCCAAACGCCGGTTGCGTTGACTACACAACGGGTCTTCACGGTGTATTGTTTGCCGGTCAAGGTGTCGTCACACACCAGGCCTGATACCTTGCCGTCTTCATACAACAGGTGCGCCGCACGGCAGTAGTTGATGAGCAAAGCGCCCTGCTTTGCGGCCGTGCGGGCCAGGGCCATCGCGAGCTTGGCGTCGTTGAACTGGCCATCCCAATATTTGACGCCGCCTTGCAGCCCTTGCTCACGCGCCGTGGGCAGCAGGCGCAGGGTCTCGTCGCGGTTTAGAAATTCGGTTTTGCCCAGGCCGGCCTTGCCCGCCAGAGCGTCGTACATCTTGAGCCCAACGCCATAAAAAGGCGTCTCCCACCACTTGTAGGACGGCATGATGAAAGGCAGCGGTTGCGCCAGATGCGGCGCGTTGTTCAACAGCGTGGTGCGCTCGTATAAGGCCTCGCGCACCAAAGAAATATTGCCCTGTGCCAGGTAACGCACACCACCGTGCACCAGCTTGGTTGCCCGTGAGGAGGTGCCCTTGGCAAAGTCATGCGACTCCACCAACACTACTTTGAAACCCCGGGCAGCGGCGTCCAGCGCAACACCCAGACCGGTAGCACCACCGCCAACGATGGCGATGTCATAAGACTGAGCCTGTGCCAGTTGGGCTATCAGATCGTCGCGCCGAGTCAATTGGGGCTGCATGGTTGTAGGCATAGGCTAGAAATTAAGAAAAAGGCCGTGTGGCAGATGTGCGCACACGGCCAGGCTTTAAAGCGCGGAGGACCTTAGCAAACGCTTAACGCGTTTTGCCGTTTTTCCAGGCTGTCAACAGCGTGTTGTAGCTAATGGTTTCACCCTTTGGCTTTTCGTTGGCCAGTTTGGCCCATGGTGCACCCTTGTCGCTCAGCCACTTGGATGGGTCCTGCTTGGCGTTGAGCTTGGGCGGGCACACGGCCATGCCGGCGCGCTCCAGGCGGCCCAACACGTCGTCCATTTCATTGGCCAGGTTGTCCATCGCGGCTTGTGGTGTCTTCTCACCGGTCACCGCCACGGCCACGTTTTTCCACCACAGCTGCGCCAGCTTGGGGTAGTCAGGCACGTTGTTGCCGGTTGGTGTCCAGGCCACGCGGGCGGGGCTGCGATAGAACTCCACCAGGCCACCGAGCTTGGGCGCCATGGCCGTCATCGCGCTGGACTTGATGTCGCTTTCGCGGATCGGTGTCAGGCCCACGGTGGTCTTTTTCAAGGACGTGGTCTTGGC
>JAZKIR010000081.1:0-48453 GCA_040384785.1 Pseudomonadota bacterium
GCCCGTGCTGCCTGCGCATAAACGCAAGGCTTCTCTTGTGACACAGTAAGACTAGGTTGACGTAGGCACAGTTGTAAGGCCCGCCGGCCACCACCCCGACGCCCATGACGCTGGCCGAGTATGCGGTGCCGTACTGCACAGACATGAAGGCTCCTGATGACAGGCCCGAAACCGAGGTGCGTAGTGCCATGGCATTGAGCGCAGGCAGGTCATCCGCCGCTTGGGCCAGGCCAGACGCCAGCAGTAAGGCCAAGGCGCAGCCCGTCCAACTCCGACCTGATTGAAGGGATATTTTGCAGTTCATCGTCACTCCCTGATGTTTATGCTGCACCGCAGCATAGCCCAAATTCGGCCTGGGCGCTACACCAAGTCTTGTCCAATGAGGTGTGAGCCTGAATGCTGGGGCAAAGTAGAGAAAAACTTCGTCGAGCGGGCCACCTGTTTGAACCACCCACTGCGGCCCAGCACGGTAGGTGATGGGGGAGGATCAATACGCCAAATTTTCGAACCGGGTATAGCACGGCTGCCAAGCCAGGCGCACGGTACCTGTCGGGCCATTGCGCTGCTTAGCGATGATGATTTCTGCAACGCCTGGCGTGAGGCAGGCATCCTTGGTGTAAACCTCGTCGCGGTAAACGAACAAGATGGCGTCAGCGTCTTGTTCAATCGAGCCGGATTCACGGATGTCACTCATTTTTGGCCGCTTGTCAGGACGATCTTCAACTGCACGGTTCAACTGTGACAGCGCAATGATTGGACACGCCAACTCGCCGGCCAGAAGCTTCAACCCACGGGAGACATTCCCAACTTCAGTCGCTCGGTTTTCCTGTGTGCCCTCCCCGCTTCCCTTCACCAGTTGCAGGTAGTCAACAACCACCAGTCCAAGCTGCTTGTGGCGGTGCTGGGCACGACGCGCCATGGCGCGTATCTCGCTGATGGTGCTCACATTTGAGTCCTGAATCTCAATAGGCGTAGGGTGCAAGGTCTCCATTGCTTCTGATACCCTGCCCCACTCGTGATCTGCGAGATTTGCTGTGGCCAGGTTTGTTTGATCAATTCGGCCAACGGAACCCACAAGGCGCGTAGTCAGTTCGTCCGCCGTCATCTCCAATGAGATCACGAGCACTGGCAGGCGTTCCTTGATGGCGCAATGCTCGGCCATATTCATGGCCAAGGAAGTCTTGCCCATGGATGGGCGGCCGGCCAGTACGATCAGGTTACCTTTGTTGAAGCCATTGGTCATGCTGTCCAAGTCAGCAAAACCGGTAGACAAGCCAACGAGCTTTCCAGGATTCTCTGAACGGTCCATTAGCATCTGGTTGAAGCGTGGTATCAACGTGCTGAGCATCTTGTCCTCGGCTCGCAAGGTACCTTGAGAGCCAATCAAAAGAATCTTCTCTTCCGCCTGTTCCAGCAGGCTTGCGGACGTCATGCCCTTGTTGGCAAAAGCCTCGCCCGTGATTTCGTCACCAACAGCAATCAGCTTTCGCAGGATGGATTTGTCTTTGACTATCTCTGCGTACCGCAGAATGTTGGAGGCGCTAGGAACATACTGTGCGAGGGTGTTCAGGTACTCGAGCCAAGCCGTTTCGCCGAACTTTCCATCGGTGTTGAGCTGTTCATGCACAGTAACAACGTCGGCAGGCTTACCCGTGTCGATCAGCGTCTCGATGGCCTTGAAGATCTGCTGATGCTCATACCGGTAAAAGTCGTGCGGCTTGATGAGGCTGACGATCAGGCCATGCGCACTATTGTTCAGCAACAGGGCGCCCAGCAAGGAACATTCTGACTCAATGGAGTGCGGTGGAACGCGCAGATGGCCCAGGGGTATGTCTAAAGTGGCATTCATGGTATGACCCGTTCCGTTCGTGGCTGTTCAAAGCCCCAATCGCGGCCAAACGTCGCAACTGCGTATAACTCGATCATTTTTGAAAACAATATGGGTGCCGATTCCCAGGCACCGGATTCAACCTTAAGGCTCATGGCCGGGTTGGCCATCTTGCTGGCTTTGAGTTCAGCCAGGGCTTCATATGCAAAGACCTGCTGTCCAGACTTTTCCAGTTGTGAGAACTCTTTTCTGATTTCAGCGCGTCGCTCATCTTTGTATGACATTGCAACTTTCAAAGGCTCAACCTGTGGCATTCTCAGGGCAGGCAAAACTGTTTGCTGGTATTGATCGGGCACCCGACCATCGGCAATGAGTGGATTGACCTCTTCCAGAATCTTGTTCAGGTAGGCCAGTTTTCTGGTAATGCTAGCCGGGTCCTGGTTGGCCATCTTTGCAAACGCCGCTTTCAATCCGACCTCTGACTGACCGTTGCGAATCAGCGCGGCGATATCCGTGAGTTTGATACCAAGCTTCAAGGCCGCTTCGGCGATTTCAGGATTGAGCCTGTTGGGTGCAGGCAAGAACTCCGACGCCTTGCGTTTGACAGCAAACTGAACGCCCTCTTTTTTCTCAATGAGTTCAATATTCAGATCGGTTTGTTCGTTGATCTCGGCAACCGTCTTCTTGATTTTCTCGTCCTTAAACTTTCGCCACTCACGCCACTTCGGCTCACCGGTCTTGGGATCGAGGTCGGGCACTTTGTTGGACAAGGCTTTGATCCACCACAGCGGCTCCTGAATACTTGTAACGCCGGCAGCATTCGTTCGGTACCTGGCACAAATCTCATACAAGGCGACCGCTTCATAGGTAGAGAGCTTGGCAAGCTGGTAGATGCTGATTTGCGCGTACATCTCAGGGTGACGCAACTCCTTGAAGATGGTTGGTGGGAACGCCCATCGGACGATGACATCAGACTTTGGATCGTTGGGGTTCGTCTTTTCCAATTGGGCTTCTGCCAAGAGGCCCAGATTCGTCCATTTGATGTTGCCGCGGGCATCTGGAGCCTCCCAGTCCAAGCGAATTTCGGACATTTGCTGCAGGTATTCCTTCGCTCTGGCCCGCAGGTCCGATTGCCCCACCTGGATAGGCATTACCAAATCAATCAGGCGACCTTCAAACAGGTGGTCTGCGGGTACCTCTTTGCTCTGGAGTTCGAATTCCGCAATCTGGGCAATCGTCGAATGCAGGATCACGTTGTACAACTTGCGGGCGACAACACTGAGTTTTCCCTTCTTGGGGATCAGTACCAGTGATTGAACTGGCTTCTTGATCTTTAGCTGGTCTTTTGCAGTGTCGTTCATCATGCCTCTTGTTGTCCAAACAAGTATAGCGACTTTTGGACAATTGCCATTTATTGGGAAAACCGACCAATGGGTTCAACGGTACAAGGCCGGACAATTCACCTACTCTTGCAACTGTGTCCAGGCCGATTCAATTGAAATCAGGACATGCATAGTGTCCTGTTGGGCAACTATTTGTCTAAATTTGGGCTCCACGGGCCGGATTTCAGACATCCTTCCTGCAAGTACCTCGAAAGGACTCCAGCGGTATCGGTCTGGACGGGTAACGGTAGGGTTCTGGACATCCAGCGGTACAAAGCTGGACGGTTAGCGGTACAAGGCTGGACAGTGTCTTATTGCAAGTTGTTGATTTAACTAATGAAATGCCATTCCCTTAGGATACGAACTGTATTGAAGACTTATCTTAAGACTTGTTCTTAAAGACAAGGCGACTTGGTATCAGCAGACCTAAATACCCGAACATCCGCCGCTAAAACAGCATCTTCTGGGTTGACACGATGTTTTGGCAAGAAACTTGTTGGGTTCTAACATTACTTGCCATTTTGTCATTCACAGGTGATTTTTGGAAAAGTTACGTTTTTTCCATCGCTGCGCTAAAATTCCGCAACTCGGAGAATTTAATGCGCACTAAGCAAAAGCCAATCTACCCCACCATCGATATCGAGGCACTGAACAACCTGGCCATCAATGCAGGCAGTGTCATCAAGCAGGCCCGCAGTTCCATGTTGGCGCCTGAAGCACGCAAATCCCCTCCCCTGTTCAACTCCACCCAGCTTGGTGAGCTGTGTGGACTGGAACGCGCCCAGGTGATGTACCACGCTAAAAAGGGTGAGCTGCCTGGGGGGGAGCGGCCCGATGTCAGCCGCCGCGAGTGGACCTTGGAAGAGGCCCGGGTTTGGGTCAAAACCTTCCGAAGCGATACATTGCGTGATCCGGAGTTCGCGTCCGGCACCACCATTGCCGTTGCCAATTACAAGGGTGGCGTCAGCAAGACTACGACTGCAGCTGCGCTGGCGCAGGGTTTAAGTCTGCGGGGCCATCGTGTTCTGGTGATTGATACGGACCCTCAAGGATCGCTTACAACACTGTTTGGTGTTCTACCAGATACGGAGGTTGAGGCTGACAGCACCATATTAGGTTTGTGCACTGGTGAGGCTGACTCGATCATGCCATCTGTCCAGAAGACATATTGGGATGGTATTGACCTGGTAGCTGCTGCGCCAATACTCTTCAATGCGGAATTCCTGTTGCCAAGTCGTCAGGCCAACGATCCAGGCTTTGCTTTCTGGCGGGTGTTGGATGCAGGCCTTGAAGAGGCCCGTAACGAGTATGACATCATCATCATCGATACACCTCCGTCTCTGAGCTACATCACGATCAATGCGCTGATCGCTGCGGATGGTGTTCTGATGCCACTTCCGCCAAATGCACTGGACTTCGCGAGTAGCGCTCAGTTCTGGAGTCTCTTTACAGGCGTGTGCAGTTCCCTGTTTGAAGCGCGTGGTGAGAGCAAGCAGTACTCCTTTGTTGATATTTTGTTGAGCCGTGTGGATAAGGCGGATCTGATTTCGAACGACATCCGGAACTGGATCGTGAGTGCTTATGGCCCCAAGGTATTGCCAGTTGAAATCCCAAAAACGAGTATTGCAGCCAGCGCGAGTGCTGAGTTCGGAACCGTCTATGACATGGATGTTGGTTCTGCCCAGGCCAAGACCCTGAAGAGGGCCCACGACGCCTATGAACTATTGGTCGACTACGTGGAGAAGCAGGTGTGGGGTGTTTGGGAAGCCAATGCTGAAGCGGTGCGAAAGACAGACGCGGTGATCGCCAAAGGAGAAGTTTGATGGCCCCAAAACTCAGCCCCCGGGAAAAGGCCGCCCTAGCCACCCAGATGATGAATAAGGTGGCGGCGCCCTCCTCTCTGGGTAGTATTTCTACCGAAACTCCAGTCCGTCAGATTAATTCGGTTCAGATCGGTCTGGCAATGGCAGCGCAGGGCGGCAAGGTTTCTGAACTTGAGAGGCAGCTTCACGAGGCCGAGCATACTGTGGAGGCTGTACGGGCAGATCTTGTCGCAGTGAATGCCGAATGGGAAGGGGTGCTCCCGTCAAAGAAACTCGATCCGAAATGTGTCAGGCCCAGCAAATGGGCCAACCGCCACGACAAGAGTTTTGAAGGACCAGAATTCGCGGAACTGAAGGCTGAAATTGAATCGGCTGGCGGCAACGTTCAAGCAATCAAAGTTCGCCCTATTCCGGGATCTTCTCCGCAGGAATATGAAATCGTCTTTGGTCATCGTCGGCATCGTGCTTGTTTGGAGTTGGACACCTCGGTTCTCGCCACGATCGAGTCAATTGATGACAAAGAGCTCTTCAAGGAGATGGATCGCGAGAATCGTTTGCGCGCAGATTTGCGGCCTTATGAGCAGGGCTTGATGTACCTGCGGGCATTGGAAGAGGGGTTGTTCAGCTCGCAGCGCAAGTTGGCAGAGGACTTGGGTCTTCAGTCTGGGAATGTGTCTACTGCGATCAATATTGCTCGTTTTCCGAAGGCTGTTATTGAGGCTTTTGGTTCGCCGCTGGATATTCAATACCGTTGGTCTGCACCATTGTCTGAAGCTCTCAAGTCGGACCTGGAGCTTGTGTTGTCGCGTGCGAATGAGATTGCCTCCAGCCGTTTGGCTGGTGTCAAGATTTCAGCCTCCGATGTTTACGTTCGCCTTATCGGTGCAAGTGCGATCGAGTCCAGGAGCATTTCGCACATCGTCAAACTTGGGGTCAATGGCTCTTTTAGAGTGTCGGTTTCAAAGGATAAGGTGGCAATTGATCTGCCGAACTTGAGCAAGTCGATGCTTTTGAAAGTTGAAAAAGCCATTGTTGAGGCTCTGAAGGAGGAGGGTGCTCTACCGTAGAGCACTTGCGAATGGCGTATGGTTGTACGCCAAGTGGGTACAGCAAAAGGGCGGTTCAACCGCCCTTTTTTTGTCCGCTTTCTGGGTGCTCTACGGTAAAGCACCCCTGCATGATGGAGACCTGGGCGGAGCGTTCTACCGTAGAACAGTTGTGATTTGAGTGAGGTTGAACGCTGAATAGGTCCAGCCGAAGAGTGGTTGATGGACCAGATTTTTGCGACCGTTGCGTGAGTGCTCTACGGTAGAGCACTAGCAATTGGCATGAGGTCGTACGCTACTCAGGTTCAGAAAAGGGCGGATTGCCCAGACGCTGGGTTAAGATCGGTTTGACCAACATCGATCCAAAGCGCATTAGCGAAGTGGAAGAGGCGATCAAGGCCCTGCTTTCTGTTCCGAGATCCAATTCGCACCGTCCGTGCGGGGTGGGTGGAACGGTTCCACTCCCGCCTATTCTTGTTCGAAAAAACCAGGTGAATCGACCCGAAGGGGAGGGTGCACAACTTCCTTTTTGTGCAGTCTCTGCCTAACCCGAGCCGTCGGCAGCATAGGCGGGTGCAATGTCCATGACATCCTGGATCTATGCCGGTAGCAGGTACTGTCCCAGGTTCGGCATGGAAACTCTTTGACTGTCTGGTATCGGCAAATCGGTTGGCTCATCCCGACAGGTTGTCTCAGATATCTTGGGCAAGCGGTATTTCAATCCGGAATGCCGCTGGGCTGGTTTGCGTCAATACCCCATCCCGCGGCAGCCTCCAAGCCGCCCTTTGGTTTTGATCGCTCTAGTGCGCCGGGCCCCAGTCGCCCCGGTTTGTCGTGAGCATTCTTCCCCGCTAATATGGTTGGACAACACCCATCACCGTACAGCGGAACTAAAAGGCAAGGCTTTGGTGCTTGCAGACCTCGCCGCAATGGGGTCGATGGCCTCCCAACATCTGGCCCAGTGTGAGCGCCTGTATCCCATGACCATGGGTCACGTGCTTCGCTACGGCGCTACACGTCGATACCCCGCAGACCGGCCCGGGCACCATGTCTGCCGCGAGATGCAGTGCGTTTTGGGGCACTCATACCCGGCTGATGTCGGTAGCCTTGAAGGGTGCTCTACCAGTAGAGCACTGGTCAATTTTCAATGAAACAGTACCGTGAGGAGTTCGCAGGCGTATGCATTGCCGTCTAGACTCAGCACAGTTGCCAGGGGCAGTTTTGCCCCCTTTTTCAAATCTGGTGCGAAAAGATAAGTTGAACGCTCCAGTGGTTGCTAATGGGAACGGTCCCACTGGATCCCAAACAAGCCGCGATTCGAACACTCGTTTCCGGTGTCCATAAACTAGCGTTACCACGAGAAGGTCCCAATCAGTTCCAATCCAGCAAAGCAGCACTACGTAGCCTTCAAGCGGTAGCTTTTGCCGCGAGTGCGGAATACACAATGGGTCCCGGAATGTGAACCTGAAATGCCCAAGTTCGCAACTTTCCCGCGGTAAAGGTGGCCTTTGCCATTCGTTGTGCAGCTATAGGAATGGCCAATCCTGACGACTGATTGGCTCAGCAAACCTCTGTAGCGCGCGTGGCGGAGCAGGTCAGCCGCGCAAAGGGCAGGACCGGCTACTGGGCAGTTTGCGGGGCAGGCGATGATAGTGAGGAGGGAGGGCAGGGAGCAGGGGTTCTGTGTTCGAGTGCTTGATCCTCGTGCCGCTGCGGCCAACCCACTGCGCCGTAGTAGTGGCGACTCGGGCGTGGTCCATGGCCCCCGCGCAGCGTGCGCCGCAACCGGTACCGAAAGGACCAGACCCAACGCCGGCGCAGCACAACACCGAGCCCCGTTACATAGGCAGCCGCGATGGCACAGGTGCAGCAGCCCTCCCGTGCGCTCGCTCGGTGGGGGCGGAAGGCGGGGAGGGGCGGGTGAGTGGCGGCCCGTGGTGGGGCGACAGTCGACCTCCCTATGCGGGGCAACACTGGTTGCTTTTGTCCGCAGGCCTCCGTTGGTGCCGTTTCCGCCGCCTGGGTGGTGATTGGCGCGGGTGCAGGAGTGGGTAGCGGAGGCTATGGTTGCCGGCCTCACCGGCCCTTACTCCGGTCGCACTCCCGGTTGTGCGCCGCACGCGCTCATTCATGCTCTCCCAGGGTCTTCGTGTCCCGGCCATGCCGGGCGGCGCAGCAGGCCAGGACCCTAGTCCGCACCCCGTGGCCTCAAGCCCTGTGCCCCAGGCCCTTATCCGTGCGCAGTGCCAAAACTGGCCCCCGGGGGGTCTTTTTTGCGCCTAGCGCCTCTTAGCGGCGGCCGCCCCAGCGCCAGTCAGCAAACGAAGCAGGAGGGCCCCGCCCACGCCATGCGCTGAGGGCACTGGTGGCAGGGCTACCCCGCCCGGCGCGACCATAGATGCGCAGAGAATGGGTTGCATATTCGTTATAAACACGCCATGATTATCCTTATAATCCGGCAAGAGTTTTTATTATCCTAAAGTGGCAGTTTTGACTTGTTGCTGTCCCGGACGCCGCATTTCTCCCCGACAGTCGGCCGCCGCTATTGCAGGGGCACTACTTCGCATTGGGTTGACAAAGAGTGGCCTATGTTCGACACTAAAAGACTAGACTGACTAGTCATAGGAAATAACCATGCATACGTGGCAATTGCAAGAGGCCAAAAGCCGGTTCAGCGAAGTGGTGGAGCTCAGCCTCAGCGAAGGGCCCCAGCTGGTCACGCGCCGGGGCCAGGATGCCGTGGTTGTGCTGGCAGCGCGGGACTACCGGCGATTGAGTGGCACATCGGACTTGATGGACCTTCTGCTGCATGCGCCGCGCGGTGAGCCGCTGGACATGGGTCGTTCAGCCGAAGCCGTACGGGATCTCTCGTTGTGAGCTACCTGCTCGATACCTGCGTGTTGTCTGAACTGGTGAAGCCAGCGCCTGAACCCGCAGTGCTGCGGTGGATGGCGGCGCGCCAGGAACAGACACTGTTTGTGAGTGCCATGACCCTGGCCGAACTGCACCGCGGCGTGGCCAAACTGCCCGTGTCGCGCCGGCGAACGGAACTGTCGAACTGGTTGGAAAAACTCGAGAACAGTTTCGAGGAAAGGGTGCTGCCCTTCGGCCAGTCCACGGCGAAACCCTGGGCCGCGATGTGCGCCCGGGCAGACGCTGCCGGTGCAACGCTGGCGGCCTTTGACTCTATCATTGCGGCGACTGCGCTGGAGCACGGCCTGACGGTCGTGACCCGCAATGTGCGCGATTTTGCGCACACCTTGGTACCCGTCATGAATCCCTGGTCCGAGGCCGGTTGACGTGGGACACAAAATGGGACAAAGCCTGTCTCCGCGTGCATGGCTGGCGTGTGCCTTTGCTGAAGTCAGCGACCCCATCCGTTGATGACTGCCGGGCGCGGAGTTCTACAAGTTTTGGATGGAGGTTCGACCGTGGCAATCTATGCAGACCCCCTGTTTCATGTCGCTGGTCAAGCGTCACGCAAACCCGGTCGCCCCAGGGGATCCAAGGCCCGGGTGGTCCAGGACGTCAGGGCCCTGGGTGTGCACCATTTCGCCTTTGTGCGCTCCAGCATCCTGGGTCTGGACCTGGCGGATTCGTTCCAGCGCTACCTGGCATGGTCCGAAACCACGACCGATCTGCGCCATGTGCAGAACCGCCGCGACGGATTGCTCAAACGCATCATTGAAGCCGGCCGTCAGCACGATTCCACGCTGCCCACATACGCAAAGATCACGCACTTACTGGACCTGTTGCGCAGTGATGCCGCGCCGCCCAAGGCCGTCGCATTGCCCAGCCTGGACGAATGGGTAGAGTCTGAAGGGCTGGACCCTGACGCTTGGTCCGAGGCCGATCTGCTGGCCGAATACAAGGCCCACTTCGGTCTGGACAATGCCGATGCCCAGGAAGCCGCCGTGGGCCTAAAGGATCCGGTGGCCGAGAGGGTGAGGGCGCTCAACTACCTTGAAACTGTGCTGGCCACCATTCCGTCGGTGACGGACCGGCTGGAAACCTGGTTTGCCAGGCCGGTTGTCAAGTGCCTGCGCAATGTCGGACTGTTGACTTTGGGCGATCTGGTACGTTTCATCAATGTTTATGGCTACCGCTGGCATGGCCGTATCAAGGGCCTGGGGGTGCAGCGGGCCGCACAGGTCGTCGCCTGGCTAGTCATGGAGCAGGATCATCTGAGGCTGGCGGTCTCGGGCACGGTTTATGAGCCTGCGGCCAAGCGTGCCTTGCGCGTGGCACCGCTGTTGCCCCGGGTGGGCCAGGACGCTGTTGCCTTGCGTGCGTTTGGCACCGGCACGCTAGTGGCCAGTGCCATCCAACAGATGCGCCACACACCGGCCTTGGCCGGCGGGCAGGGGGATTTCCGCTCCCATATGGCCAACACGCTGGGCGCAAATAACGACCTGGAAGCTGTCAGCGCCTGGCTGGCCCGTTATAACGAAAAGCCGTCGACCCAGCGCAGCTACCGCAAGGAGGCGGAACGTTTCCTGCTGTGGTGTGCCCAGGCGTTGAAGAAGCCCTTGTCCTCGGTTACGTCGCCAGACTGCCAGCGCTACCGGGAATTCCTGCAGGTCGTGCCGGCAAGCTGGATACACGACCGGCCCTGCCAGCGCACCGATCCGCAGTGGCGGGCCTTTAGAGGACAGCCGTCGGCCGCCTCGCAAAAACAGGCCCTGGTGATTCTGCAAACCCTGTTTGGCGGCCTGGTGGATGCCGGCTACCTGGTGGCCAACCCGATGCGCGCGCTCATGAAAAGCTTTGATCTTCCGCCATCCAAGATGGACATCCGTAGGTCGTTTGCCGAGGCCGAGTGGGCTCATGTGCTGAGCTGCCTGAACGCACTACCGGTAGGCCCGGAGCGCCTGCGCTTGAAGTGCATTCTGGAATTGTTGGTCACTTCAGGCATTCGCCTGGATGAACTGGCCAAGGCGCGCCACAAGGACCTGCGCATTGAAGCCCTGCCGGATCTGCCCGAGACGTGGATACTGACGGTCACGGGAAAACGCAACAAGATACGCGAGGTGCCGCTGGTCCAGGATGTCGTGGATTTGCTGGCCTTGCATGGCAAGGAGTTTCTGGAAGCGGACAAACGCATGGTGGACCAGGCCGAACTGGATCAGTTGCCGTTGATACGGACCTTGCATGCGCCGGTGCCGCAATGGACCCGAGGGCAGGGGGGTGAACTGGTGGCGGCCTCCAGCACGCAGCAGGTGGGACTGGCCCTGTCGGCTAGCGCCATTTATTCCGCGCTGAAACGTTTTTTCCGGCGCGCGGCACTATCCGCCGAGGGGGCAGGCTTGGACGCACGCCGGTTCGAGAAGGCCAGCACACACTGGATGCGCCATACCTTTGTGCGCCAGTCCCTGGTGGACGGTATGTCGATCGAGATCGCCAGCGAGTTGGCCGGGCATGCGTCCATCGATACCACGTCGATTTACGCGACGCAGGAGCTGGCCAGGAAGATCAAGGCGGTGCGGGGGATGAAGAGGAGGGTGGCGGCTTAACGCGCTCGCGCCCTCTCAACTGCACCACTAGGTTGAAGCAGGGCGCTTGCCGAATACAGGGCAGCGGTGAAGTTCGGTCGCTCTAGCTAGGCAACCCCATGAGCGACACCACTCTCTAAAACTTCACTTCATTTATAAGTTCACTTTTAATGTAAACTTCACTTTTATTATGATTTCTTCCCAACAATGGGATTGGAGTGACTCCAGCGATGAAAGCACGCTCCGCGTACAGATCATCGTAGGAATGCGTGTGGTCCGGGAGTTGCGCTACATGCTTCTGGACGCGGCCTACTCATTGGAAATCAGCAACGACGACCGCACTTCACTACTTTGCGTGCTCCTTAAAAGCGGATTTGCCAAACGGCGTCTCGCTGAAGAAGTGAGGAAATTTCAGTCAATTTTGAGTGACAACCTGCGGCCGCGCATGCGTGTCGTCGCGTTGGAATCACCTGACGAAATGGACAGTGTGCTATTTCCGACCCTTCCAGCCGATGCCCTGTTGGAACTGCGGGCTCACGCCCTTGATGCCCTATTGCAAAAACCAAAGACCTCGTCCAAAGTAGTGGTCGTGGGCATGCTATTGCACCGGTGGTTCCATTCAATGGAGCCGGTAACGGTTGCCCAATTGGCGAATATCTCTGGAGCGAGCTTGCCTACGGTATATGCGGCTCTGAAAACCGTTGATCCCAATAGCCTACAGCGTACCGAGGACCGCCGTCTG
Source organism: Pseudomonadota bacterium (assembly GCA_040384785.1). Taxonomy (GTDB): domain Bacteria; phylum Pseudomonadota; class Gammaproteobacteria; order Burkholderiales; family Burkholderiaceae_C; genus Allorhodoferax. The sequence continues at coordinate 12,314 of JAZKIR010000081.1, forward strand.
TCCTTGAAGGGATTTACACCGTGGGAGTGGCAAAAGTGGCTCACCTTGTCGATTGATGCCGTGAGCTACAAGTACGTCGATCGTTCTGGTGCCCCGCGTAGCTCAGAAAAATTGATGCGTCAGTTTGTGAAACTAGGGCGCAGCGATGTCGCCGTTGGCGGTGTCTTGGGCGCTATGCGACATTTCCCAAAAATCGACATCACCGGGGCTCCGTACTTGGATCTGGTTGTCCACGGTACATCACACTCTGACCTTTCCTTCATAACCGACATCGACCCTGGCTTGTCCCGTGAAGACACAGTGGACAGCCATCCCAGCGTGATCGTGCATTTTGCCAATCGGCCACACAATTTGTTTTCGTCAAAGGGTGACGTTCTCTGCGCGGATGTGCTGGATTGCATGGTGCACATGTGGGAAGCAAACATGTTTCACCAGATCGAACAAATGATTAACCACTTCGCGCCCAGCGGTCCTCATATCGCACTTGGAGACTAATATGTCCGAACTTATCACCCCTCGCGAAGTCCTTGAGCACGTTGCACGGTCCATTCCGGAGGTTGTGCGTGATGACATCATCATTGTTGGGAGTCTGGCCGCGAGCTACCAACTGTTGCCTGACGTGCAGCAGGCCATTCGCACCAAAGATGTAGATGGAATGCTGGCGCCGCACGCCAGGGCAATGGTGAGTGCTTCGCGGGTCACGGATCAACTCCTTACTGACGGTTGGGTACCGGAAAACAGCGGCAACTTTGAAATCCCAGGGACTGCCGCTACCAGCGACGATCGTTTGTCCGTGGTGCGTTTGCACCCGCCTGGCGTCAATTCATGGTTTCTGGAGCTATTGGGTGCCCCACCGTCTGTTACTCCGGTGGAGGGAACATCGGGTAGAGGCACTAGCCGCATCGTGACAATCGGCGGTCATTTCGAACTACCCAGCTTCTCATACCTTGGACTTGTGCAATTTAGGCCAACTCTGTCCGAGTACAAAATTCGCATTGCATTGCCTGAAATGATGGCGCTGGCGAATCTTTTGCACCACCCCACTATCCAACCACAGACGATGCGTTCGTTGGTAAAGGACAGCGGGCGTACCTGTCGTAACAAACTGCCTAATCACACACTATGGCAATGGCTGGAGCAATGCTCGCTGCCGAAAATTTCGGCGGCATACGATCCGTGCATACCAATCATGAAGATTGTTGGGTCAGATAGGCTCGCTCGGTAGTGGCGATGACACCCTGGGCAGTTGCTGAAATATCACCAGAGGTTCGGCGTACTACTCCAACCGGAAACGGCCAAGGCGAGCATCTGCGAATCGTCGGTAATGGTGCCATCGGCCGTACTGGTGAGCGAGTCGTTCGAGTATTCGAAGCTTGCATAGTTGACACTCCCTTTTTATCTTTTGGTCCCCCATTTTACTAGACAAGCTGTGATTATGTACAGTAATATTGGGGCACCATGATTACTGAAGAAGTCTACTTTTGGCGCATCCAATGGGCAGGAACCTGGATGATTACTCGCACCCGGGTTTCGGAGAGAACGATCCGCCAGGAGCATCCTGGTGCTGTTTGCATCGAGGACTCAAAGCAATTGATGTTGACTCCTGAGACGCCGCGGGAACGGGTGCAGGCGGCGTCGAGAGCACGCATTGGTAGCCCGGACGTAAGCTACCGTGTGTGAGGCATCGAATGCTCACTGGCTTGCGAATTTTCAGGTAATTCCTTAGAATTTAGTCGCTCGGGACTCGCTAACCCCGACCGCATTGGACTCAGTCCATGCACCGCCGATTCGTACAAACGACGGCGCCCGCCATACGTGTACACGTCAACGGGGATTTGCTTGTTAAACCAAGTGAGTTCCCATGAACCCCAACAAAATCCGAAAACTCCGCCACCAGGCATTCGTTCGTCAAAGCGGCCGATGCTGCTATTGCACGCTTCCAACCTGGGAGGGCGATCCGGCGGAATTCACGACTCGATATTGCATTAGCCTGCGAAAGGCCAAGTATCTGCGTTGTACTGCGGAACACTTGATTGCGCAAAAGGATGGTGGAGGTGACACGGCACAGAACATTGCAGCTGCGTGTTTCTGGTGCAACCGCATGCGCCACTACAAGCGGCAAGACACGGCCCCAAGTCCGGAAAAATACAAGAACCGTGTCACTCAACTGATAGCCAAGCGACGGTGGCATCCAGCCGTCGAACTTTGCCAAAGGCAGTCAATTTAACAGGCTTTTGCCATCAGTCTTGGCGTTGGACCTTAGTAAATCGGTTGTCCGCCACCCCATATTTTCGATTTAGTAATAATTTGCTGCACAGCAAACTTAGTTGTTAGTGTTATATTTGCTGTGCAGCAAATATTTACCTAATGACTAATCAAACTGCCGATCTGCTGGATCAGTTCGTCGCTGACTTGCGAGACGCCACTTCGATCACGCTCGTGCACCAAGAGACGGGAGTCCTCGCCGGGGACAACCGCACGCGCCTTGATGCCCGACTGCAGATGAAACTGCCTATTGGGGATGAGGTTGAATTGGCTGTAGAAGTCTTGAAAGCTGGCTATCCGCGTGACGTTCGGCTGGCCGTCCATCAGCTTCTTTACTACCAAGCCGCACGAGTGGGCAAAGTGATTCCAATAGAGCTGGTCATCATCGCAGACTACCTCAGCCCAGGCTCACGCAAGGAGTTGAAGGAAGCAGGCATCAATTACTACGACAGCACCGGTTCCATGCACTTTAAGCACCGAACCTATCTGGCGGTCATCGAACGTAATCAACAGGACCGCCCAGCGCGCAAAGTACAAAATCTGTTCACAGGCGCGCGAGAGCAGGTAGTCCATGCCCTGCTCGAACACTGGCGGCTGACAAAAGACCTAACCTACACGTCAGATAACACTGAGTACATCTCGGGCGCAGAGCTGGCTGAACAGGCGCAAACCTCCCAATACACCGTGTCGCTTCTGATGCAGGCGCTTGAACGCGAAGATTGGGTCGAGACAATTGGGAAAGGCCCGGCACAGCGTCGGCGTCTAGCCAAGCCTGCAAGCTTGCTGGACGCATGGGCGGCAGCCTGGACTTCGCGCCGCGAGTCGGTGACCCGTTGGTACACCTACTCGCCACAATCCAACCCCACTGATATGGTGTTATCGCTGCTCTCGGAGCGGCAAGGCTGGGCCCTCACCGGTGCGGCCGCAGCAAATGCAGTAGTGCCCCACCTCACTAACATTGACCGCGTGCAGGTCATCGTGCCTCCAGGCAAGGCTGAAGCCTGGGGTAAGGATCTGCAATTCAAGCAAGTAGAGAAGGGGGCTAATGTGGTGTTCATCGAGCGCAAGGGCGCGTCTATGATGTTCCCCGATACGCACCCCGAACGGCCTGGCTCACGCTTCGCAAGCCGCTTCATCCAATACTTGGATCTACTGGACAATTACGGTCGCAACAAAGAACTCGCCGCGGAATTTAGAAGCAGGGCATTGAATCTTGGGAGTACTGAGTGAGCGAAAAATTCAAAACAGCGGATGGTTACAACAACGACTTAACGCGCGATTGCGAGACAGTTTTAGTTGTCCTTCTACAAGCTTTCGGCTCACTGTCAAAGGCCCAAATCGCTGAATAGGCGTCGTCAACCGCACCGTCGAAGGCTCTTATCAATTGCAAGGCAATTTCGCCAGCATCTTGTACCGCTGCATTCGCGCGGGAACGCCTCAACTCAATTGACCGTGAAATACTGGGGAGGCCGCCTGGGATATCCAGCAACCGCTGCATTTCTTCGGGGTCGTACTCAGAGTGAAGATGATCGTAGAACTGAATTGTGACGGTGTGGTCTTCTGGACTTGGGTACTGCCAAACAGTGCCACCATCTCCCGTCAAGGCGGCCATGCCACCCAGCACATTGGCCACTCGGTTGGGACTCACACTGCTGAAGTGAACGATGATGCTCTCGGCCATGGGCACCGTGTGTGGTGGCTAAACGAATATGTAAGCGATTAAGACGACACAAGCCCACTCGAGCAGCTACTTTAAAGACCGCTTCCGCGACGAACCGGGTCTGCGGCGCCCATCCCTGCTGGTTGTCCGAGGGATACAGATTGGAGAGCGGGGCAACCGGGGGCTGAGCCAGAAAGCCGCCAATTTTAACTGCCGCCAGTTTTTGCACGGAAAACGAAAGGACCCCAAACCGTTAGTCGGATTTCCCAGGATCAATGGACTTTGCAGTCACGTCTGACGCCAATGCAAGCAGCGCGCGGTTGACCGGGTTGCGGTGCAGAAAGCTGTCTCGAAATTCCACCGGCACGTGCGCAGCGCAGACCCCCCTCACCCAAACCTGCCCCTCGTGGGTGGCGCGACGGGCTTCGGCCTTGAGTCCGAGTGCCGCCATGGCCTGGGCCGCCACCAGCCAGACCTCCGGCAAATAGAAGCTGTCGGGCAGATAGCCACGCACCAGTTGCAGCGCAGCCTGGGCATGCCGCAACGCCCTCTCTGAGGCGCCCAGGCTCAAGGCGCAGGCGCCCGCGCGCACATGGCCCGCCAGCGCCACGCCATAGCGTTCACGCCCACCGGCCCAAACAGCCAGGCTCGCGGCCATGGCTTCACCCTCTTCAGCAGGTACGAGACGGGTCGCAAAGAGGCTGGTGATGCGGTAATAAATGTCGTCGGAATTGGGGATGATCTGCAACGCCTGGCGCATCAGCGTGAGACCGTCGTGCCCCATTTGCTGGGCCAGCTCGGCACAGTGCGCAAGCCGGATCATGGCCACGCCCTTGGGCACGCCGGGCCGAGGCGTGGCCAGCAGGGAGGCCGCGCGCGCAGGCTGCCCCAATTGCTGGTAGAGCACCACCAGGCGCTGCTCGACAAGGGCCTTGTCGCTGTGTGAACCTCCGAGGGTTTCGTAACCTGCCAGGGCTTCTTCCAACATGGGCAGTGCTTCGTCATACGAGCCCGCGTCACGCAAGCGGTGCGCCAACGTCACCTGCATCTGCAGCACCCGCATCGTGACGCCCGCGCTTCCATCCAGTGCAAGCTGGCGTGCGGTTGCACCCATGTGCGCGGCCTGTGCAACCAGGCCCATCTTGGCCAGCGTCGAGGCGGTGTTTGACATAGTCTTCCACACCATGTCACGCCGCCCTAAACCTTGTGCCAGTTCGCGTGCCTTCTCCCACGCAGGCAACGCGTCACGCAGGCGGTTGGCGTAATCAAGCGCCAGCGCAGTGGCTTCCCAGTACTCCCACTGCTGTTCAAGGTTGACTTGCCTGCATACATCTGGCGCAAACTGCGCCAGCAAGACCACCGCCTCCGCGGCTTGGCGCAAGTCGCACAGCACACCCGACAGAATGATGGCGAAACGCAGCTCCAGGTCACGACGATCCAACGCACGTGCGCTGTCCATCGCGCGGTGAGCAAGCTCCAGCGTTTCCTCGTCCTCATAGCGCGTCATCGAGAGTTCCAGGCGCACATCAAGCGCCTGCAGGCGCTGCGCATCGGTACACGCGATTTCATCGACTTGTGCTATCGCCTCCTGGGCTGGCAGCCCCAGATCATTGGTGCTGAGAACGCGGGCACGCTGCAGCAGGGCCTCGAAGCGCTCTTGCGGTAGGTCGGCATACGCAAAACACTGGGCCGCCTCGGCCAGCAGGCTCGCCTGTTCCAACAGGCGCGACGCATCGCGCGAGCGCGCAGCCGCTGCGCAGTAGGCCGCGCCCGCCTGCGGCCATTGTCGGGCCGCCGCCCAGTGCTGTGCGAGACGAGCCGGTTCGCTTACACGTGCCTGCAAAAAGGCGGCAATCTCAGCGTGCAGACGCTGTGCCACGGGCTGCGGAATGGATGCCAGCGCAGACTCGTAAATCAAATCGTGTACAAAGGCTCCTGCGCGAAAAACCTGCGCTGCCTCAAGCTCATTGCTGGGGTCGGCAAGGTCGATGGTGCGCACACCCAGCACGTGTGATGCCAGTTCAATGGAAAAGTCGCCCCCGGCCACGGCGGCACAGCGCGCCAACTGAACGGCCTGCGGCGAGAGCTGTGTTATGCGGCGCTCGATCAGCGCAGCCACGTTGCCCGCACCAGGCCAATGCGCCAGCAGCATGGGCGTTGGCGCTTGCGCGAGAGCGCCGGGCTCCGTCAGGGGCGACCCTTTCGTCCACCAGGCCTTAACCGTCTCCAACAGGTACAGCGGGTTGCCACCGGCGTAGCGCAGCAACACGGGTGCAGCCTCTGCCGGATCAAGGCCGTCCAAATCTAACGAGATCAATAACGCGTGCACCTGCGCCAGTGTCAGAGGCACCAGCGAGATGGACACGGCTTGTTCCTGGGCAGAGAGAGCGGCAATCAGTGCACGCCCGGTGTCGCCCACCTCAACGCCGCGCGCCGCCACCAACCAACGCTGGCGTGAACCTGCCCAGAGGTATTGCAACAACTCCACGCTGGCGTCGTCGGCAAAGTGCAGATCATCAAACACGAAGCCATCCACCGCAAAAACCGCACTTTCCAGCACGGCCAAAATGGCATTAAAAAAACGTGTCCGCTCTTCGGGCGAGGCAATAGGCGCAGCGTCGCCCAATTCGGGCAAGAGCCGGGCCAACTCCCGGCGCAGTGGCGCCCCCAACTGGTCCAGTCCCTGGCGTGGCAGCTGACGCAGCAAGCGCGATATCGACGCATACACCACGCGCGCATCGCCCGGCCGTGCTCCCACCACCACCGTGCGCCCGCGTGCCTGTGCGAAATCGGTGATCAGACGCGTCTTTCCCATACCCGCTTCACCGACAACAATGGCTGCACTGCCCTGATCCCAGGCCTGGTGCAAAGCCGCCCACGCATGCTCCCGACCAATCAAATGGGGCGGACGCAGCACAGAGGCGGGCACCCGCTGGAAGGAGGTCGGGGTGGGACTACTGTCGGCCCGCTCAATGGTGGCAAGCAGAGCCCGCGTTTCTGGCGAAGGTGTGGTGCCGATATCGTTCTTGAGCATCTGCTCGCATTGGTCGAATGCCAGCAAGGCCGCCACCCGATCGCCGCCAAGGTAGTGCACACGCATCAGGCGACGGTAGGCATCTTCCGACAGAGGGGTAAGCGCGAGCAACGCGCTGGCATGCGACAGGGCATCGAAATAGTCGCGCGCCTGCAGGGACTGTTCGCACCGCTCGGCCAGCGCTTCACACGCCCCCGCACGCCGCGCAGCACCTTGCTGCGCCAGCCAAGCACTGAACTCCTGACCGAAGCCCTGGTCCGCCGTACCGAGCACGCTATCGGATTCGGCCAACTCGTAGACCAACCCCGCATCCAGCGCCAGCGTAGCACCTCCGACGATGAGGCCATCACCGAACTGCTTCTTCAACTGGAACAGGCGCTGGCGCAAGGTATTGCGTGCAGCCTCGGGCGGGCTCTCAGGCCACAACAACTGGGCCAGCCGGATGCGCGGTGTGGGGCCTTCCAGCGCCAGCCAAGCCAGCAGCGCCGCATCGCGCATGGCCAAGGGCGCACGGGTGCCATCGGCCAGCCAGACCTGGGGCGACCCGCTGATACGGATATGCAACGGTGGCGGCGCTGATTTCATGGATTCCATAACGCTTTCATAACGCTTAGGCTCGTACAACCCGCCTTGAGAGGAGGCATGTCGCCGCCTGATCAGGGAGTATGAGATGAAGCGTAATGTATTGCACCTTGCCCGTCTGGGCTCAATGAATGCACTGGCGTTGACCTTGGGAGTGAGTGTGTTGGTATCCGCTTGCGGTGGGGGTGGAGTGGGCGGCGAAGTCGATGGGAAGGCCAGTCACAACGAACTTTCGGAGGCACCGCCGCCCGTTCGCATCACCCGCCTGTGTGATTTGTCAGGCTGTTACATAGCCTGGAGTGTCGTGGATTCGGATGGTGATGGCGTCTGCGACGCGGACGAGACCATGGCCGGCACCAATCCTTACGACCGGCTGAGCAAGCCTTCTTTGCTGGTGGTGGCGGAACTCAGCGGCAAATCACAGCTGCCTTCGTTCGAGGCCGGTCGCGGCGCCTTCGCCGTCTTTCCCGCAGAAATGCAGGCGCGGCTGCAGGAGTACTACAAGGGGAAGGGCGCTATCGAAATGGCCCAAGCCTTCCCGCTGGGGCCGACGCGAGGGGACAGCCTCAGCCGCGTGGGCATTGACGCGGACATGCTGAAGGACTACAGCATCACCATGGGTGGCCTCACCAATGATCCGTTGCATGACGGGTTTTCCATTGGCCTGAAGAAGAATGACGATTCCGGCATACCCGGGCGGCGCGTGGGGGGTATTGAGATGCGCCTGATCAGTGAGAATCCAACACCTCTCTCCAAGGTTCCTGACCACGGGGGCGAGAGAAACCAACAAGGGTACAAGGATGGTGGCGTAGTGCATACCTATAAGGATGGCTTTACCAGGACCAATCAGTCCGATAAAACTGTCGTCTGGCGCAATGAGGAAGGCAAGGTCACCAAGGTCCATCCGGGCTCCTCCTTCAATCCAGACGCCGATACAGGCTCGGCTGAACCCACGCCCGAGCAGAAGAAAGCCCTGGAACGTCTGCGTGGCGCGGCGGTAAATACCGTTGATGGCTGGTCTGCGCCGAGCGCGGAGGATCCGCAAACTCTGGATCGCAGAACCCTGATCATGCTGATCGACCCCGAATACCTGGACAACACGCTGATGGTGCTGGACCAGCCCAGGGTGACCGACGCGCAACCGGAGGTACACCCCAACCTACCGCGTCCGGACTTGCCCGCCGTTCCGACTGGGGGTAAGGACACTTGCACAGTCGGATGCGCCAAGTAGATTATGGGCGGGACGTGGTGGCAACTGCGACCCGTCACAGTCTTGAAAGCATTGCCGCCATATCAACGCGACGATTGAAACGATAGGCGAACTACTGCCAAGTAGCGCGCCGTGCAGGAAGGCGCACATGCTTTCTTGCACGGTGCACACGCAATCGGTGGCGGCGATGATGGGCCGGCGCCGTCCCGCAATTTCTGCTCGCGAATGGCACGGGCGCTGATGCATCGCCCGCCATTTGGCGCCGCAAACTGACGCGTCCGTCCGTGCCATTTTGCTCAACTGGTGACGCTGTACACCTCGGGGTTGACGCCCCTGCGCCGCCAGCAGGGCGCGGCCTTGACGGTTCTGTTGCATTACGCAACAACGACAATCCCGGCAATGCTTGATTTCCGCCGCAGTCTGATCAATGACACCTTGCGCAAGGTTCTCAAGCGGCTGCACTATCCTCTGGAGGTGATGCTGACCTGCATGTGCTGGTACGTGGCCCATCCCCTGAGCCTGCGCCACATCGAGGAGTTGATGCAGGAGCGCGGTGTTTTCGTGGATCACGTCACGGTGCATAGCTCGGCGATCAAGATGTTGCTAGTTTTGGCTGCTGTCTTGCGAACACGCAAACGGCCCGTTGGCCGGAGCTGGAGGATGGACGAGACCTACATCAAAGTGGCGGGGCAGTGGAAGTACCTGAACCGTGCCGTGGACCACGAGGGCGACACTGTGGACTTCCTGCTTACCGCCAGGCGAGACATGGCCGCGGCGAGGCGATTTCTGGAGCGCACCATCAACCTACACGATGTTCCAGAAAAGATCACCATCGACAAGAGAAGCGCCAATACCGCGGCAATTGCAAGCGTGAAGATGGATGCCTGCGTTGACATCCTGATGCGCCAGAACAAATACCTGAACAACGTCGTGGAGCAGGACCATCGGGCCATTAAGCGGATCACCCGCCCGGTGCTTGGATTCAAGTCACTTTGGAGTGCCAGGATCATCATTGCTGGAATCGAAACCATGCGCATGATCAAGAAGGGACAGATGAACTGTCCCGCCGGCCAAACCTTGTCTGCAGCCAACCAGTTCTACAGCCTTGCCGCCTGATCACCAAACCGAATGGTCTTGACGACGTCGACCATGTCCGCAAGATGGCGTCGGAAATCACGTCGGAGTGCATGCCCAGTTCTTGCAGTCGGTCAGGTACGCGGCACTTCGTGGGCCAGTTGGCCCAGTCTCCGGTAGCCACGCGTTGACCACGGCCTGGTGATCACAGGATGTCGGCATCGACAGTGAGACTGTGCAATCGTGCGACCCTGGTCAGCCCTAACGCTGGCATAACGCTACTGTCGGCAGACTGCGATCTCACCCGAACCGGGTGATTTATTGGAGAACACATGATGAACACAAGCAAGCTACTCATTCCTGCGGTTATGTTGACCGCCAGTTTCGCGGCATCTGCCATACCCGTGTCGAGAGCGACCCTGAGCGACACGCCGCGGGCCGACGTGCAGCGTACCCTCATGCCGGCAGTCATGGGCACCCGCGCCCCCGACAGCTTTCCCGTGCCCAAGCGCCTGCAGGACTACACGGACTCCAAGGCGGAGCTTTTTGCAATGCGCAAAGAATGCACTGGCATTCGTTGCGGATCAATATCGGGCAGTGGCTCTGGCTGGGACGACAGCGACCAGTGATCGCGCCAAACGACACGCTTCGCGGGGCGGCTATCGACTGCCGCCTCCCAACTCCCAACAAGAAAGCCACACCGTGACAAACACCCGCACCGCGACTCCCACTCCGCTAATTGGCATCGTCACGTTGCACGAGGACATTCATGCTCTGGTGATCCGCGATGCGATCCAACATCGCCACGATGCTCGCTGCGTAATAATCGAAAGTGACGAATTGGCCCGCAGTGGCGCGCTCAACTGGTCTCCACACGGTGACTGCGTGCCGACGCTGCCGGTGGAGGGTGGCGATCGCGTGGATGTGCGCAGGCTTGATGCCATCTGGTGGCGCCGTCCGAGCGGCCGACCATGGGACCGATCTCTGCCGGGGTTGGAGGATGTTGTCGAACCACAGGCGCTAGAGGTGGTGCGCAACGATTGCCTCGCAGGCTTTCAAGGCCTTCTACTGGGCGAATTTGATGGCGCGTGGGTCAGCCATCCCGACGCGACCCGGCGAGCCGAGAATAAGCTGCTGCAGTTGCGCGCGGCCGTGCAGGTCGGCCTGCGTATTCCGCGCACGCTAGTGAGCCAGGACCCCGAGGCAATCCGGGCGTTCTGTTTGCGCCAGCCGACGATCGTCAAGACGCTGGCCGGAGCCTTCGGAATTCCGCTCCTCGCGCACGAGGTGCAGCCCGAAGTACTGGCCGACGACGAGGCGCTGCGCCTGTCGCCGGCCATCTACCAAGAGCGTATCGAAGGCCGTGATCACCTGCGTGTGCACGTTTTCGGGTCACACATCGAAACTGCGCGCTTGCGTTGTGACGAACTCGACTGGCGCGTGCACCTGGATCGCACCGAGGTCGAGTCGCATGTGTTACCGGCCGATGTCGAGCGCCGTCTACGTCGATTCATGGAAATTTTAGATCTGCGAATGGGTGTATTCGACCTCAAGATTGACGCCCATGGTGAGATCGTATGGCTTGAGGTCAATCCACAGGGGCAGTTCCTATTCGTCGAGGGAATGTCGGACATGAAGTTGGCCACAGCTTGCGGCGACTCTCTGTACCGCGCGGCAGTCGAGCGGCGACAGCGAGGGCGCGAGCCAGCGCGCTCCAGTGAAATGCAATTGGCGGCCGCTGCCTAGGGACCCTGGGTGGCAGCCACTTTGGCAGCGATCAGACCCGCACGCCCGTTCCAAGGCGTGTTCGCGTGAACTCCCGTCAGAACAGTCAGTCTTACCGGAGGGCCACCTACTGCTGTGCAAGCGCCAATGAAGAAACCCGGGCGAAAATTGCCTTCCAGAATATCGACGACCCTAACTGTTTAGTTCAAAGCTACGCGACGATGCTGCAAGGCTCTTTGCGGCGCACCAGCGGCAACCACAGCGTGAACTGGGTGCCGCCGGACCCTGACCGCCAGGTCACCGTGCCCCCGATGCTCTGCGCACGGCGTTGCTGGTTGTGCAAACCGCGTCCGCGGGGCAGCGCCAAGGTGGTGGCGACGTCAAACCCCTGGCCGTTGTCTTCAATGGTGACTTGTACACCGGCACCCTCGACCGCGGTGCTGACTCGGATTGCGGTTGCCTGCGTATGGCGCAGGATGTTGGCGATGCTTTCCTGCACGATGCGCAGAATATTCAAACCACTGGACGGGTCCAGCCATGCAAGGGGCGGCACTTCCTGCACTTCCCAAACAAGGGCAACGCGGCTGTATTCCAGACGCGGCTCCAGCCGAAAGCGCAGTGTGGCCAACAGCAGCAGCAGATCGGCTTCGACCGGCTCCATGGAGTCGATCGTCAGCTTCAAGTCGTCCATACAATCCTTCAGGATCTGCGACACCTCGGTTTCGCGCATGCCACCATGCTCGACCGAGCGGATCGCGCTGATCAGTGAAGACCCCAGTCCATCGTGCATATCCTGCATCAAGCGTTGGCGTTCATCGCTGATGGTCTGGCGCAGCTCAACCGCGCGCAGCAGTTGGTGGCTATGTTCCAGTTCAGTCTCGCGCCACTGCAAGCGCAACGCCAGGCTGGCATTGAGCAATTCCACTTCCTCGCGCTTGGCCTTCACGTAACGGCGAAACATGGTGTAGCCGAACATCAAGAACATCATGATCAGCGCATAAGGCTGCGTATAAATTCCCTCGGGGCGGACCCAGTTGTGTTGCAGCGCCAAATCGTAGGAGCTGAAGAGGGTGCTGGCCAAGAAAAAAACCACCATCAACCAGGCTTCCCTACGGCCCGTTCGCAAGGCACTGTGCATGGCGTCGGCAAAGACCAGCAGTGCCAATGGAAGTAGCAGTACATACAGAAAAGGCGTCAGCAGAATCAGATGGGGTATTGCGGCCGTAGCGCCGGGCAGAATGACCAGACTACACAACAGCGTTACCACCAGCAGCGCGAGGGACAAGCCCCGCACAGGGCGCAAGTGCAGGCGCTCCAGGAAGCGATGGGACAGCACGATCAACCAAATCAACGAGATGGCCGTCAGCCATTCAAACCAGTCATCGCCGATGGGCAGGAAATTGCCGCCTACATAGTAGTGCAGCGTTCGCACAAAGGACACGCTGGAAAGGGCAAAGAACAGCAGGTACAGCGACTCGCCCCGGTGGCGCAGCCACACGGCGAACGACAGCATACCCACGGCCAGAAACGCAACACCGCCAAACAAGGGGATCTGGGTCTGCAACATTTGTCGCACCTGGTAGCGCCAAACCAGCGATTGCGCGCTACCGACCCAGAGGCTGGAGACCGCACTGCCGCTGCTGCGTAGGCGGTCAATCCGCACCAGTACGGTTGCCGGCGGGAGCGCGCCTGCCGCGCCATTCAAGCGCAAAAGCAAGGGATGGTTGTAGCCGTTGTGCACTCGGCTCCCCTCCGATTGGTAAAGCAATCTGCCGTCGCCGTAGATGGCAATCTGGCCTATGGTCTTCCAGCGCGGAATGTAGAGATACCGGGGTTCGGTCGTCTTTGTTAGTGGTGCGCCCAATGTCAGCCGATACCAGTCGGTCACGGTGGCGGTCTCATCCAAGTATGGCACCATTTCACGGGCGGCAACATGCGGCAACGGCACGTCGACCCAGTCCTTGTCAGGCAATGCGGCGTCTCCCGCTTGCGCCGGAGGCGATGTAAAGCCATGGCCCAACACCGATTGCAACTGTGCCTGTTTTAGGTGTTCCGCCACGTCTTGCGCTTTGGCGCAACCTGCCATGCCCCCAAGGGCCAAGCAAAATGTCAGCTGCCAGAGCCAGGTCATGCGGGTGTCAAGGCTCCAATAGCCCCTGGCTGCGGGCTTCATAGATCGCTTCTGCCTTGGACGTGACTTTCAGCTTGCTGTAGATGCGCCGCACAAAGCTGCGCACCGTGAAATGCGACAACTGCATGAGTTTGGCGATTTCAAGAACGGTAAAGCCCTTGGTGATCAGGTCCAGGACTTCTCTTTCACGCGTAGATAAGGATGTTGACGTCTCAGTCGGCAGTGTTTGCGCCCCCGCGCTGCCGGTCAATCGAAAACGCGCCAGCACCTGACGTGCAATGATGGGACTGATCGGGCTTCCACCGCTGGCAAGGCTGCGAATTTCATCCACAATTTTGGTCAGTGAACTGTCTTTCAGCAGATAGCCGGCTGCCCCGGACTCGATAGAGCGCATGACATGGGTCTCGTCACCAAAATTGGTGCTGACCATGACACTGCAGCTAGGCCACAGCCTGGTTGCCGCCCGGATCACGTCGATACCCGACCCATCCGGCAGACCCAGATCCACCAGCAGAACATCCATCGGCGGCCCTTGCAACAGCGCTAGCCCCTGCGCCCGCGTGCCCGCCACGGCGCAGAGCGTGATGTCTTGCACTTCCCCAAAGGCCCGCGCAAGCGCCGAGCAAAAAACCAGATCGTCTTCCACGACGGCAACATGGATCAAGGGGCGGGGGGTGTCGAGGCGCTGTGATTCCATGGAACAGCAATTCTCCCATGGCCGGAGAAATCGTTTGTAGCCCATTTGTTCTACAGACAGTGTTGGCCCGCAGCCATGCGATATCCCTACTCACTGAAAGCACTTCCCACCACCGAACCGTGGCGCGCATTAGACCTGCTCGGTTCCGGTGGTGCAAGCGGTTTTTGCCTAGCTAGTCCATTTGGACTGGCAGTCCAAAAGGACTATGGGCATGGACAGTGTTCCCATTTAAATTTGCGAACCGGATGGGACTGCGTACTTGTGCCGTATCTTTTTTCTCAAGCAGTTGCGCGTCATACATTGCGTGCCTTTGCGGCCTGACCGCAATCCGTCTTTTCACTTTTTGGAGTCTTGCCGTGTCTACTGTGTTTATGCCAAGGTGCCCAGTTTTCGCAATGGCCGCAGGGGAGCGCAACCTGCTGCACCGCCTGTGTCCCTACCTGTTTGCACTTCCGCTGTTGGCGGATCTGCGCGTCGACCTCAACGGTGCACTGGCAAGCGCTCTGGCCTCTAATCTGCCCAAGTGGTGGGTGAGTATAGGAACGGCGATTTCGTGGAACGGCAATTCTCCTATGGCCGGAGAAACACTTTGTAGCCCATTTGTTCTACAGACAGTGTTGCCTTGTATGCCTACGATTCTGGTTCTTCACCATGCGTCCTGTAGCACAAATTTGCTACCAAATTGATAGCTTCAGATGAAGTATCCATGAGGGCCATTTTCTTCATGCGCAGTTCAATCACCAATGCCAGTTCATTCATTTGCTAACACGTTGAGCCTATGACTTATCCGACCCGGCTGGCGCTTTGGGCCAGCCTTTTCGCTGTTCAACTGGAATTTGGTATTTGCAACGCCCAAGTGCAAGCCCCCCATACCATCGCGCTACTTGAAGCCGTACGCGGCACCTTGGTGAACAACGTCAGCGTGAGACTTCAGGAGCGCCAGGTCGACTTCGCAAAAGGCGCGCTGGAGCAGGCCAGCAGCCAGTTCGATCCAGTCTTCGGCGCCAGCGCTGGCTTGGCGCGAGACAAGACGCCCCTCAACAGTCAGCAACAACTCCAAAGCCCTGTCGACTCGGTGCGCACGGATACTGCCACCTATGGGCTGTCGTTGAGCCGGCAGCTTCGCAATGGCACGGTGCTTGAGACGACCGTCTCCACCAGCCGCAGTGAGGACACCGTGGGCGAGCTGTCGGGACTGCAGGCTCAGAACCTGGGACGCCTGAACTTCAGCGTACGGGTGCCCCTGGGCAAGGGCTCCGGTCCGACGGTAGCAGCCGGCGAAGCCGCCACCGCTCGCGAAGCCGATGCCACCCGCAACGACTTGCAGCACACGCTGGCGCAAAGCGTCATGGACACCGTGTCGGCCTACTGGAACCTGGTGGCTGCCGGCAAGAACCTGACCATCGCGCGGGAAGCCGAAGCGTCCCTGGTCCGGCTAGGCGAAGAACTCGAGAAGCTGATCGTGGCGGACGAGCGGCCGGCAGCCGAACTCACCCTGATCAACGCAAGCCTGACGGGCAAGACCTCGCAGCGTATCGGCGCCGAGCGTGCGCTTCTGGATGCCCAGCAAGCACTGGGCCGGCTCATCGGCCAACCCTACAACGTGTATTCGCGTCTGCAGGCCGCCACCGACTTTCCCTCCAGCCCGGCCATCGAGGTCCGGGACGCGGCCGAAACCGGTCGCCTGTTGGAATACGCCCTGCGCCATCGCGCCGATCTCGCCGCGGCGTACCTGCGGCACAGCGCGGCGCAGATCCTGACCGACGCGGCGCGCTACAACCTCAAGCCGCAGCTCGACCTGAAGTTCAACCTCGGCTATGTAAGTCTGGATGAAAGCAATGCCTGGCGCGGCACGCTGTGGCCCTATTCGCGCACTCCAGTCGGGCCGAGCGGCGGGGTGACACTCACGTACCAGTGGCCCTTGTCCAATCGCAGCGCCAGGGCCGGGCTGACACAGCAAATCGCGCTGCTTGATCAAAGCGAAGCACGTGTCGCAGACCTGACCAACGCCGTGGGCGCCGGCGTGGAAGCCGCGCTCAACGGAGCCATGTCGAGCGCCCGCCAATTGCGGCAATCGGTCGGTTCGTTAGACCTATACAGCCGCGCCACCGACAACGAGCGCACCAAGCATCGGCTGGGCCAGTCCACTCTGGTTGATGTGCTCAGCGTCAACGACATGCTGCTGGCCGCCCGGGCCGCACATGTGTCCTACCAAGTGTCCTACCTGAGTTTCCTCGTACGGCTGCGTTTCGAGACGGCCACCTTGGTCGAGTCGTCCGCCCACGGCCAATCGATCACCCTCGAGCAACTGCTCACCCCGCCCACGGCGGCCAAGGAATAGAAAGCGGCTCCACCCATGTCCCTGCACACGCAACTCTTCCGCAAGGTGTCACTGGAGCGGCTGTCCTCGCCCGAGCAGCTTGACCTGCTCATGAAGGTGACATCGGCCAAAGGCTGGATCGCGCTCAGCGCATTGTGCGGACTTGTCTTCACATCAGTGCTCTGGGGTGTCTTCGGCAATGTTCCAACCAAGGCCAGCGGCTCCTGCATTCTGATTCGCCCCGGCGGCACACTGGAAGTGGTGGCGCCCAGCAGCGGCCGCGTCATCGACATATCGGTCGAGCCCGGTGACCTGGTGCGGGAAGGCCAGATCATCGCGCGCATCGACCGCAACGAAGCCAGCGGCCAAATCCGCAGCGTCGAGGCCAAGCTGCACGAACTGCGCGCGCAGGAAGCCAAGCTCAAGTCGATCACCGCGCTGAGTGATCGGGAACAGCAACAGTATTTCCGCGAGATGCAGGTCAACCTGCAGGCCCGGATTACGTCAGGCCAGGAGCGCGTCAGCGCCCTCGAAACCAAGGTCCAGACCCAGGAAAGGTTACTGGAACAGGGCCTGATCACGCGGCAGGCGCTGCTCGGGACCCGGATGGAGCTGGCCGGCGCCAAGCAGGAGATCAGCGAGCGGCACAACGACATCACGCAGTTGGGCGTGCGCCGGATCGACAGTCGCAAGCAGGTCGATGGCGAACTGGGCAACCTCGCCATACAGATCAACGAAACCCAGCGCGGACTGGCAGGCCTTATGCGCAACGCGGACCAGACTACGCTGATCTATAGCCCTTACAGCGGCCGGGTTCTGGAAATCCGCGTCGGCGATGGCGAAGTGGCGGGCGCAGGCACCCCCATCCTGACGGTGGAGCAAACCGGCCCCAGCGTCGACGATCTGGAAGTGCTGCTCTACCTCTCGCCGCAGGATGGCAAAAAGGTCAAGCCCCACATGGGCGTGCAGGTATCGCCTTCGACCGTCAAGCGCGAGGAGTTCGGCTTCATGGTCGGCAAGGTCCGCACGGTGGCGGAGTTTCCCTCGACCATGCAAGGCATGATGCGCGTGCTCAAGAATGAGCAGCTGGTGCACCAGCTGTCTGCCCAGACGGCGCCGATCTCCGTGCAGGCGGACCTGACGCCCAGTGCCGACACCCTCAGCGGCTACCGTTGGTCGTCGCCCAAGGGTCCGCAGACCCGCATTGAAAGCGGGACGCTGTGCTCCGCCACGGTCACCCTCCACAACGACCGGCCGATCAGCCTCGTCATCCCCTTGCTGCGCAAGTTCCTGGACGTTTGAGAGCGGAACGACGATGGCATCCACCCAGACTACGGCGCGCCGCCCGCGCGTCAAGACGCCAACGGTCCTGCAGATGGAGGCCGTGGAGTGCGGCGCAGCGGCGCTATGCATCCTCATGGGCTACTACGACAAGCGGGTTCCCCTGGAGGAGCTGCGGCAGTCATGCGGGGTGTCACGCGATGGCAGCAAGGCCAGCAACGTGGTGCGCGCGGCGCGCACCTACGGCTTCACCGCCACGGGATACCGCAAGGAACCGGCGCAGCTGCGCGAGATGCAACTACCGCTGATCGTGTTCTGGAACTTCAACCACTTTCTGGTGGTTGAAGGTTTCGGCAAGGACACGGTGTTCCTGAATGATCCCGCGTCCGGCCCGCGCACCGTCAGTGACGACGAATTCGACCAATCCTTCACCGGCGTGGTCCTGGCCATCGCGCCAGGACCCGACTTCCAAGCCAGCGGAGAAAAACCCAGTCTGTGGCGGGGTCTGAAGTCGCGGCTGCCGCTGCGCGACCCAGGGCTGGCCTTTTTGCTACTGGCCGGGCTGGCGCTGGTGGTGCCGGGCCTGGTTCTGCCGGTCTTCACCAAGGTGTTCATCGACAACTACCTGATCGGCCATATGGACAGCTGGATCAAGCCACTGCTAATCGGGCTGGTGATCACGGCCGTCGCCCGCGGCGGCCTGACCTGGCTGCAGCACTATTACCTGACACGCTTCCGCGCCAAACTGGCGCTCGCGATGTCCGGCCGCTTCTTCTGGCACGTGCTGCGGTTGCCCGTGGTCTTTTACGCGCAGCGGTCGGCGGGCGACATCAGCACCCGGGTCGCCATCAACGATCGTGTCGCTGACCTCATGACCGGTGACCTGGCTACGACCGTGCTCAACGTGATGATGGTGGTGTTCTACGCCGCCCTGATGCTGTCGTACGACCCCGTGCTCACCGGCGTGGGCATCTGCATCGCCGTGCTCAACGTCATCTTCCTGCGCTCGGTGTCGCGCAGGCGCCGCGATGCCACGCAAAAACTTGCCAACGACGGCGGCAAGCTGATCGCGACGTCCATGAACGGGCTGCAGATGATGGAGACGCTGAAGGCCTCCGGCATGGAGTCGGATTTTTTCACCAAATGGGCCGGCACCCAGACCAAGGTCATGAACGGCCACCAGGCAATGGGCTCCGTCAACGTGATGCTGATGGGTGTGCCCCCGTTTCTCACCGCACTCAACACCGCGCTCATCCTTTCCCTCGGCGGACTGCGGGTGATGGATGGCTACATGACCATGGGCATGTTGGTGGCGTTCCAGAGCCTGATGGCCAGCTTCATCGAACCCATCAACCACCTGGTCTCCATGGGCGCAAAGGTGCAGGAGATGGAAGGCGACATGAACCGCCTGGACGATGTCCTCAATTGCCGCTGCGAGCCGCAGACCGAACACATCGGACAGCCCGCGGGCGACGCCGCTGAACCTGTCGTGCGTCTGAGTGGACACATCGAACTGCGCGACGTCACTTTCGGCTACAGCCCGCTTGCCCCCCCGTTGGTCGAGAATTTCAACCTGACGCTGAGACCCGGAATGCGGGTGGCGCTGGTAGGCATGTCAGGCTGCGGCAAGTCCACCCTCTCCAGGCTGGTCATGGGCCTCTATGAGCCCTGGTCCGGCGAGATTCTCTTCGACGGCAAGCCACGCGCGGCCCATGCGCGCCACAGCCTGATCGCGTCCCTGTCGATGGTGAGCCAGGAGATCGCACTGTTCAGCGGCACGGTGCGGGACAACCTGAGCATGTGGGACGAAACCCTGCCCGAGGCCCAGATGGTCCAGGCCGCCAAGGATGCCTGCATCCACGATGCGATCTCGGCCCGGCAGGGCGGCTACGACAGCAAGGTGCAGGAGGGCGGCGCCAACTTCAGCGGCGGACAGCGCCAGCGCGTCGAAATCGCCCGCGCGCTCGCCATCAATCCGCGCATCCTGGTGCTCGACGAAGCGACCAGCGCGCTGGACCCCGTCACTGAAATGCGGGTGGACGACAACATGCGCCGCCGCGGCTGCACCTGCCTGATCGTTGCGCACCGGCTGAGCACCATCCGCGACTGCGACGAGATCATCGTGCTCGACCGGGGCAAGGTCCAGGAGCGCGGAACCCACGGCCAGCTGATGGAGCAAGGCGGCCTGTACGCCACGCTCATGCAAGAACATTAAAGAAAGCACGCCGCCATGAGCCTTACCGCCGAGGGGTTGGACCTGTTCGTCTCACAAGGAACGCCGGCCGTCGCACGCACGGGCGAGCCGCTGCTGCTGCGCGGTCGCGAGAATGTCTGGCGCGTCGCCCAGGGACGCGTCGACGTGTTCCTGCTGCGGCTGCGCGACGGCCAGCCCGACGATGCACTGCATCCGCTGTTTCGCGTGGAGACCGGAGAGTTGCTCTTCGGCGTGCCCGACTCGGCACCGGCTGGCTGGGCGCTCGCTGCTGTCGGCGCTCCTGAGCACCGGCTGGAACGGCTGGACCGCGCACGCTGGATGGAGAGCATCGATGATGAGAGGGGTGGACTCCCCGCCGCGGCCGCAGCCGTTGATGCTTGGACCGCACGGATGGCAGGCCCCTTGCTGGCACGCCCGCCGACGGAACTCACCGCACTGGAGGCAGACCACACCTACGCGTTCGCCGCCGGACAGGTGCTCTTCGCCGGTCCTCGTTGCCTTTGGTTCAGCGCGTCGGATGCGCAATTGCGTTTCCTGGGCCTGGAGGCCGCCCCGCTAGCACCGCACGGCGTGCCCGGCGCCCCGTTCCCTCTGCCCCATTCCGCTTGGTTGGTCGCGGGCTCGAGCGGCAGCTTGGTAACCATGGCGACGGTGGACGCGCTTCGCACACCGGCGGCATGGGATGGTCTGGATGCCTTTCACGGCATGGTGCAGTCCTGCCTGATCGCACGCACCCGCGAGCAAGAGCGTCTTGAAACCGGTCGCCTGGCACGCAAGATGGGACATGAGGCCGCCTATCTGGAAAGGGCCATGCGGAGCCTGGCCGGCGTGCTGGGACAGGGCAGCGGCCAGGAGCCCGAACACGGCTCGACATCTCCCGTCGTCGCGGCCATGCAGATCGTCGGTCAGGTTGCCGGCTTCATCGTAACGGAACCTCCTGCGCGCAGCCACGACAGCGACCGTGACGCAGCGCAACGCGACGAAGTATCGGATATCGCCGAGGCGTCGCGCATCCGGCGCCGCTCCGTCGCACTCAAGGGCCAGTGGTGGAAAAACGGAGGCGGCCCCTTGCTAGGCTTTCGCGAAGAGGGCCGACAGCCCGTGGCGCTGCTGCCCGCGTCGGGCGGCTATGCATTGCACGATCCGGTCAGCCGTGTCGTTTCGCCGCTCACTCCCGAGCTCGCCAACAGCCTGAGCCCCTTCGCCTTCTGCTTCTACCGCTCGTTCGGCGACAAGAAAATGACGCTGCTGGACCTCATGAAATTCGGCAGCCACGGACTGGTTCGTGACTATGTGCTGGTGGGCCTGATGGGCATCAGCGTCGGCCTGCTGGGCATGGTCACGCCCATGGTCACGGGCATGCTGTTCGACACCGTCATTCCTGGTGCCGACCGCGGCCAGCTCGGACAGTTGACGCTGGCGCTGCTGGCCGGCGCCTTCGCCGGCACCATGTTCGAAGTCACCCGCGGCTTTGCCATGCTGCGCGCCGAGGGCAAGATGGACGCTGCGATCCAGGCCGGGGTGTGGGATCGGCTGCTGCGCCTGCCCGTGCCGTTCTTTCGCGATTTCTCAGCCGGTGACCTGGCCATGCGGGCCAACGGCATCAACGTGATCCGCCAGGCTTTGTCGGGTACCACGCTGAGCTCGATCTTTAGTGCGGTGTTTTCAGCCTTCAACCTGATCCTGCTGTTCTACTACAGCGCCAAGCTGGCGCTGGTCGCCCTGGCCCTGGTTCTCGTCGCGGTGCTGTTCACCGTCGGAATCAACCTGCTGGCTCTGCGCCAGGAACGTCAGCTGGCAGAAATTTCGGGACGCCTTTCGGGGATGGTCTTTCAGTTCCTGGGCGCAATTTCGAAGCTGCGCGCCACCGGCTCCGAAACCCGTGCATTCCACCAGTGGGCTGTGCAATTCGCCACCCAGCAGCGGCACCAGTTCAAGTCGCAGATGGCGCACAACGCGGTAGCCACATTCAATGCGGTGTTCCCGGTGATCGCCAACATCGCCCTGTTTGGCATGATCGCGTTCTACCTGAAGGAAGCGAAGGACTTCTCCACCGGCCAGTTTCTGGCCTTCAATGTGGCGTTCGGCGGGCTGATGGGCGCCATGCTGGCGGCCACCGGCGCGCTGACTTCCGTGCTCAACATCATCCCGGTCTATGAGCGCGCTAAGCCCATCCTGCTCGGCGAACCCGAAATCACCTCCACCAAGGCACATCCCGGGCAACTGGCCGGCGAAATAGAAATCAACCAGTTGTCGTTCCGCTACAGCAACGACGGACCGCACATCCTTCAGGACATCTCCGTGCAAATCAAGCCCGGGGAGTTCGTGGCGCTGGTGGGGGCCTCCGGCTCCGGCAAATCCACCTTGCTGCGGCTGCTGCTGGGCTTCGAGACGCCCAGCGCCGGCAGCGTCTATTACGACCGCCAGGACCTGGGTGGGCTCGACCTCGGAGCGCTCAGGCGCCAGCTTGGCGTCGTGTTGCAGAACGGCCAGTTGCTGGCCGGAGACGTCTTCACCAACATCATCGGCTCGGCTGCCACGCTGACACTGGACCATGCCTGGGAAGCGGCTACCCAGGCCGGTCTGGCCGAGGACATCCGCAACATGCCCATGGGCATGCACACCGTGGTGAGCGACGGCGGTGGCACCTTGTCGGGCGGCCAGCGGCAGCGGGTGTTGATCGCGCGCGCCATCGTCAATCGGCCACGGATCGTGTTCTTCGACGAAGCCACCAGCGCGCTGGATAACCGGGCGCAGGCCATGGTTAGTGAAAGCCTGGAAAAACTCAACGCCACCCGCATCGTGATCGCCCACCGCCTGAGCACCATCGTCAACGCAGACCGAATCCTGGTGCTGGACAACGGCCGCCTGGTCCAGTCCGGCAGCTACGCGGACCTCATGAACCAGCCGGGCCTGTTTGCCGAACTGGCACGTCGGCAGATCGCCTGAAAGAAGAGAACCCATGAAATCCTGGAACCTGTTGTTGCTGCTCGCGTCCATACTGCTGTACGGCTGCTCGGACTGGGATGGCAACCCCCGCAAGGCGCGCGCCGCGCGCGCCGAGGCCGCCACCGGCGACATCGTTGTCGGCGTCGTGTGGCCCACGGGGGGCCCAAAGGGCAACCTCTGGGAAGGCGTCGAAATCGCGACCAACGAGATCAATGCGTCGGGTGGCGTGCTGGGCCGCAGGCTGCGCATCGTCAAGGCCGACGACCAGTCTTCGCTGGCCAAGGGCCGGCTGGTGGCACAGGAATTCGCAGACAACCGCGACATGGTGGCGGTGATTGGCCACCTCTACTCGTTCATCTCCCTGCCCGCATCGTCGATCTACCAGTCGGCGGGCCTGCTCTACATCACGCCGGGCGCCACCGCCTACAAGATCAACACCCAGGGCTTCGATCTGGTCTTTCGCAGCATCGCCAGCAACCGCAATCTCGGCATGCAGCTGGCAGACTACATGGACGGCCAGGGCTACCGCCGCGTCGCCATCCTCTACGAGAAGACCATCAACACCCAAGCCCTGGCCAACCACTTCGAGCAGCGCGCGCGCGACCTCGGCATGACCATCGTCGACCGCCGCCGCTACCTGCAGGGCTCCGAGGATTTCAGCACGCAGATCAACGCTTGGAAGGATTTGTACGCTTTCGACGCCCTGTTCCTGGCGGCGCGACTGCAGGAAGGCAGTACCTTCATCAGTCAGGCGCGCAAACTGGGCCTGAAGGTGCCCATTGTCAGCGGCGAAGGCCTGGACAGCCCGGACATCCTCAAGAACAAGGACGCCCAAGGCGTGGTCGTACCGGAGGAAATTTCGGCCCAGGGCAAGCAGGGCCAACCCTACGCGCATTTTGTCCAGCTCTATCAGAACGCCCATCAGCGTCCGCCCGGCACCTACCCGGTGCTCGGCTACGACGCGGTGCAACTGTTGGCTCAGGCCATGCGCAAGGCCGGGACCACGGCTCCTGACAAAGTGGCTGCGGCCCTGCATGCCACCAAGGACTGGCAAGGCGCTGCCGGCGAATTCAGCTTTGACGCCAACGGCGACATCCCCGACAAGAAGATCAGCGTGAAAAAGATCATGGAGGGGCGCTTCGTCGACCTGCGCTGCCCCGCCGATCTGCCCTGCACGCCTCCTGCGGACCCGGCCAAGCCCCGGAAAACCCCATGAGCTTACGCGACCTACCGGCAGTTTGCGAAGCCGCCTCGCCAAGCGATGAGGTCCTGCTGGTCGCCGCCGCAAAGACGGGCGACGAAGCCGCGTTTCGCCAGCTGGTCGAGCGGCACCGCAGTCGCATCTATCGCTTCCTGCTCAAACACGCCATCTCCGCGGCGGAAGCCGAGGAGTTGACCCAGGACGTCTTCTTGCAGGCCTACCTCGGCCTGTCCACCTTCAACGGGAACTCGCGCTATCTCTCGTGGCTGACTGGCATCGCACTGAACTTGGTGCGCAACTGCACCACGCGCTCGCCCTGGCGACTGTTAGAAACCGGGCTGGATACCCTGCCTGCGGGCAGCGAACCCGCGTCATCGGACAACTCGGTAAGCGGCGGCAATCCGGAGCTGGCGGCGGCCTTTAGCGCCGCGCTGGCCGCGCTGGCGACCCACTTGGGCGACCTCACGGTCGAAGCACGCGAAAGCCTAATGCTGGTCGGCATCGAGGAACTCTCCTACGAGGAGGCAGCGGCCGTGCTCGGTGAGCCCGTCGGCAGCGTCAAGAGCCGCGTCTGCCGTTCACGCAAGCAACTGCGCGAATGCATGCCGCTCGCCCACTTCGAAGCGCTGGCGGGCCGCCTGTAGCCAGCCGGGATGAACATGGCAACGCAACCTTTTTCACCGCTTCTGTTACTCAGGTGATATGGAGAAGAGCGATCCCCAACTCGACGCGGCCTTGAAAACCTATGCGGACCATTTCGACCGGGCCGAGCCGCCATCGGGACTGACTGACACCGTCATGGACCAGGTCCGGGCCTTGCGGCGGGCGCAAAGTGGCGTTTTATCGGCTGAACTGCAGCAGTTCATGGCGCTTGTGGCAGCCAGTTCGCAACTGCAGAACCGGCTGTGCGGCTCGGGAGCCCCTTCCGAATTTGTCGCCCTGATGCTTCACCTGGCCGCAGAGCGCGGGATCCGGCTGCAAAAGGGAGAGGTCTACGCCCTGCTGCGCCGGCACATCGCCGCCAATGACGGCGAACTCAGTGACGACCAGCTCGATGGCGTCGCCGCCGCAGCAGCGCCCTTGCCCCTCCAATGCATGCCGGCATCGATGGGCTTCAATTCAGGCGTTGTGAGCAACGCAGGTCTGTTGACGTGGGTCCTCGGCAACCACCCGTACAAGCCATGAGCACCCTGCTTGAACCCATCCCGCCACAGCCCGCGCTTGCCAGCGCCCTGGTGGCCTGGCGCACCGTCGTCGGCCACGACTTTGTTAGTGACGATGCCGCACAGCTGAATGAGGCTGCGACGACCACCTTCGCCACGGAAGGCGCTCCGGTCGCCATGGTTTCTCCTGCGGATGCCGCTGCTGTCGCCGCGAGCGTCCGGGTCGCCATCGAATTCGGTATCCCGTTGTACCCCGTCAGCCGAGGGACCAACTGGGGCTTAGGGGGCCGCGTGCCCAGCCGCGGGCCAGCGGCGCTGCTCGATCTGTCGCGAATGAACCGCATCCACGACTATGACGCCAACATGGGTACCTTGACGCTGGAACCCGGTGTCACCTTCCGCCAGGTCTACGCGTTTCTTCGCGAGCGGGCATCGCCGTTCTGGCTGACGCCCATCGGCGGGAGCGACCTGAGCAGTGTGGTCGGCAATGCGCTGGAACGCGGCGAGGGCGTGGGCGCGTTGGGCGAACGCAGCAACCATGTAGCCGGCCTCGAAGTGGTGACGGCGGGCGGCGAGATCCTGCACACCGGGTTTTCCCGGTTCGAGGGGGCACGCACAGCGGCGCTCAGTCGGCACGGAGTCGGCCCGTCGCTGGACGGCCTGTTCGCCCAGGGCAACCTGGGCATCGTCACGCGCATGTCAGTGTGGCTGGGCAAGCAACCGGCCCACCAAACCCGATTCATGTGCCGCTTCGCTTCGATGCCGGCTCTGGCACAGGGACTGGACGCGCTGCGCGAACTGCACCATCAGCGCGTGCTGACCGATTGCGGTTTCACGATCTGGAATCTGCAAAAATACCTGGCCTTGCAGGGCCGCTATCCGTGGACCAGGACCGCCGGCGCAACGCCCTTTCGCCTGGTCGCTGCGGGCGCGCCAGAGCCTGCGTTCTGCGGCGGACATCTGCACGCCGCCTCTGCGGCCATGGGCGCGGCCCTGCGTGAGCAGGTGCAGCTTGCGCTCGAACCCCACTGCGAAGGCATGAACTTCCGGGTCGTGGACGCTGCCATGCGGGCCGCAGATCCGAGAATGGATTGTGCCTTTCCCAATCCGGTCAATCTGCGCACGACCTACTGGCGCAAGCGCGGCGGACCCGAAAGCCGTAACCCGGAGCAGGACCGCTGCGGCGTCATCTGGCTTTGTCCCGCACTGCCGTTCGATGGCCCGCTGGTGGCCCATACCCTGCAGCAACTCGGCGAGATCGGATTCGCGCACCGGCTGGAGGCACACATCGGCCTGTCGGCGATGTCGCCGCGGCTCATCCATGCCTATGTCAGCCTGGTTTACGACCGTGATGTGGCCTGCGAGGACGAGCGCGCCATGGCCTGCCACGACGCCATGCTCGCGTGGCTAATGGAGCAGGGCCTGCCCCCCTATCGCCTGGGCATCCATTCGATGGGGGTGCTGCGCAGCCGCGACGGCCCCTTCGAGCGCCTGCTGCGCGGCATTCGCTCGCACCTGGACCCCAAAGGTATCCTCGCACCGGGCCGCTATGTCGACTGACGCGGCCTTTCGCTGCAGCCCTTTGGGAGAGGACGAGCAATGGGCGTACCACGCCTTCACATTTGCGGCCCTGCGTCCGCTACTGAACCGGGCAGGCGATGCCCGCGTCTTCGCGGTCGGCGCAATGGACCGTGCGGGCACGCCAGCCGGACTCGCACTCGGCCACCGCAATACCGAACCGCAGGACGCTGAATCGGCCCAGTTGGTGTCGCTGTATGTCCGGCCGGAGTCACGCGGCGCCGGGATCGGGACCGGCCTTCTGGCCGCGTTCAGCGACATGTGCAGGCAGCACGGGCACACCGAGATTCGCGCCACCTACATGACAGGAACGCCCTGCACCGGCGTGCTGGAACGTCTTCTGGACCGCTCCGGCTGGAGCGCTCCAGAAGCAAGAATGCTGGTGATACGGGCAACGCTCGAATCCATCCGGCCGGCGCCGTGGATGAAGGCTTTTCCCCTGCCCGAGCGCATGGAGATACTGCGCTGGCTCGACCTGACCGAGGAAGACCGCACCCGCATCAGTGACTCGCAGCGCGAACAGGCTTGGATTCCGGTCGACCTCTACCCTTTCGACCATGAATCCAACTGCGAGCCCGTCACCAGCCTTGCACTGAAGCTGGACGGACGTGTCGTGGGCTGGGTGATCAATCATCGGGTCGAGAATGTTCTGCGTTTTACCTGCAGCTTCATGCACCGGCGGCTGCAGCGCATGGGCCGCATCCTGCTTCTCTACAACGCGGCCGTGGCACGCATGCCCCAGGCTGGCTTGGACACTGGCATGTGGACCGTACCGGTATGGCACCCGGCTATGGCCGACTTCGCCCGCCGCTGGATGGCGCCCTATGCAACGCGTTTCGATGAAACGCGAGGCACCCGGCTGACGCTGACGCCACCGCCTGGCAAGCCAGCGGTTATCAATAAGGTGGAAGCCGTCTGAGGACCTACACCGAAACGAGATAGCAACCTTGGAGCGGCCTTTTTGGTTATGCGAGCCAGTTCTGCATCGAGCTCGCGTAGCTCGTCGTGCAGGGCCGTCCATCGCTTTGCCAATGCGCGCAGGGCTGTTTGCAAGCTATTCAGGGCTCCCAATGTCATGTCATGGGACAAGGTCGCACACGCAGCGACGCACTTTGCAGCATCAGCCTTGTAGACGGCATCGCGGAGCGCTTGTGGCGTACTGACAAGCAGCGCCCTTATTTGATTGAAGGTTTGGGTCTTAGCCTTGACTGCGCTGCAGCAGTACCAGGTTAAGTGTGCATAACCCCTCGGCCAGACCGTTGTGCGCTTTTGGGGTGGATTTCGCATCCCCTGCCAGAACTGATCTGGCAGCACTCTCGGCATGGGTGGCATCACTTTTCTCGCGACCGCGACGGCGAGAACGATCAGGTTGGTTGATCTCGGTGACTGTAATGCCCCGGGCCTGAAGTAGGTGCGTCAGAGCCGCACCGTAAGAACCAGTTCCCTCAACACGAGCACGGCGCAGCCTTCCGAACGT
The DNA here is from genome assembly GCA_040384785.1 of Pseudomonadota bacterium. GTDB lineage: Bacteria > Pseudomonadota > Gammaproteobacteria > Burkholderiales > Burkholderiaceae_C > Allorhodoferax. The sequence goes on from JAZKIR010000081.1 coordinate 40,876, forward strand.
CTGCGCCTAACAGAGCAATTGTCTGTAGCCATCGGTATTGGTAGACACCGAGAGAGTACCCAATACCTTGATCAGTTACCCCGGAATGATTGGCGGTGGTATCAACCGCGCCGCAGGATCGAACGTCGTCTACTCCAGTCCTGGTCTGTAGGCATTTGCCATCCAGGTGGCGTCGGCACGTATGCAGAGTGGCCGGCAGGCGGGTTCCGGGTGCTTCCTATGCGCGCACCATCGCGACGGGCACCCCCGCCGGCCGCGGTTTTACCAGCTCGAAAACCAGTTCTCGACAGAGTGACTCACACTCTGGAGCGGGTTGTTTATAGATGGGGGGAAGAAATTACCACTAGTACCCGTCCCACCTTTCCCCCCTTTCGTAGTCCCACTCTTTCCACCGGCGACGGCTTCGAGCTGGACGTCGGAGAGTTCACCGTTCTGGCGGGCCTCGATCTGCTCATCAATCCAAGCCTTGGCTTCACCACGCGTGATGGCTAGGCCCTGCTCGCTGGCTGCGGCGACCGCTCGGTCGATGAATGCATCGGGCGACTGCGCGCCAGCGACCAGCTTGCTCAGCAAAGCGGGGTTCTGCGCCACATAGGTATAGAACTTTTCGATATTAGACATTGAGATTCCTTTTAGTGAAAAAAGACGGGCAGCGAGCATGCGTTTACGCCGAGAGGTCTGGACAAATACCCTTGAAAGCGGAGCACTCCCCGTATCGCACGGTTTCGCCCTGTTGCGTCTGAATGCAAGTCCCGTCTCAAAGATTTGCGCGGTGGACGCTGGTGAGGGCCAACCACCGCGGCAGTGGTTTAGTTCAACTCGCAGTTAGCCATTGAAACTGTTGCGGATGTCGTTGATTCCTCCTACGCCAAGTTGGCCGGCCGAGTTGGCGCCAGCTCCATTCCACGCCCCTATGGTCGCAACACCTACCGCCGCGACACCTCCAAAAAATCTTGAAAAATTGAAACTTCCTCCCTTGCCACCTGCTACCGATTCCAACTCCGAGTCAGCCAATTCGGCATTAGGGTTTGGCGGCAAGACATAGTTAAAAACCTTGTCAGTGTTTTCCAGCACGCGCACGGTATAGCCAGCGGGAATCTCAACGCCTTCCGCTTTCAACGCCGCTGTTGGATCGGTCAACAATTGTTGCTTGAAGCTTGCGTCTGCCCAGCACTTGGCCAGGATTTTGGTGATCTGGTCGTTTTGCACTTCTTGGTTCATGATGATTTCCCAATTATTTAAATACAGCTCTTTGATATAACAAAACCCACCCGAGCCGAAATGAGGTGAATGCATGGTGTCATTGAATAAGTAACTTTTGCAGGAAATTGGTTGCACGAAAGGTGTTCACACGAGGCTTCCAATAGCGATCCTCAATTGGAAAGAAATTTGGTACCGCCCGCTTTAAATGAGTCAATGGAAGAGGGAAGTTCAGAGAGACGCGGCAACCCCACGAGGCGGCAACGTTCCGATGGCCGGAGAATATTTTTTGTAGCACCTTTGTTCTACAGACAATGTTGAACCATATCCGTACGATTGCGGCCTGTCGCGGGCTGCAGATTCCTAACCAACCACCCAACGCTTGGCTGACAGGCGCAGTGGCCAGCATGGAGATACACATTGAGGACGCCTGGAATTAAGCGCTAAAGCATCTGTGCAGGCCCGCATCGTCTATGCGGCAATCCGGGAGATGCTCCCAGCCGACATGGTGGCAGAGCGCATGCTTGAGAAGTGCGAGAGCCCCATCAACAAAGGGTTCGGCAAACACAACGCCCAAGAAAAACCATACCACGCGAGATCTCCACGATATGACCCTTACCCGTTGCCTATCTGCTACCTGGCGGGCCGTACTGCTGCCCCTGGTGTTGCTAGGTGTACTGCCCCTGCAGGCACGCGAAATGGCAGAAATCAAGGCCAGCGGAAAACTGATCGTGGCGATAGCGGATCAGCGCAATCCACCGTTCATTTTTGAGGACCATGGCGATCTCAGGGGTCTGGACATTGATCTCTCCAAGTCCATTGCCGAGGCACTGGGAGTGCAAGTCGTGTTCACCCGGAATGGAAAGCATTTCAACGATGCGGTCAGGCTGGTGGCCGATGACCAGGCCGATATGTCGGTCGCCAAGATCAGCCGCACGCTGGAGCGCGCCCAAACCGTGCTGTTCAGCACGCCCTACATCACACTACCCCATGCCATGCTGGTCAACCGCCTGCGCTTCGCCCAGATCTCGGGTGACAAGCCGGTGGCCGAGGTCATGCAAAACTACACCGACACCATTGGTGTCATCGCCAACTCATCCTTCGTGGGATTTGCCAAGACCTACTTCCCCAAGGCCAAGATCGTGGAATTCACGACCTGGGATGAGGTCGTGGACGCGGTGGCCAAGGGCAAGGTCACCACCGCCTACCGCGATGCCTTCGAAGTCAAGCGCATCTTCAAGGTCAAGCCTGACCTGGTGTTGACCGTGCGCTCGGTGATGATTGAAGACATCAAGGACACGATTGGCATTGCCGTCAACCGCAACAACTATTTGTTGCTGAACTTTCTGAACCTGTTTCTGGAGCAGAAAAATATCAAGTACACCTCGGAGCAAATCCTGAGCAAGTACGAGAAATTCCTCAACTGATCCGCACAAGCTCCATGACACTTGGAAACTCGACCACCCACCCCGTGCCTACCGTCGGGACCATCGCATCCGGCGTTGGCGCCTGATATGGACACGCAGCAACAAGCACTGTTGGGCGTACTGGGCGGCATCGGACCTTCGGCCACGGTCGACTTTCTCAGCAAGCTTACTCGGCTGACACCGGCCACCTGTGACCAGGATCATCTGCCCTGGATCACCGTCAGCCAGCCCGGCATTGACGCCAAGGGTCCCTTCCTCATCGAAGCCGTCGCCTGGCTGGCCAACCAGGGTACGAAGCTGATTGCCATACCCTGTAACACCAGCCATCTTTGGTACGCGCAGATGCAGGCCGCTTCCAGCGCACCGATCCTGCACATCGCCGACGCTGTGATCGAGGAACTGCAGTTGAGCAAAGCGCCAATGGGTGCGATGGCCATTCTGGCGAGCCGCAGCACGGTGCAGGCTGGCATTTACAGCGAGCGTCTGGTGGCCAACGGCTTTGACTTGGTCGTGATCACGGAAAAAGAGCAGACCGTTGTCGACCAGATCATCAAGGACGTCAAAGGCGGCCAGGTGGGCACGGCACGTGACAGCATGCGCGCGCTATTGCAAATGCTTGCGGAGCGGGGCGCCAAAACCGCAATATTGGGCTGCACCGAACTGCCCATCGCGTTTCTGGTACAGGCTGACGATTCACACAGCGGCATGTGGGTCATGGATTCCTCGATGGCGCTGGCAAGGGTTAGTTTGCGGCGGCTCGGGTACGTGTAGCGTTGAAGTGTGTTGTCGCAGTTTCCCTGCAACCAGTTGATCGATAAACGCATGTCAAAGAGCCAGCAGATGCGTTGGGATCCGCAATGCGCACATCAACTGTTACAGGTCCGCGTGCGTGTGGTCGATGGGCAGTTGCGTGACGACTTTGCGCGATGGCATCCCGGGTTTCCGTCGAACGATGCGACTCTTCGTGCTGTCGCGTAGAAGGTCGGGTTAAGAAGTTGGTAGGTAAGCAGCCAGGCAATACAGGTTGACAGCTTGGTAGCAGTTAGGCTTGTGGCATCCAGCGGTGCGGAAGCAGATCCTCGATCTGGCTATTCTTTTGTGTTGGCAGCCGGGTGAGGACATCCTTCATGTAGACATACGGGTCATGCCCATTGATCTTGGCACTTTGGATGAGGCTCATCACGGCGGCGGCACGCTGACCGGCGCGCAGAGACCCTGCAAAAAGCCAATTGTTTCGCTTATGGGCGCCTATCCATAAACGCAACTGGTTGTTTGCCCTCGTCCGGCAAACTGCGCCAAGAGGTTAGCTTGCGCGAAGCCGTCACCAAGGGTTGTCGTCAGCGCTGCGCTTATCTGTCCAGCCGTGGCCTAACGCCCTGGAGGCCAATCTGGAGTACCGCAAGGCACATGGAATCGGCACTGAGCTGGCCGACACCCGATACCGCAGCCTTTTACCCAACCAACCACTAATCTACGGTGCGCGTGGTGCCGCCTTAAGTCAGAACACAAAGCGGCGCACGCTGGAGACTGGGGAGCGACGGGATTACAAAGCATGCGACAGCTTGCAAAGCCACGTTACCAGGTTGTGCAAGCGAGCAGGCATCAAAGGCTCAAGTCACAGCGGGCGGCGGGGCTTCGCGGGCAAGGTACTGGCCAGCACTGGGGACATGGAGACGGTTCGTGTGCTACTGGGTCATGCCAGCATGGACTGTACGCAGAGGTACGTCGATGTCGATCCGGCGATTCTGAGCGAGATGTTCTCAAACGCGCTGTAGCTGTGTATGATGGTACTCATTGAGTTCTATGTAAAGGGAGGCGCATGGCCGTTCCATCGCAAAAAATGACCCTCGCGCAGTTTTTGGCGTGGGAAGAAGACCAACCCGAGAGGCATGAGTTTTTTCGTGGTGAAACCTTTGCCATGGTGGGAGGCACTGCCAGGCATAACCGTGTGATCCTAAACTTGGCCAGCCGCATTGGGGATCACCTGGATGGCACTGCATGCCAGGTCTTTGCAGAAAACATGAAGGTCCAAATCCCTGACGGCGTGCTTTACCCTGATGTGGTGGTAACTTGCGGAAAATCCGAAGCCGGTGACGAACAGATCGTGACCGCCCCACAGCTCATCGTTGAGGTTCTGTCACGCAGTACCCAGGGCTATGACAGGGGAGACAAATTCTTCCTGTACCGCGGATTGTCATCGTTGCGCGAGTACGCCTTGATTGACCCAGCAACGCGGCAAGTCGATGTCTACAACTTCGTAGAAGGCGGTGCTTGGATTTTGAAAGAACAGACGAAGGCGGCAGTGCTTACGCTGGCCAGCATTGATTTAAAACTCCCGATGGAATTGGTTTTCAAAGGCGTGGAGAGAGAAGCGCAATGAGTGTCGAGCAAGTAGAGAGCCAGCAGTCCTTTTTGCAGGTTGCAAAGGCAGAGCTGGGGCTGACGTGGGATGCATTGGCAATCGCGGCAGGTATAGAGCCACGCGCACTGAAAAATTACCGACTTCCAGATGAGTCACAAAATCATCGTGGGATGCCAAAACTAGCGCGACGTGCTATCGAACAACTGCTGTTGGCGCACGAGAAAAAGAATCGCAAGAGAGCTGCTTGATTTGCTATTGTAGTGGTACTCAATGGGTACTATACTTAAGCCATGCGCACGAAACCCAAATTGACATTTGCGTTGGCCGGTGAGTTCGTGTCGAATGCGACGCACGCCAAGCGCATCCTGTTCGATGCGATCCACTTGGACAAGGCTTGCTTGGTGCCGCTGGATGAGTCGGTTCTTCGTCCACTTCGCGCTTCGGCGCATTAGGAAACGCTGACATGAGCAACGACGGGTGCGGACTTGGTAAAGGAGCTAAGGGCTGCGCGACGGGCGATACGGTTGATGAAGAACCACTTCAACCGGTTTGACGAAGGCTACGCAGTGGGCAAAGCGGCATTGCGCCGGATCAACAAGGTGCTGAAGCCAACGGCACTGCCCGTTTTGTCTGGCAAGTCCCCTCATGTAGATGCACGCCAGTTGGCTCTTGAAATTGATTGAATGCAAGGAATGATTGTGGGATTGCCAACAACCATCACCGTAGCGAAAGCTGGGCAGCAAGTATTTGGCGCTGAATCGGGCCGCCTAGGGCGCGCCGATTCGGCTTGTTGTGAATTCCTGTGCTTTGCAAGTGGCGTCATCGGCGCCAGCTACACCGTCCTTGATGACGCGGCTAAGCGAATCCAAACCTTGGGCTATGACACAACGTTCAGCCCGCCCTTGGGATCGACCAACCGCCTACAGCGGGAATAGTCGGCGCCTTGATGAGGTTTCGGAAGGTTTTGGCGAGAGGAAGCCTAAAGTCAAGGGGGGTGACCCAACGGTCATCTGTTTGAAGTGTGGCGTCGAAGCCTGTTGATGAAGGAACGCAACTGGTTTGTTGTTGAGGTTACAGACGACAAGAATCTTCCCAAGGCTGAACGTAAACTACAGATCGAACATGGACCGCAACTTTCGAACGGCGCGAGATTGGTCAAGTTGGCCGACAAAATCTGCAATCTTTGGGATATGGCTTCCAGCCCACCGGCAGACTGGTCACTCGCGCGCCGGATTGAATATTTCGAATGGGTTAAGGCTGTTGTTGATGGCTTGCGTGGGACGCACGCTGGGCTTGAAGCATTGTTTGATGCAGCCTACCAGACCAAACCGTTGGCGTAAGCCTCGTGATCAAGGAAACCCATCGTGAAATCAGAAAACATCTTCGGTTCTACAGTGTTCAACGCATTGGTGTTGTCTGCCATCACTGGAATGGTTTTACAAGGCTGTGGCAATAGCTCAATCGACAAAGACGGTGTTCCGGTTGTGGACCTGCACGGAACCATAGTTCCGCCCACGGAAGCAAGCGTCAAGGCCTCACAGCGGCTTGGTGTGCCATCCCACGGTACCCGAAAGGTTACTGGACTTGACCCGTTTCCACGGACAGTTTGAGCTTCTTCATTGAAGCTCTTGGATTATCTGGTTTTCTGCGTTGATGGTTTTTTCCTGTTGCTTCCTCTCGAATGTATTGGGTGACTGGTAATTCAATCCGGAATGCCGCCGGCGCGGGTTGTACCAACTCTCTATCCAGGTAAAGACCGCCAGCCTTGCTTCGGTCTTGGTCTTCCAGCTGCGCCGGGCAATCAACTCACACTCCAGGCTGGCAAAGAAGCTCTCGGCCATGGCGTTGTCGTAGGCATCGCCCACGGTTCCCATGGATGGGCGCACCCCCATTTCCTTGCACCGGTTGCCAAAGGCAATACTGGTGTACTGGCTGCCCTGGTCGGAATGGTGAATCACCGACTCTGGCTTTCTTGTCATCAAGGCCATGTTCAGCGCCTGTATCACCAAGTCGGAGGTCATGCGCTCCCCAAAGGCCCAGCCCACGACCTTGCGGCGGTACACATCGATGACTACAGACAAGTACAGGAACCCTGCCCACGTCGGGACATAGGTCATGTCGGCCACCCACAGTTGGTTCACGGTGGTAGCGACAAACTCACGTTTGACCAAGTCCGGCGCCGGGCGTTGGCGAGCGTCGCGTTCAGTGGTCACGCAGAAGCTGCGCCGCCTGCTCACTCCGCGTATCTGCGCCAGGCGCATCAGGCGGGCAATGCGTTTGCGACTGGCCACAATGCCTGCTTCTTGCAGTTCAGCACGGATGCGTGGCATGCCGTAGGTCTCGTCGCTGGCGACAAAGGCTTCACGGATTTGCGTCGTCAGAGTCGCATTGGCCTGTTGGCGTTGGCTCAGCGGACGCTGGCACCAATCGTAAAAGCCACTGGCTGAGACCTTGAGGGTTTTGCACATGGTGCGTACCGGTAGTTCGGCCTGATTCGCAGCAATCAGCGCGTAGCCGGGGTAGACGTCTTGTCGCCGTTGTTGGCAAACCAGGCCGTAGCCTTTGCCAATATGTCGCGCTCCATCTGGA